>DASWHL010000097.1:0-8268 GCA_036398175.1 Gemmatimonadales bacterium
GAGGCGAAGGCCAGGCTCGGGCTTCACGAGAACCGGACGGTTCCGCTCGAGGCGGTGAACCAAGTGGTCGGGCGGCGGGCGCACCAGCAAGCGGCCGAGTCGGCCGCGGCCCGCTCCATCGTTCTACTCCGGGACCGTGAGGGCCTCGTTCCGCTGGCGGACCCTTCCGAGGCGCGGGTGCTGAGCATCACGCTGGCGCGTGAGAACACCGTGCTCAACACCGTTCAAGAGCCGTGGAAGGGCACTGTGTTCAACACGACGCTGCGGGACCATGTGGCATCCATCGAGGCGGAGCGGGTCTCCCCCGCCACCGACCCGTCGACGTATGAGGAGTTGCACCGGCGGGCCCGGCAGTCCGACTACGTCATCCTGAATGTCTATCTGGCGCCGCGGCTCGGGGTCTACTCCGCCAATGTCGATCTTCCGAACGCGTTCGTCCGGTTCGTACATCAACTTCAGTCCGAGGGACCGCGCGTGGTAGTCGTCTCCTTCGGCAAGCTCACGGTCCTCGATTGGCTGCCGAACCTCGGCACTTTCCTTCTCGCCTGGAGCGGACAGGACGTCATGCAGCGGGCGGCGGCGCGTGCGGTCCTCGGTCTGGCGCCCATCTCTGGCCGGTTGCCCGTGGGGCTGCCGCCCCACCATGCGATCGGCGACGGCCTGAACAGGGAGCGAACGAACGCGGCTTCGAACGGGCGATGAGCTTTGCGCTTCGAGTGACGGACGGACCGGTGACCTGACGCGCTGAGTCACCGTGCTGGCAACGCTGTGCCTCACGAACGTGACGGCAGTCACCTTAGTGGGAGGAGTGGAGGCCCTATGCGCTCGATCCGCGTGCGTCACGTCCTGGCTGCGTTTCCCGCACTGGCTACCGGCATCGGCGGCGGTGGAGGCGAGAAGCGTCCGACCCAACAGGCGACGGTGACTTACGCCGCAGTGAGCGTGGGCGGCATCCACACCTGCGGGGTCACGGCTGAGGGCGCCGCCTATTGCTGGGGGCTAAGCAAGTTCGGCCAGCTCGGCGACGGGACCAAGAAGGACCGGTCGCGCCCCGTGCCCGTGGCGGGCGGCGTCAGCTTCGCCGCGGTGAGCGCTGGCGGCATCCACACCTGCGGGCTCACGGCCGCGGGCGTCGCGTATTGCTGGGGCCGCAACAACGCTGGCCAGTTCGGCGACGGGACCTACAATGACCGCTCGCGCCCCGTACTCGTGGCAGGCGGGCTGAGCTTCGCTGCGCTGAGCGCCGGTGACTTCCACACCTGCGGGCTCACGGCCGCGGGCACTGCCTACTGCTGGGGCTTGAATGACAACGGCCAGCTCGGCGAGGTGATCACCGTCAACGGGGCGCTCGGGACCATGGGTGACCGGAAGAGCCCGGTGTCCGTGTCGGGCGGTGTGAGCATCGCCGCGGTGAGCGCCGGGGGAAGCGGGGCCCCCGACCGCGGCTACACCTGCGGGGTCACGGCTGGAGGCGCCGCCTATTGCTGGGGCGACAACTCCGCGGGCCAGCTCGGCGACGGGACCACGTGTTGTGATGGGAAGATCCCGGTGCCCGTGGTGGGCGACGTAAGCTTCGCCGCAGTGAGCGCGGGCGGCCACACCTGCGCAGTCACCGCCACCGGCGCCGCCCACTGCTGGGGCGATAACTCCTCGGGCCAGCTCGGCGACGGGACTCGGACTAGCCATACGGGCCCGGTGCCCGTGGCGGGCGGCGTGAGCTTTGCCGCGTTGAGCGCCCGCGGTATCGGCCACACCTGCGGGGTCACCGCCACCGGCACCGCCCATTGCTGGGGCGATAACTCCTCGGGCCAGCTCGGCGACGGGACCAGGACCAGCCGGTTGACTCCGGTGCTCGTGGTGCCGTGACGATCGCCGAGCCTTACAGCGGGCGAGCACGCGTCGGGAGGGCGCACCGTTGCCCCAGCTCGGTTGCGAGTCGGGGTGAAGCGCCGCCCAACACCATTAAGAAGTTCCCTGTCAAGAGACGGTACCCCATCCCCGCGGCGAGTTGCGCTCACCGCCAGCTGGTGCTCCTTATAGTCCCCCGCCTTCGCCAGCGGCGTCAGCCCGCGGCATCCGCTGCACGTCACCCGGGTAGCGTCCAAACACCATTACGGGCTCCCCGACTCCCTGCCGTTCTGCGCGGGTCGTCGTCTCGCACCGAGACGGTCCCAGATGCCTCGTGGGCACAGCGCCGGGCTTCCCAATCAAGCGCGTGAGCCCCAGCTGGAGTTGACCCGGCGGTTTCAAGCGGTCTTCGCAACAGCCCGGGCGAAGGCGTTCGCTGGCGCCTCCCATCCGAGCGTCTGCCGCGGCCGCCGTTCAGTTCCCGTGCAATCGCGTCGAGGCGGGGCTGACTGACCATCGATAAATCGGCGTTGCGCGGAAGATACTGGCGCAGGAGCCCGTTGGTGTTCTCGCCGGTGCCCCGCTGCCACGGACTCCGCGGGTCACAAAAGTGCACCTGGACGCCGGTCGCCACGGTGAACGCGACGTGTTGGGCCATTTCTTTGCCTTGATCCCACGTGAGGGACCGGCAGAGGTGCTACGGCAGCGTCCGGATACGCCGGGCCAGGGCGGTGCGGACGTGTTCGGCCAGACGACCCTTGGGCAAGCGGAATAACACCACGTACCAACTCGTCCGCTCCACAAGCGTGCCCACGGCGGATTGCCCGTGCTGCCCGAGCACCAGATCCCCTTCCCAATGGCCGGGCACTGCCCGATCCGCCGCCTCGGCGGGCCGGTCGGTGATCATGACCATGTGTTGGAGGCGGCCGGCGCCGACGGCCCGACCGTGGGGCCGGCGTTGGGTCCCTCGGGTGATGGCGAGGCGGCGGGAGATCTCTTCCCGCTCTTCGAAGGTCAGCCGACGGTCGGGGCCGGTCTCCCGGTCATCGGTCCGGCAGCCAATCGAAACTCCCCGCCTAACCGTGCGTACATACCAGTTGAGGTCCACTGACCGGATGTCAACGATGAGGCTGGCGAAGGAGGCTCGGGATGCCGGGCGAGGTACTATGGCCAACGGCGGCCTTCGGGGCGATGATCGTGTTGGTATTCGGCGGGCTAGCCCTGCTCCGGCTCCTGCCCCGCCCCAAGTCCCGCGACCTGGAGCAGCCCGAGCGCGAGGCGCTGCAGGACGTTCAGGACCGTCTTGGGCAGCTCGATCAGCTGCAGGAGCGGGTGAGCGAGCTGGAGGAGCGGGTTGACTTTGCGGAGCGACTGCTGGCGAAGCAGCGCGACGCCGACCGGTTGGACTCGCCCCGGGACTAGGTCGCAACGCGTATGGCGGCTTGAAGCGCCAAACCATCACCTCCCGTTGGGACCCACCGTGACGAACACGCACGATCACCGCTCCCCACCGGCTCCCAGGGGCCGAGTCCTCCACGCCGCCGCCAGCTACGATCTGCTCGTCTGGCTCCTGCTGCTCGGCCGGGAGCGGGCGTTTCGCGAGCGACTGGTAGGGTTGGCTCGCCTCGAGCAGGGCCAGTCGGTGTTGGACGTCGGCTGCGGCACGGGGTCCCTGGCCATCGCGGCCCGGCGCCGGGTGGGGCCGGCCGGGCAGGTGGAGGGAGTTGACGCGTCGCCGGAGCTGATCGCCCGGGCCAGGAAGAAAGCCGGCCGGGCCGGCGTGGACGTGCGCTTCACGATCGGCGGCGCCGAGACGCTGCCGTTCCCGGACGCGACGTTCGACGCCGTGCTGAACACGATGGTGCTGCATCACCTGCCCCGCGAAGCGCGAGAGTGGTGCGCCCGCGAAATGCGCCGGGTCTTGAAGCCGGGCGGGCGCGTCCTGGCCGTGGACTTCGGGGGGACGCCAGGAGAGCGGAAGGGGCTCATCGAGCACTTCCACCGGCACGGCGGCGTTGACCTGCACGACATCATCAGCCTCCTCACCGACGCGGGGCTCCGGATCATCGAGACCGGCGCGGTCGGCGTGCGGGGCCTCAACTTCGTGCTCGCGGTGGCCTGAGAACCGGGCCGGGCGGTCGGCGGCTCGCAGGACGGCCAACCCCGTGGGCGCGGAGACGCCGTCGGCACCGGCTCCGCAGTCTCAGCCGATGGTGATGACGACCTTCGCCCGAGCGTGACCGCCCGCCACATACCGCATGGCGTCAGGGACCTCACTCAACGCGTACGCCCGATCAATCACCGGCAACAGCTTCCCCGCTTCGATGAGCCCCACGAGGACGACGAGATCGTCGTGGCTGACCCTCGCCATGAACGGCACGACTCGCTGGCTCACGACGTGCGACACCGCAAGCGATGCGAGTAGACGCGTCAGCACGGCGACAACACTGCCCTTGGCCGCGCCAGCACCCACGAACGTGCCGCGTGGTTCGAGGACGCCCAGGCACGCGCGGAGCGACCGGGTGGCGGCAATGTCGAAGAACACGTCGTAGCGCTGGCCTCGCTCGGCGAAATCGTCCCGCGTGTAGTCCATGACCTCGTCGGGACGGATGGAGCGGATGAGGTCCACGTTGCGGGTGCCGGTCACGGCGGTGACGTGGGCGCCGAGTGCCTTGGCGATCTGCACCGCGAAGGTCCCCACGCCACCTCCCGCGCCATGGATCAGGACGCGCTGGCCGGGCTGCACGCGCGCCTTGTCGCGAAGACCCTGCAGCGCCGTGACGCCAGCTACCGGCAGGGCCGCGGCCTGCTCGAAGGTCAGCCAGGGCGGCTTTGCCACGAGGCGGTCTTCCGTTGCGCTCGCGTACTCTGCGAACGTCCCGCGCGCCGCGCCCAACACCTCGTCGCCTGGCTTGAATCGCGTCACCTTCTCGCCGACCGCTTCGACATGACCCGAAAGGTCCAGACCGCGGACGGGAGCCTTCGGCGCGCGCAGGCCCAACACGACCCGAGCGGGGAGCGACACGCGAAGCAGGTGGCAGTCCGCCGCGTTGACGGAGGCCGCGCGCACCGCGACCAGCACGCGGTCGTCCGTGACCACCGGCCGCTCGATCTCCCGCAGGTGCAGCACGTCGGGTGATCCGTAGCCATCCTGGACGACCGCTCTCATCGTTCGCTTGGAGCGAGCAGCCACGGGGGAGACCAGGGTGGACCTCCTGTTGGTGGATGCATGATGTCGTGAACCCGCTGCCTTCCAGTGGGTATCCAATATGACGCCCCGTCCAAGGCCGGAGTTTCAACGGCCGAATGAGGCCGGGATGGATGTTGCAACCCTGAACGGCCGGCAACGCGACGCCCCCTCTTGCGCGACCCAACGCCCCCCATTACCGTCCTATAGGTATCCCATAGGACGGACCATGGCGGAGAAGCTGGACGTGAAGCAGGGCACGCTCGCCCTGATGATCCTCAAGACCCTCGAGGTCCTCGGGCCCCTGCACGGCTACGGGGTCGCCCGCCGCATCGAGGAGACCAGCAAGCACCGCCTCACGCTCAACTACGGCACGCTGTACCCCGCGCTCCTCAAGCTCGAACAGGAGGGGTTCGTCACGGCGGAATGGCGCCCGTCCGAGAACAACCGTCGCGCGAAGTACTATGCGCTCACCGCCGCCGGGCGCAAGCAACTGGCGCGCGAAGCCCGCGACTGGCATCGGACCGCCGACCTGATCGCCGCCTTTCTCGCGCCGCGACGTGAGGCACCATGAGACACCTTCGCGCCGCGCTCGCGCGCCTCGCCGGCGTCTTCACCGGACATCGCGCGGACGACGATCTCCGCGAAGAGCTGCAATCCCACATGGACCTGCATACGGCCGAGAACATCCGGCGTGGCATGCATCCGGACGAGGCGCGCCGCCAGGCCATGCTGGCCTCCGGAGGCCTCACCGCGGCCGCCGAGGCGGTCCGGGACCAGCGCGGGCTGCCATGGCTCGAAAGCGCCGCGGCCGACGTCCGCTACGCATTGCGCGCGCTGCGACACCGCCCCGGGTTCACCGCGCTGGTCGTGATCACCCTGGCGCTCGGCATCGGGGCCAACACCGCCATCTTCAGCGTCGTGCGCGGCGTGCTGCTCAAGCCCCTGCCCCACCGCGACGGCGACCGCCTGGTCTACCTCAGGCATTCGATTGACGGACCGGCCCGAGGCAACATGCAGTTCTCCGTGCCGGAGGTCGGGGATCTGCGCGCCGGCGCCCCGTCCCTGGCCGACATCGCGGAGTACTCGCCCTGGTTCGGCACCCTTCACGGCACGGACGGCGCCATCCGCCTCGACGTCGGTCTCGTCACCGGTAACTTCTTCGAGATCATGGGCCTCGCCCCGATCCTCGGCAGGCTCACGCGGCCGGCCGACGACGGGACCGGCGTCCCGCCGGTGATGGTGCTGACCCACGACTTCTGGAAGCGGCGTTTCGGCGGCGATTCCGGCATCGTCGGCCACCAGGTGCGGCTGGGCAGCAAGTCGGCGACGGTGATCGGCGTCCTCCAGCCCGCACCGTACTTCCCGGATCGGGTGGATGCGTTCACCAACATGGTCATCAGCGATCACCACCTGAGCGCGCTGATGGTGCTGGACCGGAGCCACCGGATGACCGAGATCGTCGCCCGCCTCGCCCCCGGCGCAACCCTGGAGCAGGCACGCGCCGAGGTCGCCGCGGTCTTCACGCGCATGCAGAGCCAGTACCGTGAGGCGTACGACCCGGCATCCCATCATCGCGTCGTGGTCGCTCCCTTCAAGCAGGTGCTCGGCGAACGCGCGCGGCTCACGGTGTGGCTGCTCATGGCCGCGGCCGCGTTCGTGCTGATCATCTCCGCGGCCAACGTCGCCAACCTGACGCTCATGCGCGGCGTGCGCCGCGAGCACGAACTCGTGGTGCGCGCGGCGCTCGGCGCCGGCGTGGCGCGGCTGCGGCGACTCCTGCTGGTCGAGAATCTCGTGCTGGCGTTCCTGGGCGCCGTCCTCGGCGTGTTCATCGCGGCCTTCGGCGTGGGGCTGCTCGTCTCGTTCGCGGAGCGGTACTCGCCCCGCGCCGGCGAGATCCGACTCGACGCCTGGGTCCTGGGATTCGCGCTCACGCTCTCGGTGATACTGGCCCTGCTCCTCTCGTTCGTGGCGGCGCTGCCCCGGGAGGGCACCTTCGCCTCCTGGATCGCCGCCGGCGGACACCGGGTGAGCACGGGCGTCAGGAGGCAGCTGCTGCAGCGCGGGCTCGTGGTGGCGCAGGTTGCGGTGTCCGTCGTGCTCCTCGCCGGGGCCGGACTCCTCACCCGCACCATGATGCGGCTCGCCGACGTGGACACCGGCCTCGTCACCGAGAACGTGCTCACCCTGCCGGTGCCGCTCTTCGACCCCACCCGCATGGACTTCACGTCCGACGGCGCGGCCAAGGAGCTCTACGATCGCATGCGGCTCGAGCTGCTCGCCCTCCCGGGTGTCACCGAGGTGGGGCTCGGCTCCACGATGCCGCTCCGCGGTTCCATGATCGCCTTCGACGTCGCCGCGGACGGCAAGGCACTCGCCCCCGGTGAAGCCATGCCGCACGCCGATCTCCGCACCGCGAACCCCGAGTATTTCCGCGCCGCAGGCATTCCCCTTCTCAACGGGCGCGAGTTCTCACCCACCGACCAGCCCGGCTCCGGCCGCGTCACGATTGTCAATCAGCGGCTCGCCGAGGCGCTGTTCCACGGCGAGGACCCGCTCGGAAAACGGATCGCGCTCAGGGGCGAGGTGCTGCGATTCACCCCCTTCAGCGGCGACTGGCGCACTATCGTCGGCGTCGTCGGCAATACCCAGGACGGCGGGCTCGACACCGAACCCCGGGCGGTGATGTTCATGCCGTTCGCGCAGGAGCTTACGATCTTCGGCGGGTTGGTGATCCGCGCCGAGCGCGACGCGGCGGACCTCGCGGGGACGGCGACGCAGATCGTACGGCGCATGGCGCCCCAGGCGCCCATCGAGAACGTGCTGACGGTCGCGCAGATCAAGGACCAGAGCGTCGCCCCCCGGCGCCTCAACGCCGCGCTGCTCTCGTCATTCGGCATCCTGGCCGTCATCATCGCGGCCGTGGGGATCGCCGGTGTCCTGGCGTTTTCCGTGAGCGCGCGGACCCACGAGATCGGCATCCGTATGAGCCTCGGGGCCGACCCCGGTCGGGTGCAGCGGATGATCCTGCGGGAAGGGGGCGTGTTGCTGGCGATTGGTCTCGTGGTGGGCGTTGCCGGCGCCTTTTTCGGCACCAGGGTCATTGACGGGCTGCTGTTCGGCGTGGCGCCGCATGATCCGATCACGTTCGTCGGCGTGGCGGCGATGATGGCGGCGATCGGGATCGGCGCGTGCTGGATTCCCGCGCTTCGCGCGGCGCGGATTGATCC
>DASWHL010000098.1:0-32919 GCA_036398175.1 Gemmatimonadales bacterium
CAGACAGCGGCCGAGGGCCCGCTTCAGCGGGATCCACGGAGAGCCCTCGCGCTAGGGACCGCCGTTCCGCTCCGCGTGGACGCGCGCCACGGCGGCCGTGTGCTCGCGCAGCGTGCGCGAGAAGATGTGGTGCCCGTCCTCCTGCGCGACCAGGAAGAAGAAGTCCGTGGCGGCGGGATACAGGGCTGCGGCCAGGCTCGCCGCGGAGGGCTGGCCGATCGGCCCCGGCGGCAGGCCCTCGATGAGATAGGTGTTGTACGGGGAGGAAAAGAGGTAATCCCGCTCGTACAGCCGCCGGCGGCGCCCGAGCGCGTAGATCACCGTCGGATCCGCCTGAAGCCGCCAGCCCGCGCGCAGCCGGTTGTGGTAGACCGAGGCCACGTACGGCCGGTCCCGGTCGTGTCGCACTTCCCCCTCGATGATGGACGCCAGCGTCACGATTGCGTGGCGCGTCATGCCCAGGGTGTCCAGCCGCGCGGTCCAGGCCGGGTCCCAGCGGTCCGCGAACTCGCGCACCATCTGGACGACCGCGGCACGGGCGCTCGGGGGAATCGGCACGAAGTAGGTGCTCGGGTACAGGTACCCCTCGAGGCTGGCCGCCCCGGGCGCGACCTGGGCCACCATGGCGCTGTCACGGGCCGCGGCGAGGACGCTCTCCGCGGGAACGTCGAGTTGGCGCGCGACCTCCGCGGCCACCTCCGCCAGCATCAATCCTTCCGGAAGCACCAGGCGCTGATACGCCGCGCGCCCCGACACCAGTGCCCGGAGCACCTCGGCGGCCGGCCGGTGCTGGTGAAAGTCGTAAATACCGGCCTGGATGGCCCGATCCCGCCGCACGAGGGTGGCGTAGAAGCGGAACCACCGGGGCGAGTCAATGATCCGATGGACGTACAGGGTCTCGGCCACCGCCGACAGCGGTGCCCCTCGCGGAATCGTGATGCGCACGGCGTCGCCGGTGGGGGCCGGGGCCGAGCACGCACCGAGCGCGAGCGCGGCCAGGATCCGCGGTCGCGCCCTCATGACCGCTCGCGCTCGAGGTAGGCCTGGAGCAGGACGGCCGCGGCCCGCTGATCCCGGTCCACCCGCCCGCCGACGCCGTCCGCCCGGGCGGCCAGCGCCGTCGTCATGCGCTCGTCCACCAGCAGCACCGGCAGACCCGTCTTCGCGGCGATCAGCTCGGCCGCCGCACGGGCCGCCTGCGCCGCCGCGCCTTCGGCGCCCTCGGGCGTGAGCGGCAGTCCCACGATGATCCCCGTCGGCGTGTACTCGTCGAGCCACCGGCGCAGCTGCCGCATCGGGAACCGGCGGCCGGCGCGCCGCGTCAGCGTCGCGAGCGGCTGAGCGATGGTCCGGGTGGGGTCCGTGACGGCCAGGCCGATGTGCTTGCTGCCCCAGTCCACGGCCAGGAGTCGGCCCTCCGGCGGCACACGGCGCTCAGGCACGGTCGCCTGCCGTTCCGCCGTGCCGCCGGCTCATCCCTGCTGCATCGTGGCGAAGAAGTCCTTGTTGTTCTTCGTCCGCTTCATGCGCTCGAGCAGGAACTCGATGGCCTCGACCGTCGGCATGTCCGCGAGGAAGTTGCGCAACAGGTAGATCTTGTTGAGCTCCTCCTTGTCGAGGAGCAGCTCTTCCTTCCGCGTCGAGGTGCGCTGCACGTCAATCGCGGGGTATACGCGGCGGTCCGCGATGCGGCGGTCCAGCACCAGCTCCATGTTGCCGGTCCCCTTGAACTCCTCGAAGATCACCTCGTCCATCCGGCTGCCGGTCTCGATCAGCGCCGTGGCGATGATCGTGAGCGAGCCCCCGCCCTCGATGTTGCGGGCCGCTCCGAAGAACCGCTTCGGCTTCTGGAGGGCGTTCGCGTCCACGCCGCCGGAGAGGATCTTGCCGGAGTGGGGAATCACGACGTTGTGGGCGCGGGCGAGCCGGGTGATCGAGTCCAGCAGGATGATCACGTCCTTGCCGTGCTCCACCAGCCGACGCGCCTTCTCGATCACCATGTCCGCCACCTGGACGTGGCGGTCCGCGGGCTCGTCGAACGTGGACGAGATCACCTCGGCGTTCACGTTCTCCTCCATGTCCGTCACCTCTTCGGGCCGCTCGTCTATCAGCAGCACGATGAGTGTGGCCTCGGGGTGATTCTCGGTGAGGGAGTTGGCGATCTTCTGGAGGAGGATGGTCTTGCCGGCCTTGGGCGGGGCCACGATCAGGCCGCGCTGACCGAACCCGATGGGCGACAGGAGGTCAATCACGCGGACCGCGAGATCGTTGTCCTTCCGCTCGAGCCGGAAGCGCCGGTCGGGATAGCGCGGGCGCAGGTTGTCGAACGCGATGCGGTGCTTGGCCTTGTCGGGATCGTCGAAGTTGACGCTCTCCACCTTGAGAAGGGCCAGATACCGCTCGCCTTCCTTCGGTGGCCGCACCTGCCCCAGAATCGTGTCCCCCGTGCGCAGGTCGAACCGCTTGATCTGGCTCGGGCTCACGTAGATGTCGTCGGGCCCGTAGAGGTAGCTCCAGTCCTGGCTGCGGAGGAACCCGTAGCCTTCGGGGAGGATCTCGAGCACCCCCTCCCCCTGGAGCACGGTGTCGGAATCGAGCAGCGACTGCTCGATCCGGAAGATCAGATCTTGCTTGCGCATGCCCGAGTAGTTGGTGATGTTCAACTCCTCGGCCATCGCGTGCAGCTCCGCGACGGATTTCCTCTTGAGTTCAGCGATGTCCACGGCGGGACTCCAGGCGGGGTGGGGGCGCTGCGGCGGACCGCGGTCCGCATACGGCGACAGCCCTGGACGGGCGTTGCTGCGGATGGGGCGTTTGGGGGTCTAAGTGGTGATGGCGCTGCGGAATATCAGGCGGGCGTGAGGCACCGTCAAGAGGCATGATGCTGGCCCCCACCCTGCTGTCCTACTGGCGGACCATGACGATTCGCGATCGGGAGATCGTGGAGGCCGTGGTCCGCCCCGAGCACCGGGGGCCGTCCCCGGCGCTCCAGGAGGGCCTGGCCGCGTGGCCCGGGGTCCATTACTGGGCCAGCGGCAGCGACGCCGGGCGCCTGGTCCTCATCCGGGCAACCGCCCCGCCGCGGACCGAACGGTGGGGCCTCCACGCGGCCCTGTTCCTTGGCACCTTCCTCACGGTCCAGCTCGGGGGAGCCCTGCTGCTCGGCGGCGCGGTGCACACGTTTCCCTCGCTGCGGGGTGGGTGGGGGGAACTCTGGGCCAATCTCGAGGGCTGGGCGCACGCCGGGCTCGCCGGCGTTCCGTTCGCCATGGCGCTGATGGCCATCCTCCTGTCGCATGAGATGGGTCACTACCTGACGGCCAAGCGGTACGCCATTGACGCGTCGCCTCCGTTCTTCCTCCCCGCGCCCATCGAGCTCAACTTCATCGGCACGTTCGGTGCGTTCATCCGGCTGCGCAGTCCGGTGCTCGACCGCCGCCAGCTCATGGACGTCGGCGCCGCCGGCCCCTGGGTCGGGTTCGGGGTCGCGCTGATCATGCTGATCGTCGGGGTCGGGCAATCCGGGGTGGCGGCGCCCGGCGAGTTCGCGGCGCCGATGGCCATTCCCCTGGCTGGCGGCCATTACCTGGCGGGCGACTCCGTGATCACCTGGGTCGTCCGCCACGCGCTCGTGGGCGACGGCACGCTGGTGATGCACCCCATCGCGGTCGCCGGCTGGATCGGCATGCTGGTCACGGCCCTGAACCTCCTGCCGCTGGGCCAGCTCGACGGCGGACACATCCTGTACGCCCTGTTGGGGCGCCGCCAACGGATCGCCGGGGCCGCCGCGTGGTTCGGCCTGCTCGTGCTCGGCGGCTGGTTCTGGCCGTGGTGGCTGTGGGCCGTGCTCACGCTGATCCTGGGTGGCGGCCGCCTCACCCACCCGAAGGTGCTGGAATGGCGCCGCCCGCTGCCGGCCAGCCGCGTGCCCCTGGGCTGGGCCACCGTGGTGCTGTTCGCGGTGACGTTCGCACCGATTCCTATCATTCTGTAGGCGTTGTGGGCGCGGCCCTACCGGTGTCGGCCGGGGGGTGTGGAGCGGGGGCGGCGGATGGGGCGGCGTCGCGGCGGTTGGCGCAGCCCGCGGGCCCGACGCCAGGGCGGCCCGATTGCGTAAGTGTCCGGAAACAATATATTTGCGCAAACCTGCGGAGGGTGTGATGCCCGCACAGTCGGTGCGATACGGGGTTCCCGACCCGGCTGAACCTGTCATTCATGAGCTCCCCCCGATCCGATTCGGTGGTGAGGACATTCCGGTTCGGGTGGAGGTCCGTCGCACGCCCGACGGCGTGTGGCGCGGACGGTTTCTCTTCGGCGGCGCCGACGGCCTGGCCGCGGAGCACGCCACCGCCGAGATCCTCTGCGGTCCCACCGAAGCTGACCTCTGGGAGGCCGTCCGCGACCTCCGCGAGCACCACATCCGCGACCTGTACCGGTCCATAGCCCAATAGCCAGCCCAATCGCCGCATAGCGGTTCCGCCCGTCATCGGCACGGTTTCTGCCACATGGCATCCCCGTGTCGCGGCGTGCTTGACGGGTCCCCATGCCGGCGGCATGTTCTTCGCCTCACGGCGGCGCCCGTCGTTCCGCGCGGCCGGCCGTAAGGGGGGCACAGAATGAGGTTGCATCGTCTGCCGTTGTGGGTGGTCGTCGCTGGCGGCGTGTGGGCGTGCGCCGCGGCCCCGGCGCCCATTTCACCCGCCGAACTCGATGAGCTGGCCGCGCGGTCGGCGCGCGAACCATTGAACGGTCCCCTCCAGTTGCGGTACGCCGCGGCGCTCGGGGCCGCGGACCGGTGCGACGAAGCCATGCCGGTCGCGCGCCGCGGGATGGAGCGGAGCCCCACCGACGCCCTGGGCCCGCTGGTGCTGGGGCAGTGTCTCGAGCGGGCCAACCGGTATGATGAGGCCATCGCCGTCTACCGCGCCTTCCTCGCGGCCCGCGCCGACGGCCCCGGTGTTGGAGCGATCCGCGCCCGCGAGCATCTGGCCGTGCGGGCCGACGCCGTCCAGGTCGCCCGTGAGGCACTCGCGCGCGAAACCGAGCTGAGCCAGGAGCCCGCCGACCCGCAGACCGTGGCCGTGCTGCCGATCCAGGTGATGGGGGATTCCACATACCGGCCCCTCTCCCGGGGGCTCGCGCAGATGCTGACCTCCGACCTCGCGTTGCTCGAGCGGTTCCGGATGGTCGAGCGCATGCGCCTCGGCGCGCTGCTCGAGGAGATGCGGCTCGGCCAGGGTCCCCAGGTGGATCCCGCCACGGCGGCGCGTGTGGGTCGGCTCGCGCGCGCGGGCCGGATGGTGCAGGGCCTGGCCACCATTCCGAACGAGCAGAACGTCCGCCTCGAGGCGTCGGTCGTGCTCGGCACGGGCGAAGTGACGACGCCGTCGCGGGCGCAGGGCCGGTTGCGCGACCTGCTTCGCATGGAGAAGGAGCTGGTGGTGGGGATCGCGACCGGCATGGGCTACACGCTCTCCGAGGCCGAGCGGCGCGCCATCCTCGAAAACGGCACGCAGAACCTCGCGGCGTTTCTCGCGTATTCCCGGGCGCTCGAAGCCGAAGACCGCGGAGATTACGCGGCCGCCGCCCGCTACTATCAGGCGGCCACACAGGCCGACCCCTCGTTCCGGCAGGCGCGCGACGGCCAGGCCGCGGCCGCCGCCACCCAGGACGCGCAGTCGGCCTCACCGGCCGACGCGCCGGTGCTGGCCGGACAGGACGTGGCGCCCGCGTCGGAGTTCGCGGAGCCGGTGGGCGGCGCCATGGGCACGACCGTCGCGGACCTCGCCCCGACTTCGTCCGAGCAGGTCTCGGGGATCGCGGGGACCTCGGCCACCACGACGGGGACCACCGCGACCGGCACCACGACGGCGCAACCCCCGCCGCCGTCGGTCGTGCCGCCCACCACGGTCATCGGCACGATCCGCATCGTGTTCCGGCTCCCATGAGCGCCCGCGCGGCGGTGACCATCGGGGCGGCACTGCTCGTCCTCGCGACGGGGACGGCGCGGGCCCAGGTCCGGACCACGGCCCGGGCGCAGGCCGTCTACGAGTCGTACAGGTTCGATCCCGGATTGTCGTTCGAGAAGGTCAGCGAGTTCGCGGTGCCGGTGGGCATAGACGTCTCTGTGGGCCGGCGCGTAGACATCACGCTGTCCACGGGATACGTGTCGCTCGATCTCGATCTGGGCTCCGGGTTCGCGTCCGTGTCGGGGATGCTCGACACGGAAGCGCGGATCGGAATCAACGTCGTGCCGGGCCGGCTCATTGCCGTCATCACGGGGAGGGTCCCCACCGGTACGAAGGTGGACAGCGCCCAGGCCATGGTCCTGGCACCCATCGCCAGCGACGTGATCGGCTTCGCCATTCCCACGCTGGGGTCGGGGGGATCGGTGGGCGGCGGGCTGGTCGGCGCGATACCCGCCGGTCGGTTCGCCATCGGTGTCGGCGCCACGTATTCCTATCCGTTCTCGTATCAGCCCTTCCGGGACTCCGGCACCGAACTCGTGCCGGGCTCCGAGTTCCGCGCGCGCCTGGGGCTGGAAGGGCCGCTGGCCCGCACCACCTACATGCGGGTCGCGGGCGTGTTCGCCGCTCGCACCAAGGACGAGTTCGGGGGGCAGCTCCAGCCCGGTGTCGGGCAGCGGTACATCGGCTACGCGGAGGTGGTCCAGGGTCTGGGTCGCATGCAGCTCACCGTCTACGGGTTCGACGTCTACCGAGGGCAGCCCTCCATCGAGGGAACGGCACTCGGGCCGGCCCTGCTGCCCAAGGGAAACCTGATCGCCGCCGGGTTCCGGCACGCGATTCCCGTCAGCCGCTCGTTCTCCGTGGCGCCGCGCGCCGAGTGGCGCATGTCCACCTCGGCGGACACGGACGGGTCGCGGCTGACCAAGGCGGGCTCGTCCATCCGCATCGGACTGGACGCGCGGCAGACCTTTTCGCCGGGTCTCGCGCTGGCGTTGTTCGGCAGCGGGCTGTTCGGCGATATCCGGCCACCCGGCGGGGCTGACATTCCCGTGTCCGGCTGGCGCGCCGGTCTGATGTTCAACGTGGCCCGTTAGGGTTCCCCCCATGCAGAGCGCGCGGCGCCTCGGGCGTGCGGCGGTGTACGCCGCGTGCCTGCTCGGGCCCCTCGTCCTGGGCGCGGGCTGCACGGACGCGCTGGGCTCCGGCGCCGCGCGCGTGGCGCTGGCCATCGTGCCGGATTTCGGGGTGCTCGCTCCCTTTGCCGCCAATGCGGACCAGCTCCACCTCGTCGTCACCCGCGTGAGCAACGCGGCGGTCGTGGCCGACACGACCGTGGGGATTGACGCGGTGACCGGCGAGGCCATCGTGCTGCTCGCGCTGATGCTCGAGTCGAGCGCCGAGCAGTTCACGGTGCTGCTCCAGGCCATCCGGAGCAGCGACGGCGCGATCCTGTTCGAGGGCACGCAGACCGTCACGGTCACGTCCGGGACCACCACGGACGCGGTCAATCTCCCGGTGACGTACACCGGCCCCACCGGCGCCTCCCTGACCTTGCAGCCGCGCGACACCGCCGTGGCCCTGGGCGCGTCGTTCGCGTTCCTGGCGACGGTCTATGACACGGGGGCCGCCGTCGTCGGCGTGCCGGTGACGTACGGGCTGGCGACGGCCGCGGACAGCCTGATCCTGCGCGTGCTGAAGTACACGGGCCAGGCCACGGCCCAGGTCGGTCCGACGGGGACCGTGCGGGTGGTCGCCACGTCGGCGGATGGACTCACGGACACCGCACGGGTCAGCGTGGGTGCGGTGCCGGCGGCCATTGACGTGACCCCCGGCTTCGAGACCATCGGGGTCTCGGCCACCGTTACGGTCGTCGCGGTGCTACTCGACGGGAACGGGACGGTCATCGGACCCGCGACGGCCACGTGGGTCTCCCGGAGTCCGTCGGTGGCGACGGTGGATGCCGCGGGCCTCGTGACCGGCGCGGCCGTCGGCACGGCCGTGATCGTCGGGACGAGCGCCGCGTTCACTGATTCCATGCTGGTGCGCGTGCCGGCATCCGGCAGCGTGCCCGTCTCGGCCATCGCGGACGGGGAGGCGTTCCGGGCGCCCCGCGTGGGCGACACCGTGGTCGTGGACGTGCGCATCAACATGTTCTTCAGCGGCGGTGAACTGCTCGGCAGCTACAACGCCCAGCTCACCTGGAATGCGGCCACCATGCGGTACGTTGATGTCCAGGCCGGCACGTTCGGGACGCCCACCGTCAACGACACCGAGGTCCAGCAGGGCTCGTTCCGCTTCAGCGCGGCGAACGCGACCGGGGCCGGCGGATCCGTCGTCGTGGCCCGGGTGCGGTTCGTTGCCCAGGCGGCGGGGAGCGCGGCGCCCCTGCTCGACATCACGGAGCTGTCGGCGGCCCAGACCTTCACGAATCTGTTGTCCAGCGTCGTCGTGACGAGCGGCAGCGTCACGGTGCGACCGTAAGGCGGGAGAGGTGCATATGCGATCGGTGCGAATCCTCATGTTCGGCGCGTTGCTGCTCGCGGGCTGCGACGACGACCCCCTGACCTCCCGGACGCCGGGCGAGCCGGCGCCGCCGGCCCAGGGCATCCAGGCCTTCCTCCAGGTGGACAACGACCGGGCGCGGCCCGGCGACGTGGTCCGGGTCTGGGTGAAGGTGCAGATCGGCGGGGAGACGGACGCGCGGCTCGGGAGCTACACGGGCCGGCTCCGCTTTGCGCCGGCCAGCCTCCAGTACGTGAGCGAGGCGGCCATGGACGACGGCATGCGGGTGACCAACCCCGCCGGGGCCCCGCAGGGGGACCTGCGGTTTGCCGGCGCCTCCCCCACGGGCTTCACGCAGCTCACGCTGTATGAGGCCACGTTCACCGTGCAGAAGGAGGGATACCTCGACGGTCTCCGGCTGGAGATGGAAGAGGTGTCCGCCGCCCTGTCGCTCACCAACCTGACCCCCGCGTTGCGCGTGGCGCCGCAGGTCTTCCTGCGCGCGGGGAACTGAGGCGGGGGCAGGGCGGTGACCCGGCTCGGTCGGACGAGGCGCGGCGCACTGGCAGGCGCCGGACTCGGGCTGCTGCTCGGCGCGGCACCCGCGGCCGGGCAGGGCATTCCGGTCACGGTGGGCGTGGGAGCCATCCAGACGGGCGCCGGGGCCTTCGATCTGCCGGTGGTCCTGGACATGTCCGCCCGCCCCGAGCTGCTGGGCAGCTTTGCGGTCACCGTCCGCTGGAATCCGGCCGTCCTGCAACTGGACTTCGGCGTGGACGGGAGCTTCGGGCTGGTCACCGTCAACGAGGATTCACTGGCTGCCGGCGTGGTGCGGATGGCCGGCGCCAACCCGGCCGGGGCGGGCGGCCTGATCACCCTCGGGGTGGGCCGGTTCACCGTGCTCGCCAACGACACCACCACGTTCAGGGTCACGGTGGAGGAGCTGTATGCCGCGGCGAGCTTCGCCAACCTCACCGCCGACGCCGTCCCGCTGGACCGCCTGTTCTGCGGCTCGATATCCGGCCGGTGGGGCGACGTGAACGGTGACGTCGCGGTAAACGGGGCGGACGCGCTCATCGTGCTCACGGAGAGCGTGGGCCTCGACGTGTCGCAGTACGCGGTCGGGTTTGGAGACGTGGACTCGAGCGGCACGCGGGACCCGCGCGACGCGTTGATCATTCTCTCGTACGCCGTCGGGATCCCCACGCCCACGTTCCGGGTGGGCCAGGCCATCGGCGGCGCCATCTGCACGCCCCCCGGGGCGCAGAGCTACGGAGTGAACCCCGCCGCCGCCGAGCCGATCGTGGGCCAGCAGGTGGTGTACTTCGCGTTCGGCCTCGATTCCACGGGCGCGGCACTCGCGCTGCGCAACGTGCGCTGGACGTCGAGCGACGGGGCCGTGGCGTCGGTGGACGCCGAGGGGCTCGCCACGGCCTTCGGCACCGGTACGACCACGATCAGCGCCTTGCAGAACGACACCGTCATCGCCACGGGAACGCTCACCGTGCCGGCCGCGCGCGGCACCCACTGGGTGGACGCGCTGGCGGCGGGAGCTCGGAACCGGCTCGGCTCCTCCGCGCATCCGTTCGCCGATCTCGAACCGGCCATCGCCGCCGCGGCCGCGGGCGATACGCTGCGGGTGCGGAGCGGACGGTACGCCGGGGCCCGCATCACCAAGCGCCTCGTGGTGCTCGGCGACACCGCCGCGGGCGGGCCGCGCCCGCTGTTCGTTCCGGCGCGCACTGACGGGACGCTGGACACCGTGATGGTGCTCGACACGGCCGGCCGCGTCGAGTTGCGCGACCTCCGGGTGGACACCGCCTCGATCGGCGTGCGCGCGCGCGGGACCGACACGGTGGTCCTGCGGGGGGTGGAGGTGCGGGGAACGGCCGACGGGATCGCCGGCATCTGGGCGAACGACGCGCGGCTGCTCCATGTCGCGCAGTCACGCGTGACCGGGATCCCGTCTTCGCAGTATTACTACTATTACGCCGCGGACGGCATCATCGCGGAGAATACGCGGCGCCTGGTGCTGGACACCACGGTCGTCGGCGATTTCACGAGCGACGGCGTCTACGCGACCCGCGTGGACACCATCGTCGTCCGCGGCTCCGTCCTGCGGCGCAATGCGGGATCCGGGCTGTCGATCTACACGGTGGATTCCGCCTCCGCGTCCCGACTCGAGTTCTCGCGCAACCGGGTGGAGCAGAACCAGTACGGCGGGGTGACGGGGTCGTACGTGGTGGACGTGCAGTTCGATGGGAACACCTTCGTGGGCGGCGGCTACTCGGCGGAGGGCGTGACGCTCACCGGCCACCGCGGCACCACCGCGGCGTTCCGCGCGGACTCGTTCGACATCCGGGAAGGCGGGTGGCTCTACCTCTCGAGTTTCGACAGCCTGCTGATTGATGCGGCGCAGGTCCGGCAGACCGATTACTACGGCGCCCAGCTCTACAACGGACGCGTGGCGGTCGTGCAGAACACCACGTTCCGCGACCTGTGGGACACCGGGATCTACTTCGCCGGGCGCGGGGAGGACTCATCCACGGTCCTGGTCCGCAACACACTGTTCCAGGGGCGCGCTAGCACGGGCGACTATTACTACTACTACGGGTACGGTATCGAGACTTACTACGCGACCCTCGACGCGCAGGACGTGGTGTTCCGGGGGTTGTACGCCGGATCGTACAATGGGTACGGCGCGGTGCGCCTACGCCGCGTGACGTTTGACGACGTGGGCTACGGGCTCTACGCCTACTGCGTCGAGGGCCCGTCCACCGTGGACTCGGTGACCGTCCGCGGATCGGCGTACGAGAGCGTCTATCTCTACGGGTGCCGCTCGGGAGCCCCGGCCACGGTCGTGGTGGACAGCCTGGACGTCGCGGACGACGGTGAAGGGGCGTACCTGTACGACATTCCTCGTCTGGAGATCCGCCGCTCGCGGTTCTCCAACGTGTACAGCGGTGTCTACGCCGACGGCGACACCGTCGTGCTCGACGCCCTGGACGTCTCGGCGTACGGGGGCTGGGGCATCGAGGCCTACGTGGACAGTCTCGGGAGCCTCACGGGATCCACGGTGAACTGCGGCACCAGCAACCTCGGGGCGTTCGAAGTCGGCGGACCCGCCATGTGGACGGTGCAGGGGAATGCGGCCAGTGGCAGCTGCGACTGGGGATTCCGGCTGAACTCCTCCCGGGATCTCGAGGCCCGCGGAAACACCGTGACCGGCGCCGGAAGCTACGGGTTCTACAACGCGCAGAACAGCGCGGGCCGGCACCGGCTCGTGGGCAACACCGTCAGCGGCCCGTTCCAGTACGGCAGCATCCACGGCTACCAGTCGGCGTCCACGTCCTTCGCCACCGCCTTGCGCGTGGACAGCAACACGGTCACGGCGGGCATCGAGAGCGCCATCTACGTCGAGTACGGCGATACGGTGCTCATTCGGGACAACACGGTCCTGGATACGCGGGCGAGCACGTGTTGCCTGAGCTACGACGGCGGCATCGTGGTGACCGGCTACGCCGCGCAGGCGGGGGTGATTGACGTCCGCCGCAACCGGCTCACGGGGAACGTGCGGGGCCTGGTGCTGGCGCGCGGCTTCCCGGACTCCCTGGTGCAGGTAACCGTGGACTCGAACCGGGTGGTCGGGTCCGACACGACGGGCATCTGGGTGACGCAGTACTCGCGGCTCCTCGCCCGGTACAATCTCATTGATTCCACCCGGGCGCTGGGCGTGATGGTGGACCGGTCGCCGACGGGGACGGCCGACGACTCGCTCCTGCTCGTGTTCGCGAGCAACAACATCACGCGGAACGGGAAGTACGGGATGTTCAACCAGGATGCCGTGGGACAACCCGGGCTGATCAAGGCCCGCGACAACTGGTGGGGCGACCCGGCCGGGCCGCGCGGCACGAACGGCAGTGTATCGTCGGTGGCGGGCGACAGCGTCTCCGCCGGGGTGCTGTGGGATCTGCCGCTCGCCTCGGCGGTGACGGACGTGCTCGCGCCCGCGCCGGCCGCGTTCGTGGTGAGCGCGTCCCTGGCCGGGCCCGGGGCGGCGCGCGCGGGCGCGCGGCGGGTCGAGCGGCGGACGCTCTCCCGGCCCGACGCGCCGCCGCTGCCCGACGCGTTTGTGCCGCCCGCGGGCGGCGTGCGCGCGGCCGACGTCCCGGACGCCGGGCGGACCCGTGCGACGCAAGCGGCGCTGCGGCTGGAACGGCTCCGCCAGGTCGCCGCCACGCGCGCGGCGGTCTGGGAGCGGCATGCGGCCCAGGCGGCGGCCCGTGAGGCCGCGCGGAACCGGGAGGAGCGTCCATGATGTCCCGCACGACGCTCGCACTGATCCTCGGCGTGACGCTCGGCGCACCCGCCACGGCGGCGGCGCAGAACGTCTACCTGTTCCCGGAGACGTACTACGGGTTCGGGTCGGACACGGCGTTCGCCATTCCGCTCGGGGGAACCAGGAAGGCATTCCTGTACGGCAGCGTGAGCGGCGGCGTCTCGTCGTACTCCATCACCGTGTTCTTCGATACCACGCGACTCCGGATCGTGCGCGCGGACTCGGTGCCCGGGTACGGCCTGCCGTCGCCCACGGTCACCCCCATCGTGAACGGCGCGATGCTCTCGGCCACCGGGACCGGGGCGTCGGGGTCGGCCTACCTCGCCACGCTCGAGCTGGAGATGCGGAGCACCGCCACCGCCGGGTCTCTCATGTCGCTCCGGGTGAACCAATGGCTCACGCAGGCCGGGGGCACGGTCGTCACCAACGACCTGCGGACCGACCTGCTCAACACGTGCCTGGCCCGGGTCCTGTGGGGCGATCCCGACTCGTCCCTTACGGTGACGGGCCGCGACGCCCTCATCGCGCTCACCAGCGCCGTGGGGCTCCCGGTGACCGGGTTCGACCTCACGGTGGCCGACGTGGACGACGATCTGGCCGTGACGTCGCGGGACGCCCTGCTCATGCTCTCCTACGCCGTGGGCGGCTACTCGTACTACTACTACTACGAGCGGACCGGACTTCCCAAGGCGGGCGCGTGCGCCCCCTTGGCCGGGGTGCCCAGCGCCATGGTGTTCATCCGGGATGACGCGAGCAACGGCATTCTGTACCAGGTGGCCGCGGGCGACAGCGTGGCCGCCGCCATCGGGTCCACGACCCAGTTCGGGGACGCTTCGCAGCAGTTCGCGCGGTGGTCACCGGATGGGACCCGGGTGCTCGCCACGGCGTATACGGCCAGCTACTACTACGAGCCCATCGCCGTGAACGTGGGAACGTTGGCGCAGGACACGCTGGCGAAGAACCTGGCCTTCTACGATGGGTGGGGCACCTACGCGCCGGACGGCAGGATCGCGTTCTTCTCGGACCGGACCCCCCCCGGCACGTGTACGGGCGCGAGCGGCTTGTGCTATCTGTGGATGATGGGCGGCGACGGATCCAACCCCGTGTGGCTCCAGTCCACCACGACCGTGACGAACTACACGTCCACCAACCCCGCGTGGAGTCCCGACGGACAGCGCGTGGCCTTCACCGGCTATCAAACCTGCTGCACCAACGGGCTCTGGTCGGTGCGGGTGGACAGCGGCACCGTGCGCGTGGAGTACCCCACCGCGTCCGGCTATTCACCCCTCCACCCGCACTGGTCGCCCGCTGGGGACTCGCTGGCGTTCCAGTCGGGCGGCCGCATCTTCGTGGTTGCCGCGCCGGACACCGCGACCGCGCCGCGGGAAGCGGTCTCGCTCTCGGCATCGCTGGATCTGTCGGGCTGGACCGCCGCCGGCATCCTGTTCCGGCGCCGTCAGTCGCCGAGCAGTCCCGCCACGTACGACTACTACGTCCAACAGCCGGACGGACGAATCGTAAAGATCTATCGCGCGGCCGGCACGCAGGACGTGGGAGCATCGTTCCGATGAGGCGCGCGGGCGTGGTCCTCGTGCTGCTCCTGGCCGCCGTGAGCGCGCGCGCGGCGGCGCAGACCGTCGTCTTCGGGGTCGGGGGCCAGCTGGTCGGGGAGGCCGGCGGCCGGATCCGGGTGCCGGTGTACGCGGACCTGCGCGGGGCGCCGGGCGAGAAGCTCGGCAGCTACACGGTGCGGCTCCAGTGGGACCCGGCGGTCCTCACGTGGGTGGCCACCGAGCCCGGCGCCTTCGGCCAGCCCCTGGTCGTGACGGACAGCGTGTACTACGGCGTGCTGCGCGTCGGCGGGCTCTCGGTGTCCGGCGTGGACGGCCTGTTCGACCTGTTCGCGGTGCAGCTCACCGTGAACACCACCGCCACGGCGGCGTTCACGCTGACCGTGGGCGAGGCCGCCGCGGCCGGCACGTTCACCGACCTGACCGCGTTCGTCACGATCGTGAACGGTACGTACTGCCCGGCCGTGGGCCGGTGGGGCGATCTGGACGGCGACGGCCAGGCCAACAGCCGGGATGCGCTGGTCATGCTGTCGGCGGTCGTGGGGCTGGCGCTGGATTCGGCGACGTTCACGCTCGCCCTGGGCGACGTGGACGGGGACGGCCTGCTCAACAGCCGGGACGCCCTGATCACGCTGTCCTACGCGGTCGGGCTGGCCATTCCCGGGCAGCGGGTGCTGGTGTACGCCCCGGGAGCCTGCGGTACCACCGGCGCGCTGGCGATCACGATTCTCCCCGACACGGTGGACGTGGCGGTGGGGCAGCAGGTGCGCCTGCTGCTCGCGGGCGCCATTGGAGGGCTCCCGGCGGGCACGAGCGTCAACTGGTCGGTGGGCAATCCCGAGCTGGCCGTCGTGTCGGCGGAAGGGGTGCTCGCGGCCCGCGCCGCCGGCACGACCACGGTGTCCGCGGCGCTCGGTCCCGGGATCACGGCCACGGTGCCGGTCATCGTGCGCGCGCGGCGGATCAACTGGTACGTGGACGCCGCCCGGGCGCCGCTGGCCTCGATCCAGCTTGGCACCCAGCGCTACCCGTTCGCGACCCCGCAGTACGCGTTCCCGGTGGCACAGGACGGCGACACCGTGCGCGTTGCGCCGGGCGTGCACGACTATCTCAGCGGCGAGTTCTGCACCGGGGGCTACTACGGCGACAGCCCGCCCGCTGACGGAGGGCCGCCCGCGTCGCCGCCCCCCGAGCTGTGCGCGCGATACGGCGACGTGGGGCGCAGCATCGTGCTGTGGGGCGACACGCTCCCCGACGGCACGCGGCCCGTCCTGCGCGGCAACCCGGAGAACGACCAGGTCGTCACCCTGTACGGCGGCGTGAGCTTCGAGATGCACAACCTGGTCCTGCGCGGGTTCGACGAGGGTCTCTACCAGTACGAGCCGACCCGCAAGGTCCTCGTGCAGAACGTGCTGTTCGACCTGACCGGCCCCTACTCGTACAGCGGCATGACGCTCAACTACGGCCTCGATACGCTGATCCTCCGGAACGTCCGGTTCCTGGGTGACTCGGCGCTTTCGAGCGGCGGGAACGCCGTGTACGCGAGTGACGGCGTCGGTGTCGCGGTGCTCGATGGGGTCGTGATCGAAAGCGCGCGCTACGGCATCTACCTCTACGGGGTGGACTCCCTCGACGTGCGGAACAGCCGGCTGGAGCCCTCGTACTACGAGGCGCTCTACGTTGACGGGTCGGTCTCGGGCGCCCGGATCTACCTCGCCGATAACCAGTTCCGGACGACCTACGATGCCGCGCTCTACCTCTACGACGTCGGGTCGGTCATCTCGGAGCGGAACGTCTACCGGACCGGCGGCTACTACGCGGGGTTCCAGGTCTACGGGCGCATGTACCCGCCGCAGCCCGGCACGCGGTTCGTGTCCCTGGCGGACAGCATCATCGCCGAGCCGCTCGCCGCGACGTCCGACTACGCGTTCTACGTGGACGATCTGGACACGATCCGGGTGGATGCCATGGTCGTGGTGGCGCCGGATTCCGGGTTCACGCTCTACCCGGGCTACCTCTATGGAACGGATATCCGCGTGCGGGATTCCCGGTTCACGAACGTGTCCGGGTATCCGCTGTACGCCTCGGCGCGGTACGTGCGGCTCGAGAATACCACCTTCACGGGTTGTCGGGTGAGCTGTTCGACGACCTACGGGATCGAAGTGAACGGCTACGCGGATTCCGTGGCCCTGGCCGAGATCACCGGGAACACGTTCACGCGGGTGTACCGTCCCATCTACGCGTGGTCGAGCGGCAACGTCCACCGGGCGGTCGTGACCGGCAACACGATGGACAGCGTGACCCAGGGCATGCTGCTGTACGGGGACACGCTGACCGTCACCGACAACGTCATCACGCGGGCCAGCCAGTACGGGGTCTACGCCGCCAACGCCACGAACGCGCCGAAGCCGTGGTTGGAGGTGGCGCGCAACCGCATCTTCGGGACCGGCACGGGCGGCTATCCGCTGTACGTGCAGAACGTCGACGTCGTCTCCCAGGGGAACCATTACGGCGGGACGTACTACGGCGCCTATCTGTCGGGGTCGACGTCGGAGGGACACAGCTTTGCCTTCTCCGGGGACACGCTGCGTGCGGACTCGGCGCTCGGTGGGTATGCGGCGTACCTGAGCGGGTTGTGGAGCGGATCCGTCCGCCGCAGTCGGGTCGAGGGGGGCGGCTACGGATTGGCCTTCCAGGGGAGCGCGGGCTCGAGCCTGGTGCTCGACAGCACGGTCGTCACCGGCACCCGGAGCTACGGGATGCAGCTCTACGCCGCCGCCACGACCACCCTCACGGGCCGATGGAACAACGTCACCAGCAATCGCGGGTATGGGGTGCAGGTGCTGGGGACCGGGACCGCCACGCTCACGGACGGCCGCTTCTTCGGGAACGGGAGCTACGCCGTCCAGGCGGGCTCGGGTACGTCGGTGGACGCGACGAACAACTGGTGGGGGGACCCAGGTGGGCCCGGCCGCGGCGTCGCCGACAGCGTGACCGGCGTGGTGACCGTGGATCCGTACCTCACATCCGATCCTCTGGGCGTGACCGTCCCGGCCGCGCCACCCACGGCGACGCGGGTCGCGGACCTGTGGCGGTCGCCGCTCGTGTCGCGGTCCGGGTCCGCGTCCACCGCCGGTTCCACGGAGCCGTCCCGCAGCCGCGCGGAGTTGATGGCCGAGCGCGTGACGCAGCGGGACAGGGTCCGCCAACGGGGGATCGAGCGGCGAGCGGAAACGGAGCGCCGGCGGCCTCCGATACGGTAGTCGCCACGCCTCGCCGCTCAGTTCACCGCGCCCGGGTACGCCATCCGGGCGCGGTGGCGTATGTTCCGCGCTCATGTCCACGAGTCGCGCGGTACTGCCGAGGGAGTACGGGGCCTACGCCGAGTTGCTGTTCCCGCTGCTCACGGCGTTCCTGGCCGGCGGGGTCACCGTCGCCGGGCTCGGCTTCGGCGCGGCCGTGCTGGCCGGGTTCCTGGTGCGAGAGCCGTTGGCGGTCCTCAACGGGGTGCGCGGCGCGCGACTCGAGGCGTCGCTCGGCGGCCCGGCGCGCCGCGCGGCGGTGGCGCTGGGGGTCGTGTTCGCGATCGGGGCCGGGGCGGGGCTGCTGCGCGCGCCCCCTGCGGGGCGGTGGGCGGCGCTGATCCCCAGCGCGTTCGCCCTGCTCCTCGCGCCCGCGCTGCTCCGCGGGCGACCCAAAACGCTGGGCGGCGAGATCCTGGTGGCCGGCGCCCTGGCCGGGATGATCCTGCCGGTCGGCCTGGCGGGCACGATGTCGTGGAGAGCGGCGGGGGTCGCGGCCGGCGTGTGGGCGGCGAGTTTCGTGCTGGCCACCCTGTCGGTGCATGCCATCAAGGCGCGGGCCAAGCCCGCGTTGGGCGGCGTGTGGACGGTCCGGGCGACACCGGTCCTGGGGCTCGTCATCGTTACCATGGGTCTGCTGGGCGCTCTGTCCGGGAGGCTGCCCACGGCGGCGGGGCTGGCGGTGGTGCCATCGGTACTGGTGGTCCTGGCCGCGACCATCCTGCGGGCACACCCGCGCCAGTTGAAGCGCGTCGGCTGGTCGCTGGTGGGCGCGAACGTCGTCACGCTCGCCATGTTGCTGGTCGCGTGACACCACGCCCGACGGCGCCGGAGGCGCCGTCGGGCGGTCGTGCCGGGGGGATGCGCCAGACAGGATTCGAACCTGTGACCTTTGGCTCCGGAGGCCAACGCTCTATCCAGGCTGAGCTACTGGCGCCTCTTGCCGTGAGCCGATGGCCGATGACCGTGCGCCGATCGCTCCGCGAACGGTCGGCCATCGGCTCACGGCCATTCGGCTCTCGTATTCATCGGGGCGCCCGGATTTGAACCGGGGACCTCCTGCTCCCGAAGCAGGCGCGCTAACCGGGCTGCGCTACGCCCCGTGTGATGCGCCCGGAAGGACTCGAACCTCCAACCTTCTGGTCCGTAGCCAGACGCTCTATCCAGTTGAGCTACGGGCGCGATGGGCGGTACAAGACTCGAACTTGTGACCTCCACGATGTCAACGTGGCGCTCTAACCAACTGAGCTAACCGCCCATTCTTCAGGCGCCTGACGGTCAGACGGCCAGACGGCTAGCGGCTCTTAGGAGCCAGGGAACGGGTGCGTGCACCCTACTCCTCGGCCCTAGACACCACTAGCCGTCTCGCTGCTTGTCACGGTCCGTCTAGGTCCTAGTAGCGGGGGTGGGATTTGAACCCACGACCTCCGGGTTATGAGCCCGGCGAGCTACCAGACTGCTCCACCCCGCGTCGATGTATCTGCCACCTTCGTCCAGCGATCCGCTTGCCGTCGCGCCGTCTCGCCGTCTGTGGCATCCGAGACCGCCGCGTCCCCCGCGGCCTTGGCCGCGTCCAGTCAACGAGTCAGAGCTTCAGCTCTGCCGCCGAGAGCGGGAAACGGGACTCGAACCCGCGACCCCAACCTTGGCAAGGTTGTGCTCTACCAACTGAGCTATTCCCGCGAGCCCCTGCTGCCCGGGCACGCATCTAACCTAGCCGACCTCGCCCACAACTGCCAGCGCCGCGTCCGGCTCCGGAGTGGAGGCGAGGGGGATCGAACCCCTGACCTCGTGAATGCCATTCACGCGCTCTCCCAACTGAGCTACGCCCCCGCTATATTGACGGGTTCCCGCCATCCGGCTTTTGGAACACGGCAACCTACCCCGGGGTTTTAGGGGTGTCAAGCAGGATGAGCGGCCCCTGCCGCGCAGGTGCGCGGCGCGGGGTGAATCCGATGACCACGCCAGCCCCTTGAGGGGCGGCGTATTTGGTGATATATGGGAAGCGCCATGGCCAATCCGCAGCGCAAGAAGCGTCGTCGCCGCCAGGCGCCGATCATCGCCGCCAACGAGGATGATCGCGACCTGCTCGACCAGTACCTCTACGAAGTGAGCAAGACGCCGCTCCTCAAGCCGGACGAGGAGATCGCCCTTGCCAAGAAGGTCCGCGCCGGCGACCAGGAGGCCATGCAGGAGCTGGCCAAGCGGAACCTGCGCTTCGTCATCTCGGTGGCCAAGAAGTACCAGAACCGCGGCCTCCCGCTCACCGACCTGATCGGCGAAGGGAACGTGGGCCTCCTCACCGCGGCCCGGAAGTTCGATCCGGACCAGGGCGTGAAGTTCATCTCCTACGCCGTGTGGTGGATCCGTCAGGCCATCCTCGCGTCGCTCGCGCGGCACGGCCGGACGGTGCGGGTGCCGCTCAACCGCACCGCCGACCTCTCCAAGATCGTCCGCACCGCGGAGGCGCTGCGCCAGGAGCTGCGGCGCGAGCCCACGCCCGAGGAGATCTCGGAAGCCACGAGCCTGTCGCTCGAGGTCGTCCAGTCCCTGGCCGCGCTCAATACGGGCGAGGTCCGGCTCGATGCCCCGCTCGATCCCGACGGCGACCGCTCGCTCATCGAGCGGTTCATCGCCGAGGACATGCCGGACACCGAAGAGAAGACCATGGAGCGGTTCCTGAGCGACGAGGTCGAGACGGCGCTCCAGTCGCTGCCGGCCCGCGACGCCAAGGTGCTCCGGCTGTACTTCGGGCTCGACGGCGGACGCGAGCACACGCTGGAGGAAATCGGCGGCATGCTCGGCGTCACGCGGGAGCGGGTGCGCCAGCTCCGCGACCGCGCCCTCAAGCGCCTCCGCGAAGGCGACGTGGGGAAGGCGCTGGCGAGCTTCGCGGCGTAAGCAGCGAGGGCAGCGAGGGCCCCGCCCTCACCGCCCTCCGCTCCCGGAGTTAAATTCGCCCGGTGCTTCGTCTTGTCACCGCTCCGGTCGAGCGCTGGCTCACCGCGCTCGGACGCCTCGGCGTGCTCCTTGGCGACCTCGGCCGTGGCCTCCGCGACGTGGAGGTCTGGCCCGCGCTGACGGTCGTCCAGATGCGCCGCATCGGGGTGGACTCCCTCCCGATCGCCCTGTTCATCTCGGTGTTCACGGGCATCGTCCTCTCCCTCCAGGCCTCATACACGTTCACCGGCGCGGTCCCGCTCTATTTCGTGGGCACCGCGGTGGGCAAGTCCATCATGCTCGAGCTCGGGCCCGTGCTCACCGGCCTGGCGCTGGCGGGCCGGATCGGCGCGAACATTGCCGCGGAGCTCGGGACCATGCGGGTCACGGAGCAGGTGGACGCGCTCGAGACCCTCGCCTACGACCCGACGTCGTACCTGGTGGTTCCGCGCGTGCTCGCGGCCACCCTGATGTTCCCGGTCGTAGTGGCGGTGGCCATCGCCGCCGGCGTCCTCGCCGGCCTGGTGGCCGCGGTCAACCTGCTCGAGCTTTCGGCCGTCGAGTTCACGCACGGACTCCGGCTGTTCTACCAGTTCAAGGACGTGTGGTTCGGGCTCGTGAAGAGCATGTCGTTCGGGTTCGTCATCGCGCTCGTCGGGTGCGCGTGGGGCCTCGGCGTGCGCCGCGGGGCCGAGGAAGTGGGACAGGCCACCATGCGCGCCGTCGTCGTGAGCGCGCAGCTCATCCTCGTGCTCGACGCCTTCTGGGCCCTGGTGCTCCTGTGATCGTCTTCCGCGACGTCCACAAGGCGTTCGGCCCGAAGCGCGTGCTCGAGGGGTTCTCGCTGGAGATTCCGGATGGCCAGACGACCGTCATCATCGGGCATTCCGGCGCGGGCAAGAGCGTGGCCCTGAAGCTCATCGTGGGCCTCCTGGATCCCGACCACGGGGCGGTGGAAGTGGACGGCCAGGTCGTGCACGCGCTCGACCGCGAGCGGCTCACGGCGGTACGCGCGCGGATCGGCTTCGTCTTCCAGTTCGCCGCGCTGTTCGACTCCATGACGGTGGCCGAGAACCTGGCGCTCGGCCTCCGGCGCCAGGGCGTGGCGGACGCCGAGATCGCCGACCGCAGCGCCGACGCGCTCGCCGTGGTGGGGCTCGCGGGCTCGGAGGACCGGCTCCCGTCGGAGCTGTCGGGCGGGATGCGAAAACGGGTGGGGATTGCGCGCGCCATTGTGTTGCGCCCCAAGTTTATCCTTTATGATGAACCGACCACCGGGCTCGATCCGGTGACCGCCGCGGTCATGGACCAGCTCATGGTCCGCACCCGGGAGACCTATGGCGTGACCAGCGTCGTCGTGACGCACGATATGCGCAGCGCCTACGCGGTGGGCGACCGCATTGCCATGCTGTTCCGTGGCCAGGTCCGGCAGGTGGGCTCGGTGGACGCCATCCGGGGCAGCCACGACGCCGTGGTCCGGCAGTTCGTGGAAGGCCGGCCCGAGGGCGCGCAGGACGCCGAGGCGGCGTGGGGGGCGGGCGCATGAAGCGCCGCGACGAGCTGGTCGTGGGCGTGACCGTGTTCGGCGCCCTGGTGCTGGTGGTGGCGGGAACCCTGTGGCTGTCGCAGGCCGACCTCGCCCGCGGCGCCACCACCCATTCGGCGCGGTTCCGGACCGTGGGCGGCCTGGGGGTGGGTGACCCGGTCGTCCTCCGCGGCGTCCGCGTGGGCCGCGTCGCGGGCATCCGCCTCGGCGAACGCAACTGGGTCGAGGCGGACGTCCAGATCTATGGAGACGTGGCGCTGCCCGCCGATCCGGCCATCGTGGCCGCCTCGGCGTCGCTGTTCGGCGAGTGGCAGGCCGGCATCATCAGCCTCGCGCAGGCGCCGGACGATCCCAACGTCCGCCGGGACCTCGCGGAAGCGGTGGCGGAGGGGGACGGGCTGTGGCCGGGGGCCACCCTGCCCGACATCGGCCAGCTCACCGCCCAGGCGGGGCGCATCGCCACCGACATCGCGTCGGTCTCGTCCCGGATCCAGCAGGCGTTCGACTCCACCGCCGTCATGCAGCTCCAGGAGTCCATCCGCGACTTCGGGCGCGTGGCCGATCAGATCGCTCAATTCACCGAGCAGCAGACCGACGTGCTGCGGGGCGTCGGGGAGCGGCTCGACGAGGGCTCGTCCGTGCTGTCCCGCGCGGCCGTCTCGCTCGAGGCCTCCCTCGCGCGGGTGGACTCCGCCACGAACCAGGGCGAGCTGACCCGTATCCTCGAGAACACCCAGGTGGCGTCGGAGCACGTCGCGGAGGCCACCCGCGGGTTCAGCGAGCTCGTCGGCGCGGCCCGCGACAACCAGCAGAGCCTGGTGCGGGTGATCCACGCCGCCGACTCCGTGATGACGCGGATCCAGAACCGCGCCGGGACCATCGGCCTGCTCGTGGGGGACTCGACGCTCTACGTCGAGACCACCCTCGCGGTCCAGCAGCTCCGCTCGCTCCTCGCCGACATCCAGGCCAATCCGCGCAAGTACTTCAAGTTCTCGGTTTTCTAGTGGCTCGGGAGCGCGCCCGGAAGGAGACCAGCGCGGGAGGCGTGGTGGTGCGCCGCTGCCCCGACGGCATGCGCTATCTCCTCATCCGGGACGGCCATCGCAACTGGGGGTTTCCCAAGGGGCATCTCCACGACGGCGAAGGTCCCGAGGACGCCGCCCGCCGCGAGATCGCCGAGGAGACGGGACTCGACGACCTCGCGCTGCACGACGGGCTGGGCCGGATTGACTGGTACTTCCGGTTCCGCGGCGACCTGATCCACAAATTCTGCCACTTCTTCCTGTTCTCGTCCGACGCCGGTGACGCGACGCCCCAGGGGGAAGAGGGCATCTCGGCCTGTGTCTGGTTGCCGTTCGACGAGGCGGAGGTCCGGCTGACGCACGAGAACGCGCGCCGCGTGCTCCAGGCCGCCCGGGTCCTGGTCGCGGGAGGGGTGCTCGATCCCTCGGGTCCCGTCTGATGCCGGTGCTGGCCCTCGTGGGCGCCAACCCGGGCTGGCGCGCCGCGCTCCGCCGCGGCCTCCCGGGCTCCATCGGGATCCGATCCTGCCGGGATCTCGATGCCGTGGTTGCCCTCCTGCGCCGGGAGCTGGTGGACGCCGTCCTGGTCCGGGTCCGGGGCGCGGACTGGGCGGCGCCGCTGCCCGCGCTGCGGGATCGCTTTCCGCGCATCCCCGTCTTCGGCTTCGGACCGCTTCGAGCCGACGATGCCCGGCAGTTCGCCGACGTCCTCTCGGCCGGCGTGGAAGGCCTGCTGGTCGAGGGCGTGGATGAGCCCGTCGCGGGGGAGCTGGTGGCCGCCCGGGCGGCCAGCCGCCAGCGGGAGCGGGAGCTGGCCGACGCGCCCCGCCTGCTGCGACTCGTCGAGGACGTGCAGCGACGCGCGTGGGGCGTGGCGCTGGCGGGCGCGGGCCGGCGGCTGACCACCAGCGACGTGGCCCGGGCCGTCGGCACGAGCCGCGAGCATCTGTCGCGCGAGTTCGGGGCCGGCGGCGCGCCGAACCTGAAGCGGGTGATTGACCTCACACGCATCACCTGCGCCGCGGACCTCCTCCGCAATCCCGGCTACGACGTGCGGACGTGCGCCGCCCTGCTGCGGTTCGCGAGCCCCGGCCACCTCTCCGGCACCGCGCGCCGGATTGCCGGCGCGCTGCCGAGCACCCTCGGACGGATGGGCCCGCGCGGCGTGCTGGCGCGCTTCCTCCGGGGCCGCATGCGAAGTAGGATTTGACGCGCCGTGCCCGTCGAGGCGTGCGGGTTGCGGCACGGGGGGCTTGTGATACTTTTCACAAGCTTTATCCCAACCTCCGACTTCAACCACGGCTGCTGCTGGCATGGCGACGGATTCCATTCTCCGACCCGGTGAGTTCAAGGACGTCCTCCTGCGCGAGATCGCGGCGGCGGAGCTCAAGCCGCTCGACATCCAGGAGGTCGGCTCCATTCTGGAGGTGAAGGACGGCACGGCGAGGGTGTATGGACTCGCCTCCGCCATGGCCGGCGAGATGCTGGAGTTCACGTCCTCGGAGAGCGGGGAGACGATCAGCGGCCTGGCGCTGAACCTCGAGGAGGACAGTCTCGGCGCCGTCATCCTGGGCGACTACCTCCAGCTCCGCGAGGGGGACGAAGTCCGCCGCACCGGGCGCGTGCTCGAGGTCCCGGTGGGCCCCGCCCTGGTGGGCCGCGTGGTGAATCCGCTGGGCCAGCCCCTGGATGGGCTGGGACCCATCAAGGCCGCCAAGTCGCGGAAGCTCGAATCGCAGGCGCCGGGGATCGTGGCCCGCCAGCCCGTGAAGGAGCCGTTGCAGACGGGTGTGAAGGCCATTGATGCCATGATCCCGATCGGGCGCGGGCAGCGGGAGCTGATCATCGGCGACCGGGGCACCGGCAAGACCGCCATCGCGGTGGACACGATCATCAATCAGCAGGGCGAAGGCGTGATCTGCGTGTACATCGCGATCGGGCAGAAGAACTCGACGGTCGCGTCGGTGGTGGAGCGGCTCAAGGAGCACGGCGCGATGGAGTACTCCATCGTGGTCGTGGCGAGCGCGGCGGACCCGGCGCCGCTCCAGTACATCGCGCCCTACGCCGGGTGCGCGATGGCCGAGTACTTCATGTACGACGAGCGGAAACACACGCTCTGCGTGTACGATGACCTCTCGAAGCAGGCGGCGGCGTACCGGCAACTCTCCCTCGTGCTGCGCCGGCCTCCGGGCCGCGAGGCGTACCCGGGCGACGTGTTCTATCTCCACTCGCGGCTGCTCGAGCGCGCGGCCAAGCTGTCCGACGCGAACGGCGGCGGATCGCTCACCGCGCTGCCCGTGATCGAGACGCAGGCGGGGGACGTGTCCGCGTACATCCCCACCAACGTCATCTCGATCACGGACGGCCAGATCTTCCTCGAGACCGACCTGTTTTACGCCAACGTCCGGCCCGCGATCAACCCCGGCATCTCAGTGTCGCGCGTCGGCGGCAACGCCCAGATCAAGGCCATGAAGCAGGTGGCCGGACGGCTGCGGCTGGACTACGCGCAGTATCGCGAGCTGGAGGCGTTCGCCCAGTTCGCGTCGGACCTCGACGCCGCCACGCAGAAGCAGCTCGCGCGCGGGCAGCGGATCGTGGAGGTGCTGAAGCAGCCGCAGTACCGGCCCATGCCGGTCGAACAGCAGATCATGGTCATCTACGCCGTGACCAACGGCTTTCTGGACGACGTGCCGGTGGACCGCGTGCGGCAGTGGGAAGCCGACTTCCTGGCCTTCGTGGCGGCCAGCCGGCCCGAGCTGGGCCGGACGATCCGCACCAAGCGCGCGCTCGACGACGAGCTGACCGCGCAGGTCCGCAAGGCCATCGAGGACTTCAAGGCAATGGGCTGATGGCCAAGACGCGGGAGCTCCGGCGCCGGATCCGCTCCGTCGAGAAGACCCGGCAGATCACGAAGACCATGGAGATGGTGGCCACCTCACGTCTCAAGCGGGCGCAGGACCGCGTCGTGGGGGCGCGGCCCTACGCGCAGGCGCTCGCCGACGTGCTCGGGGATCTCCTGAATCCGGATCTCGCCGAGCGGTTCCCGCTGCTGCGCGTCCCCGTGGGCGTGCCGCGGCGCGTGGCGGTCATCGGGCTCTCCAGCAACCGCGGCCTGTGCGGGGGGTTCAACGCCAACCTGATCCGCGAGACGCGGCACCGGCTGGGCGCGCTCGAGGCGCAGGGCACCGAGGCCGAACTGCACCTGGTCGGGCGGAAAGGCATCGGGTTCTTCCGCTTCATCGGGCGCGCGGTGGCCTCGCAGCGCCAGGACATCGGCGACCGGCCCACGATGGAGCACGCGGACCAGCTGGTGGCGCCGCTGATCACGCGCTACGTGGCGGGCGAGCTGGATGGCGTCGAGATCATCTTCGCCCGGTACGTGAGCCCGCTCTCCACGCCGCCGACGCGGCTCCCGGTGCTCCCGCTTGCCGCACCCGCGCGCGCCGGGACGCGACGGGCGCCGCCGTTCTACATCCTCCGGCCCTCAGCCGCGGTCCTGCTCGAGGCGCTGCTGCCCCTGTACCTCCGGAACCAGGTCTACCGGGCCCTGGTGGAGACGGCGGCCTCGGAGCAGGGCGCGCGGCGGACGGCCATGAAGAGCGCCACGGACAACGCGGGTGAGATGATTGACACGCTGCGCCGCTCCTTGAACCGGGCGCGGCAGGCCCAGATCACGCAGGAGATCGCGGAGATCGTGGGCGGAGCGGCGGGATTGGCGGGATGAAGCCGGCCGTGCAGCGTGTAGCGTGTCGCGTACCTGCACGCGCAAGGCCGACGCCGAGACCCGCTTAACGCTACACGCTATACGCTACACGTTGGTTTTGAGGAACTCACATGGCTAAGGCATTCGGCAAAGTCGTCCAGGTCATCGGCCCGGTGCTCGACGTGGAATTCGAGCCCGAGCACATGCCGGACCTCCTGACGGCCCTCGAGCTGGACGAAGAGGTCGCGGGGACCCACCTCAAGGTCACGGCCGAGGTGCAGCAGCACATCGGGCGGAACCAGGTGCGCGCCGTGGGCATGAGCAGTACGGACGGCGTCGTGCGCGGCATGAAGGTGCGCAACACCGGCCAGCCGATCACGATGCCGGTGGGGGAGTTCTCGCTCGGCCGCATCCTCAACGTGATCGGCGAGCCCGTGGATGACGGGGAGCCCATTCCGGCGAGCGCGGAGCGGTGGCCCATTCACCGGCACCCGCCCAAGTTCGTGGACCTCGAGCCCAAGACGCAGGTGTTCGAGACGGGCATCAAGGTCGTGGACCTGCTCGCGCCGTTCGTGAAGGGCGGCAAGATCGGCCTGTTCGGGGGCGCCGGGGTGGGCAAGACGGTCATCATCATGGAGCTGATCAACAACGTCCAGAAGGGGCACGGCGGCCGCTCCGTGTTCTGCGGCGTCGGCGAGCGCACGCGCGAAGGCAACGATCTCTATCTCGAGATGAAGGAAAGCGGCGTGCTCGACTCGGTGGCGCTGATCTATGGGCAGATGAACGAGCCGCCCGGCGCCCGGCTCCGCGTGGGGCTCTCGGGCCTCACGATCGCGGAGTATTTCCGGGATCGCGAGCACCAGGACGTGCTGGTCTTCATTGACAACATCTTCCGGTTCACGCAGGCGGGCTCCGAGGTGTCGGCGCTGCTCGGTCGCATGCCGAGCGCCGTGGGGTACCAGCCCACGCTGGCCACGGAGATGGGGGATCTTCAGGAGCGAATCACCTCCACCAAGTCCGGATCCATCACGTCGGTGCAGGCCATCTACGTCCCCGCCGACGACCTGACGGACCCGGCGCCGGCCACGGCGTTCGCCCACCTCGACGCCACGGTGGTGCTGTCGCGGGCGCTCACCGAGATCGGGATCTATCCCGCGGTGGACCCGCTCGATTCGTCGAGCCGGATCCTGGACGCGCAGTATCTTGGCGATCGGCACTACCAGGCCGCCGTCGAGGTCCAGCGGATTCTGCAGCGGTACAAGGAGCTCCAGGACATCATCGCCATTCTCGGCATGGACGAGCTGTCCGAGGAGGACAAGCAGCTCGTGGCCCGCGCGCGCCGCGTGCAGCGGTTCCTGTCGCAGCCGTTCCACGTCGCGGAGGCGTTCACCGGCCGCAAGGGCAAGTACGTGAAGCTCGGCGAAACGGTCGAGAGCTTCGAGCGGGTGGTGTCCGGCGAGTTCGACCACCTGCCGGAGCAGGCCTTCTACATGCAGGGCGGCATCGAGGACGTGACCGAGGCCGCCGCCCAGATGCACACGTGATGCGCGTCACGGTGATCGCGCCCGAGCGGGTGGTATTTGACGGCGAGGCGGACGCGGTGTCCGCCCCCGCGTTCGACGGCCAGGTGGGTATCCTGCCGCGTCACGCGCCGTTTCTCACGATGCTCGGGACCGGCCGGCTCACGGTGCGGGCCAAGGGTGGCACGGTCGCGATCCGGGTGCGGGGCGGGTTCCTCCAGGTGATGGACAACACCGTTCGCGTGATCGCCGAGCAGGCGAGCGCCGAATAGACCCCAGCTTCAAGGAGACACACCATGTCCAAGCGCATTCCGCTGGCCGCCTTGGCGGCGCTCGTCCTGACGGCCGGGGTCGCCGCCGCGCAGGCGAGCTTCACGCCCTCGTTCAACGCGCCCTACCGCGCCTTCGAGCGGCACGAGTTCGGCGCCACGGGCGCCTGGGTGGGCTTCGACAACGTCGGCATCGAGGGGCAGTTCCGGTTCGGCTACAAGAAGTTCGACATCGGGATCAAGGGCGGGTACATAGACAACCCGGGAACCGGGGCCGGCGGCTCGTTCGTGCTCGGCGGCGAAGGCCGCATGCGGCTGCTCGAACACTCCGAGTCCTTCCCGCTCGATGGCGCGTTCGTGGCCGGGATCGGCACGGTCGAGTTCGACGCCTGGATGGTCCCGATGGCGGGCCTCTCCCTCGGACGCCGGGTGGATCTCGAAGGCGTGAGCTTCGTGGCCTACGCGCAACCCACATTGGGCTTCGTGGTCGTGGATGGCCCTGCCGACGACGACCTGCGTTTCGGCCTCGGGTTCGGGGCCGACTTCAAGGTCGGCTCCTCCCTGGACCTGCGGACCAGCATCGGCTTCTTCGACGTCGGCGAGGGGCTGGCGGTCAGTCTGGTGTGGGTGCGATAACCGCGATCGTGAGACGTGAAACGTGAAACGTGAACCGGACGGCCATCGTTTCACGTTTCACGTTTCACGTCTCACGAGCCGACTGCGCCTCACCCTCGGGCCGGCGCTTCTGCTCCTTCTTGTGGTCTCGCTCCCGGCACGAGCCCAGGAAACCGGCACGCCCGTCTTTCACTCCCCGTACCGGTCATTCCACCGGTACGAGTTCGGGGCCACCGCGAGCTTCCTGCGTGCGTCCCAGACCGGCATCGAGGGGCACTACCGCCGGGGGGTCGGGTCCGTGGACGTAGCGGGGCGGGCCGGCGTCCTGATCCGGGACGACGTGCAGGACAGCTTCCTGTTTGGTCTCCAGGCCCGGGTGCCGTTCCTGTTCGAGGAGCGGTCGCCGCTGCGCGGGGCACTGGTGGCCGGGGCGGGACTCGACGTGAGCGGGGAAGCGAGTCTCTGGGTGCCCGTCGGACTGTCTCTGGGACGGCGACTCATCGTGGAGAAATCGGCGGTGCGCCTCGTCCCCTACGTGCAGCCCACGGTGTATTTCACGTCGGTCGGGTCGGGCGTGGAGGCGGCGCTTGGCCTGGGCCTGGACCTGCGGTTGTCCACGGGATTCGAGGTCCGGGCGAGCGGCGAGTTCGGGACCGCCGGAGCGCCCGACGGCGTGGGCGTGAGTGCGGTGTGGTTGCGGTAACCCAGGGTGCGAGCGAGGCGGATAGTGGCCCGAAGATACACCGAAGTCGCCTCTGGTCCCCATTGACCCAACCGCCTGAATGCCTTAGCCTTTAGCGGCTTCTTGGGGCCTCTCGCGGTGGGTGACGAGTGGCCGGGTCTCACGTCTGAAAACGGATCACCCTTTCGGAGAGGGATGAGCATGAAGACGATTCTGCGGGTCAGCCTTGCGGTCCTGGCGCTCGGCGTGTTCGCCAATGCGGCCTCGGCTCAGAACGCGGGCAACGTGGTGTGGGGTGCCCTGCCCGGCAGCGGGGTGAACATTGCGGGCGACTTCGGCCTGGGCGTCAACGACGACGCGAAGCTCGGCGGCGAGTCCAGCATGTACGTCGGCGGCCGACTCGGCTACGCCGCGAACATGTTCACGATCTATGCCGTGGGTGGCCTGTACCCGGTCGGGAACGACCTCGTGGACGGTGAAGTGACGCTGGGCGGCGGCGTCGGCGTGCACGTCATCAACAAGGCCGAGATGCCGGTCAGCGTGTCGGTGCAGGGCGGTGTGGGCTATATCAAGTTCGGTGACGCGACCACCATGAACTTCGGCGGCGGCCCGCTCCTCGGCATCAACGTGCCCTCGACCGGTGTTGCCATCAAGCCGTGGGTCATGCCGCGCGTCCAGTACGTGAAGACCACGGACGTGGACGGTGAAGTCGGCTTCGGCGCGTCCGGCGGCCTCGCGGTTGACCTGCCGATGGGCGTCGGGTTCCACCTCGGCCTCGACTGGTTCACCATCGGTGATCCGTCGGTCAAGCCGCTGACGGTCGGCGCGGGCGTCCATTACGGCATCAAGATGGGTGGCATGTAACAGCCGTGCCGCAGACTATTCAGGCGGGGCGTCCTCCGGGGCGCCCCGTCTCGTTTTTGTTGGATGCCATACAATGGGACCTCGGTCACATCCGGAGCGTCCGAGGGCCGTAGATTAGGCTGCTCGCCCGCGCCGGAGGCAGGCGCGGCGTTCACGTCCACGAAAGGAGCGAATCGGATGAAGCGGATCATTGGTCTGACTGGCGCGCTGGCCGTGCTGTTCGCAGCGGCTCCGGCCGCCGCCCAGATGGTGGGCAATCCCGTGTACGTACCGGTCGGCATGGGAACGGGGGTGAATATCGCCGGCGACTTCGGCCTGGGCCTGAACGACGCTTCTGCCAAGACCAAGTACTTCGGGGCGCGCGCGACCCTAGCGCTGCCGTTCTTCTACGTGACCGCCGGCGTCGGGTCCGTGAAGCCAAGCGACGATCTCGTGCCCGGCGCCGAGAGCGAGATGGCCTACGGCGGCAACGTTGGGTTCAAGATCCTCAATCTCCCGCTGATGCCGGTGAAGGTCGCGGCCCAGGCGGGCGCCGGATACCTGAAGAGTGGGGACTACAAGCAGCTCGACATCCCGGTGGCGCTGGCCCTGGGGCTGTCGTTCCCAATGGTGCCCGTGAAGCCGTGGATCGCGCCCCGCCTGCATGTCCGCCTCGCGGATGAGGGCGGGGTCTCCGACACCGAGGTGCGGTTCGGCGGCTCGCTTGGCGTCAACGCCTCGTTCGGCCTGCTCGGCGTTCACGCCGCGCTGGACTACATCAAGTTCCCGGACAGTGACACATCGCCGCTCGTCTTTGGCGCGGGCGCGTCGGTGGGGTTGAGCCTGCCGGGGCTGTGAGCGACGACGGTAGACGATAGACGATAGAGGACGGTACGGGGCTGCCCCCCGACCGTCCTCTACCGTCCCACCAGCGAGAGAACCGCCCGCGCGGTCGCCTCCGCGGCGCCATCCGTGAGCACGGCCCGTGCCGCCATCCCGCGACGCGTTCGTTCGTCGGCGTCGGGCGCGAGCCGCGACACGATACGGGCGAGGTGCGTGCCGGCATCTCGCCCGGCAAGCGGCATGGCGCCGCCGGAGGTGACCATCGGCTCCGCGTCTATCGCGGCCTGCCATCGCGGGCCGACGATCACGGGGAGCCCCACCGCCGCCGGCTCGGCCACCGCGTGCAGCCGCCCCCTGCGGAATCCGCCGCCGACGTAGGCGATGTCGGCGCCCAGGTAGAGATCCGCGAGCACGCCGCGGGTGGCGGCGATCACGACTGGTGCCACAGGCAACGGGCCGTTGGCGGGGCCGCGCCAGAGCCCGGCCGCCACGCCGTGTTTCGCCAGCCCGCGGCGAATCCACTCAATCCGGGTCTCAACGGCTACGTGCGGAACGAGCACGGTTCGCAGTTCCGGTGTGGCGGAGGCAAGCCGGGCGAGCGCGAACGCCAGCACGGAATCGTCGTCGGGCTCGATGCTGCCCGCCACGAAAACCGGAGCGCCGCCGGCCCAGGCGCGGACCGCGCCCGCCGGACCGAGATCGGCGATGCGCTCCAGGATGCGGTCGTGCCGGGGGTCGCCGGTCACCGTGATATCCTCGGCAGGCACACCAAGGCGTGACCAGCGCTCGGCATTCGCCGAGGTCGCTGCCCCGAGCCAGCGGACGTGACGATAGGCATCGCGCAGGGCGAGGCGTGCCGGCGTGCGGAGGCGCGCGCTCCCGGCGCGCACGGTTGCCCCGGCCACCGCGACGGGGATTCCGCGGGCCGCGGTCGAGGAAACCAGTTCCGGCCAGAGGTCCCCCCGGCCAAACAGGAGCAGGGCGGGGGCGAGCGCGTCGAGCGTCGTCGCGATCGCGCCCGGCTCGTCCCACGGGAGGTAGTCCCGGTGACGCACGGCGGCGGGGCACGCCGTAGGGAGAACTGACGGTGACGTATGTGTCTGGACGATGCGGACGTCGGGTCGCGCTCGCAATAGGCGGTGCAGCACCGGCTCGAGCACCTGCTGCTCGCCGACCGACGCCGCATGGGCCCAGATCAGCGGACCGTCGCCGCTGTGCTCGGCCGCCCATGCGTCCCAGCGCGCCGCGGCGCC
>DASWHL010000099.1:0-12321 GCA_036398175.1 Gemmatimonadales bacterium
AACCCGTCGCGAGGCCTCTGGGAGGATGGGCGGCCGTGGCGGCTCGTGCCCGCGTTGGTGCTCGGCGAGGAGGACGGACCCGCGGCCACCGTGTTCGGGGCCATCTCGGGTCTCGAGGTGGACGCCGCGGGCCGCATCTACGTGCTCGACCGGCAGGCCAACGAACTGCGCATCTTCACGCCGGACGGGGCGCACGTGCGGTCCGTGGGGCGCGCGGGCGACGGTCCGGGGGAATACCGGAACGCGAACGGGCTGCGGTGGCTGACGCCGGATACGCTCGTGGTCGTGGACCAGCGCGCCAATCGCTACACCATCCTCGACGCCGAGGGCGAGTACGTGCGGACGGTGCCGCGCGGCCTCGGGTTCTACGGATGGGTCCTCTTCGGTGGGGTCAACGCCGGTCGTCTCTACGAGCGGACCACGCTCGGGCCCGAGGGGGAGGAACAGCTCGCCCTGCTCGGCACCGTACTCCATGAACGCGTTGGTCGCCTGGCAACCGACAGGGTCCCGGCCGGCGGCGTTGGCGTCCCGGCAGAGCCTGTCCGCGACACGGTGCTGCTTCCGGCCGTGACGGGGCCGCTGTACGAGGCGTTCAGCGTGCAGACCAGCCGCGGCGGCATGGGCATGCCCGTCCCGTTTGCGGCCGGACCCGTGTTCCATCTCGACGGGCGGGGCGGGATCCGGCACGGCCACGGAAGCGCGTTCCGGATCCTCCACACCTCCCTGGCGGGCGACACGATCGCGGAGATCCTGCTCGCCGCGGAACCGACCCCCGTGACCTCCGCGGAACTGGCGGAATGGGAGGCGGGGAAGTTCGTCGAGCAATTCAAGCAGATGGGCGGTCGCCTCGACCTCGATCGGATTCCCAAGTCCAAGCCGTTTTTCGACGGCCTCTACGTGGATCCCGACCGCTACCTGTGGGTGTCGGTCCCGGCGGGAGCGATGGAGGTGGCCTTTCGGATATTCGATCCTGATGGCCGCTACCTGGGCTGGCTGCGCGCCTCCGGACTGAAGGGCGATGCCTACGTGCCGATGGTGGTGCGCGGGGGGCGGCTGTACCTGGTGGGGCGCGACGAGCTGGACGTGCAGCGCGTGTACGTATTTCAGATCGAGCGGTAGCCGCCGCCGCCGTTCGGCCTCGGCCAATGAAGCGGCTCGCCATCGCCCGTTCACGGGCCGATGCCGAGCCGCGGCTTGAGCCGCGACCCCCGCGGGAGAGGGGCCAACACGTGCCGATCCCAACCGTTGACGCACTTTAGGAGGCGCCGATGAAGCTGCTGCTGATCGTGGTGGGCGTGCTGGCGGGACTCGCAGGGCTTGCCGTCGTCGTCGGCCTCCTCCGCCCACAGACCCACACGGCGGTTCACAGCGTCATCCTGGCCGCGGCGCCCGAGCGCGTGTGGGCGGAGATCGCGGACGTCGAGCGGCAGCCCGAGTGGCTGCCCGAGATCACGAAGGTCGAGCGCCTCCCGGATCGGGACGGGCGGCCCAGCTACCGGGAGCATTTCGGGCAGTTCGAGGCCACGACGGTGGTGACGGCGTCCGACTCGGCTCGTCGCCTCGTAAAGGAGATTCTCCCGGGAGGAGCGTTCTACGGATCGTGGACGTGGGAGCTTGCGCCGGAAGGGGAGGGGACCCGCCTCACCATCACGGAGCAGGGCACGGTCCCGAATCCGCTGTTCCGCGCCATGATGATCTTCCACGACGACACGAAGTCCGCGCGCGACTACGCCGACGCGCTGGCCCGGCGGCTCGGCGTTGGGATCGAGGGCGTCCGTTGAAGGGCCGGTTGGGCGGCGCGCTGCTCGCCGCGGTGTGCCTGTTGCTGTGGGTCCCGTCGGTCTCGGCCGCGCAGGGCGCCCCGACCGTTTACCAGAATCCCGACGCTCCGCTGGAGGTGCGCGTCCGCGACCTGCTCGGCCGCCTGACGCTCGAAGAGAAAGTCTCGCAGCTGCTCTACACGTCCGCCGCCATCCCGCGCCTCGGCGTCCCCGAGTACAACTGGTGGAACGAAGCCCTGCACGGCGTGGCGCGCGCGGGCCGGGCCACGGTGTTCCCCCAGGCCATCGGCCTCGCGGCCACGTGGGACACCGCGCTGCTGCATCGCGTCGCGACCACGATCGCCCTGGAAGCCCGTGCCAAGCACCACGAAGCCGCGCGTCAGGGCCGCCGCGGCATCTACGAAGGCCTGACGTTCTGGTCGCCCAACATCAACATCTTCCGCGATCCGCGCTGGGGCCGGGGGATGGAGACCTACGGCGAAGACCCGTACCTCGCGGGCCGGCTGGCGGTGGCGTTCGTCCGCGGCATGCAGGGCGACGATCCCCGGTATCTCACCACGGTCGCCACGCCCAAGCACTTCGCCGTCCACAGCGGCCCCGAGCCCGAGCGCCACAGCTTCGACGCGGTGGCGACCGGGCGGGACTTCCGCGAGACCTATCTGCCGCACTTCGAGACGGCCATCGTGCAGGGCGGCGCCTGGTCCATCATGTGCGCCTACAACCGCGTGTACGGCGACCCCGCCTGCGCGAGCCCGCTGCTGCTGGAGCGGATTCTCCGCCGCGAGTGGGGTTTCACCGGCTATGTGGTCTCCGACTGCTGGGCCATCTCGGACATCCACAACGGCCACAAGGTCCAGCCCGACGAGGTCCACGCGGCCGCCGTGTCGCTCGCCGCGGGTACCGATCTCTCGTGCGGGCCGGAGTACGCGAGCCTCACGAGCGCGGCGGCGCAGGGGCTCATCACCGAGGCGCAGGTGGACACCGCGCTGGCGCGCCTGCTGCGCGCCCGGTTCCGGCTGGGCATGTTCGATCCTTCCGAGCGCCTGCCGTTCGCGGCCGCCCGAGCCGACGCACCGCCCGCCGTCACGGTCATTGACGGACCGGAGCATCGGGCACTGGCACTGGACGCGGCCCGCAAGTCGCTCGTGCTGCTCAAGAACGCGGGCGGCGTGCTGCCGCTCCGTCGGGACCTCGGCACGATCGCGGTCATCGGCCCCAACGCGGACGACGTGGATCTCCTGCTGGGCAACTACAACGGTCTGCCGACCGATCCGGTGACGCCGCTCGAGGGGATTCGGCGCGCGGTGGCGCCCGGCACCCGCGTGCTGTATGCGCGCGGCGCGGACCTGGCGCCGGGCATGCCGACCCTCACGGTGGTTCCGCAGGAGGCGCTCCGCCTCCGCGGCGAGTACTTCGCCGATCACGCGTTTGAGGGCCAGCCCCGGCTCCGGCGCGATGACGCCACCGTGGACTTCACGTGGTGGGACACCGTGCCGGCGCCCGGCCTCCCGTCCGACAGCTTCTCGGTGCGCTGGACCGGGACCCTCACGGCTCCGGTCTCGGGATCGTACGCGCTGGGCGTCCGGGCGCAGGGAGGCGTGCGGCTGTTGCTCGACGACTCGGTGTTGGTGGAGTTCTCCGACCGCCACGTCGTGCTCACGCAATGGGCCACCGTGGCGCTGACCGAGGGCGTGCCCCGCCGCCTGCGGCTCGAGTATTTGGACCGCCGCGCCGACGCCCTCGTGCAGCTCGTCTGGGCAGTCCCCAATCCGCGGCTCCGGGACGAGGCGCTGGACGCCGCGCGCCAGGCGGACGCCGTCGTGATGCTGCTCGGATTGTCACCGCGGCTCGAGGGAGAGGAGATGCCGGTGGACGTGCCGGGCTTCCGTGGCGGCGACCGCCTGGACCTCGACCTGCCGGCGCCACAGCAGGAGCTGCTGGAGGCCGTAACGGCGGTTGGCACGCCGGTGGTGCTGGTGCTGCTGAACGGGAGTGCCCTGTCCCTTACCTGGGCGGCGGATCACGTCCCCGCCATCCTCGAAGCGTGGTACGCCGGCCAGGCGGCCGGGACGGCTATCGCGGACGTGCTGTTCGGCCACGTCAGCCCCGCCGGCCGGTTGCCCGTCACGTTCTACCGGTCGGTGGAGCAGTTGCCGCCATTCGACGACTACGCGATGCGGGGGCGGACGTACCGGTACTTCACGGGCGAGCCCCTGTTCCCGTTCGGACACGGGCTCAGCTACACCACGTTTGCCTATCACGACCTGCGCGTGCCGGACACGGTGCGGCCGGGCGACACCGTGCACGTGACGGTCGAGGTCCGGAACACCGGGTTCCGGGCGGGTGAGGAGGTCGTGCAGCTCTATGTTGGCGACCTCGAGGCGTCCGTGCCGGTGCCGGTGCGTACGCTGGCCGGATTCCACCGCATCGCGCTGGCCGCCGGGGAACGACGGACGGTCGGGTTTGCCATCGCGCCGCGCCACCTGTCGGTCATCAATGCCGCGGGCGAGCGCATGATCGAGCCGGGCACCTTCACGGTGAGCGCGGGGGGCAAGCAGCCGGGGTTTACCGGCCACGCCGACGCGCCCACCACGGGAGTGTTGACTCGCACGTTCACCGTTACCGGAGCCGCCACACCGCTCCCGCGCTAGTTTCCTCGAATGCCTGACCAGCAACCACGCCTTGGCCCCTGGCTCCGGCACCAGGCCCGGCAGGAGGAGACGCCGCCGCGGGAGCGCGCCAGGGAACTGCTCGTGGCCGGTGGCGCCGCCGTTGGCGGACTCGTCCTGCTGGTGGCGGTGCTCGTGGCGTTCGTCCGGTTCCCGTTCCCCACCATCGGCGTGCTCGTGGCCGTGTGGGGAATCGGATACGCCGTCTATCGGGTGAAGAAGGAGCGCGCCGAGTTGCAGGAGCGGCTGCTGCGGACCCGGCTCGATGAGGACGCTCGTCGCCGCTGAACCCATCGTTCCCCGATCCTAGACGACCGCCTCCAGCGGGCACGTGAACCCCGGCAACACGGCTTCGCCATCCAGCACGTCCCCTGCAGCGAGCGTCGTTTCGCGCCCGTTGGCCCGATACACGTGAGCTAGCCGCCGGACCAGGTCTACGACCCACACCAGCGCGCAGCCAGCGGTGAGCCAGTCTCCCACCTTGGCCAGCACTTCCGCCGGCCGATCGTCGGGCGAGAGGACTTCGACCACGAGGTCCGGCGCCAGCGCGGCAAACCCGATGGGCGGGGGATCCGGAATCCGGTCCCGGCGGATGAAGGCGAGGTCGGGCGCCCGCACGGTGTCCGGGTTGCTCGCGAGCTTGAAGCCCGTCTCGGCCGCCAGCACCGTGCCGAGCTGGTGGCGGTCCACATGGTCCATCAGGAGCTTTGCCAATCTGGCCGCCACTTCCCCATGCCGATATCCAGCCGGCTCCCGCACCACGAGGGCACCCCGCACCAGCTCGGTGCGCTTGTCGGGCAGCTTGAGCCGCAGCAGGTCATCCGCGGACATGGCGGTCCATGAGGGCATCCTGATAAATGTAGAGCGATCGAGTGGGCGCGCCACGATAACGCCCCGGTCACGCGGGTGCATCATCAAAAGGACGCAGCGACGCGGAAGGTGTCGCGGTCAGGAAACCCGAATGCCGAGCAAGGACAGCGCGCGTACGACCCCGGGATCGGACAGCTGGAGGTACCGCGGTTCACCGAACCTCACCTCCCCACGGCGCTCACGATCGGTGAAGACCACCGTCGTGTGCCACGCGCCCGTCAACGCCGACCACCAGCGGAAGCCTGCGGGCGAGCCGGTGGCCGCGCCGCGCTCATGGAGGCGCCGGGCCAGGGCCTGGGTCCGCGTGCGGTCGTGGTGCGCCAGCGCGTCGGGCCGGATTCCCACCTCCGCCAGCACCGCGGGATCCGTGCAGTCGGGGATGCGCCGCACCAGGGTGACGGCGAGCCGGACCCCGACCAGGGCAAGCCGGTGACCGCCCTGACGGAGGTACGCCGGGTGGAACGGGGTGCCGCGAAAGGGGCTCAGCATCTCCCCCAGCGCGTGCTCCGGCGATTCGGCGAGATAGCGTACCGGCGGCCGGTCGTGCAGGTCGAACCGACCGACGGTCTGGCCGCGGGCCAGGTACGCCGCCGAGTACGGGGCGCCCGGGGCGGCGTCGGGATCCCACGGAAAGCAGCGCCACACGGTTCTGGCATCCGTGCGCGCCACGCCCGCCGCCCCGGTCAGGCGTAGGCGCCGGTGCGCGCGGCCTGGACGGCGGCCATCACGGCCGCGACGTCGCCCCGGGCCAGGACATCCAGCGGGCGGCGATCACCGAGATGTGGGTTGTTCCCCTGGAGCCAGCCGGCCACGGCCTCCGGCTCGTAGAGCGCGAGCAGGGCGGTCACCACCGCCGCGAGGCCGGACAGCCGCCAGCCCTCCTCGCCGCCCAGCTCCTGCCCGTTGGCGGCGCGGGTGATCTGACTGCGGTGCGTCCCCACCCACTTGGCCAGTCCGGCCCGCGTGCCAAAGACGACCTCGCCGGCGCCGACGCTGGCTTCGGAGAGCATTGCCGCTGGGGTTTCACGCACGCGCCTGGGCATCCACGCCTCCGACCGCTTCATGTGCAACAAATATGTTGCAACCCATGAGGCCGGTCAAGCCCGCGCCGCGATCCTCACCCGGCCTGGTACAGTCTTACTCTCACCGCCGCCGGCGCCACCGCCGCCTCGTTGATCACGAGCCGTGCCCGTCGCACGGGCACGGGCGCGAACCGATCCAGCTTGGCGTACCCGATCGTGGTGCCGCGCGAGAGCGCCTGCCACGCCCCACCGTCCGATCCGTAGAGCGTGTATCGGGCCACCGCCTGTCCGTCGGTGATGTCTTCCTCGAGCCGCGCGACGCGCACCGTCACCGTCCGGCCGAGGTCCACCTCGGCCTCGGCGGCCCGCGCGCCGGTGCGCGTCCACGTGGCGCGGGCGCCCGCCGCCAGGTCGTCGGTGAACATCGTCGTGAGCCGCTGGTGCATCCCCGACAACCGCGCGACGTCGGTGGAGTGCAGCAGTCCGTCCCGCGTGGGCGGCACGTTGAGCAGCAGCTTCGAGTTCCGTCCCACGGACGAGAAGTAGAGGTCCAGGAGGTCGTCCACCGGGCGAACCCGGTCATCCTCCGCCGCGTGATAGAACCACTCCGGCCGAATGGAGACATCGGCCTCGGCGGGCCGCCAGACCGCGCCGTTCGGGTCGCCGTGCTGGAGCATGGTGGTCACGGCGTCGCCGGACGCGCCGGGGTAGGGCACCGCCTCCGGATTCACGGTGGACCAATTCGGGTCGCCCGCCACCCCGCGCTCGTTGCCGCACCACCGCACGTCCGGACCCGCGTCGGAGAACACCACCGCGGTGGGCTGAAGCCGGCGCACGAGCCCGAACACGCGCGGCCAGTCGTACTCCTGCCGCCTGCCGTTCGGGCCTTCCCCGTTGGCGCCGTCGAACCAGACCTCCGCGATCTCCCCGTACCGGGTGAGCAGCTCCGTGAGCTGCGTCGCGTAGAGGTCGTTGTAGCGGAGCGAGTTGCCGTACGACGGCGCGTTCCGGTCCCACGGCGAGCAGTAGAGTCCGGCGCGCAGCCCCTCGGCGCGGCACGCGTCCACGAACTCGCGGACCAGGTCGCCCGTGCCGCCGCGCCACGGGCTCGACACGACACCGTGCGTAGTGGTGGTGGTGGGCCACAGACAGAACCCGTCGTGGTGCTTGGCCGTGAGCACCATCGCGCGGAACCCCGCGGCCCGCGCGGTCCGCACCCATTGGCGCGCATCGAGCGCCGACGGAGTGAAGATTCCGGGGTCTTCCGTGCCGTCGCCCCACTCGCGATCGGTGAACGTGTTGACGCCGAAGTGCAGAAACAGCGCCAGCTCGTCGCGCTGCCACGCGAGCTGCGCGGGCGACGGCACGGGCCGCGCCGCGGCGCGTACCGCGGTTCCCACCAGCGGCCACCCGAGCACCGCCGCCGAGCCCGCGACGAACTCCCGTCGGGACAGTGACCGCCGCCCACGCGGATCCCTCGATTCCCCGCTCACTCGATCTCCGCCTCCACCATCCGCCGTATCGCCTGGATCTGCTGTTCGCCGCCGTAGCCGTACCACCGATACATGGCCCGTCCTTCCGCGTCCACCAGCATGGTGAACGGCAGCCCGAACCCGTAATGGCGACCGCGCAGCCTGCCTTCCCCGAGGCCCACCGGGTACGGGAACCCCAGCTCGGCCACGAACGCCGCCGCGCGGTCTCGCTCCACGTCTTCGTTGAGCGTGATGAACACGGGCGCGGAGTCTCCCAGGTCCCGCACGAGGGCGTCGAGCGCCGGCAGCTCGGCGCGACACGGTCCACACCAGCTGGCCCAGATGTTCACCAGCACCATCCGCCCCCGATACTCCGCGAGCGTCAGCCGGCCGCCGTCCAGGCGCTCGAGGTCGAACGGCCGCACCGCGCCCCGCCGCTCCACCGGCAGCGCCTGAAACGGGTCCGGGGCCGCCCGATTCCCGGCGCGTCCCGTCGTCCCGCCGTCGGCCGCCTCGCACGCCGGCAACGCGACCAGGAGGGCCAGACCGAGGCGCGCGCCGGGCCTCATGGTTCGCCGGCCCGTCGAGGGTCCCGGCAGAACTCCAGCGCGATGCCGGGATCGAGCCGCGCCGGCGGCAGCAGCCGATGCATGGCCCGCGCCGTTTCCCGGCAGCGCGCGGGCTCGCCCCGGCCGTACTCGGCCCGCGCCAGCTTCATGAACGCCGGGAGATAATGTTGCCCCATCAGGCGCGTCACGTCGTCGAGCCGCACGCCGCTGTCCGCGTACCCCCGATACTCGTACGTCCGCAGGAGGTTGACCCGCAGTGTGGACACGTCCGGTGGCGGTTCCTCGGTCGGAACGACGCGCGCGTACACGCCGTCCACCCGCCGGAACGGCGCGAGCCACGCGGAGCTCGTACTGGCGAGGCCCATTCCCAGACAGAGCGGGCGCCGCCAGCGGTTGTCCTCGAGGATCCGGAGCAGGATCAGGTCCTGCCGGAGCACGGCCCGGTCGCCAATCGTGGGTGCCGCCCGCAGGGTGATCGAGACCGGTGGCTCCCTGCCCTTCGCCAGGCCCAGCTGCTCCGGGGTGCCGCGCACCGGGATGGTGATGGCCGTGTCCGCCCAGTGGCTGGTGGTGAGCGCGCGGCGCTGGTCCGCGGTGAGCGTGAGCGGGAACGACGGGTCGCGCCGGACGAGCTGCTCCACGAACCAGACGCTGTTGGTCAGCGGCAGGTTCACGACGTGCACGTCGGGACGCACTCCCTCCGCGCCCTGCACGTACAGCAACGGCCACGTGTCGTTGTCGCCGCTGGTGAAGACGATGGCGTTTTCCGGCAGGCCACGCAGCACGTTCGTGGCGTAGTCCTCGGTGAAGTAGTGGCCGGAGCCGTCCACGGCCGCCCAGTTGCGCGCGAGTTGCGAGGCCGGCGCCACCATCAGGAGCACCGCCGCTCCCGCCAGCGCGTGCCGCTCGCGGCCCCAGCTGAGCTCCACGACGCGGAGCAGGGTTCCGGAGAGGCCATAGGCCATCGCGGCCGCGAACGGCACGAACACCGGCAGGTAGTGGCGCGTGAACGGGCGGAAGTAGTTGGGCGGGATGTTGAAGTAGAGGACGGTCATGGCGGCGTGCACGACCATCAGCGCCACGAAGGCGCTGCCCAGCCGCCGATGGCGGCGCCACAGCAGGGCGATCCCCGTGAGGCCCAGGATGCCGGGCAGGAGGCCTAGCACGCCCAGCGGGCCGCTGGCCCCGAAGAAGTTGGCCCCGAACGCGCGGAGGAGATCCGCGACCTGCGCCGACCAGAACGGTGCGTTGCGCGGGAAGAACTGCACCAGGAAGCCGCCGCCGTACTGGCGCAGGGACACGTATTCGTAGAAGCGTGACCAGGTGCTGGGGTCGCCGAAGTTCAGGATCGGATCCGACGCGGAAATCGGAATGATGAGCAAGTGGACGGCGAGGCCCGCCATCACGCCGCCCACGCCGCCGAGCCACGCCTTCACGGAGCCCAGGGTCCGCGGGTGGCGGACCACGATCCACACGAACAGGCCCGGCACCAGCAGCAGATTGGTGCGGTGCACGCTGAAATCCAGGCCGAACAGGAGGCCCAGAACGAGCAACCAGCGCCAGGCGTCAGCGCGCTCGGCGTCCTCCCACCACCGCAGCATGGTCACCAGGATCAACCCCGTGAACACCACGGTGAGCACGTAAGGCGTGAACTTGACGGCGTGCTCCCACAAGGTAAGGCCGAAGGCGAACGTCAGCGCGCCGAGGGCCGCGCCGACCACGGCGACCAGGTCGGGGCGATCCGCGGGGGCGCGCGCGGGGCCCTCGGAGAGCCGAATCAGGCGGAGTGTCACGAGGTACACGAGCCCCGCCGCCAGCGCCGCCAGCAGCCCGGCGAACAGGTTCAGCACGAGGGCCGGCGGCCCCCAAGTCACCCGGGTCACTATCCAGCCCAGGATAGTGAGCAGGAGCGACCCGGGCGGGTGCGTGATCCCGAGCGTCGCGGCGGCGAGCGAATAGACGCTCGAATCCCACCACGTGATCGTCGGATGCGCCGTGAGCCAGTAGACCATCAGCCCCACGGTCACCACCACCACGACCCCCCGATATCTATGCCGAAAGCCCCCGGCAGCGGCTGGATACACGATGACCGTTCTCCCAACCAAACATCAGCATTCGACCCTCACTCCGGCGAATGGTTCCGGCCGATCACCCCCGTCCTCCCGCCAACCGCACCGCATCCGCCGACCGCAGCAGCCGCCACATCGCGACGCACCCCAGCGCCGGCCCGATGGCCAACGGCGCAAACGCCCACCGCCATCCAATCACGTCCACCACCGAGGGCAGCAACCGGATCGTCACGATCGTGAGCAGAAAGCCCAGCGCGGTCTGGGTCGTGAGCATCGTCCCCATGTACTCGGGCTCGGCCAGCTCGCTCACGCTCGTGCTGAACTGCGCGGAGTCGGCGACGATCGCGAATCCCCAGACCAGGGCGATTCCCGTGACCACCCACGGACCGAACGGCATCGCGGCGCCAATCACGAGCGCGCACGACCCGCTGATCGCCATGCTGAGGATCGTCGTGCGGCTTCGACCCCAGCGATCCGCAAGGTAGCCGGCCAGGAAGCTGCCCAGGCCGCCCAGCCCGATCGCGGCAAACGCCACGAACGACGCGGCCGCGGGCGACCACCCCGCGGAGAGGAACGCCACCGCCAGAAACGTCGGGAGCCACGTCCACATGGCGTACAGCTCCCACATGTGTCCGAAGTAGCCGAAGTTGGCGAGCCGCAGCCCCCGGACGGACAGGGCTTTCCCCATGTAGCCGAGCCGAAAGCGCGGCGCCGCGCCTCGATACGGGCCCAGCTCGCCAAAGCGCCACGCAATGCCGCCGCCCACCGCCGCCAGCAGCGCCGCCAGGTACACAACCGGGCGCCAGTCACCGATGTCGCCGAGCCCGCGGAGCAGGTGTGGCGAGGCGCTCCCAACGGTGAGCGCGCCCACCAGCAGCCCGATGCCGAGCCCGCGGTCTTCACGGGTCCAGGTGGCCATGATCTTCATGCCCACCGGATAGACCAGCGCGAGCGCCATCCCCGTCCCGAACCGGAGCGCCACGGTTGCCCCGAACCCCGCGTGCAGGAACGGAATGGCGGCGGTCAGCGCCGCGCCCGCGAACGCGCCGACCGCCAGGACGCGTTTCGGGGCCCAGAGATCCGGTACGTTGAACAGCGCGGACAGCAGCGCCCCGGCCACGAACCCGAGCTGGACCGACATCGTGAGCCACGCCGCGGATCCCGCCGCGATCCCCCACGCGTCCTGGAGCGCCGGCGCGACCGCGGTGCCCGCGAACCACAGGCCCATGGCCAGCAGCTCCGCCAGCGCGAGCAGCAGGAGCGTGCGCCACTTCGCGCTCATGCGTGGTTGGGCGGTATGGCCGCGAGCATCCGGTCCACCTGCGCGATCTCGTCGGCGTTCACCGCGTGGCCCAGCCCCGGGTAGATCGTCAGCGTCACGTCGCCGCCCAGGGCGCGCAGCGCGTCGGCCGACTCGTGGAGGCGGGTCTCGGGAATGTGCGGATCGCGATCGCCGCAGCCCAGGAAGACCGGTGTCCCGTCCAGCGTGCCCTCGAACGTCCAGGGAACACCCGGCGGACCGATGAGGCCCGCCGAGAGTCCGATCAGGCCGCCCCAGCGCGTGGCGGGCGACGCGCCGAAGTGCAGCGCCAGGCAGCCGCCCTGCGAGAAGCCGAGCAGCGCGATGCGGCTGCGCGGGACGCCCTGCCGCTCGATGGTCTCCACGCAGGCCGCCAGGAGATCGAGCCCGGACGAGAGCCACGGCTCGTTGTCGGCGGGTGGCGCAAGGAACCGGAGCGGATACCACACGTTGCCGGCGGCCTGCGGCGCCACGAGCGCCATGGCCGGCGCGGTGAGGGCGGCGCCCAGCCCGAGCACGTCCGAGGGGCTTCCGCCCCGCCCGTGCACCAGCACCACGGCCGCGGGGGG
>DASWHL010000100.1:0-54759 GCA_036398175.1 Gemmatimonadales bacterium
GCGAGAGGTAGGATCTGGCGTCGGAGTTCTCGGAACTCGGCCAAGGCGAGTTGGCGCCGCAGGGCGTCCCGCACCAGCTCGCTGCGGCTTCTCCCGGTGCGGCGAGCGAGTCGGGCGAGCCGCCGCTCTAGGTCGCGCTCCAGGCGAATGGTGAGGGCGGAGGTCTTCATGTCATACAATGTAATACTGGCTGCGCCCGCTAACAAGCGTATCTGGACTCCTCCCGAGCAAAGCGCAAGGGATCGGCCGATAGCGTAGGGTCGACTGCAGTCGTATCTCCGGTCCGTGCTGTGGGCCCACCGGGGCCCTGGCCACAATGGACAGTCGCGCGCGGGTGCCAATCGCTTGCGCGGCCCCGGAGGGCCACCCTCGTCAGCGGCGCGTCCCCACGCCGGTCAGACCGGACGCCATCGTCGTGATCACTCGTGCAGCTCGCTGGAAGCCGGTGCCCTCCGTACATGGGGGGATCGCGATGCGGTGCGCGGGGCTACCGGGGTTCGCGGCGTTCGAACGGGCGCTGATCGTACCACACGCGCCAGCAGACCCGGGCCAGCTTGTTGGCCAGGGCGACCGCGGCGACGTTGTGGCCGTTGCGCGCGGCCAGCTGCCGGGCCCAGACGCGGAGATCGTCCGGGTGGCGGGTGACGGTGCCGGCGCGGAGGGCAGCGCGCGCGCCGTGAATGAGCACATGCGGACGTAGGTGTTGCCGCGTTTGGTGATCGCGCCGAGGCGGCGGACGTAGCCACTGGCGTTGCTCTCACTCGCGTGGCAGGTTCCTTGGTAATGTCGTTTGATACACGTTGCTGCTGGCGAGAGGTCGCCCGCTGCAGAATCCCGGGACGTTAGGCTGACGAGGTACGCTCTGATACTCCCATGATTCGACTTGAGACGGACCGACTCGTTCTGCGCGACCATGAGCCCAGAGATCTGTCGGCCTTCTGCGCGATCGAGTCCGATCCGGAGTACCGGTGGCCGCAACCCGTCCATCCGCGGACCGAGCTCGAGCGGCGCTTTCGGGAGGCTTGGCTCCCTGAGAAGGCATTCGGCCTCTGGGCGGCAGAGCTTCGGCCCAGCGGCGTGTATGTCGGCCGTTGCGGACTGTATCCGCGCCGCACCGACGACGGTGCGGTGATCGAACGTCAGGCTATGATTGCGTTCTATCTCGGCCGCGAGTACTGGGGCCGCGGACTCGCGACGGAGGCCGGCCTTGCCCTGATCGCGCTGGCGTTCAGCCCACTGGAACTCGAACGCATCCATGCTGGCATCGACGCGGAGAACCTGCGATCGCTCCGAGTGATCGAGAAGCTTGGGTTTTCGCACGTTCAGAGCGGTGAGGGCGGAGAAAGAAGCTGGCATGACTTCGCGCTCGCGAATCCGCGACACAGCGACGCCGCATTCTAATTTGAACGGCCACAGCACAACCGGCCGTTATGCGTCACCCGGGCAGTCGCGCGCGTCCCCAGATCTCCCGAGACTGACATCATGACGCCAAAGGCCCTTCTGGACGAGATCCTGCGCCTCCCCGTCGAGGAGCGGCAGCACTGTGCGACTACCGGCTCGCGGTTGGCCGCGACATTGCTGCGGCCTCTGCTTGGTATGACGCCGAACGACCGGGGCGAGGCGCACGCTCACCCGTCGCCGATGGGCGGCTCCTGGAGCAACAGATCGAGGTTCAGGGGTCGGGTCACCATGGCGAGCGCCCCGTCCGCCGTCCGCGGCCACTCGTCCGCCGGCCGGTCCCGGTACAGCTCCACGCCATTGCCGTCCGGATCCCGCAGGTAGAGCGCCTCGCTCACGCCGTGGTCCGCGGCGCCGTCGAGCGGGATGTTGGCGGCGCCGAGCCGCCGGAGCGCGTCGGCCAGCGTGGCGCGTGTCGGATAGCGGATGGCCACATGATAGAGGCCGGTCGTGCCGGGAGCGGGCGGCGAGCCGCCGCGGCTCTCCCACGTGTTGAGGCCGATGTGATGGTGATAGCCGCCGGCCGAGAGAAACGCCGCGCCCGGATAGAACTGGGTGACCTCGAACCCCAGCACGTCGCGGTAGAACCGCAGCGCGCGCTCCAGGTCCGCCACCTTCAGATGCACATGGCCAATGTCCACGCCGGGGTGAATCGGTCGCCCGTGTTCGGTCATGCCCTCCCCCTGCCGGGGCTGACACCAATATCGAACCAGACCCCTTGCCACGCGACTGGCGGATCGTCATATCCACACCATCGGCCATCGGCCATCGGCCATCGGCCATCGGCCATCGGCCATCGGCTATCGGCTATCGGCCATCGGACACGACCGCCCCGACCCGCGAGACCCCACCATGCTCCGCCGCGACTTCAACCGCTCCATCCTCGGTGCCCTGGCCATCCCCGGCCTGACGCGTCCAGCCGGTTCGCAGGGCGACCTCCGTGTGAACGAGGAGCGCCTGATGGCCAGCCTCCGGGCGCTCGGCGCCATCGGGAAAACCGACACCGGCGCCCAGCGGGTGGCGTACACGGAGGCCGACCGCGCCGCGCGCGCGTTCACGCTGGACCGGATGCGGGCGGCGCACCTGGACGTGTCGGTGGACGCGGCCGGCAACCTCCTCGGGCGCCGGGCCGGCACCGATCCGGGGCTCCCACCCATCCTGTGCGGATCCCACATTGACTCCGTGCCCGACGGCGGTGACTACGACGGGCCGGTCGGGTCGCTCTCTGCCATCGAGGTGGCCCGGACACTGGCCGAACGCGGCGCGCGCACGCGCCATCCGCTCGAGGTCGTGGTGTTCCAGAACGAGGAGGGCGGCCTGATCGGCAGCATGGCCATGATCGGGGCGCTGACGGCCGCGCATCTGGACCGGATGAGCCAGAGCGGGATGACGATCCGTGACGGGATTGCGGCCATCGGCGGGAATCCGGACGCGCTGGCGGGCGCGGTGCGGAAGCCTGGGAGCATTGCCGCCTATCTGGAGCTGCATATCGAGCAGGGAGGAACGCTCGACGCGGAGTCCGTGCAGATCGGCGTCGTGGAGGGCATCGTCGGGATCGGGTGGTGGGACGTGACCATCGCAGGGGTGCCGAACCACGCCGGCACGACGCCGATGGACCGGCGGCACGACGCCCTGCTGTCGGCCGCCCGGTTCATTCAGGAGGTGAACCGCGTTGTCCGCGCCACGCCCGGCCGCCAGGTGGGGACGGTCGGCAGGATCGAGGCCCTGCCCGGAGCGCCGAATGTCATTCCGGGGACGGTGCGGCTGAGCCTCGAGCTGCGGGACCTCGACGCCGCGACGATCCGCGGCCTCTACGGGGAAATCGAGCAGGCGGCGCACGCGATCGGGCGCGCCGACGGGACGACGTTTTCCTTCCGGCGGACCTCGGAGAACGTCCCGGCGCTCAGCACGCCCGTCGTGCGGGACGCCGTGCGTGGCGCGGCCCGCAGGCTGGGCCTGTCCACGAAGGACATGCCAAGTGGGGCGGGGCACGACGCCCAGGACATGGCCAGGATCGGACCGGTGGGCATGATCTTCATCCCCAGCGTTGCGGGCATCAGCCACTCTCCCAGGGAGTTCTCGCGGCCGGCGGACATCGCCAACGGGGCCAACGTGCTGCTGCACGCGGTGCTCGCGCTCGACGCGGGGTGACGCGACCATCTACCATCGCACGGTCTTCACCCAGTCCGCAAACCTGGTCGGCGCGATGCCGAACTCCTTCGCGTTCCCGCCGATCTCGGCATTGTATCCGACGGCGTCGAGCCACTCGAGCATCGCAGCGAAGTCGGCACTGGCCTTGCGCACGTCCTCGATGGGCACCTGGAAATGCGTCACGGCCCTTCCCGCCGCCTGGCCGATGAGCGCGGCCGTCTCGGGCGGTGTCAGCTCGTCCCCGGCGATGTCAATGGCGCGGCCGTTCAGCGCCGCGTGCCGCTCGAACGCGAGCTGGCCGTACTTGCCGACATCCGCGACGGCGATCATCTGGAGCTTGGTGGTGGGTTTGAGGCCGAGCGCGAGCGTCCCCTGGTCTATGGACGGCTTGAACCACGGCGACGTGAGGTTCTCCATGAAGAAGACGGGTCGCACGATGGTGTGGGACGGGAATCCCACGGAGCGGAGCTTCTGCTCCACCCGCGCCTTGTTGTCGAAGTGCGGGATGCCGGTCTTCCGATGCGCCGAGGCCACCGAGGCGTAGACGAAGTGCTCGACGCCGGTCGCCCTGGCGACCTCGACCACCCGCATGCCCTGCACCTCCTCCTGCTCCACGCCGGCTTCCCACGTGTTCTGGAGAGCGTACAGGCCCCACGCGCCGGTGAAGGCCTTGTGCAGGGACGCGCGATCGTCCAGGTCGCCGCGCACCACCTCGGCCCCCTGACCGGCCAACACCCGCGCGGCGTCGCCGCCGGGCTTGCGGGTCACGGCGCGGACGCGGTGGCCCGCCGCGAGCAGCTCCCGCGCGGTGGCGCCGCCCTGCTGGCCGGTGGCGCCCGTGACGACGATGAGGTCTTTGCCGATCTGCATGGGAAGCTCCGTTGACGTTAAGGAAGCGCGCGTGACGGCGCGTAACTGCCGAGGTCGGTGAGGAGCGTGCCCAACAGGTCGCGCAACGCGCGCAGCCGGTCGCGGCCCAGCGGGCGCAGCAGCGCCCGGATCATCTCCCCCACCGGCTCGTCGAGCCGCGCAACGGTGGCGAGCCCTTCCGGCGCGATGTGCACTTCCACTACCCGCCGGTCGGCCTCGTTGCGGGCCCGGCGTGCGAGCCCGGCGCGGACCAGACGGTCGGCGAGGCGCGTCACGTCGGGGTCGCGCGTGATCATGCGCTCCGCGATCTGGCCGCACGTGAGGCCGCCGGGATGCGCCCCCCGCAGGATGCGAAGGACGTTGTACTGGTTGGGGGTCAGCCGTTCCTCCCGACGGAGGAAGCAGGCCCATGGGTCCAGGGTGCGGGTGGCGGCGAGTTGCAGCGCCACGAACACCTCGTCCTCGAGGGACGGGAACGGCTTGCCCTGCTTCAGGACCTGGCGGATGGGATTGGGCATGCTGAAATAACGTCGTTATAACGACAATCGTCAAGCGGTACACCCGCCCGGCGCGCTGCGCACGCACACCCGGGGCCGCCGGACAGCCGCCTGAAGGATCGGCGACTCGTTCAGGCCGGCACCGGCGCGGGCGCCGCCTGCGTGCGCGCGCGTTCCTCCTGGCTTCGTCCGAGCCGCACGCCGACCACCGCCCAGATGGCGGCCACGGGTGCGGCGACCAGGGCAATCGCGGCCACCGTGAGACCGACATAGGCCAGCCCGGCGTAGATCCAGCCGCTCACGAGGTCGCCGCCGCGGTAGACGGCCGCGTCAATGAACGCCTTCGACTTGTACTTCTCCTCGCGGCTCACGACGGTGAACAGGACCTCCCGCGTCGGCTTGGCCAGACCGTACCGCACGGACCGGTACAGCACCTGCATCACCACGATCGCGGTCACCGTGGGATACATGCCGAGGGCGATGAATCCCAGGCAGGTGAGGATCGGCAGAACGGCCAGCGTCAGCCCCACGCCCAGCAGGCGGATCGCGCGCCCCGCGAGGTAGACCTGCGCGAAGATGGTGAAGATGTTGGCCCAGAAATCCACTTTCGCGAACAGCGCGGTGCGCGCGGCCCGATCGGTCAGCGCCTCCCCCAGGACGTTTGCCTGGTGGAAGTACAGCACGGTGGAGGCGTAGGTCATCAGGAGGATGAAAACCGCGATCCCGAGCAGGTAGGGCGACCGGCGGATCAACCCGATGCCGCTCCACGCGGACCCGCCCAGCGGCTGGTTCTCGACCCGGGAGCGGTCGGCGGCGCCGCCAAAGCGCCGATGCAGCACGCCCGCGCACCAGGAGGCGATCTCGAGCGGTACGCAGGCGATCAGCAGGAGGCTGAACTGGGGCGCCACCTCGGCGAGGTTCGCCGTGACCCACGAACCGGTGATCCCGCCGAGCGAGCTGCCGACCGCGATGAATCCGAACAGCCGCTTGCCCTGCTCGTTCCGGAAGCAGTCGGCCATGAAGCCCCAGAACACCGTGACGACGAAGAGCGCGAACACGCTCGCCCAGACGTAGAAGACGCGGTCTATCCAGGGCCGCGCGGTGTCGGGGAGCAGCATGAGCGCCGCGTAGAACGCGACGAGATTGGCAATGAAGAACCGGTTGGCGAGCGGTACGAACACGCCGCGCGCGTGCCGGGAGGTGATCCACGAGTACAGCGGGACCGCCACCAGCATGGCCAGGAACACCACGGTCCACAGTACCTGGAGGTTGCCCCGGTCGGCCGAGCTGATCTCGTCCCGGACGGCGCGCAGGATGTAGTACCCGAACATGATGAAGAAGCCATACGCCGTGGCCCACAGGGTGGGGGCGACCTCGTCGTCGCGGGCTCGGGTGGTGGCGCGCAGCAGGTAGGCCAGCGCTTGGGTCAGCACGGTCGCGTCCTCCGGGGAGATACGGGTAGGTACGCCAACCGGGCCGTCAGTGTTGCGCGGGCGGGCCGGGCAGCCGCTCCTCCGCGGCCGCGTACCGCCCCCGGCGGATATCCAGGTCGCCGAGGGACAGCTACGAGACCCTAACTCCTCCCCGTCCCTACATCAGTCCCGATTTCGCGGCCGCCCACAGCTTGTAAAGCCGGTCGAAACCATCCTGTAGCATGTCCACCTGCTGGGGCGTCGGCTGCGCGCGAACCGCAACGAGCAGATCGTCGCACAGCTTGGGCATCTCGGTCCGCCCCTGTTTCGTGGACAGATCGCGGATGCGCTCGAGCAGTTCCGCGAGACGCCGCCGTGTGTCGGCGTCGTCGGGCACCTGCCACAGGAAGGCAACCGCGTCCTTCCCGCTCATGATGGCGGTTCCCATGTCGTCGAGGAGGGGCTCGGTGCGTCGTCGTCGCGGGGGCTGCTGTTCATCCATCGGGAGACTCTCCGGCGGAGCGTGGGATGACCGGACGGCCGAAGGGTAGGGAGGCGTCCCGCGCGGCGCCAGACCCGAGCCGCGGTTCAGCGAACGACGATGAGGCCGACCAGGCCGCCGAACTCGTCCTGTTGTGGCGTGGCGCCGCGAGGCACCTGCCAGGGACCGCCGTCAATCCGCACGTTGAGCCGGTAGACCCCGGGGGCCAGCATGACGGGCAGTTCCCAGGAGGCACGTCCCGTACGGCGCAGGGCCACCGGCTCCCAATCGGTGAAGTCGCCGGCCACCTCCACCCGCTCGGCGCTCACCCGGCGGATCGTCAGGGTTCGCGCGCCGATGGGTGCCTTGCCGAGCAGCAGTTCCGGTGCGTCCGGCGGCAGCGCGAACGGCAGCCGGACTTCCGAGCGCAGCCGTTCGTCCGCCGCGCGAACGCTCGAGCCGCCGTCGAGCAGCGTGATGCGCAGGCCCGCACTCACATACCGTCCCGCAACCGCGCCCCGCAGCGGATCGGCCAGGAACTCTCCGAAAGCCACCTGGGCGGCCACGGACCGGGTGAGCGCGAGGCGGGCCAGGATTTCGCCGAATCCGCCCTCGTCATTGCCGCTGCTGTGCGGGCGCACGCCCAGGAGCGCCGAGATCTCCACGGGTCCGCGGAACCAGCGGAAGCCCGCGGCTAGGTCCAGGTACGCGGAATCGGCCGCGGAGCTGCGCGTGGCGCCGAGGGTAACCGCCATGCCGGGGAACGTGGCCCATGCCCCGAGCCCCAGCTCCGTGCTGCGGGCGGTGACGGCCGACGTGTAGGCCTGGCCGAATCCCGCTCCCACCCACAGGCCGCGCGTGCGCGTCATGGCGTGCAGCCGGGCGCGCGCCAGGCCGTACCCCACGACCGCCTCGCTGGCGTAGCGGCTCAAGCCGCCGAAGCCGGACAGCTCGCCGCGAACGAGGCGCACCGACGGCGTGAGCCAGGCCGCCGCCCCCGCGCCCTGGATCAGGGTGTTTCCGCTCTCGTACACGAGGTAGCTGCCCTGAGCCGCGGCCGAGAGAGTGGGAGAGTCGAACCGGATGCCGGGGCTCACGGACACCGCCGCGGAGCCGAGGAACCCCTGGTAGCGCACGGCGCCAAACCCGAGGTCGGTCGTGGCGGTCACCTGGGCGCTGATCGGGGTCGTGCCGGCCAGCGCCGCGCCGATTGCCGCCGTCCAGAATCCGCGCCGTCCGCCGCTCACGCGCGGGCGGCTACGGCTTCCGAGGGCGGTTGGGGCCGGCCCCAGGCGTGGCGGCTTCGTCGCTCGACTGGAGGGCCCGTCCTTCCGTGAAGAGCCGGTACGTCAATGCGGCCACCGGCGTCGCGCCGAGCGCGACGTCCCGCTCGACGTTCCGGCGGAACGCGAGATAGGTCGCGTCGTCCGCCAGTTCCGCCAGCGACAGGACCGCCGCCGTCGCCGTGTCGGGCGGCACGCCCAGGGCCACCAGATCCGTCAGCACCGCCGCCGCGACCGTCACCGACTGGCCGGGTCGCAACGTGCGCAGGCGGGTCAGGTCCTCGCCGCGGGCGCCGGCACGCAGCGCGCTCGCGCCGGCCGCGATCTCGGCGTCGGCGACCCCCGGGCCGAAGGCATCGCGCGCGGCGGTGAGGTCGGCCGCGAGCCGGCGCACGGCGGCGACGATCCGGTCGTCCCCGGCTCCCTTGGTGGCGCCTTCGAGCGCGCGGTCCACGAGCGGTTCGAGCGGGAGGCCGTCGCGCCGCGCAGAATCGAGCACGGCATCCACGGTGGCCCGCGCGCCGGGCGACAGCCGGCCGGCGAGGCGCGGTTCCTGCGCCGTGGCCGGGCCGGCGGCCAGCGTCACGGCCACGAACAACATGCCGGCGCACAGCAGGTGAAGCCGCATCATGTGCCTCCAATCGTCACGACCGAGTTCGGTCGGCCGAAATCGTCCTCGAGCGCCCGCGGGGCGGCGGGGTCCGGAACCCAGCTCGCGCCGTCCACGAGGAACGCGTAGCGGTAGCGGCCGGGCGCGAGCGGGACGGTCACGGTCCAGAGCCCGTCCGTCACCGTGCCCTCCATGGGCGTCGCACCCGCTTCCCAGTCGTTGAAGTCGCCGACGAGCGAGACCATCGTGGCGCTCGGCGCGACCAGCATGAAGCGCACGGGCGCGGATTCGGACGCGGCGCTGGCCAGTGGCTGCACGGACCGTTCCGGCGCGCCTCGCTCCCGGAGACCCACGGCCGCGAGCACGACCGCGGCGGCCGCGGCGAGCGCCACCGCGGGGCGCACCCGGATGGCGTGCGGCTGGAGCAGCCACGTGCCGGCCCGGCTCAGCGGGCCGGGGCGAGCGGGCGTGGGAAGCCCCGCGACCGCCCGCATGACGCGGGCATCCACCGCGTCGTCCATGACGACCGGCTCCCGCAGCATCTCGATGCCGCGCTCGAGCAGTTCGTTCCGGTCAGGCATCCGTGACATTACTCAGCAAGCGTTGAAGTTCGGATCGGGCGCGCAGCACGCGCATCTTGAGCGCTGGAACGCTCGCGCCCGTCACGTCGGCCATCTCCTCGTAGCTCAGCTCCTCCACGAACTTGAGCAGAAACGCCTCCCGCAGCATCGGCGCCACCCTGGCCAGCGCCGCCGTGATCGCCTCGCGGAGCGCCTGGCGGCCGGCGGGGTCCTCGTTCACGGCGGCGCGGAGCACCACCGACTCGTCCGCCACCTGCCACCGCTCCCGCCGGGCCCGCCGCGCACCGATCGTACGGCACCGGTTCACCAGGATGCCGAACACCCAGGCCCCGAACCGGTCGGGGTCCGTGCACCGGCCCAGTGACCGGTACGCGCGCACGAACGTCTCCTGCAGCGCGTCCTCGGCGTCGGCGTGGTTGCCAAGCATCCGGACCGCGTACCGGCCCAGGCGATCGCGATACCGGGCAACGAGCCCGGCGAACGCCGCGGAATCGCCGGCCAGTACCTGCCGTACGTACTCGGCATCGCCGGCCCCACTCGTATCAACCATACCCGTTCAGGTGTCCCAAGGTCACAGCACTCCCGGGCTGCGGGCCCCACGTGACGAGTGCCGGGCCGGTGGGGTATCCGACGGTGCCGGACCGCGCCCGTGCCGTGGGTGGTCGGCCAAGTCTATCGGGGCTTCGGGACAGCGTCTACCGACGTACGGTCCGGGCCCCGCCGCCGAAGGAGCCGGATGCGATGCGCGTTCTCGATCGTTTGCTGCTGCCTCTGCTCGTGCTCGCCACCGCGACGCCCGCGGCCGCTCAGCTCATCAACCTGCGCACCGTGCCGGTGGCCGCGGGTGATCAGTTCCTCATCTTCCCGTCGGACCACCTGGCGCTGGGCGGCGTCCGCATCGCGCTCGCCGACCCGTGGCTCGATCCCTTCGTAAACCCGGCCAAGGGGTCGAACGTCACGGAACCCCAGGTCTTCACCGCCCCCACCTTCTACTCCATCGGCCAGAACGGCGGGAGCGCGGCGACGCTGTCCGCCGGCACCCTGTTCGGCGGCCGCGTGTTCGGCGGGGCGCTGCTGGCACTCCAGCAGATCAAGGCGGGGCAGGACTTTTTCGGTCCTTGGGGGGGCCTGGACCTGGTCGCCCTGCCGCCGGACGCGCTGTCGCAGCGTTCGGCCACGAACAAGTACGGCTACCTGTCCTTCGGCACCCGACTGCCTGGCGGTGCGGCCGTCGGCGTCAGCGGCCTGTTCGCGGACCTCAACGCCATTGACGGCGTGGAGCACCTCTATGCCATGAGCACCAACATTGACCAGTCCGGGAGCCTGGCCGACGTCCGCCTGGGAGTGACCAAGGAGTTGAGCCAGGGCGGCCTGCTCGAGGCCGTGGGCGTGTACGATCGCTTCTCGGCGACGCACGACGTGCTGTACGTGGATTGGGTGCTGGTGGATTCGACCACCTGGACCTGGGAGATGCAGGAGCGCCTCGAGACGAACCGCGACCGGACCGACACCTGGGGGCTGCACCTGGGCTTCCGGCGGCCCGTGGGCACGCAGGGCTGGCAAGTGGGCGGCATCCTCACGGGCAATTACAAGAACCATCCCTCCATCCCCAACTACGAGCTGGTGAACATCCCGCGCGATCCGGGACACTCGACGGCGCTCGACATCGGCGTCGGCATGGCCAAGCAAGCGGGTCCTGTGACGATTGGCATGGACCTCGTGTACGAGCCCGCGTGGAGCAGCACGTGGGCCGAGGCCGCCAGCGCCACGCCCACGGTGAACGGCGACACGATTCCCGTGGGAGGCCGCACGGTCGAGAACGAGTTCCAGTTCTCCAACGCCCACATCAACGTGGGGGCGGGTTACGACGTGGGCGTCGCCACGTTCCAGCTGGGCGTCCGAGTGAGCGCCTACGACTATCACCTGGATCAGTGGAACAACGTGGAGCGCGCGGCCCGCCGGCAGAACGAGCAGTGGATGGAGTGGACGCCCAGCTGGGGTCTGCGCGTGCGCCTGAAGGGGGTCGAGCTCCGGTATCTCGGGCGCGTGACCACCGGCACGGGGTTGCCCGGCATCGCGTGGAATGGGGTTACGACGGCGCGGGCGGAGAGCCTGGCCGCGGCCAACGACATCGTGGTGCCCCCGGGCGGCCCGCTCACGCTCCAGGAGGCGGAGGTGTGGACGCACCAGATCTCGGTGGCGGTTCCTCTCCGATAGACTCCCCTGCCCGGCGGCGCGGCCGGAGCGCGCGCGCCGCCGGGCCCCCGGCACCACGCTCGCCGAGGCTGGACCCGTCGCCGCCCGTCCCCTATCCTAGGGGGGGTCGCATAAGCGAGCGAAGGGGAGACACAGGGTGCCGACGCGGAATCCAGCGGACTCACCGCGCCGGTCGCTCATGCGCGCTCGGGCCACCGGGGAGTTTGCGGCCCCGGCCGCCGCCGACCCGGTGGCCGATGAGCTGGCCCGCCGCACGATTGCCCTGGCGGGGACCAGCGACGTGGCGCACGGAGTGCTCGCCGGCGTGCTCGGCGTGCTCTTCCTGGATGTCCCGACGGCGCCCCTGGCGCTCCCCTGGCTCGGTCTCGTCCTGTTGGCCGTCGGCGTCCGGGCCCTGGTCCGCCGCCGCATCCGCCGCCGACCGATCCCCGAAGCGCTGCGGGTGTTCCGGCTGGCGGTACTGCTCGTGGCGGCTTCCTGGGCCGTGGGCCCCGCCGTCGCGGTCGCGGACGTGCCCTTCGACCTGTTTGCGGTGGTGATCGTGGCCTTTGCGGGAGTCGCGGCGGGCGCCTCCGGCGCCCTCCAGTCCGACCGGATCTCGTTTTACACGCTGATGGGCGTTCTGTTGGTCGGGCTGGTGGTGGGGCTCCTGGTCCGGGAGCCCTCCCGGGTGCAGGCTGTCACGATCCTGCTCGTGATGCTGTTCGCCGCGGTGATCGGGACGGCGTTCGAGCGTGGCCATGGCACCCTGCGCAACCTGGTCACCAGCGGCATGCGGCTGCATGACCAGGAACGGACCTCCGCCCGCGAGCGGGAGTACCTGGGCGCCCTCCTCGCGTCCGCGCCCACCGCGGTCGTCGCCGTGGACGCCGCGGGGGTGATCCGGGACGTGAACCCGGCGTTCGAGCGCCTCTTCGGGTATTCGGTCGAGGAAGCGCTCGGTCGCCCGCTGGACGACCTCGTGGTGCCGGACGACGCCCGGGAGGAAGCCAGGGAGCTCGTGGCTCGGGTGCTGGGTGGGGCCGGGACGCTCGTGGCGGAAGTGGAACGGCGCCGCAAGGACGGTCGCCGCATCCCGGTCCGGGCCTCCGCCGGCCTGGTGCGGGGCGTGGACCAGCCGACCATTTTCGTGCTGTACGACGACATCAGCGCGACCCGGCGCGCGCAGGAAGCGCTGCAGTACGCGGAGCGGGCGTACCGGGAACTGGTCGAATCGGCGTCGGACCTGGTCTGGAAGGTGGGTCCCGAGGGGCGCTGGGAGTTCCTCAATGCGGCGGCTCGGGAGATCTACGGCACGGACCCGGAGGGCCTGATCGGGCGGCCGTTTGCCGATTGCGTGAGCCCGGAGCACCGGGAGCGGGACCTGGCGCGGATCGGCCAGGTGCTCCAGGGCCACGAACTGTCCGACTACGAGACCGTCCACCGCCACGCCACCGGGAGCGGGCGCCATCTCAGCTTCTCCGCCCGTCCGGTCCGCGACCTCGACGGCCGGATCGTCGGCGCCCACGGGACGGCGCGCGACGTGACCGCGCGGGCGGAGGCGCTGGCGGCGCTGGTGGAGGCCCGGGAGGCGGCCGAACGGACCGCGGCCATGCGGAGCGCGTTCGTCGCCAACATGAGCCACGAGATCCGCACGCCGCTCAACGGCATCCTGGGCCTCACCGATCTGCTGCTGGACAGCGAGATGACGGCGGAGCAGCGCCGGTCTCTGGAACTGATCCGCACGTCCGGCGACGCCCTGCTCGCCGTGGTCAATGACGTGCTCGACTTCTCGAAGATCGAGGCCGGCCGGATGGACCTGGAAGAGGTCGGGTTCGATCTGAGCGGGCTGGTCGAGTCCACCGCGCGCCTGCTCGCGGTCCGCGCGGCGAGCCGCGGACTCGAAGTGATCGTGGACCTGGCGCCCGACGTGCCGCGGGCCGTCCTCGGAGACCCGGGCCGCCTGCGACAGGTCCTCACCAACCTGATCGGGAACGCCATCAAGTTCACCAAGGCCGGGGAGATCGTCGTGTCGGTGCGGGTCGAGCCGGGGGCCGGCGACCCACCCGTGCTCCGCTTCACGGTGCGCGATACCGGGATCGGCATCCCGGCCGACCGGCTGGACATGATCTTCGAGGAGTTCACCCAGGCCGACGCCTCCACGAGCCGCGAATTCGGCGGCACGGGACTGGGGCTCGCCCTGTGCCGCCGCCTCGTGGGGATCATGCACGGGCAGATTGGCGTGCGGAGCGTGGTCGGCGAGGGCAGCGAGTTCTGGTTCACGGTGCCCCTGCTCCCGCTCGGCGCCGAGGCGTTGGGCGCCCCGAGCCGGCTGCCGCCCCGCATGCCCGCCGGCGCCCGCGCACTCGTCATTGACGACAACGCGTCCAACCGGCGAATCGTCCGCGAAATCCTCCGCCTGGCGGGGATGCACGTGGATGAGGCGGAGGACGCGGCCACCGGTCTCGCGCGGCTGCGCACCGCGGTCACGGACCGGAGGTACGACGTCGTCGTGCTCGACGGACACATGCCGGGGCGGGACGGGTTCGCGCTGGCCGCGGACATCCAGGGCGACGCGGCGCTGGCGGATGCGCGGCTGATCATGCTCACGTCCGCGGCCAATCGGGGTGACGGGCAGCGGTGCCGGGCGCTCGGGATTGACGCCTACCTCACCAAGCCGGTCGTGCGGATCGAGTTTCTCGAAGCCGTGGCCGCGGTGCTGAAGGGTGACGAGGCGCGGCTCCCGGATCCGCTGGTGACGCGGCACTCGATCGCGGAGAACCGGCCGCGCCTGCGCGTGCTCGTGGCGGAAGACAACCCGGTCAATCAGACGGTCGCGCGCTCGCTGCTCGAGCGGCGCGGCCATCACGTGGAGATCGTCGAGAACGGACAGCTCGCGCTCGAGGCCGTGCGCGGGGGTCGCTACGACGTCGTGCTGATGGACCTCCAGATGCCGGTCCTGGACGGCCTCACGGCGACGCGGCGGATCCGGGAGACGCCCGGCTGCGAGGCCGTGCCGGTCGTGGCGTTGACGGCGCATGCGCTCCCCGAGGACCGGGAGCGGTGTTTGGCCGCCGGCATGAACGACTGCGTGACGAAGCCCTTCCGGCCCCACGATCTGTTCGCCGCCGTCGAAGGCTGGGGGATGTCCCAGCAGCCGCCGTCCCTGCCCGACATGGAGCACGTCGTGGATCTCAACGGCCTGCGTCAGACCCTGCGGGAGGCCGGGGTGGAGGATGTCGTGGGCGACCTCATCCAGACGTTCCTCGGTGATTGCCCCGGCCGGATCACGGCCATTGACCAAGCGGCCGCCGAGGGCGATGCGGCGGGCATCGAGCGCGCCGCGCACGCCTACAAGTCGGCGGCGGGCGCCATCCGGGCCGGGGGCCTGGCGGACCTGCTGGCGCGCCTGGAGGCGGTGGGGCGAGAGGGCGACGTCGAACGGGCGAGGAACATCGTGCCCGAGGTGCGGCGCGCGCACGAAGCCGTGGTCGCCGAGCTGGCCGCCGAATCGGCGGCGCGAGGCGCATAGGCGCCGGCGCGTCTGACCCGCCCGTACTGCTGGTCCCGCTAGTACCGCCAGGTGAGCGTATCCGCCCCGGCTGGATGGTTCTTCCGGATCCGCTCCATGATCCGGGGGATGAACATCTGGTGATAGCGGAGCCGTGAGTAGCCGTTCGACCGCGTGTGGTCGCCGTTCCAGCAATGCTCGGCGCGATCGCCGTAGTCCACTTCCCCACCGTAATGCGGGTCCGTCGTGCTCTCCAGGAACTCCTCGGCGAGGTAGACCGCGTTGTTGAGGTAGTAGTTGTCCATGTCGCCGACATAGAGGAACAGCTTGCCCCGCACCTTGGGGCCCAGCGTCTTCCAGTCGCGGCGCAGGATGTGGACCAGGTCGTAGTGCTCCCGCCAGTAGCCCGCGACCTCGCGATTGATCTCGCCCGTGAGCTTGTCCCAGATGCGCCGGGGGTAGCCGTCCGGTCCGACCGGTGAGTACACGGCCTCCCAGATGTCCCACTGGTCCCCCGAGCGGCTCTTCGTGCCGAGGGCCAGCTCGCGATGGTTCGTCTGCTCGAGCGTCGTGCTCACGCGGCCCAGCCAGTCGCGCTGCCCCGGGCGCGGCGTGCGCTTCCAGGGGCCGTCGAGGTAGTACGCGTTCCGGTCCTCGTAGAGGTTGACCACCGTATAGGCCCGGAAATCAATGGGGTCGGGACAGGCCACCCAGGCGCCGTTGTACTCCTCAGGATAGAACACCTGCACCGCCATGGCCTCCCAGCCACCGGTGGAGCCGCCGTACGTGAAGCGCGCCCAGCCCTGGCCGATGCCCCGGAACCGCTGCTCGATCTCCGGGATCAGCTCGTACTGGATGGCGTCGCCGTAGGGGCCGTTGTTCTCGGAGTTCACGGCATAGGAGTCGTCGTAGTAGGGCGTCGGGTGCTGAATCTCGATCAGCAGCACGCGCGGGAAGCCCGGCCCGGTCCAGTCCTCGTAGAACGCGTGCGCGAGCGAGTCCTGGCTGCGGTTGTAGCAGTCCAGCCGAAAGCGCGTGCTGTACGTGCAGGGGAGGTCGGGGTCGGGCGGCTCCGGCCGGAACCCGGAGAAGTCGTACGGGAAGTGGCCGTGGTTCACCACGAGCGGATAGCGGGCGTCCGGGTGCGACTCGAATCCCTCGGGCAGCAGCACGTGGGCGCCGAGGAACATGGGACGGCCCCAGAACCGCGTGAGGCGTTCGCTCTGGATACGCACGTGCTTGACGTACTTGGTCTCGGGCGGGTCCGGGATCGGCGGGATCTCCTGGTCCAGGACCAAACGCACCGGCTCCGCCGCGCCGTCCAGGGTAACCCAGCGGGGCACGCTGTACAGGTTTCCGGGCTTCCGGTTCCACTGCTGCCCCTCGCCGCGGTCGGGCGGGAGCTTCACGACGTGGCCGTCGCCGCGCCGGAAGGTCTCGTAGCGGTTGAGCAGCGCCTGCACCCAGTACCGGCCGCGCGGTAGGGACGCGAGGCTGCGGCGCGGGTAGCCGAAGGCCGACCCGTCCACGACGGCCTCTGCCCCCGGCGCCCAGGCGTCAACGTCCACTCCGAAGACCAGCTGGGTCCCCGGGCCGTCTCCAATCTGGAACCGTGGCTCACCGGAGGAGTCGGCGGAGACGAGCAGGAGCAGGCGACCGTCCAGGGGCGCGCGGCTGCGGGCGGTGGGGAACGTCACCACCGCGCGCGGGGATGCGGGGCCTCGCTGAGCGGCCGCCGGAACTGCCAACGCGGCCAGCATGATCGACGCTCGAAGACAGGTGCGAGAAAGCATGGGGCACCGAATCGCTGAGAGGGGTGACGGCCGGCGTTCAGAACAGTCGGCAGTGGTACGGGTCTCGTCCATCCCTCCGAGGCGGACGGGAAGTGACTGATGGTCATGTCCGCGATCAAGCAAACTCCGATATATGACTGACGGTCACCTCCCTTCCGGTGACGAGCTGCGGCGGCAAACGCGTGCTACTCCCCATTTGCGCCCGCCGTTAGAATGCCGCCATGGCGCACCGTCGCACCACCCCGATCGCCTTCATCCTGGTCGCCGGCGCCGTGTTGCCGGTTTGGGCGCAGCCGGCATCGCGTGCCTGGGAGGCGGTGGGTGGGGCCGCGCTCGGAGCTGTGGCTGGGGGCATCGTTGGGTCCCTGGGATCGCTCATGCCATGCAACAACACCATGGCCGGCCCCGCTTGCGTGCGCGCGGCAGTGACGGGATCGGTGGTCGCCGGAGGGATTGCGGGAGCGCTGGTCGGTGGCACCCAGGCGCTGCGCCTCGAGACCGCGGCGCGCGGCGCCGCGATTGGGTTCGGAGTCGGCTCGGTGCTCGGCGTGGCGCTGACACCGTTCATCCACCGCTGGGGGCCTGGCGACGCCTTCGCGCTCGGCTTGATCGGCGGTGCGGTCGGCACTGCCCCCACCGGGGCCGCCATCGGCTTCGGGGTTGGGGCCGTGGCCGGACTGGCCCTGTGGCAAACCGTTCCTGGATTCGGCTCCCCCAACGCGGCGGCGTTCGCCCTGGGCGGTCTCGCCGTCGGCGTGCTGGCGGAATGGGTCATGCGCGCGGCGGCGGCCGAATCGGACGCGCCGTTGACCCTCGGGTTCCGTGTCCGGTTCTAGGAGGCGGGCGTTCGCCGCCGCAGGCGTCACGCTGGCACTCGTGGCATGCATCGGGACGTCCCGCATCCTCCTGGACTCGGGGGCGGCGACATGTCCCGCCCGGCGAGGGGGCGCCGAAGCAGCAGTGGACTGGTACGTTCCGGCCGCCGCCGGCGACCGGAACGCCCTCGACCCGTGGTGTGCGGCGGTGGGTCCGACGGTCCTCGATACGGTCCCCGAGTCGAACGGCTGGATGGTGGGTGGTGACCGCTTGCGGATCCTCGTCTGGAACGTCAGCGCGGGCGGTGGACGGCTCGAGGACTTCTTGCGGCAGGAGGCCGGGGTCCGGTGCGGGCCGGCCGCCGAGGCGTCTCCGCCCTTCGTGTTGCTCGCGCAGGAGGTTTACCGGCGCTCGGAGGAGGTCCCGCGCACGGCGAGCGGCGCAACGATCTCGGCGCCAGCGGCGGAGCGGGATCGCGACGGGCCGCGTGACGACGTCGTGGCCATCGCGCGACGGTGCGGGCTGGCCCTGTTCTACGTGCCGAGCGTGCGGAACGGAACCGAGGAGTATCGGGACGGCCGTGAGGATCGCGGCAACGCGCTGCTGGCGAACGTCGCGTTGCACGATCCGGTGGCGATCGAGCTTCCGGCGGAGGACGCCCGCCGCCACGCGATCGGCGCCACGGTGCGGCATCCCTCGGGCGACAGCGTGCGGCTCGTGTCCCTCCACTTCACGCTGCTGCCGAAGCTCTGGCGGAATCTGACCACGGGGAACGCCGCGCGGATCCGGCACGCACTGGGGATGCTGGACGCCCTCGAGCGGATCGGGCGCGCGCGCGGGGCGCCGGGCGCGATGGCCACCCTCGCCGCCGGGGATGCGAACACCTGGTCGCAAGGGGACGCCGCGCTGCGACGCCTGCGTGTGGCGTTCCCGGACTCTCCGCCCCCCATCGCCCGGGGCACCCGAGGGCCATTCCCGGCCGATCATCTGTTCTTCCGCAGGGGAGCGGTGGCGGGTGGCTCGATCGAACCCGGGTCGTATCGCCGTCTGGAGTCCGACTACTCGTCGGACCACCACCCCGTGGCGGCCATCTACCGATTTCGGCCCTGATCAGGCTCCGCCGGTGGCGCGGCCCCGCCGTCCGTGCGCTCGAGCCGCTCGTCCTCGAATGACACCGGGTCCTCGATGGGCTCGAGGTGCGTGAAGACGGTACTGTCGGGGACGGCGCGGCGCACGTCCTCCTCGATCCGCTCCAGGAGGTCGTGCCCGCGCTGCACGGTCCAGTGCCCCGGCACCAGTACGTGGAACGCAATGAACCGCCAACGTCCGGCCTGGCGCGTGCGGAGCGCGTGATACCGCACGCCTTGTGCGGCGTAGCCGTCCACGGCCGCCACGATGGCGGCGCGCGTCACCTCGGGCAGCGCCGTGTCAAGCAGGCCCAGGGCCGAGCCCCGCACCAGGCGCGCGCCGGTCCGGAGGACGTGCGCGGCCACACCCAGCGCCATGAGTGGATCGAGGATCCTCCACCCCGTGAGGCTGGTGAGGCCGACCCCCACGATCACCGCCGCCGACGTCCAGACGTCCGTCATGAGATGCTGCGCGTCCGCTTCCAGAACGATGGACCGATGTCGCCGGCCCGCGCGAACCAGCACCTGCGCGGTGGCCAGGTTGATCAGGGCCGCGACGGCGGCGATCGCGAGGCCGAGGCCCGCCTGCTCGACCTGCTGGGGGGCGAGCAGCCGGCGGATGGCCGCGAACGCGATCCCGCCCGCCGCGACGAGAATCAAGCCGCCCTCGAACCCGCTCGAGAAGTACTCGACCTTGTTGTGCCCGTACTCGTGGTCGTCGTCCGCGGGACGGGCGGCGATGGTGAGGGCCAGCAGGGCAAACCCCGCCGCCAGCAGATTCACCACGCTCTCGAGCGCATCCGACAGCAGGGCCACCGATCCCGTGAGGACGTAGGCCACGGCCTTGAGCCCGATCGTGGCGGTGGCCGCGATCAGGGAGGCGATGGCGTAGCGGCGAAGGGTGGGGAGGGTCAGGGCGCGGCTCGCGGTGGGTGGCGGGGGAATCTGCCCCGTGGGCGGAGCCCCCGCCACCGCCGCCCTCACCGCTCCCGGTAGAGCCAATCGGCGGGGATCGGGCCCCATGCGTCGGTGCCGCCGACCCGGATGCGCACGTCGAGCGTCCGGTCCCCTTCGCCCTGGAAGTACAGGACCTCGAACGGATGGTGGCCCGCGGCGAGCGCCATGGCGCCGGTGGCCACCCGTGCCCCGTGCGGGCCGTCGTGGTCAATCACCACCTCCCGGCCGATGCGCAGCACGCTGCCGTCGTCGGACAGCAACGCGAACTCGTACACCCCGTCCTCCGGGACGCGCAGAAACCCGGTCAACCGGATGCCGAAGTCCACGGCGCGCTCGGCGCCCTTGAATCCCACGGCCTGGACGACGTCGCGCGCGGACGGGACCCAGTCGCCCAGCGTTGCGGCCCGGCGGACCCGTCGCTCGTAGTAGGCGTACGCGAGGCCGGGCGCCAGCCGCGCCGGATCCACGGCGGCGGCCGGCCGGAGCGTGGCGCGTCGCACGCGTCCGGTGCGCAGCGGCCCCAGCCGCCCGCCCGGCAGCACCAGGCGCGCGGTGATGCGCACGCCGCCGGTGTCCACCGGCAGCGTGACCGGGCCATCGGCCCTCTCCCATTCCCCCTCCGCGGTCCACAGCACCTGTGCGGCGGGCAGCGGAGACGCGAGCGTCAGGGTCACGGAGTCCGTGAGCACGAGCCGGTCGCCGTCCAGCCCCAGCGGCTCCGGGATCCGGTAGTTCACGCGCAGCGCGTCGAGCCGCGCGAGCTGGTCGGGCAGGCGGCGTGAGAAGTCGTCCCAGGACCGCTCGCCGGCCGGCGTCCACACCACCTCCGCCAGGGCCAGCATCCGCGGGAACGCCATGTACTCCACCTGGTCGGTGGTGGGGATGTACTCCGTCCAGACGTTGGCCTGCGCGCCCAGCACGTGCCGCGCCTCCTCGGGCGTGAGGCCGGCGGGCACGGGCTCGAACGCGTAGACGCGCTCCAGCGTGGTGTAGCCGCCGATCGCCAGCGGCTCCAGCCCGCGGTCCCCCTGGTAGTGGTCGAAGTACAGGTGACTGCCGGGGGCCATGATCACGTCGTGGCGCTGGCGGGCCGCCTCGATGCCGCCGGCCACCCCACGCCACGACATCACGGTGGCGTCGGGCGCGAGGCCGCCCTCGAGAATCTCGTCCCAGCCGATGATGCGGCGGCCGCGGCTCCTGAGGAACGTCTCGATCCGGCGGATGAACCAGCCCTGCAGCTCGCCCTCGTCGGCCAGACCCTCCCGGCGCATCACTTCCTGCGCCACCGGGCTCTCCTGCCAACGTCGCTTCGGGACCTCGTCACCGCCGATGTGGATGTACGGCGACGGAAACAGCTCCAGCACTTCCTCGAGCACGCCCTCCAGGAACGCGAACGTTTGCTCGCCGGGACAGAACACGTCGTCGTAGACGCCCCACGTGGTCCCGACCTCGAACGGCCCCGGAGTGCACGCGAGTTCGGGATAGGCGGCCAGCGCGGCTAGCGAATGGCCCGGCAGCTCGATTTCCGGAATGACCGTCACGTGGCGGGCTGCCGCATACGCCACGATCTCGCGCGCGTCGTCCTGGGTGTAGAAGCCCCCGTACGGCCGGCCGTCGCCCACGTAGGGGCGCAGCTGATTGCCCACCACCGTCTCCCGTCGCCAGGCGCCCACGCTGGTCAGCCGCGGGTACTTCCGGATCTCGAGCCGCCAGCCCTGGTCCTCCGTGAGGTGCCAGTGGAAGGTGTTGAGCTTGTAGCGCGCGAGCAGGTCTATGTAGCGCTTGATGAACGCGACGGGGAAGAGATGGCGGCCGACGTCGAGGTGCATGCCGCGGTACGGAAACCGCGGCGCATCCCGGATCGTCACGGTCGGGATCCGTCCGGAACCGTCCACGGGCAGCAGCTGCCGGAGCGTCTGGAGGCCGTAGAACACCCCGGCGGGCCCCGCGCCCCGGATGGTGACCCCGCCGGGGGCCGCCGTCAGCTCGTAGCCCTCGGCGGGCACCGTTCCCTCGGGCGCGAACTCGAGGCGAAGGGCGCCGCCCTCCGCGGCTCCGGTCGGCGCGTGGCTTTCGAGGATCTCCCGGGCGAGCGACGCCATCGGCTCCAGGGCGGGATTCGACGGCGTGGCGACGACCACGGGTGTCGCGGCGCGCGCCGCAAACCAGCCGGCGCCCTGGGCCACGAACGCCGGCCGCGGAACGACCGTCACGGGGAGGGGCGGGGCGCTGTCACCGACCAGCAGCAGGACGAGCAGGGCAATGAGCATGGGTAACCTTCCGGGGGCGCGGCCCCGGACGTCAAGGCCCCGGCGCCGCCGGTTTGCGAAGGCCGTCCCAAGGCGGGTATCGTTGGCGGAGGGGGACGGGATGCGACTCTATCATCGCACGAGGATTGCCGAAGCGGTCGAGATCGGGCGCCGGGGCTTCCAGGACGACCGGTGGTCGTTCGCCGTCCGGGACGGCGAGGGGCTCGAGGTGAAGCTCACGGGCGTCTGGCTCACGGACCGGCCGCTCAGCGAGTCGGAAGGTCCCCCGGGAGACGCCCTGGTCGAGGTCGAGGTGGACCTGGGTGAGGACACGCTCTCGGCGTTCGAGCTGGAGGGAGTGTTCTGGGACGTGCGACTGTTCGTGGTGCCCGCCGAGGTCCTGAACAGCCACACGCGCACCCGGATCGTGGAGGTGGACCCCCGCACGTCGTGGTTCCATGATGTGCGGAAGATCACAGAGTAGGGACTTCGCTCTGGCGTCGCCCGCGGGGTTTTCCTACTTTGCTGTGCATGGGTTACTACACCATCGTCGTTTCGAATCCCCCACAGGACGGCATTGACGCGGACCGCGCGGCCCCGCTGCTCGGCCTGACGCCCGAACAGTTCCTGGCCAAGGCGGAGTACGCGGTCCCGGAGATCTGGTTCGCGCACCCGGACCAGGGGCGCGCGAACGAAGTCGCGCAGGCGCTGCGGGCGGCAAGCTGCCGCGTGTCGGTCCTGGACAGCGGCGAGCTGGTGAAAGTGCCGCCCCGCGCGCGGGTCCGCTCGTTCTCGTTCACCGACCGCGGGCTCGTGGCCCATCTCGAGACGGAAGAGGCGGAAGTCCTGTACGACCAGCCGGTCCACGCGGTGTTCTGCCGGCCGCGCGAATCGGGAGATCGGACGAGCCTGCCGGGAGCGCGGCGCTCCAGTTCCTTCTTCTCCATCAAGGACCGACTGATGGAGCCCGGCAGCAGCACGCTCACCGAGCATGGCGCCGAAGAGGACACCGTTCCGTTCCTCGACCTGTATTTGCCGGTGAACGGGGGTGTCCGCCGGTACACCGTGCAGCAGAACGCGGTCAACTTCTCCGGCCTTGGCCGGGTGCAGCCGCGGGCGGCGGCCAACATGGAAGCGCTCGTCGGGAGCTGCGAAGACCGGTTCGGCGCCGACCACGTGGACAAACGTCTGGTCGGCATGCGGATCCGCTCGCGCATCGGGCGGCGCGCGCCGGGGGCGGAACACCGTCGCGGCTTCTCCTACGCGAGTCCGGGGCTGCTGGCCCTGCTGGCCGCGCTCGAGCAGGGGTTGGAGCGGGTCAGCCAGCCCGAGCTGTCCACGCGGCTCGCCTTTCTCGCGCACGCCCACGCCGCCTAGACGGCGGCCGGACGCGGGCCGCGGGCGTGGGTGGTGGCGGATCCTGAAGGGCAGGTCACCGGGGACGCGGTCGTCCTCGTGGACGCCGCGGACCGCGTGGTCGGCGCCGCCGCCAAACTCGATGCCCACCGCTCCGGCGTCCTGCACCGGGCCTTCTCGGTCTTCGTCTTCGATTCGCAGGGGTCGCTGCTGCTCCAGCAGCGCGCGCGCGGCAAGTACCACTCCGGCGGCCTCTGGACCAACACGTGCTGCGGGCATCCCCGGCCGGGGGAGGCGACCGCCGCGGCGGCCGCCCGCCGGCTGCGGGAGGAGATGGGGATCGCCTGCGCCGTGCGGGACGCCGGCTGGTTCGTCTACCGTGCCGAGGTCGGCGGCGGGCTCGTGGAGCACGAGCTCGACCACGTGTTCGTCGGGCGTTCCGACCGGGAGCCCAGCCCCGCCCCCGCCGAAGTCGCGGGCTGGCGACGCGTGCCGTTGGCCGACCTGCGTAGCGAACTGGACCGCCTGCCGGCCCGGTTCACGGCCTGGTTCCCGCGCGCGCTCGAGGTGGCGCTGAGCCTGGAGGACGCCTGACGGCAGCGCGCCTCAGGGACGCCGGACAGGATCGAGGGTGACGGCCGCCGTTCCCAGCGCGGCCGGCCAGCGCAGCACGGTGGCCATTCCCTGGACCGTGCGCTCGAGCCCGCGTTCGGACTTGGCCACCGTTTCGATCGGGTACTCCCAGATGTCGGCCGCCGGCGTCGCGTGGAGCCCGAGCGGCCCCTGGTGCGAGATCTCGGTCGCGAACCATGCGTCGGGCGCGTCCGGTGGGCGCCAGAGGAATTCCACGGCGATCAGGCCTTCGGGGGAGAACACGTAGGTCTTCCGGAACGCGTCCGGGTCCGTCGCGGCGGCCATCGTCACGCGCACGCCCTCCCGGTCCGCGACCACGTCGCAGGTGAGCGGCGTCTGGGCCCAGGACGCGAACCCCGCCGCGCGACCGGCCGCGAACGCGGCGTGCTCGGTGTGGGCGCTCAGGAGCCGCTCGTGAAACAGCGCCCGCGGCTCGGCGTCGAGCGGCGGCAGCTCCACGAGCGTGAGGCCTCGCTCGACGTCGTGCCTGCTCGACGCCCCCGGCGGAGCCTCGACGGGCTCGTGCGACGGGATGGCGACCTCGTGATACGCCTCGAGACGGCGCGTCAGGACATCGGCGTGATTCACCCCCGTGCCGAAACGCGTGTACTCCTCCATCCCTCCGCCTCGCCGCGGGCTCAACACGGCCGAGAAGGCGGCGGCGTGGACCCACACTTCCTCGTGGCCGTCCTCGTCGAAATCCGTTCGTTCCCACGCAAGGGCCTCCCCGGCGCGCAGTTCCGCTTCCGCGCGTGCCAGTTCCCGCCAGATGCCGGCCCGCAGGTGCGGCAGGTACAGCCCGCCGAAGACGCCGTGCCAGTAGGCGTCGTTGCACTGGGAGCGTCCGATGGCCCGGCGGGCCGCCGGCGGGTCGCCGCCCGCCCGCGCCATGCGCGAGAGGCGGAGCATCTTCTTGTGCATCCGGTTGCTCTCGGGATACCGCGCCAGGAAGTTGCGCCAGTGGGTGCCCCGCACGAGCGAGCCGTCCGGGCCCTCCATGCGCTGCTCGCCGAACTCGTTCTCCAGCGTCCGCAGGCGACGCGCCGCCTCGGGCCAGAGCGCCCAGCCCTCCATCTCGCGGTAGGACGCCGTCGGCAGGTAGGCGAGCCCCTCGCTCGGCACGGTCCGGACCGCGCGCTCGGGAGTCGAGAGGACGAGCGCGCCCTCCGCGCGGAGCCGATCAATCGTGTCGAGGAACTCGCGCAACCAGCCACGGTCGTACACCCATTCCTTCGTCCCCGGCCAGCCGCCGAATTTCTCGCCGTCGTCGGCCAGCACGACGAGGCGATGCCCCTGGTCGCGCAGGGCGTACACGTACGACGCGGTGTCCGCCGGCGGGCGGAACGGCACGAGGTAGCGCAGGCGCTCGTCAATGGGCAGGACCCAGAGGCCGCGACCGTCGCTCTCCGTCCGGAACGGCGCAAACAGCCGCTCGCGCGGAAATCCGCTCACCAGAAAGTGCCGGTCGTCCACCAGCACCGACTCGACCCCGGCCTCGGCCAGCTCGGCCGCCAGGTCCGGCTCCCAGATGCGTTCGGTGAGCCACAGGGCGGATCCGGCGCCACCCAGCGTCTCGCGCAGCAACTCCCGCATCCACCCGATCTGCTCGATGCGATCCTGGCGGGGCAGCACGGCGAGAATCGGCTCGTAGCACCCCGCCAGCAGCAGCTCGATCTTGCTCTCCGCCACGAGGCGGCCGACCAGGTCGAGGTACCGGCGGTCGTGATCCCGCAGCCACTCGAGCAGCGGCCCCGAGATGTGGAGCGCGATGGGGAACGCGTCCCGTTCCTCGAGGGCGCGGAGGAACGGGAGATACACGTCGTCCACGTGCTGCGCGAACACGTGGTCGAAGTTGCCCACCGGTTGGTGGATGTGGACGCCGATCACGAGCTGGACGGGGTGCATGCGGGTCAGGCGAATCCCAGCCGGTTGGCGATGGCGGCGACGCGCGCGCCCGCCTCCGCCGGCGCCCGCGCGTGCAGGGCGGCAAACGCCGTCTGCGCGTCGAACGGCACGGGCAGGTCCCACAGCTCCACGAGATCGAGCAGGTCCAGGACCTGGGCGGTGGCGATCGGCCCGGTGTCCGCTTCGAGCGCGGCGATGGCGCGCTCGAGCGCCCGCTCGATGACGTCCCCCGGGGGGGCGCCGCCGCAGATGGCCGCCTGCTCGGCGTCCGACAACCAGAGGTCCATCACCTCCCGTCGCAGGCGTGCCACCACCAGATCCCGGCCGACTTCCGGGAGCGCGGCGAGCGGCACGGCCAGGCGCTCGCCACCATCGCCCGTCGCGATCTCGACCCGGCCCGGCCGCGGCCGCTCCACCTGCACGGGCACGCGCACGGCCCGGCCGGTGCGCCGGTGTCGCACGGTCACCACGCCGTTTTCCGGTTCCTCGACCGCGTAGCCGTCGGGAACCGCCTGCGTCACGGGAATCCCGAGCGTGCGCGCCGCGAGCGCGCCCGCCGCCACCCGCGCCGGCGCGGTGCGCAGCGGGACGACGCGCGCGTGGTACAGGTCCCGCGCGGTTCCGACCGCCGTGCTGTTGCTGACCGCTTCGGCCAGACGCGTCACGAGCGTCGCCTCGAGTGCCGGACCCTCGGGACCGGCCAGCTCGATGGCGCGCGCCGCGTAGCGCAGCACCTGGATGGACTCGAGACCGCTCACGTCGTCGAAGAACCAGCCGCAGGAAGTCATCATGCCCAGCGCGTGACGTTCCATCTCGAGCAGTTCCGCGGCCCGCGCCCGGCGTGTGGCGTCGCCGCCCGGCACGCGCTCCTCGAGGAACGTCTCCAGGGGGACGGCGCCGGCGAGGACCTCGCCATAGGCATCGCGCGCCTCCCACGGCTCGCGGAACAGGGCGGCGCCCTCCGCCGCGAAGCGCGCGTGGAGATCGTCCTGGAGGTGCGTGAGCGCCGCCCGCAGCGGGCCCCGCCAGGCCTGGCTCGGCCAGGTGGCCCCGTCCAGCCGGCAGCCGCAGTCGGCGCGCCAGCGCTCGATTCCGTGTGCACAGCTCCAGGAGGACGGCGCGCGCAGCGTGACGGGATGCCTGGCCGGGTGCCGGGCCAGCCACGCGGCGTGATTCTCCACGCGCGTGCGCGGCCGGGCCTCGAGGTCGGCGATCACCGCCGCGAGCGCCATCTCCCCGAAGCGGTGATGGTGGCCGTAGGTCTCGCCGTCGGTGGCGAGGCTCACGAGGTCGGCGTCGGCGGCCGCGACCGTGGCCGCCCAGTGCGCGGCGTCCCGGATGAACGGGCCGAAGGCGACGTCGTGCGAGAGCGGCCCGTCGTAGACGGCCAGCGCGATCTCCCGGCCCGCCGACGTCCGATAGCGGCCCGGGTGTCCGCGGGGCGGTGCGCCGGTCACCTGATGCGGCGCCAGGATCGTGAACCCGATCCCGCATTCCGCCAGCACGTCGAGGCTCTCGTCGTCCACGGCGGTCTCGGGCAGCCAGCAGCCCGTGGCGGACCGGGCGAACCGCCGGCGAAAATCCGCGAGGCCCCACAGGATCTCGGTGCGCTTGTCGCGCCGGTTGGCGAGCGGGAGGATGACATGGTGATACGGGGCCGCGATGGCGTTGCCGTGCCCGTCGAGGCGCGCGGCGCTGATCCGGTCCGCCTCGAGGAACCGGCGATACGTCTCGGGCGCGGCCCGGGCGAGCCAGATCAGGAGCGTGGGGCCGGCATCGAAGCTCACGTGCTCGAGCGTGTTCATGATGCGGGCAATGCGCCCGTCCGACGCGGGGATGCGCGCCGCGGTCACCGCGCGATAGCACTCGCGCTCGATGCGCGCGTTCCAGTCGTGAAACGGGGCCGCGGACGCCTCGCGCGGGATCTCGTCCAGCCACGGGTCTTCGCGCGGCGGCTGGTAGAAATGGGCGTGGATCACGACCGCGCGTTCGCGGGACGTCACGGGCCGCCGAGCACGGCGTCCACCGCCGCGAGGACGTCGGGAAAGAGGTCGTCGCGCTGATTCACGGCGTCCGCCAGGTCGGCCGCCGCGCGCCGGCCGTCGTCCGACGCGTGCGGATCGAGCCCCCGCAGCAGCGCCTCGGCGTCGTCGCAATGGCGGCGGAACCGCGCCTCCGCATAGTCGCCGGCCGCGCCGGTCGAGATGATGAACTGCCAGTCCGACGACTGGGCCAGCAGCAGCTGGCGCGCGGCGGCGGCCAGGACGGGCCGCGCCCACGCGGCCCCGATGGCGTCGCGCGCGGTGGCCCAGAACGCTTCCTCCAGCGGCCACAGGCGCTCCCAGGTCCAGCGCGTGGCGTCGTTCATCCACATGGAGTGGTCGCCCTGCGCGCCCCAGGATCCCTCGGCCAGGCGGATGCGCGGCCGGCCGCGGGACGCGCCCACGTGGTGCGAGCCCGTGACCGACCGGACGCCGTCGGCCGCCGCGAGCCGGCGGTACAGGTCGCCGAGGAAGTCCACGCCCTCGAACCACCAGTGGCCGAGCAGCTCGGTGTCGAAGGGCGCCACGATCACGCCCCCGGTTCGGCCGGCCTCGCCCGCGATGCCGGCGAGCAGCTCCGCGAAATGGTGGGCGTGCGTTTCGGCGCGGTGCCGGGCGGCGGCCACGTCGTACGGTTGCTTGTCGCCGAGATCGGTCCGCGGCCCCGTCACCCGCCAGAGCTTGAGCCCGCCCGGCCAGCGGATCTTGTGGAACTCGAGGTACGACCCGTCGCCGGGGTAGCCCTGGTCCCGGCTCCACACCTGCATGGACGACCGCGGATCGCGGATGAGCGCGTGCACCGCCGGCTGCGCGGCGCGGGAAACGACATAGGCCTCGTACGGCGACCGGCGGGCCGCGCCCACGGTGCTCCCGGTCCGGTCGTGCCGATCCGCGGCGAACCGCTCGGCGCCCAGCGGCACGTCCGGATAGGCGCCGAGCGGCTGGCCGGCCGCCGCGAGGTGCGCGTCGGCGAAGAAGAACGTGTAGCCGGCGGCCGCCAGGTATTCTTCGACACCCGGCCGCTCCGCCACGGCGCGCGCGCCGGGCGGCGCCCAGGGGCCGCGCCCGCGGTAGGCGCACTCCGGCACCCAGCAGCCGCGCGGCCGCCGCCCGAAGAGCCGCTCGTGCTCGCGCACCCCCACCTCGAGCTGCAGGCGGATGCTCTCGTCGCGCCCGAGCAGCGGGAGATAGCCGTGCGTGGCGGCCGAGCTGATCAGCTCCAGCCGCCCCCCGCGCTCGAGGCGGCGGAACTCGCCCGGCAGGTCGCCGCCGAGGTCTTCGAGGAGCCGTCCGAGCCGGACGAGGCGGTCGCGCCAGAAGCCGGCGAGCGGGATGAGCGCGGCCTCGCCGGTGGCGGCGAGCTCGGCGGGCGCGCGCTCCGCGGCCGCCAGCCGCTCGTTGAGCAGATGCGCGAACTCCGACGGGAAATCCGGGTGCGCGAGCTGATTGGCCAGGACGGGCGTGATGCCGAGCGTGACGGGCGCCGGCACACCGTCGTGCTCCAGCCGACGGAGCTGCTCCACGAGCGGCAGGTACGTGTCCAGCGCCGCCTCGCACAGCCAGTCGCTGCCGTGCGGCCACCGCCCGTGGTGCAAGACCCACGGCAGGTGGCTGTGCAGCGTCAGGACGAAGTCCACGGTCAGCCCTTGCCGCCCCGACGCGCGATCGCGCGGGCGTACACCCGCTGATACCGCTCCGCCGACGGGCCCCAGCTGTGGTCCAGCCGCATGGCCTGCCGGACCAGTCCTTCCCAGCGGGTGCGATGGTGGTAGGCGGTGACGGCGCGGCTCAGCGCCGCCTCGAAGGCGTCGGCCCGGTATTCGTCGAACAGGAAGCCGGTGGCGTCGTCCCGAATCGTGTCGCGCAGGCCGCCCACCCGGCGGGCCACCGGCAGGGCGCCGTAGCGCTGCGCCCGCATCTGCGTGAGCCCGCAGGGCTCGAACTGCGACGGCATGAGCAGGATGTCGGCGCCCGCGAGCAGCCGGTGCTCGGCCCGCTCGGTGAAGGCGAGCGGGACGATCACCCGGTCCGGCGCGCGGCCGGCGAACGCCACCAGCGCCCGCTCGTACCGCGGCTCGCCGCGCCCGAGGAACACGAACTGCGCGTCGGCCTCGAGCAGGTGGTCGTCCGCCAGGATCAGGTCCAGGCCCTTCTGCTCCACCAGCCGCGCGGTCATGGCCACGAGGGGCACCCGCGCGCGCTGGGACAGCCCGTAGGAGCGCTGGACGCCCCGCTTGCAGCGGGCCTTGGGTGAGGGATCGCTCGGGCTGAAGTGGGCCGTGATGAACGGGTCGGTGGCGGGATTCCAGAAATCGTCGTCAATCCCGTTCAGGATGCCCAGGAAGCGGTCGCCCAGGGCCGCGTAGTGCTGGTGCAGCCCGAACCCGCCTTCGGGCGTGCGCAGCTCGGCCGCGTGGGTGGGGCTCACGGTGGTCGCCAGGTCGCAGAGGGCGAGCCCGCCCTTGAGCACGTTGACGTGCCCGTACCACTCCATCAGCCGCCAGTCGTAAAAGCTGGCCGGCAACCCGATCTGCTCCAGCAGCGCGGGCCCGAAGTGGCCCTGAAACGCCGCGTTGTGCACGGTGATGACGCCGCCGATCCGGTCGTAGTACGACCGCCCGGCGTAGTGATGCCGCAGGTACACGATGGCGAGCGTGGCGTGCCAGTCGTGCGCGTGCAGGACGCCGGCCTGCGGCGTAATCCGCGGCAGCGCCTCGAGGGCGGCGCGGGAGAAGAACGCGAACCGCAGCGCGTTGTCCGGATAATCGTGGCCTTCGCCGTAGAGCTCGGGCCGGTCGAAGTAACCGGCATGCTCGATGAAGTAGACGTCGGGTCCGGCTTCGTCACCGGTGTGCCGGTACAGCTGCGCGTGCTCGTGAATCCCGCCGACGGAAACCTCGAACGGCGCGCCAACGGGGGCGAGGGCGGTGTCCCGGTCGCGCACCTGGCGATGCAGCGGCATCACGACGGCGACACGCTGCCCGACCGCCACCTGGTGCTCCGCCAGCCCGCGCACGGCTTCCGCGAGCCCGCCGGTTCGCGCGAACGGCCAGTACTCCGCCACGAGATGCACGATGGCGCCGCCGCCGGGCAGGCATGGGAGGGCGGCACGCGGGGGGCGGGCGATCCGGGGGGCGCGCTGCTGCACGGCAACCCCCTCAGGCCGTGGGCGGATCGCCGAGCGCCGCGTCGCCCGCCAGGGCGGGTACGTAGTACTCGCGCGCGTACTGCTGGACCATGCGGCGCGCCGTGAACCGCGCGCCCGCTTCGCGAATCGCGTGCTTCATGTGCATCACCCACTCCACCGGGATGCCGCGCGCATCCCGCCGGTAGTAGAGCGGAACGATCTCCTCCTCGAGCAGCCGGTACAGATGTTCCGCGTCGTGCTCGTCCACCTGCTCACCGTCGGGCTTCGGAATGGCCCAGCCGTTCCGCCCGGTCCACCCCTCGGCCCACCAGCCGTCGAGCGTGCCGACCTGCGGCACCCCGTTGAGCGCGGCCTTCATGCCGCTCGTGCCGCACGCCTCCATCGGGACGCGCGGGACGTTGAGCCAGACGTCAACCCCCTGGACGAGGCGATGGGCCAGGTGCATCTCGTAGTCCTCGAGGAACGTGATGCGTCCCTCGAACGACGGGTCCCGGGCGAACCCGTACACGCGCTGGAGGAGGTGCTTGGCGGGCTCGTCGGCGGGATGCGCCTTGCCGGCGAAGATGATCTGCACCGGCCGCCAGGGCGTGGTGACCAGGCGGCGCAGCCGGTCGGGATCGCGGAACAGGAGGTCCGCCCGCTTGTAGGTCGCGAACCGCCGCGCGAAGGCGATCGTCAGGGCATGGGGATCGAGCAGCGTCCCGGCCGCCACGAGATGCCCCGGCTCTTTCCACTGCTCGCGCCAGCGCCGGCGGGCGTCATCCCGGATGAAGCCGATCAGTCGCTCGCGGACGCGGCTGTGCGTCTGCCAGAGTTGCGCCTCGTCGAGCGTCAGCACGGCGTCCCACAGCCCGGGGCTGTCGAGCCGGGCGCCCCAATCGGGCCCCAGGTGCGACGACAGCAGGTCCATGATCTGTCGCGCCATCCAGGTCGCGAGGTGGACGCCGTTGGTGACGTGGCCCATCGGGACCGCCGCCCGCTCGCGATCGGGCCACAGCACGTGCCAGATGTGCCGCGTTTCCTCGCCGTGGAGCGCGGAGACGCCGTTGACCGCGCCGGCAAGCCGGATGGCGAGCGCGGTCATGTGGAACAGGCCGTGATCCTCGACGGGATGGTGGCCGAGCCCGAAGAACGTCTCCCGATCCAGTCCCATCCGTTCCCAGAAGGGCCCGATGCAATGCTCCACCTGGTCCCGCGAGAACCGGTCGTGACCGGCGGGAACCGGGGTGTGGGTGGTGAACACGCTCCGGCTCCGGACCTCCGCCCGCGCCTCGTCCAGGGGCTTGCCCTCCTGGAGCAGCTCGCGCAGGCGTTCCACGAACATGAACGCGGCGTGCCCCTCGTTGGCGTGCCAGGCCGCGGGCCCGATCCCGAGCCGCCGGAGGAGGCGCACCCCGCCCACACCCAGCACCCACTCCTGGCGGAGCCGCATCTCCGCGCCGCCGGCGTACAGCTTGTGCGACAGCGCCTGGTCCGCCGGCTGGTTCCGCTCCAGGTTCGTATCGAGCAGATAAAGGGGTACGGCCCCCACGCGCATGAGCCACGCGCCCACGTGGACCTCGCGGTCGGCGCACGGGACGGTGACGAGGTACGGGCTCCCCGTGGCGTCCAGCAGCGGCAGGAGCGGGGAGCGACTCGGGTCCACGGGGTCGTCAATGTCCTGCTGCCATCCGTCGAGCCGGATCTGCTGGTCGAAGTACCCCTTGGTGTACATCAGCCCGACGCCGACCAGCGGCAGGCCAAGGTCGGACGCGGTCTTGCAGTGGTCGCCCGCCAGGATCCCCAGGCCGCCGGAGTAGATCGGCACGGAGTTGTGCACCGCGAACTCGGCGCTGAAGTAGGCGATCGGGTGGTTGCCCACCTGCGGAAACGTGCGGCGAAACCACGTGCCTTCACGGGTAAGCGCGTGCTCGAGGTCGGCGCACGCCCGGTCGTAGAGCGCCAGGAATTCGGGGTCCTCGGCGCAGGCGCGGAGCCGCGCCGGATCCACCTCCTGGAGGAGCGCGAGGGGGTTGTGCCGCGTCCGGCGCCAGAGGATGCTGTCAATGGAGTGGAAGAGAATCCGGGATTCTCGATGCCAGCTCCACCACAGGTTGGTGGCCAGGCCCGCGAGGCCCGCGAGACGCTCGGGCAGTGCGGGCATGCGGTCGAGGCTCTCCATAGGCCTGCAAGCTAGCGGGTGCCAGAGCGGTTGCCAGAGCGGAGCGAATCCGCGTGAAGGGCCCGGCCGGCCTGCACACAACCTTCACGGCAATCTCAGGCTCTTCCCACGGGGCTCTCCTCATATTACCCGCCATGGTGGTCCGCCCCGTGTCCGCCCAACGCCCCGGGCGCCGGCTGTCCGGCGGGTTCACGCTCGACGAAGCTGCCCGGCTGTATCGGACGTGCGCCGGGGCCGCGCCGTCGGTGTGTCCCCACTGCGGGGGAGGCATGCGTGATCTGACGGGGAACCGGCCGCGCGGCGAAGTCTGGCTGGTGCGGTGCGAAACCTGCGGCCGCGGGCTCGTCTTCGACCGTCCGGGCCGCGACTAGCGCGGCACGCCGGCACGCCCCGCGCGCCCTTGCCTCCCGGTGAGGGCGCGCGTTGCTTTTGGGGCACCCATGCGCCTCCCGCCGCGTCCGCCATGTCGTTGATCGCCCGGCTCCGCACGATCGTCACGTTCGGCCAGGGGGTGGTCCGGGGCCTTCCCGATGCCCGTCCGGACGAGGATCCCCTGGATCTCTTCCGCCTCTGGTACGCTGCCGCCGAGCGCGCGGGGATCTACCTGCCGGAAGCCATGGCGCTCGGCACCGCGACGCCCGACGGGCTCCCGGCGGTCCGCATCGTGCTCCTCAAGGGGCTGGACGAGCGGGGATTCACGTTCTTTACCAGCTACGAGAGCCGGAAAGGGCTCGAGCTGCGCGACAATCCGAGAGCCGCGCTCACGTTTCACTGGGCCGCGCTCGAGCGGCAGGTTCGCATCGAGGGCACGGTCACGCGGCTGAGCGAGGACGAGTCGGTCGCGTACTTCCGGTCCCGGCCGCGCGGCAGCCGGATCGGCGCGTGGGCGTCGCGCCAGAGCGAGGTGCTCGAGACGCGCGAGGAGCTGGAGCGGCGGGTGCGGGAGTACGGGGCCCGGTTCCGCGATGGGGACGTTCCCCTGCCGCCGTTCTGGGGTGGCTACCGGGTGGCGCCGGCGCGCATCGAGTTCTGGCAGGGGCGCGTCAACCGGCTGCACGACCGGCTGCTGTTCGAGCGCACCGGAACGGGGTGGAAGAGCGGGCGACTCTATCCCTGACCCAGCGCCGCGGGCGCGCCCAGCGCGGGGATCGGCGTGCGCGCGAGGGCCATTTCCACGATGAGCCGGAGCGCGTCGGCGAAGTCGTAGCCCGCCCGCTCCGCGGACTCCATGAACGAGACGCCCTCGGTGAGATCGGGGTTGGGGTTCACCTCGAGCACGAACGGATGGTCGTCGGGTGTGAGGCGCAGGTCGAGCCGCGCGTAGTCGCGGCAGCCGGTGACGCGATACGCCGACAGGGCCGCGCGCTCCACGCGCCGCTGCGCCCGGCGGGAGAGCCGGGCCGGGCACACGGTGAAGACACGGTGATACTCCTCCTTCAGCGGGTTCCACTTGGCGTCGAAACTGATGATGTTCGGTTGGTCGGGCGGCAGATCCGAGAAGTCGAACTCGATGATGGGCAGCATCTCCGGCGGGTCGTTCCCCCACACGGCGGCGTGCAGCTCGCGCCCTTCGATGAACTCCTCGACCAGCGTCGGCGGGCCGAACTCCTGCTCCACGTACCGGGCCCGCTCCAGCAGGCCCGCGTGGTCGCGCACCACGGACTCGCGGGAAACCCCGGCGCTGGCGTCCTCGCGCGCCGGCTTGACCATCAGCGGGTACCGGAGCCCGTGCCGGCGCGGAATCCTGGGCTCGTAGAGAATCCGGTAGCGCGGCGTGGGCACGCCGTTGGCCAGCAGCAGGTGCTTGGTGAGGCCCTTGCGGCGCAGCAGCGACAGCACGAACGGCGTCGCGCCCGTATAGGGGACGCCGTGCAGATCCAGCACGCCGGCGATGTGCGCCTCGTGCTCCGGGTCGTCCCGGTAGTGCTCGACGAGATTGAACACCACGTCGGGACGCCGCGCACCGCGCAGGAGGCGCGCCAGCACGGCGACGTCGTCGCGGATGTTGACGAGCCGTACCCGATAGCCCGCCTGGCGGAGGCCGCGCGCCACGGCGCGGTACTCCTCCATGATGGTCGCGACGTGAATGTCGTACTCGGGCTCGAACGAGAGCGTCGCAGGATCCACGTTCCGGATCTGCTCGTACTCGTCCTCGTCCACATGATTGAAGAGAACGGCGACGGTCGTGGGTATCTCGGGCATAGGATGGCTCGCGCCTCCGTAACATTGCTAGCTTGGAGGGGGGAGAGGCAAGAGCACGATGGGGTTTCGGACGCAACCCAATACGTGGCAGTGCGGGCCGCTGGCCCTGAAGCACGCGCTGCTGGCCCTCGGCATCGTGGCGGAGGACCGCGTGCTCACGCGCGCGTCCGGCGCGGGCGAGGAGGGGACGGACGAGCGCGACCTCGCGCGGGCTGCGGCGCGGTATCGCTGCGATCTGGGGTTCGAGCGCCTGCGGGGCGCCGCGGATGCCGGCCGCGCGCTGGCCGCCCGCCTGCGCGGGGCGATCCCGGTGCTGCTCTGCGTGGACGGCTGGTCGCATTGGGTTGCCGCCGCCGGCATGGAACACGACACGGTCGTGCTCCTGGACAGCCGGGAGGACGGTGTCTTCGTCACCGTCCCGTGGTCCGTCCTGGCCGCCCGCCTCGCCTTCCGCGCCGGCGCGCGGCGGGTGGTGTACGATCTCCATCCCCTCCTGCCGCGGCGGCCGTCGCCGCGCGCGCGGTTCTCCCTCGCGCGGGTCGCGTTCCTGCGAAGCGTCGAGCGGCGGGACCTGGGGCTGGGGTGGGCCGGTTACCTGGAGATGCTGCTTCCGCTGAACCGGCTCCCGGGACCGCAGGCCGAGTGGACGATCGGCATCGGCGACGCCCTGCGTGGGCATGCGGCGGACCTGCTCGACGCCCTGCCGGCGCGGAGGGCGCTGGGCTCACACCGGCACCTGCTGCACGCCGCGTTCGTTGCGGATACCCACGGTCTGGAGGCCGCGGTGGACGCGGCCCCTGAGCTGGCCACCGTCGCCCGGCGGATCGCGGGACTGGCCGTCGCGGCGTGATTCCCCCGCTCTCCGACCGCCATCGGGCCGTGCTGGCCGCGGTGTGCGACACGTTGCTGCCCAGTCTCGCGCGCGACGACGATCCGGCCGGCTACTTCGCCACGGGCGCGCGCGCCGCCGGCACGGCCGGGCGCGTGGAAGCCATGCTGGCCCAGCTGGCGAATCCGCGCGATCTGGCGCGGCTGCGCCTGCTGCTCGACGTCCTCGACTCGCGACTCGCGAACCTGCTCCAGGGCGCCGGCTACCGCTCGTTCGCCGACCTCGACCCCGCGAGCCGCGAGCGGTTGCTGACGTCCATGGCGCATTCGTCCGTCACGCTCCGGCGCGCCGGGTTCCAGGCCCTCAAGCGGCTGTGCCAGTTCGCGTACTTCTGCTGGCCCACCGGGGATGGCTCGCATCCGGCGTGGCGCGCGGTGGGCTACCCGGGGTCGCTGCCGCGCGCGGCCGGGACGGTCGAGGCGCTGCCGGCGGTCCGGGTGCAGGCGGACATCAGCCTCGACTGCGACGTGGTGGTGGTCGGCTCGGGTGCGGGCGGTGGGGTGGTGGCGGGGCTGCTGGCCGAAGCGGGGCGGGACGTCGTGGTGGTGGAGCGCGGCGGGAACCCGTCGTCGCGCGAGCTGACCCAGGTGGAGGGCGAGATGTTCGAGGCGCTCTTTCTGGATCGCGGCATGATCATGACGGACAGCGGCTCGATGCCGATCCTGGCCGGGAGCTGTGTCGGCGGCGGCACGGTCATCAACTGGACCACGAGCTTTGCGCTGCCGGAGTCCATCCGGGCGGAATGGGACGCGCGCTCGGGGCTCGCCGTGTTCGAGCGTCGGGCATTCGGGGACGCGCTGGCGCGGGTCGCCACCCGCCTGAACGTGGGCACGCGGTGGACCACGCCCAGCCGGCGGGACGAGCTGCTCGAGGCGGGGATCCGTGCGCTCGGGTGGGCGGTGGAGCCGATCCCGCGCAACGTGACCGACTGCCGGGAAGGGCTCGAGTGCGGATTCTGCACGTACGGCTGCCGGCACGGCGCGAAGAACTCCACGGCCGCCACGTACCTGCGGGACGGGATCGCCGCCGGTGCCCGCCTGGTGCCGGAGTGCGTGGTGGACCGGGTGGTGACGTCGGGCGGCCGCGCGACGGGCGTACACGCCCGGGCGCGCGGGGCGGACGGCCGGCTCCACGACGTGAGCGTGCGCGCCCGCGCGGTGGTGGTGGCGTGCGGCGCCATCAGCACGCCCGTGCTCCTGCTGCGCTCCGGCCTCACGAACGCGCGCATCGGGCGCAACCTGCACCTCCACCCGGTGAGCGCGATCGGGGCGTTCTTCCCGGACCGGGTCGAGCCGTGGGGCGGGACCATGCAGGCCCGGTATTCCACCCAGTTCGCCGATATGGACGGCCGGGGCTACGGGGCGCGGTTCGAGACGGGACCGATCCACTTCGCGCTGCCGGCGAGCGCGTTCGGATGGGCGAGCCCGCGGCAATTGCGCGACGACGTGGGGCGGCTCGCGCACATGGGACACGTGGGGATCCTGCTGCGGGACCGGGACGCCGGGCGCGTGACCCCCAACCGCTGGGGGCACCCGCGGGTCGCGTACGACGTGTCGTCCTACGACGCGGCGCACATGCGGCGCGCCCTGGAGGCGGCGGCTCGGATCATGGCGGCGGCGGGGGCGGAGGAGTTGTTCACGCTGCAGACGCCGCCCACGCGGATTCGGCCCGGCGGCGCGGGCTGGCTCGAGCAGTTCATGGCGTCGGCGGACGCCACGGGTTATCGGAAGCTCCGCATGTCGTACGTGGCGTTTCACCAGATGGGGACGGCGGCGATGGGGGCGGATCCCGCGCGCGGCGCGGTGGATGGCCGCGGGGAGAGCTTCGACGTGCGGGGGCTCTACGTGGCGGACGGCAGCGCGTTTCCGGCGCCGAGCGGGGTGAACCCGATGATCACGATCATGGCCATCGCGGACCAGGTGGCCCGGGCCGTCGCCGACGGCCTCTGAGCCCGCGGCCTACATCGCAATGGAGCCCTTCCGGAAATCGGTCCGGTCGAGCAGCACGTTCACCAGCACCGGCCGCCCGGTCCGGGCGACGTCCTGGGCCGTGGCGAGGGCGGCGGGCAGGTCGCCGGCGCGCTCGACGAGCAGTCCCTCGCCGCCGAACCCGCGCGCGACCAGGTGATAGTCCGTGCGCCTGAGCACCGTCCCGACGTCGTCGCCCAGCACCGCCACCTGATCCCGCGCGATCTGCGCCCACGAGGCGTCGTTGCCCACCACCGCGATCACCGGAATCCCGTGCCGCACGCACGTGTCCACCTCGGCCAGGCTGAACCCGGCGGCGCCGTCGCCGTAGAGCACCCAGATCTCGGCGCCGGGCCGCACCGCGGCCGCGCCGAGCGCGAAGCCGCCGCCCACGCCGAGCGTTCCGAACACGCCGGGATCGAGATGCCGCAGGGGCCCGCGGGGTGAGAGCACGTAGGACGCCGTCGCCGCGAAGTCGCCGCCGTCGAGGACGAACACGCTGTCCGCCGCCGCCGCGTCCTCGACGGCGCGGCACAGCGCGATGGGGTGCACGTGGTCGCCCGGCGCGGTCGCCATTGCGGCGATTGCCGCCTCGCGCGCGGCGTCGCGGGCCGCGAGCTCCGCTGCCCACGGCGCCCAGGCGCCCGGGTCCGGCGGTGCGCTGCCCAGCGCGGTCACGAAGGCGCCGGGATCGCCGACCGCGGTGACCGTGGGCCGGCGGTTCCGGCGGGCCTCGGCGCGACTCAAGTTGGCCGCGACCACGCGGGCGCCGCGACCGAGGTGCCGCCCATAGTCCAGCCGGAAGTCGCAGGGGACGCCCGCCAGGATCACGACGTCGGCCTCGCGCAGGGCCTCCCGGCGTCGGTGCCGGCGGAGCACCTCGTGCCGTCGTCCCAGCAGCCCGCGTGCCATCCCTGACAGGTAGGTCGGGATGCCCAGGGCGGCCACCGCGGCCGCGAGGCGGTCCACCCGGCCCACGTCGAGCACGGCCTGGCTCCCGATCAGCAGGAGCGGTCGCCGGGCGGCGGCGAGCAGCTCGCGCGCGCGCCCGACCAGGCGCCCGTCCGGCCCGGCCGTGACGGGCGGGCGCCGCGGCGGCCCCCGGCCCTCCCCGGCCCGCGCGAACATCCGGTCTACGTGGCGTCGCAGATACCATCCCTCGAGCCGCGCGCGGAGCGAGCGCCCGGCAGCGGCGCCGGCGGCGCCGTACCACTCGCGCACGACGTCTTCGTCGTAGAGCAGGTCGAGCGCGCAGTCGAGGAACACCGGACCGGGGACGCCGTCATGGGCCACCGCCGCCGCGCGCGCGCACAACGGACCAAGATCGCGCACCCGGCGCGCGGACGCGGCCCATTTCACGTGCGGCCGGACCACGCTGAGTTGATCAATGTCCTGGAGCGCGCCGCGTCCCCGCAGCACGGTGGGGGCGGCGCCGCCAATGAGCAGCACCGGGGACTGCGCCAGGCGGGCGTTCTGGAGGGCGGTAAGCGCGTTGGTGACGCCGGGGCCCGCGGTCACCGCGGCGACCCCCACGGTCCCGGACAGGCGCGCCGCGGCGTCCGCCGCGAAGACGGCGGCCGCCTCGTCCCGCACATCCACCACCCGGAGGCCGGCGCGCCTGGCGCCCACGAGCAGGGGCGAGATGTGGCCGCCGCAGAGCGTGAACAGCGTGCGGACGCCCAGGCCCGCAATGGCCTCCGCCAGGCGTGCGCCGCCGTTCGCGCCGGATTCCGCGGGCATGGCCCCTCCGGTCAGTCTATCAGAATGCGCTGCTGCGCGCTCACGAAAAGGACGTCCGTCAGCGCCGGATGGCGGACCAGCAGCTCGGTGCCCTTTTCCCGGAGCCGGTCGGGCGTGAGCCCGAGCACCACCAGATCGGCGGCGCCCGACCGGCTCTCGACGAGCCGGTGGAAGTCCACCTTCGCGTCGGTGGGAATGACCCGGAGGTTCTTGGGGCTGATGGGCAGGCGGCCCGACACGATCATGTCGAGCAGTCGCGTGCGCCGTTCCTCGACCTCCTCCTTGGGGTAGGCCGCGAAGATCCGGATCTCGGCATCGTGCCAGTCGGGATGGCCCAGGAGGATGTAGGCCAGCAGGATCATCAGGCTGGCGTTGCCGTAGTCGTGCCAGGTGAGCCAGAGGTGGATGGTGCGGCGCTGCCCGAAGAAATGGTCGCCGTGCCGCAGCACGAGCGAGTTCATCCGCACGGCGCCGGCCAGGAGGATGCCGTCCCGGACCTCGTCGAGCACGGTGGCGTCGTCCTTGGGGCTGAACTCGAACAGGATGGTGTTGTTCTCGAGCCCCGACACCCCCGGCAGCTGCAGGGCCTGCGCGAGGGCCGTCTGCATGGACGGCGAGATCAACGTGTCCACGTAGATGGCGCTGCGCCGCGCCTGCATCATGTCAATCAGGCGGTCCATGTCCTTGCGGCTCTCCGCGTACGTCCGGTCGTCCAGGCGGCCGCGGATATAGTGCATGTACGTGCCGACGCCGTAGCGGTGGGTGAGCCAGCTGAAGAACTGGATGGGCGACGTCCGCTCGAACGTGCGCCCGTTCACCATGATCACGCTGGGCCGCCACTCGTCTCCGCTCGGCCGACTGGCCGTGGCCTGGAGGCGGATCTGCGAGAACCGCGTGATCTGCGCCAGGAGCCCCTGGAAGATGGCGGCGAGGTCGTCGGACCCGTGTGCCGCGCGGATCACGCGATAGAGCGCGATCATCACGATGACGGCCAGGATGGCGTAGAACGGATCCATCTGGAACATCAGCATGAAGCACATCACCGCGCCGATCAGGCTCAGATACCACTTCGACCGGAAGCTCGGGCGGTAGCTCGGGCGGGCCGCGAAATGCTCCAGGGCGCTGATGGTGCACAGCGCGCCGTACGTCACCATGAAGAACATGGAGATGATCCGGGCCACGACGTCCACGTTGCCCAGCGCGATCGTGCCCAGCGCGATGGCGGTCGTCACCAGCGTCGCGTTGGTCGGCTCGTTCGCGGTGCCGGTGCCCGCGGAGAGGAAGCGGTTGACCCGCCGGACCGGCACGAGGCCGTCTCCGCCGATGGCCTGGAGCGTGCGTGGCGCCACCAGGATGGAGCCGATCGCCGACGACAGGGTGGCGCAGGCGAGACCGATGGGGATGATCGGGCCCCACAGCGCGATGCGACTCATCACCAGCTGGTCGGCCGCCAGCAGCTCCGCCGGCGCGGACGCGGCGAGCTTGTACGCGATCCAGACGTACACGACCATGCCGGTCAGCGTCGCCGAGAGCACGCCCAGCGGGATGGACTTCCGAGGGTTCGCGAGATCTCCCGAGAGGCCCACGCCGGCCGTCATCCCCGTGAACGCCGGGAACACGATGGCGAAGACGATGATGAACGGATCGCCGCGCGCCACCGTGTCGAACACCTCGATCCGGCCGGGGTCCACGCCGGCCGGCGGGCCGCCCAGGGAGAACAGGACGAGCGAGAGCGCGAGGATCGCGACCACGCCCCACAGCGCCTTCACGCCCAGCGACGCGCCGTGCCGCAGCACCAGCACCGCGAGGAGGCCGGTGGCCGGAAGCGAGATGAACCGGGGGTCGAACTCCAGTCCCGTCACCGCCGTCAGCGCGGCCCCCAGCGGCCGGAACGCCTCGGCGAACGCGATCATGTAGAACGCGACCGACACGGCCTGCGACAGGAACAGCGAGACACCGATGGCGCCGCCGATGCTGGTGCCGAACGACCGGGAAATGATGAAGTACTCGCCGCCGCCCTCGACCCGCCGGTTGGTGGCGATCTCCGCGATGGCGAGCGCCGTGGGCACGGTCACGAGATGACCGAGCAGGATGATGGCCAGCGTCCCGAGGAAGCCGACATGCGCGACGGCGTACGCGAAGCGCAGGAACAGGACGGCGCCCAGGATGGTGCTGATGCTGGCCAGGAAAACCGGCGCCGTGCCGAACCCGTGGCCGGGCGCGTCCGCCGGAACCGTGCCGTGCGCCGCGCTCATCCGTGCGTGGCCATGCCCGATGCCTTTCGCCCCGCCCGCGTGACGCGCTCGGGGCATGCGTCCGCGTGCACGACGAGCCCGGCCATGGTGGTCGCCCGATCCACGAGGTCCCGGGCCGCCTCGTGCAGCTCGGCGCTCTCGCGTACCACCGTGACGTTGGTCTCCATGTCCTCGGCGGTCCAGCCGCGGGAATGCGCGATGAACGGGAACTGGGGGAACAGGAACCCGAGCTCCCCGAAGAACGTGAGCAGCTGACCCGCCACCGCCTGCACGTTGTCCTGCCCGCCCGTGATGATGAAGCCCGCCACCTTGTTGCGGATCAGCACACGGTCCCGGATCGTGATTTGGTTCTGCACGCAGTTGAGGCGTTCGGCCATCCGGTGGTACAGCGCGCTCGCCGCTCCCCACCGAATGGGCGTCGCGACGAGCACCACGTCGGCCCAGAACACCAGGGCCTCGTATACCTGGTCCAGCTCGTCCTCCGGGTCCATCTGCGTGATGGAGCAGGGCCACGTGCAGGCGTGCGCGCTCTTCGAGTAGTAGCCCTCACAGGCCCGGAACCGCAGGGCGTCCAGGCGGATCAGCCGGGTCTCCAGGCCCCGCGTCTCCGCGGCGTGGCGGAGCGCGCTCTCGAGGAGGGCCTCCGACGTGGAGTACCGCGGGTTGCCGCGATCCATGTGCGTGGTGGAGATCCCCGCCACGCGGAGGCCGCCGGGAGCCCGTTCCGCGCGCCGCGCCAGGGGATGCGGCTCGTGGGCCTTCTTGCGGCGCGGCACGGCGGGCGCCAGGCGGACGAACAGGTGCCCGTCCTCCTCCCGGAGCTCGTGCTGCGGGACCTGGTCGTCCTCGAAGCCCGGCTCACCGTGGCCCTTCACGCGATGGAACTTCCAGTTGTGCCACGGGCAGATCACCCAGTCGCCGTCGAGGTGGCCGTCGCCCAGCGGGCCGGCCGCGTGGTTGCAGACGCCGGAAATCGCGCCGAACGCGCCGTCCCGACACGAGAGGGCGATGGCGGTGCGGCCGATCCGGACCTGCTGCAGCGGCGTCTGGCGCAGCCGTTCGATCGGCCCGAGATCGTGCCACGCGTCTCCTGATGTCACGGTTCCCTCCCGCGTGATGAGTCCGTGTCCCTGGCGGCGGGGCGGCCCCGGCGCCGGATCAGACCGGCAGCGACTCGCGGGCCGTCAGCAGGCGAATGCCCTCGAGCAGGCGGCCCACGTCCTCCGGGCTCGTGTAACAGGCGCAACCCGCGCGCGCGATGCCGTCCGGCTGCCGCCCCAGCCGCTGCACGACGGTGTGCGCGTAGAAGTCTCCGTGCGACAGGTAGATACCGGCGCGACCGAGCTGGCGGGCCAGCGCCTCGCTGGAAAGGTCGTCCGTCGCGAACGCCACGGTAGGGGTGCGCGGCGCGCCGGGCGGCGGCCCGAAGAGCTCCACGCCGGGCAGCTCGGCCAGACCGTCCCAGAGTTCCCGGAGCAGATCCTCGCTCCGCTCGTGCAGCGCCGCGAACGTCCGGCCGAGCCGCGACCGCAGGTCTCCATCCGGCCCCGCGAGGTCCGCCAACCATTCGATCGCGGCCGCGGCGCCCACGATGCCCTCGTGATTCAGGGTTCCCGTTTCCGCGCGCTCCGGTGGCGCGTCCCACGCGGGGACCAGGCGGGGGAACGGCGCGGCGGCGAAGAGATCGCGCATGAGCCACATCACACCCACGTGCGGTCCGTAGAACTTGTAGGCCGAGCAGGCGAACCCGTCGCACTCCAGCGCCCGCACGTCGGGCAGCCGATGCGGTGCGTAATGGACGCCGTCCACGAACACGAGCGCCCCGACCGCGTGCGCGAGCCGGGCCGCGGCGGCCACGTCCGTGATGGTGCCGAGCGCGTTGGAGGCGGCGCCGATGGCCAGGAGCCGCGTCCTCGGCGACAGCTGCCGCTCGAGATCGTCCCAATCGAGCGTTCCCGACTCGGGCAGCAGGCGTACCCGCCGGACCGTGAGATCACGGTCCCGGGCGGCCTCGATCCAGGGATCCACGTTGGCGTGGTGATCCAGTTCGGTGACCACGATCTCGTCGCCCGGGCCCCAGGTCCGGACGAGCGCCCGGGCCAGGTGCATCGTGAGCGTCGTCATGTTGGCGCCGAACGCGATCTCCTCGGAGTGGCCATTCAGAAACGCCGCGAACACGTCACGGGCACCAGCCAGCGCCGCGTCCGTCTCGATGCTCGTGGGATACGCCCAATGTGTATTGGCGTTGTGGTGGTAGAGGTACGCAACCACCGCCTCGGCCACGGGGCGCGGCACCTGGGTGCCGCCGGGACCGTCGAAATAGACGACCGGCTTTCCGCCGGCCAGGCGTGCCAGCGCGGGAAAGTCGGAACGGATCCGGGTGACGCTCGGGAACGTTTCGGTGAGGGGCATGCGGCAGGGAGTCCGGGATGCGGGGAGTCTAGAACAAGGGAACGGGGCACGCCAGCGGCCACGCCGTCACCGGAGTGCCCGCACGATCACCAGGATGCTCGACAGCGCGGAGATCGTGAGAATCGCCGGGCGCGTGTAGCCGCGGTCGAGGAAACGGGCTGCCCGGCGCGAGACCAGGAATCCCACCAGCACACCGGGCAGAAGGTAGGCCGACAGCCGCAGCTCCGTGGCCCCGAAGCGGTTGGCCACCCGCAGGCCGGCCAGGGACATGGTCACGCCGATGAGAAAGAACGCGGCCAGCGTGCCCCGCAGCCGCGCTCCGGTCTCATGCTGGTAGACCAGCGCGATCGGCGGGCCGCCGATGGAGACCGCGGTCCCGAGCACGCCGGACAGGAGCCCGGCCGCGAGCAGGGACCGCGGCGTCGGCGGGACGCGCAGGCCCGACGCCGAGAGCGCCACCGCGAACAGGACGAGGCCGCCCGACCAGAGGGCCAGGGCCGGCGACGACACTGTCGCGAGCAACGCGGTAGCGCACGCGATGCCGACGGTGCGGCCGCTCAGCGCCCACAGCAGATCCCGCCAGTTGATGCCCGCGCGGTCGTGGTGGGCCAGCAGCACGGTCAGCAGTACGGAGGCGGCCAGCAGCGGACCGGGCACGAGGGCCGGCGCGAACAGCAGCAGCAGCGGCACCGAGAACACGCCGAGTCCGAAGCCGATGGCACCCTGCAGGGCCGCGCCGGCCGCAACCACGAGGCTGGCGAGACCAAAGGTGAGAGGATCCACGAAGGGGGACCGTCCGGTGCGGGTGGGGAGAAGCGGTCGCGAATCATGCCCAGGGTGTCCGCCCGGGGCAAGCGGTCCCCACATGCGACGAGCCCGGCCGTCGGGGCCGGGCTCGTGAAAACGGAACCGCGCGCGTCAGTTCTTGCGCCGTGTGGGCGGTGGGGAGGAGCTGCGAGCCGGCGGCGACCTCCGCGTGGGCGTCCGCGACGGCGTCGCCCGCGGCGCGGTGCGGGCCGGCGCCGACCGGGTGGTGGACTTCGGCGGGCTCACCGTCCGGGGCGGCGTCGTGGAACGCGGCGGGGACACGGTGCGCTGCGGGCTCCGCCGTTCCAGGCTCCCCGACGATGGCTTGGTCGTCCGGCCGGATCCCACCGTGCCCTGTGCCGGTCGGGCCGGGGCATCGCCCACCCGGCGCTCGCCGGCCGGGCGCATCCCGGTCGGGGTCCAGGTGGTCGGTCGCGTCGTGCGGCGCTCGGCGGCCGGCGGCGTCACGGTACGTCCGGGAGGAGCGACCTCCAGCCCACGCCGCGGCGTGTCTCTGGTGTTCAGCGGTACGCGCGTGTCACCGACGGTGCGTCGCGCGTCGGCGCCGTTCGGATTGCGCGTCGTGTTCGGGGTGCCCTGGGGTGCCGCCACCCGCCCACGGCCATTGATGGTCGGGAGCGTCGTGGCAGGGGCCGCGCCCGTCGGGCGCCGGCGAGCCTCGAGCGACCCCGGTGGGGACGGCGCGGACGCCGGCGTGCTCGCCGCGGCCGTCCGCCGGCTGGTGGTCGTGGCGGTGGGGCTCCGCGCAGGCGACGATGCGTACGCCGCGGTGGTCGCGCCGGTCCGTCGCCGTGCCGTCACCGGCGGCGGCTGCAGCCCGTAGCGGTCCTCCCGCGATTTGAAGGCATAGGCCGGATACCCGTTCCGCCCATAGGTCCCGCGCGGGACGTAGCCGTTGGGGTAGTAGGCATACGTCGCGCGATACGGCCGGTACCAGCCGCCGTAGGGCGTCCAGTACCGCGGGTAGTACCACGCCGACCAGTGGCGCGGATAGTAGTACCACGGGTCGTACCATGGATCGTACCATGGGCCATACCAGGGGTCGTACCAGCCCCCGCCGAACCCGATGCTGAAGCCGCCGCCGCCGGACCAGTAATGCCCGTGGTAGGCGGGCCCGTAGAACGACAGGTGATAGGCGCCGTCGTCACCGCCCGCCGCGTACCGCGAGCCGACCTCGTAGCGCACGATGTCGTAGTCGAACCACGTACCGCCGGCCATCGTCTGCACCACGGCCAGCAGATCGGCCTCCGCGTCGTTGCCGACCGCGAACTCCACGGCCCGGTAGTCCCAGTGGCGGTTCACGGCCAACCCCTCGAACCGGAAGGGATCCCGCGACACCGCCGCCAGCACGACGCCCGTGCCCAGGCCATCGTAGACCGCGAATGCCTCACGGTCGGCGCGGCTGCGGATCTCGTAGTCGCGGCCGGCCCGGACGAACGCATCGTCCTCGGGGTCGAGCGGGAACAACACCCGCACCCGCCCCGACGGCTCGGCGTGCAGAATGACGACGTACCCGTCCACGGCGGTGCGCACATACGCGCGCACCTTGTCCGTCCGCTCGACGTAGCCGCTCTTGTTGAGCCAGACCCGAACGGCTGGGTCCTGGCTCGGTGCCTCGGCGACAGCGGGGACGGCGGCCGTCGCAGCGAGCAGCGTGAGGATGACTGGCAGCATACGCACCTCTCAGCTTCCTGCGGCAGAGACCCGGGGTCGGGCCAGAGCGCACGCTGCGCTCCGCACTGACATGGTGCCAGTTGTGTGCCAGGATCTAAGTGTATTGTTTATAACGATTTAAGGCACCAGGTGGCGGCGAATTCGTCCACTTTTAGGGACAGCCGGGGGGGAATCGGGGGGCACGACCGCCTTCAGCGTTCCCTGTTCCGTGTTCCCTGTTCGACATTCAGAAGAACCCGTAGCCGGGCGGTGGCATGTCGTGCTTGCGGAAGTTCGCGACCACCTGCCCGGCGGTCCACATCGTGTGCTGGTGCACTTCATCCCAGATCTGCCACCGCGGGATCTCCATCTGCCCGAAGAAGCTCACGACCTCGGCCCGGCTCTCCGGGGTCTGGCTCTTCAGGACCCCCTCGGCAAAATCGAACGTGGCGTTCACGTACCCGCACAGGCCCGCCCGGCTGTTGAGCGCCTCGGCGGCATCCGGAAGCTCCGGCATCCGCAGCCCCATGTACCGCGCGGTGATACCGGCGACCGCGTTCGCGGCGTGGTGGATCTGCTGGGCGAAGTCCCGCTGGACCGGGGTGACCTTGTCCCGGTAGAGCGACTCCGGCATCGAGTCCGCCATCGCGAGCAGCAGGCTGCGCTGGAGCCGCAGCATCCTGAGCTGCGCTCCCCGATACGACTCGGGCATGGGAACCGGCGGCTGTTGAGCCGCGAGCGGCAGGGCGCCGCACGCCACCGCCACGAGCGAGATGAGGACACGGCACATTGCGGCCTCCGGGCTTCGAGGAATCGAAATTGGCGCAGGGACGTCGCGCGCTGTCAACCGGTGATCACGTGCGGCGCGCCGGCGCTCTGTGCGTCCCTGCCTGACAGCATAACTTGATGCCAATGGCTCCGGATGCGCAGGCCAAGGGACAACCGGCGGCCGCCGGCGTGTCGGCCCGTGGGCGCGAGCTGCTGCTTGCCCTCGCGCGGGCCACGGTGGAAGCGACGGTGTCGAGCCGCCCCCCGCCTGCGTGGTCTCGGGACGACCCCGAGCTGGCGGCTCACCGCGCGGCGTTCGTCACCCTGCGGCAGCGAGGTGACGGCGATCTCCGGGGGTGCCGCGGGGAGATCGTCGCGGTCCAGCCGCTGGCCGAGTCCGTGATCCACGGTGCCAGGGCCGCGGCGCTCGACGACCCGCGGTTTCCACCCGTCCGCGAAGCGGAATTGCCGGGGCTGCTGGTGGAGATCAGTGTGCTCTTTTCGATGACGCCTGCGGCGCCTGTGGACGTGAACGTCGCACGGCACGGCGTGATGATCACCTACCGCGGGCGACGCGGGTTGCTGCTTCCCCAGGTGGCGGCCGAGATGAAATGGGATCGCGAGGCGCTTCTCGCGGGCGTCTGCCGCAAGGCCGGGCTTCCCCCCCGGGCGTGGCGGGAAGCGGGCGCCGAGCTGGTGACGTTCGAGGCCGAGGTGTGGGGCGAGCAGGATCGGGAGGGCGGATGAGCGGCAGGGTCCAGCGGGAATGCTGCCCAGGTTCTGGAGCACCTCGTGCTCGCGAGCGGCAGCTACCTCGCCGTGATCCGGCAGCGCGTCGAGACGGCTGCCGGCCCAGACCGGGCCCTGCTGCGCCTCAATCTGGGAGACGGGTTTCTGATTCTCGTCACCCATGCCGAACGGCACCACGGGCAGATAGACCGCGCGCTCGCCGCCGCCGGGGCGGAGGGCGCGCGTCCGGTCAGGGCAGATCGCGCCCGAACAGCACGGCGTACATGACGCGGTAGGCGTCGGTGTTGTCCATCGTCCCGTGGACCTGCTCGGCGCCAAGGCCGGCGGCGCGCATGAGAATCCCGCCCAGCCCGTCGTGGTACGACGTCCACGCAATGGCGAACGGCCATCGGGCGCCCGCCCGGTCGGGCGGGGCTTCGAAGGGGAGCGACGCGGTCCCGTCCCGCCCGTCCACCGGCGCGCCGTTCGCGTCCCGCTCCGGGAGCACGCGGCCCGCGCGCAGCCAGTCCGCGGACGACTCCCCGAGCACCTGGAGCCCGCCGGCATCGCTGTCCGAGGTCATCAGCATCAGCGTCCGGGGATGCGCCTCGATGTAGTCGAGCAGCACGCCAATCGCGGCGTCGGCGCGGGACCCCGCCTCGATCTCACCCGCGGCGTTGTTGGCGTTCGCGAAGTTGTCGGTGCCCTCTTCCTCGACCACCAGCATGAATCCCGCCGGGTGACGTCCCAGAACGCGCAGCGCCGCCGCCGTCATCTCGCCCACGGTGGGCGCGGTGGCCGCATAGAACGGGAGTCCGCGCTCCCGGAGTCGCTCCTCCGAACGATCGTTGAACGTGTGGTTGGCCGCGAAGAGTCCCAGCACGCGCTCCACCGAGTCCGGGAGCGCCAGCAGCTCCTCGCGCGTGTACACGACCGTGTATCCCGTCGCGCGGGCCCGGGCCACCATGTCCACGCCGTCGTCGCGCGTACCCTGGCCATGGCGTCCGGCGGCGCCGCGGGGCAGGAAATAGCGCTCGCCCCCACCGAGGATCACCGGCGGCGCCGCTTCGAGGATCTGCCGCACGATCTCCGCGTGATCGTACCGGTTCCGGACCCTGGCCACGAACACGCCCGTCCCCGGCTCGGTGATCGTGCCGCTGTTCACGATCCCGACGGCGCGGCCGGCGGCCATGGCCTCCATCAGGATGCTCATGGAGGCGCCGGACCGGGAGCGAAGCGGGGCGCCGCCGTCCAGGCCGTAACTGTCGTACGCCACCTTCACGCCGTACGCGTGAACGGTGGCGCCTCCATGTGACGTGGCGGCCAGCGCGTCCTTCATGTGACCGAGATACACAGCCGAGTGCGGCAGCCGGTCCCAGTTCAGTCGCCCGTCCGGGCCGACCGTGGCGACCCGCACGGCCGCCCAGGTGTTGACCCCCATGCCGTCCGGATGGAAGAAGACGACGGATGCCGGGTCCTGCGCTGCCAGGGGAGAAACGACCCCAACAGGGGTCAGGGCGAAGAGCGCGCAAACACGGAGTGCTGGGAGCATGCCAGATGGCCCGGTCAAAAGGTCGGGGAGAATATAGGTCGGTGGTACTATCTCCCGACCACCACGTGGAGGGAATCCCGCGGCCGCCTGGCCCCGTCGAGCCGTTCCAGCCCGAGGGCTTCGGCAATGCCGAAGGCCGCGGCCACCTGGTCACCACGTCGGGCAGGGCCCGGATAGGGAACCAGTTCGAGACGACCGCGTACCGACCGGTCTTGCAGGCGGACCACCGGTCCTCGAGCCGGTTGGCGCGGCAGCGGCGTGGGCACGCCTGGCAATCGCGCAGGCTGTCGAGGGCGAGCATGGCGCGCGCCCGCAGCTCGGCTAGACCGAGGTCGAGATAGGCCGGTCGCACGGAGGGAGCGTCGCGGTCAAAAAAAACCCGCCCGACCCCCAGCCGGTCGGGCGGGCACTTCTTTTGGGACGGGGCGTGTGACTGCGGGAGGACCTCCGTGCCCATGTGGGCGATTGCGTCGGAGGCATGTCACCCTAGAATCCCGACCCGCGTGAATGCTAGCCCCGCCCGTGTGAAGTTTTCGGGAATTGGGTCTTAAGGGAGGGCCGGAATTCGGGGTCCATTCCGATGAAACCGGTCGTCATTCCGGCGGATGGCCTCCTCCCGGGCGACCCCACGTTAGGTTTGGACTTCCCTCCCGCCCGCGCGGAGTCCGCATGCCGGCCGAGTACCGTTTTACCGACGAGGTCAACAAGAGCTTCGATCGCGCCGCCAAGTACGTGGATGCCGATCCCACGCTGCTCGCGCAAGTCCGCGGCAACAACAGCCTGTATCACTTCACGTTCCCCTTGCGGCGCGACGACGGCTCGATCGAGGTCATCAACGCCTGGCGCGCGCAGCACAGCCACCACCGCATGCCCACCAAGGGCGGGTTCCGGTACAGCCCCGCCGTGAACGCGGACGAAGTCATGGCCCTCGCCGCGCTGATGACCTACAAGTGCGCGGTCGTGAACGTCCCGTATGGCGGTGCCAAGGGCGGCGTCCGGATTGACGTGCGGCAGTACTCGGTGGGCGAGCTGGAGCGCATCACGCGACGCTTCACGTTCGAGCTGTGGCGCAAGAACTTCATCGGCCCGGCCATTGACGTCCCGGCACCGGACATGGGGACAGGCCCGCGCGAGATGGCGTGGATGGCCGATACCTACGCGGCGCTGAGCGGGTCCGAGCTGAACGCCTCCGCGTGCGTGACCGGCAAACCGGTGTCGCAGGGGGGCGTTGCGGGCCGGAACGAGGCCACGGGCCGCGGAGTCGTGTTCGGGTTGCGGGAAGCGTGCAGCATTCCGGAGGACATGAAGCGCGCGGGGCTCACGGTGGGCCTCGACGGGAAGCGGTTTGCGGTCCAGGGCCTGGGCAACGTGGGGTACCATGCGGCCAAGTTCCTGATCGAGGCCGGCGCCGTCCTCGTGGGCGTGAGCGAGATCAAGGCGGGCATCGCCAACCCCAAGGGGATTGACCTCGAGGCGCTCATGGCGCACCGCCGGGAAGCGGGAACCGTCGCGGGCTTCCCGGGTGCCGGCACGCTGCCCACGTCACTCGCCGCGCTCGAAGTGGACTGCGACATCCTCGTCCCCGCCGCGCTCGAGAACCAGATCACCAGGGCCAACGCGCCCCGCATCAAGGCCAAGGTGATCGGGGAAGGGGCCAACGGCCCGACGACCGACGACGCGGACCAGTTCCTCCGCGAGCGGGGCGTCATCGTGGTGCCGGACGTCTATCTCAACGCGGGCGGCGTCACCGTCTCCTATTTCGAGTGGCTGAAGAACCTGCAGCACGTGGCCTTCGGGCGGCTGGAGAAACGCTTCGACCAGGGCGCGTACCGGCGGCTGCTGAACGCCATCGAGGGAGCCACGACCAAGACCTTCTCCGTGGCCGAGAGCAACCTCCTGGCCCGGGGTGCGGACGAGCTCGATATCGTCAACTCGGGCCTCGAGGAGACCATGGCGTTCGCGTATCGGCAGATCCGCGAGGTGTGTGCCGAGCACGGAGACACGGTGGACCTGCGGACGGGCGCGATGATCCGCGCCATAAGGAAAGTGGTCGTGGCCTACCAGGAGCTCGGCATCTTTCCCTGACCGCGCCGTTGAAAAAGAAGAGCGCGGGCGAAGCGAACACGTCGAGCCGTGCGGCGCCGTAGTACTTCTCGACCATCTTGAAGAGGTCTCCTTCGAGGTCGTCGCTCCCCCGCGTGCCTGAACGTCCAGGTCCCTGCGGCGATCGAGACGAGCCGCCCCGACATCCGGTCGCCGTTCGTCATGACGAGGACGTCCTGGGCCGTCGCCGGGGCCGGAAGGCCGACGACGGCGGCGACCAGGGCGGGCCGAACCGCCGCGCGCAGGCGGGGGATCACGCCGCGAACCCGGAGGTCAGGATCGGACGAGAATCAGGAACTTGGAAGGCAGCCAGAAATCCTGGGCCGAGGTGATCCGGAGCGTGCCCCGGACCTTGCCGTCCTCGCTCGGCGGGTCCGCGAGGAACCCCAGATTCTGCCGCGAGGCGATGCGGTATTCGGCCGCGCTGTCCGGGAGCGAAAGCTCGGTGGTCGCGCGCAGATCAATGGGCGTGAAGCGCGTCGTGTCCAGGTTGCGGGCCGGCACCAGTGTCTTGCCCCGCTTGCCAAAGATGAACAGGACCCGGCTGCCGCCTTCCTCGGTCACGATTCCGTCGGCCAGCAGCTCGTCCTTGGTGCCGATCACGTAGTACGCGGTGTTCTGCACGTCAATCAGCTGCTCGACCGTGTCGGCCAGCGCGGCCTTCTCGGTGGCCAGCTGGACGTTCTCGGACTGGAGCGTCTCCAGGTGACTGGCCAGGAACGCGATCGTCGTCCGCTGGTTCGTCATGGCCGACTGCAAGTCCGTGAGGGCCTGTTCAAACGCGGCCCGCGCGCTGTCCGACGTGCGGTCCAGGCGCTGGATGCGCCGCCGGCTCTCGGCAAGCCGCGTCTCCAGCGTCGTGAGCCGGGTCGTGACATCGTTCACCATCACGCGCAGGCTGTCGCGGGACGCCGCCACCGGGGACTCGGCGGTCTGGGCCACCCGCGCCAGGCGTTCCTGATCGGCGACCGTGACGAGCTGAGCGCTGATGTCGCTCATCAGGCGCGCGTTCTCCGCCACCTGGCGGAGCAGGCTGTCTTTTTCGGCGGCCACGGCGGTGAGTTCCGCGAGCTGCGCCTGGAGCTCGGGGTCCGGCCCCCGTTGGCACGCGACGGCGCCGCCCAGCGCCGCCACCATGAGTACCGCTGTCAACCGATTCCGCATGGGTCCTCCTAGGACTCGACTTTCTCGACCAGGATCCGCAGATCGGCGGCCAGGGCCGCCAACGCCCCGAGCGCCGCCCAGACGGGGGCCAGGACCGCCCCCACGACCCCGATCGTCAGAGGGATCTCGAGCAGCGTCCGGCCCTCGTCGGTCTTGATGATGATACGCCGGACGTTGCCCTCGTGCAGGATCTCCTTGATCCGGGACACCAGGTTGTCGCCCCGGACCCGGAACTCGGACGTCTTGACCCGCTCGTCAGCCATGACCCGTTCCTCGTGTGGCCCTCCCCGGCGCCGCAGCGGAAGGTGTGGGGGAACAGTCTAGCGGCCGGACGGCGGCGTTTCAAACCGCGTGTGGCTGGTTCCCCAGCCGACGGCTACCTTAATGCCCATGTTCCAGGGGACCCGCACCGTCCGGCGAGAGGCGCCCGCCGCGTGAGCCGCCCGCGCCCGCCGCTCGACCCGGTGTACCTCGGCGACATCTTCGAGGCGGGTGGCGAGGCGTTGGCACGTGAAGTGGCCGACACCTTCCTCCGCGAGGCCGCCCGGCGCCGCACGGCGCTGGATGCCGCGTTCGATGCGGGAGACTGGACCGCCGCCGCGCTCGCCGCCCACGCCATCATTTCGGGCTCCTCCATGCTCGGTCTCACAGCCGTCGCGGAGGCCGCCCGTCAGGTCGAGTACACCGCGCGCGAGCAACGCCGGCCAGCGAAAGGCGCCATCCTGGCACTGGACGGGGCCATCGAAACGGCGGGGGACCTGCTCACGCGCGCGATAGCGGCCGAGGCCCGGCGCCGCGGGATGGCGACGTGAGCGCGCCTTCGAGACCCCAGGATCGGCGGATTCTCCTCGCGGAAGACGACCCGGTCACGGCGCGCCTGGTGGTCCATCGTCTGTCCCGCGAGCCGGGCGTGACCGTCCTGCACGCGGCCGACGGCGAGACCGCGCTGGCCATTGCCCGGCAGGAGACCCTGTCCGCCGCCATCCTGGACATCCGCCTGCCGGTGTTCGACGGCCTCTATATCCTCGGCGCGCTGCGGCAGGACGAGCGGTACACCCGGCTCCCGGTCATGATGCTGACGTCCCTCGGCAGCGAAGCCGACGTCATTCGCGGATTCGAGATGGGGGCGGATGACTACATCGTGAAACCCTTCTCGCCCGCGGAACTGGTCGCGCGGTTGCAGCGTCTCCTCGCCCGCCGGTGACGCCCGCCGATCCCCTGGCGGCACAGGCGGTCCCGATCGGCGACCGCGGGTTCCTC
>DASWHL010000101.1:0-2996 GCA_036398175.1 Gemmatimonadales bacterium
GCAGACGAGCGCGCCGATCAGCGTGAGCGCGCCCGCCACGACCCAGACCGCGGCCACGGCTCCCGGCGACGGCACCTGCGCGCTGATGACGGACGGCTGGACGAAGATGGATGCCCCGATGATCGTGCCCGCCACCATGGCGGTCGCCTGCACGACGCCGATGGACCGGCGCAGCTCCGGCGTCACGGGGGCAACGGGCGAAGTCATCGGGGAAGGCTCCAGACGTAGGCGCGAGTGCCGGATTCCCTAGGATAGGGCCCGCGTAGCGTGTCGGCCAGAGTCGGGGCGGTCGCCGGGAGGCCGCACCGGCGCTATCGTAAGGCGCCCTCAGAAGGGGACTCGCCATGCGTACGCTCCTCACCCTGCTCGTGCTCGCCCTCCCCGCGGCCACACGGACCGCCGCGCAGCCGGCGGACCTGATTCTCGTCGGCGCCCGCGTCTGGACCGCGGACTCCGCCCGCCCGTTCGCGGAGGCCGTAGCGGTGGTGGGGAACCGGATTGCCCGGGTGGGATCGCAGGCGGATGTCATGCAGCTCCGCGGACCGCGCACGCGCGTGATCACGGCCACCGGCGGGTTCGTGGCGCCGGGGTTCATTGACAACCACACGCATTTCAATCAGGCGGGCGCGCTGCTGCTCGGCGTGAACCTGCTCGACGTGGCGGACGGGCCGGCGCTCGTCCGCCGGGTGCGGGAGGCGCGCAACCGGCTGCCGGCGGGCGCCTGGCTCCTGGGCGGCGACTGGGGTGCCTACGAGGCGTGGGCGCTGGGCTCGACCGGTCGGGAGGCGGTCGCGACCCTGCCCGCCTTCCACCCGGATCGCGGCCTGATAGACTCCGTCACGCCGCGCACCCCGGCGCTGCTCTCGCGATGGGACCGCGGGGCCTACCTCGCGAACGGTGTCGCGCTCGTGGCGGCCGGCGCGACCTGCGCGTGGGAAGGGGTGGAATGCACGGCCGGCGTTTCGACGGGGCGCCTGTCGGCGGCGGCGGCCGCGCGGGTGCGCACCGTGGTGCCGCCCAAACCCATGCCGCAGCGTCTCGCGGAGGCGCGGGCCGCCCTGGCCCAGCTGCGGGAGTACGGCGTCACGACGTTCCACGACATCACGCCGCCCGAACAGCTCGGCGTTTACGAGGAGCTGCGACGCCGCGGGGAGCTGACGGCGCGGGTGTACGCCCGTCCCACGCTCGACAAATGGGAGCAGCTGGCCGACGTGGGAATCCGGCACGGGTTCGGGGATGACTGGATCCGAATCGGCGGGCTCAAGGGCTTCGTGGACGGCATCATGGGGAACTCGAGTGCCCGGTTCTACGAGCCGTACCTCACGAGCCGCGAGGTCGGGAGCTGGCGGACCATGATGGATCCGCCCGGCAACATGCTGAAGCTGCTGCTGGGCGCGGACTCTGCGGGCCACTGGCCGCAGGTGCACGCCATCGGCGATCAGGCCATTGACACGCTGCTCGACCTGTACGAGACCGTGATGCGCGCCAACGGCGCGAAGCCGCGCCGCTTCCGCATCATCCACGTCCAGGTGCTGCGGAACGCGGACGTGGCCGCGCGGATGGCGCGCCTGGGCGTGATTGCCGAGGTGCAGCCGTACCACGCCATTGACGACATGCGCTGGATGGAGCAGCGGATCGGGAGCCGGGCGCGGTGGGCGTACGCGTTCGCGACCCTGCACCGGGCGGGCGTGCGGCTCAGCTTCGGGAGCGACTGGCCCGGCACGAACGCCTCGTGGTACACGGCCGAGCCCATGAAGGGCGTCTACGCCGCGGTGGCCCGCCAGACGCTGGACGGCGAGCCCGCGGGCGGCTGGTTTCCCGAGGAGCGGGTGGACGTCGAGACCGCGCTCCGCGCGTACACGGTGAACACCGCCTGGGCCGCGGGCGAGGAAGACCGCAAGGGACGCCTGGCGCCCGGGCTCCTCGCGGACCTGGTGGTGCTCGACGCCGACCCGTTCGCGGTGCCGCCGTCCGCCCTCAAGGACGTCGCGGTCCGGTACACCATCGTGGACGGCCGCGTCGTGTACGAGCGGCCGGCCGCGTCCTCGCGGTAGACCGGCCGTGGTGGACCGCGGGTTCGTCGAGACCGTTGCCCGGGACCTCGTGCGGATCAACTCGGTCAATCCCACGCTCTCGCCGGGCGGCGGGGGCGAGGCCGAGGTCGCGGCCTACACGGCGGGCGTGCTCGAGCGCCTGGGCCTCGAGGTGACGCGGCACGAGCCGGCGCCGGGCCGCGTGTCCGTGACGGGCCGGCTGCGCGGCGCGGGCGGCGGCCGGTCCCTCATGCTCAACGCCCACTACGACACGGTGGGCGTGGAGGGCATGCTCGATCCCTTCTCCGGCACGGTGCTCGAGGGAAGGCTCTACGGGCGGGGGGCGTACGACATGAAGGGCGCGCTGGCGGCGTGCATCGGGGCCGCCAAGGCCCTGGTGGACGAGCGCGCGCGGCTCGCGGGCGACGTCGTGATCGCCGCCGTGGCGGACGAGGAGGACGCGAGCATCGGCACCCGCGACCTGGTCGAGCGGGTCCGCGTGGACGGCGCCGTCGTCACGGAGCCCACCGCGCTGGAGCTGTGCGTGGCTCACAAAGGGTTCGTGTGGATCGAGCTCGAGGTGGAGGGCCGGGCCGCGCACGGCTCGAAGCCCGAGCTGGGGGTGGACGCCAACCTGCGCATGGCGGCGGTCTTGAACCGCGTGGGCGACCTCATCCGCGCCCTCGCGGCGCGGCGGCCCCATCCCCTGGTGGGTCCGCCCTCGCTCCATGTGGCCACGCTCACGGGCGGGACGGGCTTGAGCACCTACGCCGCGCGCTGCGTGGCCGGGCTCGAGCGGCGCACCATTCCCGGTGAAACCGAAACGCAGGTGCTGAAGGAGGTGGACGATGTGCTCGACGCGGCGCGCCGCGCCGATCCGTCCCTGCGCGTCACGCGCCGGCACCTGCTCACGCGCGAGCCGTTCGAAGCGTCGCCCGACGGCGCGTTGGCGGCCGCGTTGCG
>DASWHL010000102.1:0-2202 GCA_036398175.1 Gemmatimonadales bacterium
CGTCGACCGCGCACGTCCGCACGAACTCCGTCTCCTTCGCGTGATTCACCACCGCCGGGCACGAGCCCCCGTCGAAGCGCGTGGTGGCCTGGGCCCGATAGGCCTTCGCGATGTCCGCGGCGAAGGCGCCGAGCCGGGAGACGAGATGGTCTCGCACCGACTGCTCGAACGCCCGGATGGTGCCGCGCATGATCGCGCGGTCGGGGATGATATTGCCCTTGGTGCCGGACACGATCTGCCCCACCGTGAGCACCGCCGTGTCCTGCGCCGGGACCTCACGAGCGACCAGGGCTTGCATGCCGAGCAGGATATTGGCCGCCGCGGTGATGGGGTCGATCGAGAGATGCGGCATCGCGCCGTGGCCACCGGTGCCCCGCACCTCGACCGTGAAGGCGTCGGCCGAGGCCATGGACGGCCCGGGGCGCACCTGGATCTGGCCGACCGGCTGCTGCGTCGTGAGGTGCAGGCCGTAGATCTCGTCCACCCGCGGATTGTCGAGGGCGCCCGCTTCGATCATCGGGCGCGCGCCGCCCAGCACTTCCTCGGCGGGCTGAAAGAGAAAGACGGCCGTCCCGGGCATCTCCGCGCGCCGCGCGGCCAGGATGTCCGCCATCGTGATCGCGATCGCGGTGTGACCGTCGTGCCCGCAGGCGTGCATCACGCCCGGCGTGCCGGAGGTGAAGGGCGCCTCGAGCAGCTCGGTGAGCGGGAGCGCGTCGATATCGGCGCGCCACGCGATGGTCGGCCCCGGCCGGTCGCCGTGGAGCACGCCCACCACGCCGGTGCCCCCGACGCCGGCCCGGACATCCAGTTTCGCCGCGAGCAGGCGCTCCGCGATGATCTCCGCGGTGCGCCGCTCCTGATGGCTCAGCTCGGGATGGCGGTGGAAGTCGCGGCGGAGCGCCACCAGATCGTCCGCGCGCTTGGTGATCTCCTGGCTCCATTCCGGGCGGGTCTTGCTCATCCGGGCGTCTCCTGGGTGAAAGTTTTTTCGCGGTCCCGATGCTGCGCCGACGCCGACCCCGCTGTCAACCGTCCCGTTACCCGCCCAGAATGAGCCGCGCGGTGACCACAGTGGGAACCGGCAAGGCCCGCCGTCGCGGCCAAGCCCATGATTTCCCCGGGGTTCTTCATCGATGTCCGGCTGGCCCGCCCCTTGCTCCTCTGTTCACGATCATGGAGCCCAGCCCCCGCGTCAGCCGCCGCCTCCACGTCCGCAAGCACGTGTCGTGGACCGCGTGGGTCAAGGTCGGGAAAACCCGCGTTCGCTGCCACACCGTGGACCTGAGCGCCAATGGGGCCCGGCTCAAGCCACGCGGCGATTTCCGGCCTGGGACCCCGGTCGAGGTGCAGCTTCAGCCGCCGGACGGGCCGTTGATGGACGTCGCCGGAGTCGTGTGGCGCGTGGACGGGGACGGCATGGCCGTCATGTTCTTGCGGAACATCGCCGTGCAGGTGACCGCGAGCGCCCGGGTGCCGGAGCTCGGCCGCCGCGGCTGGCGGTAGCGCGCCCCCGCCGCCCGGTCAGTCGGGCGGCGGCGCCAGGCTCAGCCAGCGCCGCTGCAGCCGCTCCATGACGTCGAGCCTCTGGATCACCGCCGCGTGATCGGGCGATCCGGGCTCGAGCAGGGTGGCGGGGGGGAAGTCCAGCGTCCTGCTGCGGTGGACCGCGTCGGACAGGCGGTTCAGCGCATAGAACTCTCCTCGCGAATGGTAGGCGTCCGCCCCCAGGTACCCGCGCGCGAGGAGGAACGTGGTGCGGTCGGGGAGGCGCCCGTCCCAGATGGGCGTTCCCTGCTCCGACTCCTGCCGGCGCTTCACTCCGAGGAGATCCAGGACGGTCGGCGCGATGTCCACGTGCGAGGTGAGCCACGAGATCTTCATCGGCGCGCGGAGCGCGGTCGGCGCGTAGACCAGCAGGGGGACGTGGAAGGAGTAGTCGCTGATCCGGCCCCCCTTGAAGCCGGGATCCTCCGCCCGCGTGCGGATGCCGTGGTCGCTCGTGACCACGATCAGCGTCGTGTCGAGCGATGAGGTGGCCCGGAGCACGTCGAGGATCTCGCCGATCCAGGCGTCCTGGATCGCCATGAGCGCGCGCCCGCGCGCCGGGTGGTCATCGCCCATGCCCCGCACGTCGGGCCACGGAGCGTGGCCGAGCTGGGGCATGATGGCCGCCGCGAAGCGCTTGCCGCCCTTCTTGAA
>DASWHL010000103.1:0-15589 GCA_036398175.1 Gemmatimonadales bacterium
GCGGGCGGCCACCGGTTGCCCGGGGGAACGGTTCGACGGGCATCGCGAGCTGACCCGACCGGATCGAATGGAACTGCTCGACGATCTGTGCCACCGCGTCCCTGCCCACCACGCTCACGACCCGGACGACCCCGGTGGGCATCACGATCCGGCCCCACCCACCGCTCACGTCCCGTCCGACACCGGCCAGCAGCAACGAGTCACCCACCTGGTACCCGGCTCCCTCGGGCGCCCGCACGCGGATTTCCTGGTAGATCATGGCCGTGGCCCCGCTCGAGCCCCGCACCGTTCCACGAGCCGTCCCGACGTCCGCGATGCCCTCGACCCGACCCCACGGGAAGGCCTCCCCCTCGGTGAGGAAGCCGGAGCGGTAGAAATCACCGGGGCGCACGCCGCGGTACGTCTGCGCAATCCCCACCTGGAGCTCGGCGGCCCGTTCCCCGATGGGCGCCCGCGTGAAGATCGTCGGACCGGCCTCCGCCGCCGGAGGCGGGGCTGCCGGCAGGGCGGTGGGCAGCTCGACGAGCTCGACCGGACGCTGGGCCGCCTGTTCCTCAACGGCGACCGTGTCCGCCGGTGGCATGACGGGCGGCTCCACGGGAGCCTCGGCCACCTGCGTGTGATCCGACGGCACCAGGAGCAGCTCCTCGCCCGGGAAGATCCAGTGCGGATCCTCGACCACCGTCGTGTTGATGCGGTAGATCTCCGGCCAGAGGAACGGATCACCCAGGTAGAGCTGCGCGAGCCCCCAGAGCGTCTCGCCCAGTTGGACGATGTGGCGCTGAGGCCGTGGGCCGGCCTGCGTCGTGTCCTGCGCCGATGCCGGGACCGCCAACCCGCCCGCGAGTCCCACCACCAGGGCGACAGCTCCCAAGTTCTTGCTCACCATAGCGTTACCCTTTCCCCGTCCGTCTCCGGCCGGGACCAGACCCGGGTGCTCGTGTGCATGCTGACCCAAACCCCGCCCAATATATAAGTCCATGGTTTGCAACGCCATAGCTGCGTAGCCATCAAGTGGCGTGGCATGTGATGGGCCGAACGAAGATAGGGAGATCGGCGCAAGCGGGGTGTGATGCGGGACACGGGCAGGGAGGGCAGGAAGGGCAGCCCTGCCCTCCCTGCCCTCCCTGCGCTCCCTGCCTAAAACGGCAAATCGTCGTCTTCCTCGTCCAGTGCCTCGGGGAAGTCCTCGAACGACTCGGGCTTGGCGTCGCTGCCGGCGGCCTTGGCGGCGCGGGAGCGCGGGGCGGGAGCGTCGTCGCCACCGCCGCCGCCCGAACGGCCGGAGAGCATGATCAGCTCGCGTCCGTTGATCTCGGTGGTGTAGCGCGTGTTGCCCTCGCGGTCTTCCCAGGTCCGGTACTCGATCCGGCCCTCGACGTAGACCTTGTCACCCTTCTTGAGGAACTTCTCCGCGATGTCCGCCAACTGCGAGAACTTCGTGTTCCACAGCACGACGCGATGCCACTCCGTCTTCTCCTGCTTTTCGCCGGACTGGTTGGACCACTGGCGGCTCGTGGCGAGCGACAGGGTGGCGACCCGCTGGCCGCCGCCGGTGCTGCGCACCTCGGGATCCGCCCCGAGGTTACCGATGAGGGTGACCTTGTTCAGACTGCGACTCACATCAACCTCCGCTGGGCTCGGGGTGGGCACCGGACGGGAATAACCTACCGGGCCGCGGATACGAGCGTCAACCAAACCGTTGCCGCTGGTGGCAGGATTACGCGGGCGGTTCTGCATCGCGGCGGAGGACCAGGGCGTCCTCCCGCGGCGCGCGGTAGTAGTCCCGCCGCACGGCCACCTCGTGGAACCCGGCCGACGCATACAGCGCCCGGGCCGCCGAGTTCGACCGCCGGACCTCGAGATACACCGACAAGACGCCCGCGGCCCCCAGCCGCGCAAGCGACTCGGCGAGCAGCGCCCGGCCCGTTCCCCGGCGTCGTGCGCCCGGTGCGACCGCGACGTTCAGGATCTCGGCCTCCGGCCCCACGGCCCAGGCCACGAGGTAGCCGGCCACCTCGCCGTCCGACTCGGCGACGAGGAAGAGATCGTCCAGGTGCGCGCGGAAATTCGCGAGCGACCAGGGGTCGGCAAAGGCCGCCCGCTCGATCGCGGCGACCGCCGCGAGGTCAGCGGAACTCGCCGCGCGTATCCGGCAGGCTGCGTCCATGCACGCGCTCCCAGCGGACCTGTGCTTCCGCCGGCCGGCCGTAGTCCGGCGCGAACGCCGCGACATCGGGAACCTCCACGATCCCGCCCGGCACCCCGTCCAGCGCAATCAGCGCCGCGGCCCGGGGACCGCCGGGGAGCGGCGGCCGCCCGGTCCACGCCACCACCGCCGAGCGATCCAGCACGGCCAGGTCGCCCACGACGAGGTGGGGAGGCTCGGGGACGCGCGCCTGGAGATCCGCGAAGGACGCCAGGGATGGGGGCGCCACGACCTCGACCCGCCCGGCGCTCACGCGGTAGACCGCCCCGTAGACGTCGCCCCGGAGGGCGTCGTACACCGCCGCGACCGCCCCTTCCGCGAGCGGCGCGGCCGTCCACGCCGTGGCCAGCAGCGACGGCAGGGTCCCGACGGTCACCGCCTCGTTCGCGCGCACGATGCCCTGCGCGGTCGCGAGCCCGATCCGGATCCCGGTAAAGCTGCCGGGACCGTCGGCACACAGCACGCGCCCCACATCCCGGAGCGACGCGCCGAGCATCTGGAGGGCGCCCGTCAGCCCGGGCAGGAGCGCCGCCGCGTGGCGCCGGCCCGGGAGGCTCACCTCCACCAGCACCCGGTCGTCGTCCGCCACCGCCAGGCTGGCGACGTCGGTTGCCGTATCGAGGGCCACCGTCAGCGTCATGCCACGCGCTCCAGGCCGCGCCGCGCGGGATCCGGCACGTGGGCCAGGTGCAGGTGCAGGTCGGGCGGGGGCGCGTGGCGGCCCGCGCGCTCGGGCCACTCGATCACGAGCAGGCGCGCGGAGCGGCGCAGCGACGCCAGGTCCAGGTCCATGGCGTCGTCCGGACGGCGGAGCCGGTAGCAGTCCACGTGCACGATGGGTCCCTCGGGTGACGCGTACTCGTGGACCAGCGCGTACGTGGGGCTGCGTGCCGGCTGCGCCTCCGCGGCCGCGGTGAGCGCCCGCACGAACGTCGTCTTGCCCGTGCCCAGCTCGCCGCTCAACCACACGACGCCGTGCCGCGGCACGGTGCGCCAGGCGGTCCCCGCCTCCGCCTCCAGCTCGGCCAGGGTCACGGTGCGGTCAGGCACGGCGACGGCGTCCCCTGCCCCGGTCCTGCCGGACGCCCACGCCTCCCGGCGCCGGGCGCGCGGGGTCGCCGGCGGCGCGCAGCTCGAAGACCTGGTCCCGCAGGGTGGCCGCCAGCTCGAAGTCCAGCTCCGCCGCCGCCTCGCGCATCTGCTGCTCCAGCACGGCAATCAGCTGCTCGCGGTCCAGCCCGGCGTGGCGCGACGGCGCCACGGGGGCGGCGGGCCGCTCGGTGCGCGCATCGGCCACCCGCGTCACGAAGCGCACCTGCTCCACGGACTTCCGGATGGAGGTCGGGCGGATGCCGTGGGCCAGGTTGTGGGCCTCCTGCGTGGTGCGGCGCCGCTCCATCTCGGCCAGCGCCCGCTCCATCGAGCCCGTCATCCGGTCCGCGTACAGGATGGCCCGCCCCTGCTCGTTCCGGGCGGCGCGACCGACGGTCTGGATCAGCGACCGGTCCGAGCGCAGGAATCCCTCCTGGTCGGCGTCGAGCACCGCCACCAGCGCCACTTCGGGCAGGTCGAGCCCCTCGCGCAACAGGTTGATCCCCACCAGCACGTCGAACTCGCCCAGCCGGAGCCCGCGCACGATCTCCATCCGCTCGATGGCGTCAATGTCGGAGTGCATGTACCGCACGCGGACGCCCGCCTGCTGGAGATAGTCGGTCAGATCCTCAGCCATCCGCTTGGTGAGGGTCGTGACCAGCACGCGCTCCCCCGCGGCCTCGCAGGCGCGGATCTCGCCGAGCAGGTCGTCCACCTGTCCCCGGACCGGGCGCACCTCGACGCGGGGGTCCACGAGACCCGTGGGGCGAATGATCTGCTCGACGACCTGTCCCTCGCTCAGCCGCACCTCGAGGTCGCCCGGCGTCGCGGACACGAAGAGCAGGCGCGGCGTCAGCCGCATGAACTCGTCGAAGTTGAGCGGGCGGTTGTCCATGGCCGACGGCAGCCGGAACCCGTGCTCCACCAGCGTCCGCTTGCGGGAGCGGTCGCCCTCGTACATCCCGCCGAGCTGCGGCAGGGTGACGTGCGACTCGTCCACGACGGTCAGGTAGTCGGCCGGGAAATAGTCGAGCAGGCAGGCCGGCCGCTCGCCCTCCCGGCGGCCCGACAGGTGGCGGCTGTAGTTCTCGATCCCCGCGCACGTCCCGATCTCGAGCATCATGTCAATGTCGAAGTGCGTGCGGGATTCGAGCCGCTGCGCCTCGAGCAGCTTGCCCGCCGCCCGCAGCTCGGCCAGCCGCTCGGCCAGCTCCGCGCGGATGCGCCGCACGCCTTCCTCCACCCGGCCGCGCTGGACCACGTAGTGCGTCGCGGGATAGATCGCACAGCGCTCGAGCGGCGCGATCACGTTGCCGGTCAGCGGGTCAATCTTGGCGATCCGCTCGACCTCGTCCCCCCAGAACTCGATGCGGACGGCCTGCTCGTCGTAGGCGGGGTAGACCTCCACCGTGTCGCCGCGCACCCGGAACACGCCGCGCTCGAACGCGACGTCGTTCCGGTCGTACCGGACGGCCACCAGATCCGCCAGCAGGTCGTCCCGGGCGCGGCGGTCCCCGGCCGCCACCGTGACCAGCTGCTCCCGGTAATCGGCCGGATCGCCCAGGCCGTAGATGGCGCTCACCGTGGCCACGATGATCACGTCCTCGCGCTCCATCAGGCTCGACGTGGCGCGGAGCCGGAGCATCTCGATGTCCTCGTTGATCGAGGCGTCCTTGGCGATATACGTGTCCGTGGAGGGGACGTACGCCTCGGGCTGGTAGTAGTCGTAGTAGGAGATGAAGTACTCGACCGCGTTCCGCGGGAAGAACGACTTGAGCTCCCCGTAGAGCTGCGCCGCGAGCGTCTTGTTGTGCGAGAGGACGAGGGCCGGCCGGCCAAAGTCCGCGATGACGTGGGCCACGGTGACGGTCTTGCCGGACCCGGTCACACCGAGCAGCGTCTGGTACGTGCGGTTGTGTTCGAGTCCGCGGGTCAGCGCGGTGATGGCGGACGGCTGGTCGCCGGCCGGGGAAAACGGTAGCTCGAGCGTGAACGTGGCCGACATGGAGGGGGAATCTAGACTGCGGTGTAGCTACACGGCTGTTGCGTCACTCCGTGCCCCCCCTGGCCACCGCATCCCGCCGTTCAACCGTATGCACGCCCTTCACGCGCCGCATGGCGCGCATCACGTTCGACAGGTGCGTGGAATGCTCCACTTCGACCAGCACCGAGCCGAACATGGCGCCGTCCTTGCTCGACAGCTCGGCGCTCTTGATGTTGGTCCCGCTGTGCGACACGACTTCCATCAGGTCGGCAAAGAGCCCCCGCCGGTCTTCCCCCACGACTCCCAGCGCCACGACGAACAGCTCGCCTTCGACGCTCTGCCAGTCAATCTCGACGCGGCGCTCCTGGTCCTGCGGCATGGTGAGCAGGTTCGGGCAGTCGGCCCGGTGGATCGAGATGCCGCGGCCCTGGGTCACGAACCCGATCACGGGATCCCCGGGCACGGGCTGGCAGCACTGGGCGTAGCGGACCAGCAGCCCGCCCAGGCCCTGCACGCGCACGCCGCGCCGCAGCCGGAAGCGGTCAATGACCCGGCCGATGGCCGACGGCCTGGGGGCCTCCAGCTCCTCGGACTTGCGGTCGGGGAAGAGCGCCTTGAGCACCTGGCCGGTGGGCACGTCGCCGCGGCCCAGGGCCTGAAACAGCCCGTCGGCGGAGCCCAGCGAGAGCTGCTGCGCGGCCTGCGCGGCGGCGGCGTCTCCCGGCGGGGCCAGGCGCCGGCGCCGCAGCTCCCGCTCCAGGATCTCGCGGCCGAGCGCGGCGCTGCTGTCGGCCTCTTCCTTGTTGATCCACTGCCGCACCTTGTGCCGGGCGCGCGCCGTCCGCACGTGGTTCAACCAGTCCCGGCTCGGCCGCGGCTGCGACCCCGTGAGCACCTGGACCGTGTCGCCGTTCCGCAGCGGGCGGTGCAGCGGCGAGATCCGGCCGTTCACCTTGGCGCCCTGGCACCGGAGCCCGATCTCGGTGTGCACGGCAAAGGCGAAGTCAATGGGCGTCGCGCCGGCCGGGAGCCGTTTCACGTCCCCCTTGGGCGTGAAGACGAAGATCTCGTCCTGGTAGAGGTCAATCTTGAGGAACTCGAGGAACTCCTCCGGCGACCGCGCGTCCTGTTGCAGCTCGAGGAGCTGGCGGAACCACGCGAACCGCTGATCCAGCTCGTCGCCCTGCCGCCCCTCCTTGTAGACCCAGTGCGCCGCGATGCCGTATTCCGCCGTCCGGTGCATGTCCCGCGTGCGGATCTGGATCTCGTAGAGCTGGCCGCCGGGCCCGAAGATGGTCGTGTGCAGCGACTGATAGCCGTTGGACTTGGGGGACGCGATGTAGTCCTTGATCCGCTCCTGCAGCGGCGTCCAGTGGTGGTGGATGATCCCGAGGGCGTGGTAGCAGTCCCGGACGTCGTCCACGAGCACGCGGACCGCCATGAGGTCGTAGATCTCGTCGAGCGATTTCTCGCGGCGCAGCTTCTTGTAGATGGACCAGAGGTGTTTCGGGCGACCGGTGACGTCGAAGTTGGTGATGCCGGCCCGCTGGAACTCCTCCTGGAGGGGCGCCCGCAACCGCTCGATCAGGGCCTCGCGCTCCGCCTGGGTGGCCCGGAGCTGATCCGCCAGCGTCCGGTAGTCCTCCGGCTCGAGGAACCGGAAGGCCAGGTCCTCCAGCTCGGCCTTGGCGCCCGCGATGCCGAACCGATGCGCCAACGGCGCGTAGATCTCGCGGGTCTCGAGCGCAATGCGCCGCTGCCCCTCGCTGGACTGATGCTCGAGCGTCCGCATGTTGTGCAGCCGGTCGGCCAGCTTGACGATGATCACCCGCGCGTCCCGGGCGATGGACAGCAGGAGCTTCCGGTAGTTCTCCACCTGCTCTTCGGTGCTCGACCGGAACGTGAGCGTGGAGATCTTCGTCAGCCCGTCCACGATCCCGGCCACCTCCGCGCCGAAGGCCTCGCGAATCTCGTCCACCGCGACGTCGGCATCTTCCACCACGTCGTGCAGCAGCGCCGCGATGACCGTGGTGGTGTCCATCTGGAGCTCCACCAGGATCCGGGCCACGGCCACGGCGTGCGAGATGTAGTCGTCGCCGGACAGGCGTTTCTGACCGCGATGGGCGCGGGCGCTGAACTCGAACGCCCGCCGGACCGCCTCGATGTCGAGCCGGTCCTGGCGGTCGGCGAGCGCCTCGGCCAGGGTGGATTCCCACGCGGTCGCAACGGTCACAGCAGTCCGGCCTCCGCGAAGCTGAAGTAGCGATCGCCCCCGACGATCACGTGGTCATACACCGGGATGTCCAGCAGGCGCCCGGCCTCCACCAGCTGCCGGGTCACCGCCCGGTCGTCCGCCGACGGCGCCGGGTTCCCGCTCGGGTGGTTGTGCAGGACCACGATCCCCGCCGCCGCCTCGGCTATGGCCGCCCGGAACACTTCCCGCGGGTGCACGAGCGAGCTGTCCAGCAGGCCGCGCGTGATCAGCAGCTCCCGCACCACCCGGTGCTGCGTGTCCAGGGCCAGGAGGCGGAATTCCTCCACCGTGAGGTCCCGCAGGGCCGGACCGCACAGGCGATGGACGTCCGCCGGGCTGCGGATGACCTGGTCCCCTTCCCCGTTCTCCGCGGCCGCCCGCCGGGCCAGCTCGAGGGCCGCGGCCACCCGGGCGGCCTTTGCGCCGCCCACCCCGCGGACGCGGGCCAGCGCCCCGACCGGCTGGCGCGCCAACGCGCGCACCGACCCTCCCGCGGCGCCGAGGAGGTCTTCGGCCACTGCGACGGCATCGCGGTTCGACGTGCCGGTACCCAAGAGAATGGCGAGCAACTCGACGGCCGTCAACGCGCCGGGCCCGAGCGTCCGGAGCCGCTCGCGGGGCCGATCGAAGGGGCGGGTCTCACCGAGGCGGGCCGCGGACATGCCCCGAGGATACGTCAGGCCGGCCGGATCGTCCCCCGCAAAACGACGCGGCGCGTGGCGCGGCCGACGCTCAGGCGTCGGCCCCGTGGCACTTCTTGTACTTCCTGCCGCTCCCGCACGGACACGGGTCGTTGCGGCCGACCTTGGGGACCTGGCGGACGCCCGCCCGGGGCACCGCGGCCGGGACGCCGGCCGCCTCGCCTCCGGCCCGGGCGCCCGCCGGAACCGGTGAGGCGCGCGGGACCCGCGGCTGGGCCGCCGCCCCCACCATGAGATCCGCGTCCGAGGCGGCCGGGTGGTGCGCCTCCCCACCGGGTGGGCGCGGGAGCGGTCGGGCCGGCGCCGCCGGAGTCATCTGGACCTGGAACTTGAAGAACCGGTCCATGAAGGACGACCGGATGTCGTGCATCAGGTCCACGAAGATGTCGAACGCCTCCTGCTTGTACTCGACGAGCGGGTCCTTCTGGCCCCACGCCCGGTACTGGATGGCGTTCCGGAGCTGGTCCAGGTCGTAGAGATGGTCCTTCCACTTGTCGTCGAGGACCTGGAGCATCACGTGGGCGAGGAGCTTGTCGGCCAGGTCCGGGACGCCGTGCCGCCGCCCCAGCTCACTCCACGCCGTCAGTTTGTCCTGGAACTGGTTCCGGACGGCGGCCTGGACCGCGTGCGCCAGAGACTCCCCGTCCGGCACCTTCGCGGGATCTTCGATCTCCCGCGCCGACACCAGGTAGCGGATCATCAGCTCGGTCACAATCCGCTTCCGGTCCCACGTCTCCGGCGCGTCCGCTGCCATCTCGCCCGCGAACCGCGCGGCCGCCTGATCGAGCATGCGGAGCGCTTCCGCCTTCAGCTCCTCCCCGCCCTCGAGCGCGAACAGCCGCAGGGAGTAGATGACCTCCCGCTGCTGGTTCATCACGTCGTCGTAGTCGAGCAGGCGCTTCCGCGCCTGGAAGTTCCGCAGCTCCACCTTCTTCTGCGCGTTCTCGATGGCCCGGGTCACGAGCGGATGCGTGATGACCTCCCCCTCCTCCACCCCGGACGAGTCCATCCACTTGGCGACCCGATCCGAGATGAACAGCCGCATGAGGTCGTCCTCGAGCGACAGGAAGAACACGCTCTGCCCCGGGTCTCCCTGGCGGCCGGACCGGCCCCGCAGCTGGCGGTCAATCCGCCGCGACTCGTGCCGCTCGGTGCCCACGATGACGAGCCCGCAGGGCGGTTCCGTCTGGCACTTCAGCTCGGCGATTTCCGCGTCCGACAGGTCCGGCCGCTCGACCTGCTGGCCGAACGGCGCGAGCCGGGCGCGGATTCCGCAGACCTGGCAGCGCCGCACGTTGGGCCCCAGCTTGATGTCCGTCCCGCGGCCAGCCATGTTCGTCGCGATCGTGATGGCCGCCGCGCGCCCGGCCAGCGAGACGATCTCCGCCTCGCGCTGGTGGTGCTTGGCGTTCAGGACCTCGTGCTTCATCCCCCGGCGCTTCAGCATGCGGGACAGCGTCTCGGAGATCTCGACGCTCGTCGTCCCCACCAGGACCGGGAGGCCGCGCTCGTGCTGGTGGGCCACCTCCTCGACGATCGCGTTGTACTTCTCCCGCCGGGTCCGGTAGATGCGGTCGTGGTCGTCCACGCGACGCACCGGCCGGTTGGTGGGAATGACCATGACCTCGAGCCCGTAGATCTGGAAGAACTCGGTCTCCTCGGTCTCGGCCGTGCCCGTCATGCCGGCCAGCTTGTCGTACATGCGGAAGTAGTTCTGGATCGTGATCGTGGCGAGCGTCTGCGTCTCGCCCCGCACCGTCACGTTCTCCTTGGCTTCCACCGCCTGGTGCAGGCCGTCCGACCAGCGGCGGCCCGGCAGGATGCGTCCCGTGAACTCGTCCACGATGAACACCTGCCCTTCCTGCACCACGTACTCCACGTCCTTTTCGTACAGCGCGTGCGCCTGGAGCAGCTTGTGGATGATGTGCAGCTTCTCGCTCTTCTCCGCGTACTCGGCCTCGATCACTCCCCGCTTCGCGATCCGCTCGTCCACGGACAGCGCCTCGTCCTTCTCGACGGCCCCGATGGCCTCCGAGATGTCCGGGATGACGAACAGCCCCGGATCGCCGGGGCTCATGGTCTCCACGCCCTGGTCGGTGAGGTGGACCGAGTGGCCGCGCTCGTCGAGCACGAAGTAGAGGTCTTCCTCCACGTCGCGCAGCTTCTGGTCCCGCGCCGGCAGCTTCCGGTCGGCGAGATGATCCAGCTCGACCTGCTGCACGTGCTGCTGGACGCCGGTCTCCTGGAGCAGCTTCAGCAGCTTCTTGTTCTTGGGGCTCCCGAGCCGCGCCTTGTACAGCGCGACGGCCGCCTCGTAGCTCTCGGCATCTCCGCCCAGCAGCGTCTCGCCCCTGGCCAGCAGCTCGTTCACGATGGCCGACTGCTTCCGGACGAGGGCAATCACCTGCTGGTTGAACTGGGCGTACTTGCGGTCGTCTTCGTTGCCGACGGGCCCGGAAATGATGAGCGGCGTGCGCGCCTCATCCACGAGGATGCTGTCCACCTCGTCAATGATGGCGTAATAGTGCTCGCGCTGCACGCGCTGCTCGAGCGCGAACACCATGTTGTCGCGCAGGTAATCGAACCCGAACTCGTTGTTGGTCCCGTAGGTGATGTCGCAGCGGTACGCCGCGTGGCGCTCGGGGCTCGAGGGATCGGTCTCGTCCAGACAGCCCACGGTGAGGCCCAGGAAGCGGTACAGGTGGCCCATCCACTGGGAGTCGCGGCGCGCCAGATAGTTGTTCACGGTGACGAGGTGCACGCCGCGCCCGGCGAGCGCGTTCAGGTAGATGGGCAGGGTCGCCACGAGGGTCTTGCCTTCGCCGGTGGCCATCTCGGCGATCTTGCCTTCGTGCAGCACGATCCCGCCGATCAGCTGGACGTCGTAGGGCACCATGTCCCATTCGAGCTCGTGCCCCGTCACGACGACGGTGGTGCCGCGCAGCCGGCGGCAGGCCTCCCGCACGGTCGCGAAGGCCTCGGGCAGGATCTCGTCCAGCGCGGCCCGAAGGGCGGCGCGCAGATCGTCCTCGATTCGGTGGATCTCCTGATCGAGGCTCGCGCGGACCCCGGCGTCCACCGCGTCGTGCTTGGCCTGCTTCTTTTCCTTCAGGGCGGCGTCGAGCGTTTCCGTGCGCTCCTGCATCCGCGCGCGGAGCTTGGCGGTCTGCTCCTGGACGGCCTCCACCGGCAGGTCCGCGAGCCGCCGCTCGTGCTCCTTGACGGCGTCGACGATCGGCTGGATTCGCTTGAGTTCCCGGTCGAACCGGGTCCCGAACACGCTCGTGAACAGCTGCTTCAGCATCAGTCCTCGTCTGCGTACAGGCGGTGCGCCGCGATGTACCGGGCCACGGCGTCGGGCACCAGAAACCGGATGCTCTCCCCGGCCCGGAGGCGCTCGCGGATCACGGTCGCCGAGATATCAACGGCCGGCACCGGGAGCATCTGGCCGACCCCGGCCGGCGGCGCCACGCCGGGGCGGGTCAGGACGACCACACGGGCCAGGTCCCGAACGGCGTCCGCCTCCCGCCACTGGGGGAAGTCCCGCGCGGCGTCCGACCCAATCAGTAAAGATAACGAGGCCTCGGGCCGGGCCTCGCGGAGCGCGCGCAGCGTATCCACCGTGTAGGAAGGTCCCGGCCGCCGGCATTCCTGGGGATCCACGACGAAGCCCGGCACGCCGGCCACCGCCAGCTCGAGCATGGCCAACCGGTGATCCGCCGGGGCCACCAGGCGATCACGCTTGAACGGCTGCTCCCCAGCCGGCACGAAGCGCAGCTCCTCGAGCGCCAGGGCGCGCACCGCTTCGGCCGCCACGATCAGGTGCCCGTGGTGCACGGGGTCGAACGAGCCGCCGAACACGCCGACGCGCACGGCCTACGACGTCGTCGCCGCCGAGTCCGGGCAGACGGCCCCCAACCCCTTGGCCTCCGAGTAGAACCGCCGCAGGTGCGCACACGTCTCGGTGGCTTCCTCTTCGTACCCGATGCGGTGGTAGGTCTCGACGAGCTTCATCAGCGCGAGCGGCGCGTGCCGCGATTGGGGCCAGTGCTCGATGACCGACCGGTAGTAGATGATGGCGGAGTCGAAGGCCCGGGTGCGGAAGTAGAAATCCCCGTTCTTCAGGTCCTTCTGCGCGAACCAGTCACCGAGCCGGCCGACCCGCTCCCGGGTGAGCTCGGCCGCGGACGAGCTAGAATAGCGTTGCAGCACCTCGGAATACACCGAGAGCGCCTGCTCCCCGTACGTGGGATCCAGTTCGACGCGCTTCCACAGCTTGGCCAGGGCGTCGCCGGACCGCATGAGGGCCGTCGGGGCAATCTCGTGCGTGGGGAAATCGTCCGCGGCCCGCCGCAGCTCACGCGCGGCCTCGAGATAGTCCTGGTCGTTGAACCGGCACTCGCCGAGGAGATACCGCGCCTCGGCCACCCGCGGGTCGCGCGCGGGAAGCTCGAACACGACGCGGGTGAGCCCGCGTACCGCCCCGCCGCAGTTCCCGTTCTGGTACTCCGCCTTGGACGCCTCGAACAGGGCGGTGGGCGAGGGATAGGCCTCGGGCTTGAAGCCACCTCCGCACGCCACCGCCCCCGCCACGGCGAGCCCCGTCCCGATCCACAGTCGTTTCACGACCCGTTTACACCCCTTCACTGCTGGACGGTTCCCGCGTCCGCGATCGCGTTGAGGCGGGCGCGCGCGCCCTCGGCCAGGGAATCGCCCGGGGCGGCGCGGGCAAGGACCCGCTCCCACGCGTTGACGGCCCCGAAGAGGTCCCCGCGGGCGCGCAGCACGTCACCCAGGCCCAGGTAGGCGGCCCGGCCGGCCGACGTGCCCTCGCCGAGCGTCACCGCCCGGCGAAACCACTGCTCCGACGCATCGTGCCGGGCCGCGTCGAGATGGCTTCGGGCCACGCGCAGCGCGCACAACGCCGCGCCGGCCACCGCACGCTCCTGCACCGCGACCCGCGCGCGGCGGGCCACTGCCTCGAAGACGCCCACCGCCCGCTCGCACCGGCCGGTGCGCGTCAGGGTCTGCGCGTAGGCGAACATCAGCGAGTCCTGCTGGCGCGCGTCGGGCGCGTTGGCGGCCGCCACCGGCAACAGGGCCAGATCCACGCCCCCATCGTCGGCCTCCGCCGCGAGCCGCGACGCATAGGACCCGAGCGACCTCCCGGTCTTCAGGTCCCGCAACAGCCCCACCGCGGTGCGGAGCGCCGCGCGGTCGCCCACCTCCGACGCGGCGCGCGCCACCCGTTCCAGTCCGTCCGCCGCTTCCTCGAGCCGCTGTCCGTCCGTGCGGGCCAGCAGCCCGTACTCCTGCGCCGCGCCCAGCAGGTCCCCCGACCGCGACGCGGCCGCCCCCGCCTTGGCCCGGAGCCGCGGGGCCGACCCCTGGCCCTGGAGGATGGCCAGCCGGTATTCCGTCAGCGCGGCCGCGTGGCGCTCGGCGACATACGCGCGGTCGCCCAGCGTCTCGTGATCCGCGGCCGACCGCGCACAGGCGGCCTGGGCCAAGGCGACACCCGCCACGACGGTCAGGCGGCGCGCGGCCGTCACGCGTCTTCCTCGCTCGCGCGGGCGATCAGCCGCAGATACACCTCGGCTCTCGGATCGCCGGGATGGTCGCGGCGAAGCCGCTCCCAGACGTCCCGCGCGGTGTGGGCATCCCCGGACAGGTAACAGGCCAGCCCGAACGCAGCCCTGCCTTCCACCGACCCGGGACGCGCCTCGATCACCTTGGCGAGCGTCTCCCGCGCCTCGAGCGTGCGCCCCGCCTCGAGCAGCAGGCGGCCCAGCCGCAACCGCAGATCCTGGAACGCCGGCCCAAGTTCCAGCGCCGCCTGGTACTGCTGGATGGCCCGGTCGAGACCGCCGGCCTCGGCATAGGCCTCTCCCAGCGCGGCGTGGCTGTTGGCGAGCTTCCCGGCGTGATGGGCCGCGATCCCGCTGGTCCCGTGGACCGTGACCTGTCGCGCCTGGGTGAACATCTCCTCGGCCTCGGCCGTGCGACCCAGCTCGCCCAGCACCACGCCCCGATGGACGAGCGCCTCGATGTAGCGGGGATTGATCCGCACGGCCTCGCTGAGGCGCTCCAGGGCGCGTTCGGGCTGTCCGGCAAGGTGGTAGCACAGGCCGAGCAGGTGCTGCGCATCCGCGTACGCCCGCCCGCGCTCGGTCAGCTCCAGCAGCAGGTGGATGGCCCCGAAGTAGTCGTTGAGCGCGAAGCGCTCCTTGGCGCGATCGAGCAGCTGCGACGGGTTAGTTTCCACGCCACCTCCTGAACCACGACACGAATTCGCGGATGCCATCCTCGATGCCCACCCGCGGCGCATACCCCAACGCCGACCTCGCCTTGGCAATGTCGGCGCAGGTCCGGCGGACGTCGCCGGGCTGAGGCAGGAGACGCCGGACCTCGGGCTGCCGCCCCAGCGCGTGCCCTATCAGGCTAATCAACTCGTCAAGCCGAATCGTCCGGGATTCTCCCAGATTGAAGACGTCGCACGCGGGCTCGTCCGGTTCGGTCCACGCGACGGCGCCCATCACCCCCTGGACGATGTCGGAGACGTGCGTGTGATCGCGCTCGGCGGACCCGTCGCCGTATTGATCTAAGGGCTGGGCGTCGCTGATCAGGCGCGTGAACTTGTGGATGGCCAGGTCGGGGCGCTGCCGAGGTCCGTAGACCGTGAAAAAGCGAAGGGCGGCGACGCGGAGACCATATAAGTGGGAGAAGGTCGCGCACAGCAGCTCGCCGGCCCGCTTGGTTGCCGCGTAGGGGGAAATGGGCCGTATGGCCATCGCCGCCTCGGCAAACGGGACCGGCGTGTCGTCGCCGTACACCGAGGACGACGAACCGAACACCACCCGGCGCACGCCCGCCCGGCGACACGCTTCCAGGATCATCGTGGTGCCCAGGACGTTCACCGACGCATACAGGCCGGGATCCTCGAGGCTGGGCCGCACACCGGCCCGCGCCGCCAGGTGCACGACCACGTCGGCGTCGCGGAGACACCGGGTCACCGTGGCGTCATCGCGAATGTCGCCCTCGACGAACGAGAAGCGGCCGTGCCGGCGCAACGATGCCAGCGAGGACTCCTTGATGGCCCGGTCGTAGAATGGATCGAAGTTGTCGAGCCCGACAACCTCCCACCCACCCCCCAGCAGCGCATCGCACAGATGCGATCCGATGAATCCCGCCGCGCCGGTCACGAGTATCCGGCCGGTCATGCCCCGAGGACCTGCTGGAAGTACGGGATCGTGCGGCGCAGCCCTTCCTCGAGCGACACGACGGGCTCCCACTCGAGCGTGGCCCGCGCGCGCGTGATGTCCGGACAGCGTTGCCGGGGATCGTCCGTC
>DASWHL010000104.1:0-70035 GCA_036398175.1 Gemmatimonadales bacterium
GGCCGGCTGATGACCGCGACAACGCGGCGCTCTGCGCCCTGGCGCGCGCCTGCCCGATGGTGGGGGAGGTGACGGTCTGCGTGCACCGGGAGCCGCGGTTCCTGGCCCTCGACGCGCTCCTCGGGAACCCCTGGCAGGTGCTGATCGCGGAGGCGGATGGCCTGCCGGTCGGCACTGTCGCCTGGGCGGTGAGGGACGCCTTCGTGAACGGACACCGGCGCCCGACGGGCTACGTCGGCGACCTGAAGGTCCACCCGGCCGTACGACGGAGCGGCGTTGGCGCGGCCCTGGCCCTCGCCGTGCGTGACGAGCTGCGGAGGATCGACCCGGACCTGCCCGTGCTGCTTACGGCACTTCGTGGCAACGTCCCGGTGTCCCGCCTCGCGCACGTTGGTGGACGCGGCCGGCTCGCGGTGCCGTATGCCGCGGTCCGGGTGCATGCGATCCCGCTGCTTGCGAGACGCCAGGTGCCGTCGGTGCCGGGGTTCGCGGTCCTTGAGGCGGGTCCCTCGGATATCGATGGCCTGGTGGACTTCTGGGCGAGCATCGGTCCCGACCGCCAGTTCCGGGCCTGCCAGGATCCGGAGGGGCTCGCGGCCGCGCCGGACGGAGCGCCGGGACTCGACCGCTCGTCGTACCTCGTCGCGCGTGGCGCGGACGGGCGAATCGTGGCCTGCGCCGCGATCTGGGACCAACACCGGCTCAAGACCACCCGCATCCTGCGGTACGGCGGCGCCCTGCGCTGGCTCCGGTCGGGCTTCAACCTCGTGGCTCCCATGCTGGGGGCGCCGCGCCTGCCGGGTCCAGGCGGCGCGCTCCGCGTGCTCCAGGCCTTCAACGTCGGCGCCACGTCGGCGGCCGCGCTGCGCGCCGTAGTCGTCGAGGCGCTGCACCGATATGCCGGTCGCGGTTATGCCCTGCTCATGATGGGGCTCGATCGCACGGACCCGCTCACAGCGGCCCTGGCCGGGTTGTGGGCCCAGCCGACGGAGGTCGACGCCTTCGTGGCTGTTCCCGGGAGGCTCGGCGGGTGCCGATCGCTTGACGGGCGGCCGCTGCACTACGAAACCGCGCTCGTCTGACCCCAGCCAGGAGGCCCCATGGATGCCGTGACGGTCGCGAGGCCCGCACCGACTGAAACCGACGGATCGCACCGGAACCCGGATGGTATTCCGGTGCCGGACGATGCCTGGTTCGTGGCGGCACGTTCGGAGGCGCTCGGCCCCGCACCGCTCGCGCGCACCGTGCACGGCCGGCCGGTGGTCCTGTTCCGCGGAGCCGATGGGACGCCCAGCGCCCTGGAGGATCGGTGCCCGCACAAGAACGTGGCGCTTTCTCTTGGCCGCGTCCGGGCGGGGACCCTTGAATGCCGGTACCACGGGTGGCGTTTCGACGGGGCGGGCGCCCTCGTGGACGTTCCCTGTCACTCCCCTGACGAGCGGCTCCCGCGATGCCGAGTACCGGCGTGGCGGGTGGTGGAGCGGGACGGGTGGATCTGGATCAAGCGGGCGGAGGTGGTGGGCGGGGCGGACGCGCCGCCCGGGTACGAGCGCGACCCGCGGTACTTCTGGTTCGAGCTCGAATACGTGCTCGAGACGCCGGTCGACCTCATACTCGAGAACGGGCTGGACTGCAGCCACACGGGATTCGCGCACGAAGGTCTGTTTCGCTCGGCGCCCACGCAGTTCGTCACCACGCGCATCGAAGTGACGCCGACCGGCGTTCGGTCCACGGTGGAAGGGGAGCGCGCGGCGGACACCCACGACACCCGCTCCCGACTCGGCCGGGGACGGACCCTCCGTCACGTGGACGAGATCGTCGCGCCCCATACGCTGCTCGTCGATTACGCGATTGGTCGGCATCGGCTGCTCACGATCCTCGTGTGCACCCCGGAGACGCCCCAGCGCACGCGGGTCTTCAACCGCAACGGCGTGTTCTACGGGCCGTGGACTCCGGTCGTCGGGCGATACGTACGCGCGGTCGCGCGGAAGGTCGTCCGGCAGGACGCCGAGATCCTCAACAGCCAGGCCGCACGCATCCGGGAGACCGGGCGTCGGGAGTTCCGCCACGTGGTCGCGGATCAACCCGCGGTCTGGATGCAGCGGGTGCTTGCCGGGCGCTCCGGGGGGAGCGCCAGTCGTGAGATCGTCTACAAGCTCTAGGAGGCTACCATGCGACGCTCAGGGAAACTCTCGGTGAGTCGGGTGGCCGTCGCTCGGCTGACCCCCGACACCGTCGACGCCATGTGGCGACTGTACGACGATCATTACGATCACGTGCATCGGGCGACGTTCGAGCGGGATCTCGCGGAGAAGCAGTGGGTGTTCCTGGGACGCGACCGCGGCAGCCGGGAGGTCGTGGGCTTCTCGACGGCGCTGTTCTACCGCCAGCGCTACGAGGGGCGTTCCGTGGGGATCTATTTCTCCGGCGATACGATCATCCACCCGCGATACTGGGGCCAGCGAGCCCTGCACAATGCGGTGTTCTCCGGACTCCTGGGCTGGAAGCTGCGGCATCCCCGTACACCCCTCTACTGGTACCTAATCTGCTCGGGCTACCGCACCTATCTGACCCTGGTTCGCAACTTTCCCAACCACTGGCCGCACCACGCCCGGCCGACACCGACCTGGGAGGCGGGCCTGATTGACGCGGTCGGCTGCGGGCGGTACGGTGAGGCCTGGAAGGCCGACCGCGGGGTGGTTGCGTTCCCCGGTCCGCAGCCGGTCGTGCGCCAGGTGACGGCGCCGTTCACGGCCGAGGTCCTGGCCCTGCCCGAAGTCCAGTTCTTCCTGCGGGCCAACCCGGGCCACCTCGAGGGAGACGAGCTTGCCATGCTCGCACGCCTCGACCTGGACACCGTCGCGGCGGTCGTTCGGCGCGCCCTGCGCCACGGGCGGGAGCGACGCCCGGCCCGTGCGCCCGTGCCCCATCCATCGGCGCTGCTGCGGCAGCCATGAAGCCCGCAACACTGATTGCCCTGCGGCTCGCGGCGTGCGCCATGCGCGGGAGGTTCGTCCGGAGCGCGCGTGAGCCCGCCACGGCCCAGGAACGCGTCCGGCGCCGCATCCTGGCGGCGATGGCGCGCACCGCCTATGGCAGGGCGTGCGGCATGCACGCGCGCATGTCCTACCGCGCGTTTGCCGACCGGGTGCCGGTCGTGGACTACGAGGATCTCGAGCCCTGGATCGCGCGACAGGTGGAATCGCGCGAACCGATCCTCGCGCCAGAGCCGATCCTGGTCTACGAGGAGACCTCGGGTAGCTCAGGTCGCCGCAAACGCATCCCGTACACGTCGCGATTGCTCCGGAGCTTCAACCGGGCCTTCGTGCTGTGGGCCGCCGACCTCGTGCTCGATGGCCCGCGCTTCCGGACGGGGCGGGCGTTCTTCTCGATCTCACCCGCCTTCCGCGAGGCCGCGACGACTCCCTCCGGCGTCCCGATCGGTCTCGCCGATGACATGCAGTACCTCGCCCCGGCGGTGCGACGCGCGGTGTCCGGGCGCCTCGTCGTCCCACCCGCCCAGAGCCTCTGCCTGGGCATGGAGGAGTATCGTCTGGTCCTTGCCTGCCGACTGCTGGCCGCGGCGGACCTCGAGGTCGTCTCCGTGTGGAGTCCGACGTACCTGCTGGCCCTGATGAACTTCGTCGAGCTCCACCGGGACGAGGTCGCGACGGCGGTGGCCGCGGGCAGGATCTCGGTCTCCGGATTCACCTTCCCCATGCAGCGGCGCCCCGCGGTCCGGGCGCTGCTTCGGGAGTCGCTGGTTGACTGGACTGGGGTCTGGCCCGAGCTGCGGTTGCTCTCCTGCTGGACCGATGGTGCGTCCGGACCCTTCGCGGCGCGTCTCGCCACGCGGTTTCCCGGCAGGATGCTCCAGGGCAAGGGACTGCTCGCGACGGAGGCGGCGATCACGGTGCCGCTGGTGCATGCCAAGGCCCCGGTCCCCCTCGTCGGGGACGTGTTCCTCGAGTTCGAGCGGGTGGATGGCACCATCGCACGACTGCAGGACCTGGAACTCGCCGAGGAGGCAAGTCTCGTCGTGTCGCAATGCGGCGGCCTGGTCCGCTACCGGATGCACGACCGGGTGCGCGTCGACGGGCGATACGGCGCCACGCCCTGCCTGCGTTTCCTCGGGCGTGACGGCGTCGTCTCGGATCTCGTGGGGGAGAAGCTCCACGAAGTGTTCGTGCACGGAGCCATGCGGCGGGCGTTGGGGGATGATGCCGTTGCCGTCCTCGCGCCTCGGAAGAGCCGTGCGGGACCCGGCTACGCATGTCTGGTGGATCGGAGTCGGTTCGAGCCGGAGATCGACGCCGCCCGACTGGAGCGGGAGCTGAGTCAGGGGTTCCAGTACCACGAGGCACGGCTCCATGGCCAGCTGTGCGCCGTGCACATCATCCTGGTCCCAGACCTGCTGCGACGCATGGAGCGGTTGTGGCTCGCGCGCGGCCTGAAATGGGGTGACATCAAGCAGACCGCGCTCCTTGCCCGCGTCACGGCGGCGGAGATGGTCGCGCTCACCGGTGATGCGGCAGATGCGGGGATGCAGGCCGCGGAGTCTTGGTGACACCCGCCATCCACCCTATATTCGGCCATGCCAATCCGCGAGCGGGTCCAGCGACTGTGGTGCCTCGTCGTTGACTGGTGGCGCCCCTCCACGAACGGCAGCCCCGAAATAGCGGGCCCTCGGATGCCTCCGACTCCCTCACCGAAGCCCGTATCCGCGACACCGCGCGAGAATCCACCCGGTCGGTGGGAGACCGCGCGCGCTCGCGACGGCGAGCCGATCCTGGCCGGCGCGGTCACGGTGCGGATGTGGGTCGTGGGCGGGCGCCTGGTGCTCGCGACGTCGAGACCCGAGGCGGAGCGAGCCCTGGTGACCCTGCTGCCCGAGCTCGATGCCGACGGGCAGGCGGCCGCCCGAACCCTGCTCGACGCGTGGCGCGGGGGTCAGGCCGCGGCGGCGTGACGCCGCGCGAAGGTCGGGGTCCCAACAGCTGATTCAACAGGCGCCCGAGGCGGTATCCCGCCTGGACGATGCGCCGTTCCACGATCGCCGCGTTGCGGTCGGCGTACACGTTGCCCAGGGCGGCGCCCGGCTCGACTCCCCGATACGCCTCGCGTTCCACGATCCGGTACGACTCGTTGGCCCACGTGACCGGATCGAGATCGCCCCACGCCGCCCGCTCCGCCGGCGCGATGGACTCGTAGAGCCGACGGCCATCCCAGGGATCGAGCAGTGCCCGCTGGACGAGCCCGGCGTCCCAGAGCGTGTGCAGGTTGGTGAGCTCGTCAAGGAACCGGAGGTGGACGTCGTTGCCGCCACGGTCCTCCGGCCGCCCGACGTGCAGCGGCTGATGGATGTCCCCCACGAAGTGCACGAGAAACCGGAGCGCGTCCCGCCGCTGGGCCGCCGGCAGCGCCCGGTCGGCGACCTCGGCGGTCAGGTCCCGGATGGCCTCGATCACACAGTAGCTCTCGGCGCAGTCTACGGCGGGATCCACCCGCTCCCGGCCCGACGGAATGTTCGTGTAGTGCGCGGTGACGTAACGCGCGTAGGCGGGGTCGTTCCGGATCTCGTCCGCCCAGATGCACGATTCACTGAACCGCTCGTGCGGCCGGGCGCCGGCCAGGATACGCTGCACCGCCGCCCGAGCCACGGGGTTCATCTCCCGCCATGCGACGTCGCAGATCAGCCGGTGTGCGTCGTAGCCCCAGGGGGATGCGGCGGCGCGAGCCGCGGGATGAGCGGGATGAGGGGCCGACAAGAGGGCCAACAGCAGGGGAAGCACAGCGTGTCTCCGGCAGACTGAGGTATACAGGAAGTCGCCTCGGCGACAGATGGCGGCCGAGGGCCCGCTTCAGCGGGATCCACCACCCCCTCCGCACGTAACCGAGGTCAGGTCGTCAGCAAGATCCAGGCGATCCCCCATGCCAGCGTCAACAGCGTAATCGGCACGCCGGCCCTGAGATACTCCCTGAACGAGAGGCGGACGCCCGCCCGGCCCGCGGACTCCGCCACGATCAGATTGGCGACCGAGCCCAGCAGGGTGAGGTTGCCCGCGAGCGTGGTGGCCATGGCCAGGGTGAGCCAGCCTGCTTCCGGTCGCGCGAGTGCTTCCACAACGGGTCGTAGCAGGAGCACGGCCGGCACGTTCGACACGATATTCGAAACGACGGCTGCGACCATGGACAACTCGGCCACACCGGTCCCCGTCCTCCGGAGCCACCCGAACACCGCGTCCGTGACGCCGAGGCGCTCCGCCGCAAACGTCACCACGAACAAGCCGCTGAAGAACACGAGCAGCGACCAGTCTATCTCTTGGAACACGCGGGCCGGCTTGATGCGCCGCGTCACGAGGAGCACGGACGCCGCTCCCAGAGCCGCGAGGGGGACCGGCATGCCCGCCACCAGACCGATGACCAGCAGGATGGACGCCACGATGCTCTTCCGCAGGAGCGGCCGATGCACACGGCGCGCGGGCGCCGTGTCAACCTCCACGACGCACGGCGTGAGCGCGCCCCGATAGACCACCAGCAGTACGATGGCGACCAGCAGGAGCCCGCCGATGGCTACGGGAGCGAGGGCCGCCAGGAACCGGTTGAACCCGATCCCGGAGGCGACCCCGATCAGCATGTTCTGCGGATTGCCGACCAGCGTCGCCACGGACCCGACGTTCGCGGCCGTTGCCGCAGCCATCAGGAAGGACAGGGGATTGAGCCCCGCCACCCGGGTGACTTCCAGCAGCAGCGGTGTGAAGACGAGGACGATCGTGTCGTTGAGGAACACCGCCGAGAGCACACCGGCCGTGAACACCGTGACGACGAGCAGGACTGCCGGCGAGTGGGCCCGGTGCGCGAGCTGGCGCGCGACGATGTCGAAGAACCCCGCGAGCCGCAGGTTGGCGTTGAGGACCATCATCCCGAACAGGAGGACGATCGTGTTCAGGTCAATGACGGGGTAGGCGTCCTCGAGTGAGATCGTGCCGACCAGCACGAGCGCGTAGCGCCGACGATGGCCATGGTCGCGCGGTTCATCCGCACGATGGGCAGCGACCCCGCGGCAATGCCCCCAACGAGCCCCAGCGTGTGGCTGGTCACGCGCCGGCACCCGTCATCGCTTCGCGTCGAGGTGTCGCAGGAGCTTCGCCGCGGAACGGGTGTTGAGCACGTGGCCCGGCTCGAGCCCGGCCCGGCGGGCCTGCTCGACCCCGTAGCGCATGTAGTCGAGGTCGCGCGTCGTGTGGGCGTCCGTGCTGATCACGACCGGGATCCCCAGCTCGCGGGCCCGGATCAGGTGCGTGTCCCGCAGATCCAGCCGGTGGGGGTGTGCGTTCAGCTCCATGGACACGCCGTGTTCCGTGGCGCACTGCAGCACCTCGTCGAGGTCGAACGCGATGGGATCCCGCCGGTTGATCAGGCGGCCGGTCGGATGCGCCAGGATGTGCACGCGCGGATGCCGGAGCGCCTTCAGGATCCGCTCCGTCTGCGCGGCGACGGGAAGGTCGAGCAGCGTGTGCACGGAGACCAGGACCACGTCGAGCCGCTCGATCAATTCGTCCTCCAGATCGAGCGAGCCATCCCGCAGGATGTCAATCTCCATGCTGCGCAGCAGGCGGATGCCCGGCCGTTCGGCCATCACCGCGTCCATCTCCGTCCACTGCTCCCGCAACCGCGCCGCGTCGAGCCCTCCCGTCATGGCGAGGGTCTTGGAGTGATCGGTGACGGCAAGGTAGGCATAACCTCTCGCGGCACACGCGTCCACCATGGCCGCCACGCTCTCCTTTCCGTCCGACCACGTGGAGTGCATCTGCAAGTCGCCACGTAGATCGGCGAGGGTCACCAGCGAGGGCAGCGTCCCACGTTCCGCCAGTTCGATCTCCCCGCGATCCTCCCGCAGCTCCGGCGGAATCCACGGCAACCCCACCGCCGCGTACACGGACTCCTCCGTCTCCCCCGCCACCCGCCGACCACCGCGGACCCCACCCCGAGCACTCCCGTCGTTCCCGTCGTTCCCGTCAGTCCCGTCGCTCCTCACCACCCCGTACTCCGAAATACTCAACCCCATCCCCACCGCCCGTTTCCTGAGCGTCACGTTGTGCGCCTTGGACCCCGTGAAGTATTGGAGTGCGGCGCCCCAGCTCTCCTCGGGAACGATGCGGAGATCCACCTGGAGCCCGGACGACAGCACCACGCTGCCCCGCGTCTCCCCGGACATGGTCACCTCGGCCACCCCGCGGAAGCCGGTGAAGTGCTCCATGGCCGCCCCCGGATCCGCCGCGGTGGCCAGGAGGTCAATGTCCCCGATCGTCTCCAGCCTGCGCCGGAGGCTGCCGGCGACCTCGACCCGGCGGATCGTGGCCTGATCCCGCAGATGAGTGAGCAGGGGAGCGATCCGCTCGTCCGCCTCCACGAGCCGCAACCGGTTGCCGCGCTCCTTCAGCTTCGCGATGCCGTCCAGGATCCGCTGCTGCGTCTTGGCGCCGAACCCGTCCAACTCGGCAACGTGCCCGTCTCGCGCCGCCGCCTCCAGCGCGTCCAGCGTGGTGATGCCCAGACTCTCCCACAGCTTGCGCGCCCGCTTGGGCCCGACCCCCGGGAGGCGCACGAGCTCCAGGAGCGAGCGCGGGATCTGGGCCGTCAGCTCGTCGAGGATGCTGAGCCGTCCAGTGGTCACCAGTTCGGTGATGTACCTGGCCATGTCCTTCCCGATGCCCGGCAGCTCGGTGAGGTCGGCACCGTCCGCCACCATCGCGCGGAGCGGGACCGCGTGGTCCTCGACCGCGCGCGCGGCGTTCTCATAGGCCCGGATCCGGAAGGGATTGGCCCCCTGGATCTGGAGCAGCATGCCGACGTCCTCGAGGACGGCGGCGATCTCCCCGTTCTCCATGGTCATGGACGGACGCCGTGTTTGGCCAGGAGCCTGAGGAACCCCGCCTCGTCCAGAATCGTGAGCCCGAGCTGCTCGGCCTTGGCCCGCTTGGAGCCGGCGTCGGTGCCCGCCACCACGTAGGTGGTCTTCTTGCTCACGGATCCGGCGGCCTTGGCGCCGAGGGACTCGACCATCCGCTGCCCCTCCTCGCGGGACAGCCCGGTGAGGCCACCGGTAAACACGAACGTGCTGCCGGCCAGCGGCCCGCCCTTGGGAGCAGGAGCGCCCTCCCGGACGCGGACGCGCTCGAGCAGCGCGTCCATCACGGTGCCGTTGCGGCGGTCCGCGAAGAACCCGGCGATCACCTCGGCCATCTTCTCGCCCACGCCCGGGACCGCATCAATCTCGGCCACGGAGGCGCTCCGCAACGCCGCGAAACTCCCGAAGTGCTGCGCGAGGTCGCGCGCCACGGCGACGCCGACCTCCGGAATGCCGAGGCCGTGGAGCAACCGTGGCAGCTCCACGTCCCGCGCCCGCTCGATGGCCGCGAGCAGGTTGGCCGCCGACTTCTCGGCGAACCCCTCGAGGGCGACGAGTTGCCCGGCGGTGAGGTCGAAGACGTGCTCGAGGCTCGTGACCAGGCCCTGGGCGACGAACAGGCGGGACGACTCCTCACCCAGGCCCTCGATGTCCAGCGCGTGCCGCGACGCGAAATGCTGGAGGCGCGCGGCGAGCTGGGCGGGGCAGTGAAACCCGTTGGGGCAGACGGTGAACGGGCCGCGCTCGACGAGCGGTGTCTCGCAGGACGGGCAGTGCGCGGGCATCCGGAAGCTGCGGCCGCGGTGGCGTCCGGGCTCCTGCACGACCTCGATCACCTGCGGAATCACGTCGCCGGCCCGCTGTACGCGCACGAGATCTCCCTCCCGCACGTCCTTCCGGGCGACCTCCTCCCGGTTGTGCAGCGTCGCCCGGGCCACCGTGACGCCTCCGAGCTCCACCGGCCGCATCATCGCGACCGGCGTGACCACGCCGGTCCGCCCGACGCTGGCGATGATCTTCAGCACGCGCGTGAGCTCGCGGCGGGGAGGGAACTTGAACGCGTACGCCCAGCGCGGGTGCCGCGCGGTCGTGCCGAGGCGTCCGCGCGCGGCCAGGTCGTCGAGCTTCACCACGATCCCGTCTATCTCGAAGTCCAGCTCGTCGCGCCGGGCCAGCAGGTCCGCATGGTAGGCCAGGACCTCCTCCACCGTCCGGGCGGCCGCCGTCAGTTCGGAGACCGGGAATCCCCACGCCGCCAGCGCGGCCAGTGCGTCACGATCGGTGGCGAACGGCACGCCGTTGGCAGCGAGGATGTCGTACGCATAGATGTCGAGCGGACGCCGCGCGGTGATGGTCGGGTCGAGCTGTCGCAGGGAGCCCGCCGCGGCGTTCCGTGGGTTCGCGAACGGCTCGCCACCCTCGGCCAGCAGCCGCTCGTTCAGGGCCTCGAAGGCGCCGATCCGCATGATGATCTCGCCCCGCACGGCCACGAGATCGGCCGACGGACCGGCCGAGGCCACGCGCAACGGCACCGACGGGATCGTGCGGACGTTCTCGGTGATGCCCTCCCCGTTGACGCCGTCCCCGCGCGTACTGGCACGCACCAGCACGCCCCGCTCGTAGACCAGCTCCACCGAGGCGCCGTCCAGCTTGGGCTCGAGCACGTAGCCGACCCCGTCGTCGCCCAGCTCCTTGCGCAGTCGCTCGTCGAAGCGCCGCAGCTCGGCCGGGTCCGGCCCCGAGTCGAGGCTCAACATGGGCGCCAGGTGCGGCACGGTGGGGAACCGGTCGAACAGCGCGCCGGCGACCCGCTGGGTGGGCGAGTCCGGGGTGCGCAGGTCGGGGAAACGCGCCTCGATCGCTGCCAGCTCGCGGTACAGGGCGTCGTAGCCCTCGTCCGCGATCTCCGGACGGTCGTTGACGTAGTAGAGGTAGTCGTGATGCCGGATCTCGGCCCGCAGCTCCCGCAGCCGCCGCTCCGCCTCCCCGCGTTTCACGAGCTGGGTCCCTCCCTCAGATGCGCAGCAGGTGCCGCCACAGAAACTCCGCGTTGGTCATCCGGCGCCGGATCAGCTCCACACGCTCGGTATAATCGGCGGCCGTGACGCCCGGGTACCAGCGCGAGGGGCGCGTGAGGGCCGCCGCTAGTTGGGCACTCTCCAGCTCCGTCAGGAACAGGGCGGGTTTGCCGAAATAGCGGCGCGCCGCCGCTTCCGCCCCGAACACGCCCGGCCCGAACGGCACCACGTTGAGATACAGCTCCAGGATCCGTCGCTTCGTCAGGAACCGCTCCAGATCCACCGCCAGCAGGGCCTCGCGCACCTTCCGCGCGAGGGTCCGATCACCCGAGAGCCAGAGGTTCTTGGCCAGCTGCTGGGTGATGGTGGACGCCCCACGTATGCGCCCTCCCTCGCGCGCCTGGTCCATCGCGATGCGCATTTCGGCCACCGAGAATCCCCGGTGCTGGAAGAACTCGATGTCCTCGGCCACGAGCACCGCCAGCGCGAGCTGCGGCGAGATCTGGTCCATCGGGGTCCACGCCTGCGAAACGGCCACGCCTTCCGCGTGCGCGCGGGCCACGACCGCGGCCGACGCGGGGTCGGCAATCCCCACGGTCGTCACGTCGGGCCAGCGGAGCCAGAGACGGGTGCCCACGACGCCGGCGGCGCACAGGCCCAGGGACAGGCCCCAACGGATGATCCGGTCCACTCGAGTGTTCAGCGGGCCTCCAGGCGCGCGCGTCCTTGCCGAGTCTACGTCCAGGTAAGTAACTCGACAATGCTTTGACTGGGCGCCTCCCCAGCCTATCTTCCCGACACTGCGCAAATCTGGGGCGTGCTACGCCCTGGGCAAGCGCGCGCTATCCCTCCGTCGTGGACTCAGGTGGTTACCTGAGGCGCGTTGGTGTGGAGGACGGTGGGAACTCGTGGACGGGACTTTCAACATCATGTATTACTTGAGATGTACACTGTAATATCTTGACAGATAACATTATACATCGTAGCTGAGAACCACAATGTTGGGACTTCCGCCAATCGGGGTGCTCGGTTTTGCGACTTGTGGCCGGTCCTGTTGGATCAATGTTGGAAAGTCGTCCGTGGTTTCGAGACCGGCCGCTGAGGCAGAAGGGGGCACGCTTGGTTTCGCCCGATGAGATCCGCCAATGGGTCGAGGCGTTCGATTCTGGAGACGACGGACGGGCCAGTGCGAGCCGCCGGGACATTCTCGCCCTGCTCGACGGCACCAGGCGCCCGGACACACGCACACAGTTCCAGCCCGGGCATGTGACCGTAAGCGGGCTGGTGCTCTCCGACGACGGCGACGCGGTGCTGCTGGTCCTCCACGCGCGGTTGGGCCGCTGGCTTCAGCCGGGGGGGCACCTCGAGCCCTCGGATCGGTCTATCGTGGACGCCGCCCGGCGCGAGGTCCGCGAGGAAACGGGCATTCTGGTGGAAGGCGAGCCTGAGCCAACGCTGGTTGGCCTGGATGTCCACGACATTCCCGCCGCGCGAGGCGAACCAGCCCACCGGCACCACGATCTGATGTTCCGCTTCGTCAGCCCGCGGCACCCGCCCCGGCCGGGGCCGGGGGCGCTTCGGGCCGAGTGGTGCGCCGTCGGCCGGCTCGAGGAACTGGGCGTGGACGCCGCCTTGCGGGCGGCGCTGGCCCGGGCGGGGCTTCGTGGATCCCGCTGAAGCGGGCCCTCGGCCACGATCTGCCCGTAAGACGGGCGGTGTGGTCGCCTTGGCGACAGATGGCGGCCGAGGGCCCGCTTTAGCGGGATCCACCACCACGACCACCACGACGACCACCACCACCACCACCGCCCCCCAGGTCCCACTTCGGGTCGCGCCGCGCCACGTCCTCGGCAGTTGCAACGGCGGGGTTCAGCCACTCGATCAACGCGGCCCATCCCAGGCTCTCCGGGTCATGGGCCAGGTATCCCTGGACGACGTCGAACACGTGGAAGCCCTCCCGCAGCTGGAAGGACAGGGTGGGGCCCTTGATCCGTCCCCGGACCACGCCGAGCACGTACTCCTCGGCGGACATGCGCGCGGCATAGCGGTGGTAGCCGCGCAGCCGGGCGCCGGCGCGGATGCGGAGCAGGCGATAGCGCTCGGCGAGCTCCCGCCGGGCGGCGTACAGCTTGTGACCGATCCGCCGCCGCTGCATGGCGGGGTGGACCATGACCTCGGCGCCGTACAGGGTCCGGCCCCGTGGGTCGTGGTTCGCGAAGGTCCCCCCGGCCGTGAACTCGCGCCACGTGGCCCGGCTCTCGTAGTGATCCCAGGTGATCACGAGGCTCGCCGCCGCGCCCACGACGTCCTGCTCGGGGCCGCTGACGGCCACCAACTGTCCCTCCGGGAACACTTCGAGGTGTGAGGCGAGCTGCGCCCGCGTCCAGGGAGGGCTCCCTACGTAGACCGCGCGGGTCAGCGCGATGATGCCGTCCCAGTCGAACGGGCGGGTGGGCCGCACGACGATCCGCCTGGCGGGCGGCCTCACAAGGTCACCACCTCCGGGCTCCGGACCAGCTCCGCGGTCCGGCGGGAGTCCAGCAGGGGGAGCACGGTGCCGGTGGAGCGGGACTCCTCGATGGTCCGGAGGTTGAGCTCACCGATGACCATCATCTCCTGGTTGGGGTTCCCCTCCGCGAGAATGCCGTCGCGGGAGAACGAGAAATCACTCGGGGTGAGGATGGCCGCCTGACCGTAGTTGAGGTGGACGGCGGGGACCATCGGCAGCGAGCCCACCGTGTGCGACACCACGACGTACATCTGATTCTCGATGGCGCGGGCGTGGGCGCAGTACTTGACCCGCAGGAATCCCTGGCGGTCGTCCGTGCAGCTCGGCACGAGGAGGATGTGCGCGCCGAGGTGCGCCGCCGCCCGGGCGATCTCGGGGAACTCCACATCGTAACAGATGGTGATGGCCACGCGGCCGAACTCGGTCTCGAACACCCGCAGGCCGTTCTTCGGCTTCACCTTCCACTCCTCGTTCTCGAACCGGGTCATGTGCAGTTTGCCCTGCACACCGTGATCGCCGGACGGCGAAAAGAAGAACGCCTGGTTATACACGTCGTCCGTCACGTCGTCGGGGACGGGGATGGTGCCCCCGAGCACGTAGATCCCGTGCTGGCGGGCCAGGCCCGAGAGCAGCTCGGTGTACGGGCCGACCTGGGCGGCCAGATCGCGCACCTGGACCTCGATGGGGCGCTTGACGTCGCCGAGGGTCAGCAGCTGCACCGTGAAGTACTCGGGAAACACCACGAGCCGGCACTTGTAGTCGGCCGCGGTCTCCACGAGGGCGGTGACCTGGTCGGCGAACTGCTGGAAGGTCTGGACGGGGCGAACGAAGTACTGGAGCGAGGCGATGCGGATCCGGTCCACGGCCGTCCTCCGGAGGTTCAGGGCTTGGGTGGCGGCGCCTCCAGGGCCGCGCGCGCGGCCGCCAGGCGTGCCACCGGCACGCGAAAGGGCGAGCAGGAAACGTAATTGAAGCCGGCGCGGTGGAAAAACTCGATGGAACGCGGGTCGCCGCCGTGCTCGCCGCAGATGCCGATCTTGAGCCTGGGGTTCGTGGCGCGGCCGAGCTGCACGGCCAGGTCAATCAGCTTGCCCACGCCGTCCTGATCCAGCGTCTGGAACGGGTCGTCGGGCAGGATGCCGTGCTCGACGTAGAACGGCAGGAAGCGCCCGGCGTCGTCGCGCGACAGCCCGAACGTGGTCTGCGTGAGGTCGTTGGTGCCGAACGAGAAGAACTCGGCGACCCGCGCCACGCGGTCCGCCGTCAGGGCGGCGCGGGGTAGCTCGATCATGGTGCCGAGCTGATACTCCACCCGCCGCTTGCGCTCCGTGAACACGCGCTCCGCCACGCCGCGGACCAGTTCCACCTGGCGCCGCAGCTCCTCGACGTCACTGATCAGCGGGACCATCACCTCGGGGAAGACGTGCACGCCCTGGGCGGCCGCCTCGCACGCCGCCTCGAAGATGGCCTGGGCCTGCATCTCCGTGATCTCGGGGAAGGTGAGCCCGAGCCGGCAGCCGCGATGGCCCAGCATGGGGTTCACTTCCGTCAACACGTCCACCGTGTGCCGCAGCCGCTCCGCCGAGACACCGAGGGTGGCGGCCATGGTCTCGATCTCTTCGCCTTCCCGGGGGAGGAACTCGTGGAGCGGCGGATCCAGCAGCCGGATGGTGACGGGCAGCCCGTCCATGGCGCGGAAGATCTCAAGGAAATCGTTGCGCTGCATCGGGAGCAGCTTGAGGAGCGCCCGCCGCCGCCCTTCGAGGTCCGTGGCCACGATCATCTCGCGCATGGCGGTGAGTCGGTCGCCCTCGAAGAACATGTGCTCGGTGCGGCAGAGCCCGATGCCCTCGGCGCCGAAGGCGCGGGCCCGCGCGGCGTCGCGCGGCGTATCGGCGTTGGTGCGCACGTGCAGCTCGCGCGTCGCGTCCGCCCACTGCATCAGCTGCCGGAACTCGTCCGTCGGCGCGGGCTCGACGAGCCGGACCTCGCCGAGCAGCACGCGGCCGGCCGAGCCGTCCACCGTGATCCAGTCCCCCTCGCGGATCACGGTGCCGTTGGAGCGGAAGGTGCGGGCCGCCTCGTCCACGTCGAGGTCCTTGGCGCCCGCCACGCAGCACTTGCCCATGCCGCGCGCCACGACGGCCGCGTGGCTGGTCATGCCGCCGCGCGCGGTGACAATGGCCCGCGCCACCGCCATCCCGTGAAAGTCGTCGGGGCTGGTCTCTCGCCGCACCAGGACCACGGACTCCCCGTTACCGCCCCGCTCCGCCGCGGTGTCCGCGTCGAAGACCACGCGACCCACCGCCGCGCCCGGGGAGGCGGGGAGACCCTTCGCGATCACCGTCACTTCCTGATCCGGATCTACGGTGGGATGGAGAAGTTGGTTGAGCTGGTCCGGATCCACCCGGAGCAGGGCCTCCTCCTGCGACAGCAGTCCCTCCCGCACCATGTCCACGGCAATGCGGACGGCCGCCTTCCCCGTCCGCTTGCCGGTGCGCGTCTGGAGCAGGTAGAGCCGGCCGCGCTCGACGGTGAACTCGATGTCCTGCATGTTGCGGAAGTGGCGCTCGAGCCGCGTGGCCGTTTCCTGGAGCTGCGCAAAGGCCTCGGGCAGGTGATTGGCCATGGCCGCGATGGGCTCGGGATCGCGCGTGCCCGCGACCACGTCCTCGCCCTGTGCGTTGACGAGGAACTCCCCATAGAGGGTGGGCTCACCCGTGGACGGACTCCGCGTGAAGGCGACTCCGGTCCCCGAGTCCTCGCCCATGTTGCCGTAGACCATGGCCACCACGCTCACGGCGGTCCCGAGGTTGTCGGGAATCCGATGGACGCGGCGGTAATCAATGGCGCGGCGGTTCTCCCAGCTGCGAAAGACGGCGTCAATGGCGCCCCACAGCTGCTCCCAGGGATCCTCCGGAAACGGCCGTCCGCCCATGCGCGCCACGAGCGCCCGGAACCGCTCCACCATGGCCCGCAGCTCGTCCGCGGGCAGGTCAATCTCGCGTGCGACCCCGTGCCGCGCCCTGGCGGCGTCAATCACCGCCTCGAAGGCGTCGGCCTCGCCCGCCTCCGGTCGCAGGCCGAACACGACGTCACCGTACATCTGCACCAGGCGGCGGTACGAATCGAAGGCGAACGCGGGGTTCCCGGACTGGCGCGCGAGCGCGTTGGCGGTCACGTCCGAGAGGCCGAGATTCAGGATGGTGTCCATCATGCCCGGCATCGAGACGGGGGCCCCCGACCGCACCGACACGAGCAGCGGCGATTCGGCGCCCCCGAACGCCCGTCCCGTGACCTGCTCGAGGCGCGCGATGGCCACCCGCACGTCCTCCCGCACCTCGGCGGGGAGCGTCCGCTCGGCGAGATAGCGGCCGCAGACCTCGGTCGAGATCGTGAACCCCGGGGGAACGGGAATCCCGATGTTGGTCATCTCGGCCAGGTTCGCGCCCTTGCTGCCCAGCAGCGCCTTCATGTCGGCGCCGCCCTCGGCGGTGCCGTTCCCGAAGAAGAAGACGTGTTGACCGTGCGTCATGGTGGCGTCTCTGTGAGGCCGGCGGGACCGCACCGGATGCGCGGCCCGCGGCGTGGGGTCATCGGCGTGCAAGGACCAGGCCGCCGGTCTCCGTGCGGGTCAGCGTGGCGCGGGTGCCGGGAGGGCCGACGACGGTGTCGCGGCCGCCCCCGCGACGTCCGTGGGATAGTCGCCCGAGAAGCAGGCGTGACAGTAGCGGTCGTCCGGCCCCGCGGCGGCCAGCATTCCCTCGAGCGACAGGTAGCCCAGCGAGTCCACCCCGAGATGCTCCCGGATCTCCTCGATGGAGTGCGAGGACGCGATCAGCTCCGCCCGGGTCGGCGTGTCAATCCCGTAGTAGCACGGCCCGGTGATAGGGGGGGAGGCGAGTCGGAAATGCACCTCGCGGGCCCCGGACTGCCGCAGCATGTGCACCAGTTCGCGCGACGTCGTGCCGCGCACCAGCGAGTCGTCCACGACCACCACCCGCTTCCCGGCGATGACCTCCTGCACCGGATTGAACTTGATCCGCACCTTGGCCACCCGCGCGGCCTGGCCGGGATTGATGAAGGTCCGGCCGACGTAGTGGTTCCGGATGAGGCCGTGCTCCAGCTTGATGCCCGACGACTCCGCGAACCCCAGTGCCATGGCGTTGGACGAATCGGGCACGGAAAACACGCAATCGGCCCCCGGCGCGGGGTGCTCCTCCGCCAACCGATGCCCCAGCGCCCGCCGCACGTGGTCCACCGACCGGCCGAACACGGTGCTGTCGGGTCGGGAAAAGTAGACCAGCTCGAACACGCAGCGCCGCGACGGCGCCGCGGGCAGCGGCGGCAGGTCCACGACGCGCCCGTCCTGGATCTTGAGCCACTGGCCCGGCTCGAGCTCGCGCACCAGCGACGCGCCGACGATGTCCAACGCGCACGTCTCCGAGGCGACGACCCATCCGGCGCCGAGCCGCCCGAGGACCAGGGGCCGGAATCCCCGCGCGTCCACGATGGCGTAGAGGGTCCGGCCGATGGTCAGGACGAGCGAGTAGGCCCCCTCCACGCGTTCCAGGGCATCGAGGATCTGGTCCTCGACGCGGCGCGCGTCCGAGCGCGCGATGAGGTGCACCAGGACCTCGGAGTCGGACGAGGACTGGAAGATGGATCCCTGCCGCACCAGGTCGGCGCGTACGTCCCGGGCATTAGTGAGGTTGCCGTTGTGCGCCAGGGCGAGCGCGCCGCCGTGGTAGTTCACGAGACCCGGCTGGGCGTTGGCCAGCACGGAGCTGCCGGTCGTGGAGTACCGGGTGTGCCCGATGGCCAGGTCCCCGCGCAGCTCGCGCAGCGTCTCGGCCGAGAACACGTCGTTGACGAGCCCCATCCCGCGGTACGCGCGCGCCTGTCCCTCGTCGTCCACGGCCACCATCCCGGCCGACTCCTGGCCGCGGTGCTGGAGCGCGTAGAGCCCGAGGTAGACGAGCTGCGCCGCCTCCGGAACCCCGCTCACGCCGAAGATGCCGCACATGGCGCTAGTCCTCCGCGGTCGCGGCGAGCCGCATACGTGAGGGGATGGCCTCGGCGTGGATGCGCCGGGCCTCCGCCACCGGCAGCGTCACCACCGCCCCGGCAACCCGCACGGTCAGCACGCCGTCCCACCCGTCCACCTGGCCGATGCGGGCGGCCGGGACGCCGGCGTCGCGAGCCGCGGCACGCACGCGGTCGGCCAGCGCGGCGTCCACCGACAGCAGCGCGCGTCCCTGATCCTCGCCGAACAGCGCCTCCGCGGCCCCGAGTCCGGGAAGCGCGGCCGCGAGGTCCACCGTGGCGCCGAGACCGGCGGTGGCGTACGGCCCCCCGAGGGCCGACTCCGACAGCGCCACCGCCAGGCCGCCGTCCGAGCAGTCGTGCGCGCTGCGCACGAGGCCCGCGTCGGCGAGCGCCACGAGGAGGTCCACCAGCCGTCGCTCCGCCGCCAGGTCCACGGGTGGCGGCGCGCCGGCCACCTCGCCGAGCACGTGCTCCCAGTAAGCCGATCCGCCGAGGTGCCCGCGCGTCCGGCCCAGCAGGATGATGGCGTCGCCCGGCGTCGTGAAGTGCGCGCCCACGGCGCGGCGGACGTCATCGAGCAGGCCCACCATCCCGATCACGGGGGTCGGGTCCACGGCTCCCTGCGGGCTCTCGTTGTAGAAGGAGACGTTCCCGCCGGTCACCGGCGTGCTCAGCGCCTCGCACGCCTCGGCGATGCCGCGGCAGGCCTCGCGAAACTGGAAGAAGACCTCGGGGCGCTCCGGGCTCCCGAAATTGAGGCAATTGGTGATGCCGATGGGCCGCGCACCGGTGCACGCCACGTTCCGGGCGCTCTCCGCCACCGCCGCCTTGCCGCCCTCGTACGGATCGAGCAGCACGTACCGGGCGGTGCAGTCGGTCGCGACCGCGATGGCGCGTTCGGTGTCCGGGATCAGCACGACGGCGGCGTCGCCGCCGGGCCCGATGGCCGTGCCGGCCCGGACCGTGGAGTCGTACTGCTGGTACACCCAGCGCTTGCTGGCCACGGCCGGCGCGTCGAGGAGCACGCGCCAGGCGGCGGCGACGTCGGGCGCGGCGCCGTTCGGGCGACGCGTGCGTCGCGCTGCCGCCGCGTCGCTCTCCCGGGCCTCGGGCGCGTAGGTGGGGCAATCCTCGATCAGTCCGCGGCCCGGAATCTCCGCCACCACGACCGGCCCGTGCCGGACGCGGAACACCCCGTCGTCCGTCACCCGACCGATGGGTACGGCCTCGAGTTCCCACCGGGCCGCGATGGCCTGGACGGCCGTCACGCGGTCGCCGCGGGCCACTACGAGCATCCGCTCCTGGGATTCCGAGAGCAGGATCTCGTACGGGGTCATGCCCGGCTCGCGCGTGGGCACCAGCGCGGTGTCAATCTCCACGCCGACCCCGCCCCGCGCCGCCATCTCGGCCGAGGACGACGTCAGGCCGGCCGCCCCCATGTCCTGGATGGCCACGATGTCGCCCGAGGCGATCAGCTCGAGACTCGCCTCGAGCAGGAGCTTCTCGGCGAACGGGTCGCCTACCTGGACCTGTGGGCGGCGGGCCTCGCTCTCCTCGGTCAGCTCCTCGGAAGCGAACGAGGCGCCGTGGATGCCGTCGCGCCCCGTGCGGGACCCGACGGCAATCAGGACGTTGCCGACGCCGCTCGCCACGGCGCGCATGAGCTGGGTTTCGCGCAGGAGACCCACGCACATCGCGTTGACCAGGGGGTTGCCGGTGTACGAGGCGCCGAAGTCCACCTCGCCACCCACGGTCGGCACGCCCACGCAATTGCCGTAGTCGCCGATGCCGCGGACGACGCCGGCAAACAGGTACCGGTTGCGCGGCGAATCGAGCGGCCCGAACCGGAGGCTGTTCAGCAGGGCCACCGGGCGGGCGCCCATGGTGAAGACGTCGCGCAGGATGCCGCCGGCCCCGGTGGCGGCCCCCTGGTAGGGCTCGACGGCCGACGGGTGGTTGTGCGACTCGATCTTGAACGCGACGGCCCAGCCGTCTCCGACCGAGAGGACCCCGGCGTTCTCGCCGGGGCCCTGGAGGACCCGCGGCCCGGTGGTCGGGAACCGGCGGAGCACCGGCTTGGAGTGCTTGTAGGAGCAGTGCTCGCTCCACAGCGCGGAGAAGATGCCCAACTCCGTGAAGGTCGGGTCCCGCCCGAGCAGAGTCCGGATCCCCGCCAGTTCCTGGTCGTTCAGGCCGTGCTCGCGCACGAGTGCCGGGGTGATCGGGGGATCGCCCGGGAGCGCGCCGGCGCGCGTGGGCCCGGTCATGTCAGACGCGTCTCGGCTTGTCCGGGCCACGAACCGCCTCGACGATCGCCCGGAACGCGCCGCCGACCCCCTTGGAAGCGTTCACCGCCACCAGCCGCTCGGCCTCGCCGGCGTCGAACCACAGGCCCCCGCACTCGGCACAGCGCTCCACCTCGATGCCCGAGTAGTGCTCGACGTGGAGGTCGGCGCCGCAGCGGGGGCATTTCATGAAGTGGCTGCGACGCTCGGCGAGCCGCGCCTCGAGCTCCGTGGACTTCTTGAGCTCCGCCAGGCGCTCCGCCTCCTTCCGGACGAAGTACTCCTCTTCGTTGCGGCTCGGCTTGTCCGGCATTGCCCGCTAGCCCTCCGTCCCCGTCGGGGGCGTCGCGCGCGGCTCCTGACCCGGCGGCGACGTGGACGTGCCGCCGTAGGTGTGTCCCGGCCCGCGCACGATGGCGTTCACCACCGCGTCGTTCTCCAGGAATACGACGTCGAACGTGCCGCACGAGGCCTCGCAGCCGTTCCGGAAGTAGAGGTACGTCCACGCGCCGAGGGCGCGTTCCGCGACGGGCGGCCCCCAGACCCCGATCACCTCGTCCCGCGTCATGCCGGGGTTCACCGTCCCGGTGTGGGTCGGCGTCCAAGGCTCGTCCGTGGTCGGCATCTGCACGAGCGGCGCGCGGCGCGCGGGCTCCGATGGTAGCGTCTCCGTAGGGGGCGGGGCCATCGTGGTCGTGTCCATCGCGGCCGGCGTCTGCTGCTCGACGGGCGCCGGGTCGTCGGCCACGGGCTCGTCGCCGCCGCAGGCGGCCGCGCCGAGCAGCACGATCGGGAACAGATTCCACCGTTTCATGCCGAACCTCCCTGAAGGGTGGGCAAGCACTGCATCACCGACGCGAACACCCCCGCGCCGGGCGCCCCGCCGAGCAGCGGGTCGGCCGCTCGTTCGGGATGAGGCATCATTCCTACCACGGTGCGCTCCGCGTTCGTGATGCCCGCGATGTCGGCCGCCGATCCGTTGGGGTTGTCGCCGACGTATCGCAGCACCACCCGCCCCTCCGCCTCCAGTGCCCGGAGCGTGTCGTCCGCCGCGACATAGCGACCCTCGCCATGCGCGATGGGCATCCTAAGTATAGCGCCTGTCGGATAGGCGCAGGTGAACGGCGTGTCCGTGCGCTCCACCCGCACGTCCACCGGCCGGGACAGGAACTGGAGTCCGGCGTTCCGCATCAGGGCGCCCGGCAGGAGGCCCGCCTCGCACAGGATCTGGAACCCGTTGCAGATCCCCAGGACCGCGCCGCCCGCCCGGGCGTGCGCGACGACCGCCGCCATCACGGGACTGAACCGGGCGATGGCGCCGGCCCGGAGGTAGTCGCCGTACGCGAAGCCACCGGGCAGCATGACCACGTCGGCCTGGTCCAGGTCCGTATCCCGGTGCCAGACGTAGTAGGCGGTGGCCCCGGCGCGCGCGGCCGCGCGGCTCGTGTCTTCGTCGCAGTTCGACCCGGGAAAGCGGATGACGGCGACGCGCATCACGGCGTGACCCCCACGAGCACCTCGAAGTCCTCGGTGACGGGATTGGCGAGCAGCCGGCGGCACATGTCCGTCGCCTGCGCTTCCGCGGCCGCCGCGGTGGGCGCCTCGACGGTGAGCGTCACCGCCCGGCCCACCCGGACGGCGGTCACGCCGTCAAAGCCGAGCGCCCCGAGCGCGTGCTCGACCGCCTGGCCCTGCGGATCGAGCAGGGTGGCCCGTGGCATGACCCGCACCTGCACGTGGAACGCTCCCATCACTCCTCCCCCCGCATGGGGGTTGTCAGGGTCTCGGGATCGTCCGGCCTGTCGTCGTCGGGCTCGTCGCCCTCGCCGCGCTCGAGAAACCCCACGACCGCGGCCCGGACCATGCCGTAGGTCAGGTACGCGAGCCCGAGTGGAAAGAAAAATATGTCACGCGAGAAGATCCCGAAGCCCAGGACCGTCAGGTTGATGGCCAGACCCCCCAGGCCTCGGGCGCTCCGGATGCCGATCCGCGGCAGCTTGGCATAGCGGATCGTGCTCACCATCGCGAGGCTCAGCGCCATCATCAGGAACACCATGAGCTGCGACCACGGCAGCGCGGCCACCTGGCTCTGATAGAACGCGGTCTGCGTGAAGGGGAAATAGGTCGCCAGCGTCATGCCGGCGGCGGGGGAGGGCAGCCCCTGGAAGGCGTCCGACGGCCCGTGACCCATGTCGCCGACGTTGAACCGCGCGAGCCGCAGCGCCACGCACATCACGAAACCGTAGGAGAAGAGCCAGGCGAAGCCGCCGGCCTGCGCCAGCACGAGGTGGTAGATCAGGACCGCGGGCGCCACGCCGAAGCTCACGAGATCCACCAGGGAATCCAGCTCGGCGCCGAACCGGGAACCCGTATTGCTCATCCGGGCCACCCGTCCGTCGAGCATGTCCAGCACGCCGGCGATCACGATGTACCAGCTGGCCCGGTAGAAGTCACCCCGGCCGGCCAGCACCAGAGACCAGATGCCGAAGAAGAGGTTGGCGAGCGTGAACATGCTCGGCACCACCACCACCACGCGGCGCACGTTGGGGCGGCGGCGGGGGAACCGGCGCATTACGGCCACTCCGCGATCACGGTGATTCCGGCGCGCGTGCGGTCGCCGACGGCCACGCGCGGCCGCGCCCCCGCCGGCAGATATGTGTCCACGCGCGAGCCGAAGCGGATCAGCCCGAGACGCGTGCCCTGCCGCACGGACGCGCCCTCCGGGGGATCCGTGACGATCCGCCGCGCGATGAGCCCGGCGATCTGCCGGATCAGGACCGGACCCCGCGGGCTCCGGACCCCCAGCGACATGCGCTCGTTGTCCACGCTCGCCTTGTCGAACGACGCGTTGACGAACCGGCCGGGACGGTAGTCCCGGCGAATCACCGTACCATCCACCGGATGCCGGTTCACGTGCACGTCGAACACGTTCATGAAGACTGCGATGCGGAGCGCGCGGCCGCCGATCACGTCGGGCTCGTCCACCTCGGCCACGCTCACCACCCGGCCGTCCGCCGGCGCGATGACGAGGTGCTCCCCGCGCGGGCCCTCCCGGGCCGGATCCCGGAAGAACGCCGGGATCCAGACCGCGATGGGCAACCAGAGCGCCGGGAGCGCGAGCCAGGCGGCGCCCCGCAGCACCGGGACGGCCAGCAGCGCGAGCAGCACCGCGGCCCCCGCGAACACGAACGGCCGGCCCTCGGGCGCGAGGCTCACGCGGGCAGCTCGTGGCCCGTGAGGCGGCGATACGCGTCCACGTACCGCTCGCTGGTGGCACGGACCACCTCGTCGGGCAGCGTCGGACCCGGGGCGTTGCCGTTCCACGTTCCCGCCTGCTTGAGGCCGGCCAGATAGTCGCGCAGGGGCTGCTTGTCGAAGCTCGGCTGGCCCCGTCCGGGGGCGTACCGGTCGGCCGGCCAGAACCGCGAGGAATCCGGCGTGAGGACTTCGTCAATCAGCATGCCGTCGCCGTTCAGCGCGGACCCGAACTCGAATTTCGTGTCGGCGATGATGATGCCCTTCGCGGCGGCACGGTCGCGGCCGGTCGAGTAGACGGCCAGGCTCGCGTCGCGCAGCCGCCGCGCGGTCTCGGCGCCGACGATCGCGCACGTGCGCGCGAACGTGATGTTCTCGTCGTGGCCCACGTCCGCCTTGGTGGCCGGTGAAAAGACGGGCGGCTCGAGCCGGGCGCTTTCGACCAGGCCGGCCGGCAGCGACTCGCCCGCCAGCGTGCCGCGCTCGCGGTACTCGGCCCAGGCGGATCCCGCCAGATAGCCGCGGATCACCCATTCGATGGGGAGAGCCGTGGTCCGGCGGCACAGCATGGCGCGCCCGGCGATGGCGTCGCGGTGCGCGGCCAGCGCCGGGACGCGCGCCAGGATCTCGTCCGCGTCCGCCGTGAGGAAGTGGTTGGGAACGACGCCCGCCAGCTCGCGGAACCAGTAGGCGCTGATCTGGGTGAGCACGGCCCCTTTCCGCGGGATCGGATTGGGCAGGACCACGTCGAACGCGCTCACCCGATCGCTGGCCACGAGCAGCAGCGTGGACGCGTCCACCTCGTAGACCTCCCGCACCTTGCCGCGGCGGAGGAGGGGCAGGGGCAGCGGCGGAGCCATCAGACGGTCACTCCCGCGGCGTCGTCCACCGCGTAGGTCTCCAGCCGCGCCAGCAGCGGGTCGAGATGCTCGGCGAGATACTCGCGCACCTGGGCGGGCGCGCGCCCGACGTAGCGGGCCGGGTCGAGCTCGCCGCGCAGCGTGGCGGCGTCGAGGGCCGCCAGGGCCGGGTCCGCGGCGAGCCGCTCGAGCAGCCCGCCGGGTTCGCCCCGATCCTCGGCGTCCCGCGCCGCCCAGCTGTGCCGGCGGATCACCTCGTGCAGCGCTTGGCGGTCGCCGCCCGCCGCCACGCCCAGCAGGAGCCAGCGCTCCGTGGCCATGTATGGCATCATCCGGTCTACGTTGCGCCGCACCGTGGTCGCGCGCACCTCGAGGCCGCGGGCGAGGTCGCCGGCCAGGAGGAGCAGCGCGTCCGCGGCCAGGGCGCCGTCCGGCAGCACCAGGCGACGGTTGGCGCTGTCGTCGAGCGTCCGCTCGAGCCACTGGGTGGCGGCTGTGTAGGCCGTGTTCTCCCGCAGGGCGATCAGGTAGCGCGCCAGCGACCCCATGCGCTCGGCGCGCATCGGGTTGCGCTTGTAGGGCATGGCGCTGGATCCCACCTGCGCCGACTCGGCCGGCTCGAGCACCTCGCCCTCGTGCTGCAGGAGCCGCAGGTCGTTGCCGAGCTTGGCGGCGGATTGCGCCAGGCCCGCCCAGGCATCGAGGATCCCGGCGTCGAGCTTCCGCGTGTAGGTCTGGCCCGAGACGGCCACCGACTGCGCGAAGCCGAACGCCGCGGTGACGCGCCGGTCCAGCTCGCGGACCCGGGCGGCGTCGCCGCCCAGCAGCTCGAGGAAACTGGCCTGCGTGCCCGTGGTGCCCTTGCATCCGCGGAACGGCAGCGTCTGGACGAGGCGCAGGAGCGCGTCGGCGTCGAGCGCGAAGTCGAAGGCCCACAGCGTGGCCCGCTTGCCCACCGTCGTGAGCTGGGCCGGCTGGTAGTGGGTGTACGCGAGGGTCGGCAGGTCGGCATGAGCGGCGGCGAACGCCCGCAGCGCCAGCAGCACGTCCCGCAGGCGCCCGAGCAGCAGCCGGCAGGCGTCGCGCAGCACGATCAGGTCGGCGTTGTCGGTAACGAAGCAGCTGGTGGCGCCAAGGTGGATGAAGGGCCGGGCCGCGGGCGCCTGGTCGCCGAGGTGATGGATGTGCGCCATCACGTCGTGCCGCAGGCGCCGCTCGTGGTACCGCACGGCGTCGAGGTCCGCGTCATCCAGATGGGCCCGCAGGTCGGCCAGGGCCGCGTCCGGGATGGCAACGCCCAGGGCGCGTTCGGCTTCCGCCAGCGCCAGCCACAGCCGCCGCCACAGGCCGGCCCGGTGCCGCCCGCTCCACAGGGCCTGCATGGCGGGGGACGCATAGCGCGATCCGAGCGGCGATTCGTACCCGCCGGCCGGCGTCATCGGATGTAGAAGTCGGAGAAGCCCACGCGTCCGTCCCGCTCGAAGAAGACCCGAATGGCGCCGCGCCCGCGCGCGGCGGAAATCAACCGCTCCACGTCCGCCGCGCTCCCGACGCCGACCTGATTGATCTGCCGGATGACGTCGCCGCGCCGCAGGCCGGTCTGGCGCGCCGTGGTCTCGGGGATCTCGTAGATCAACGCGCCCTGCTCGCTTCGCACGCCGCGTTCCTGGCGAACGGCCGGCGTCACGGTCACGAGCCGCAGCCCGCCCAGAATGTCCACCTTCTCCGCCGTGGCGGTCGGCAGGTCCTCGACCAGCAGTCGCACGTCGCGCGCGCGCCCGTCCCGGGCCACCCGGATCAAAATCGTATCGCCCGGGCCGATGTCGAGCTTCACCGCTTCCCAGTCGAGGAAGGTGCGGAGCGGCCGGCCCCGCGAATCCACGAGCACGTCGCCGCTCCGGATGCCCGCCCGCCAGGCCGGGCTGTGCTCGGCCACGTCGAGCACCGCCAGACCGCCCCGCTGCTTCCAGCCGCGCATGGCGTCGGCGCCCGCGACATCGAGGCCCACCCAGGCGCGCCGCACCGCGCCGTGCGCGGCAAGCTCGCCGGCCACCCGCAGGGCGCGCTCGATCGGGATCGCGAACCCGATGCCCTCGGAGCCGCCCGAACGCGAAAGGATGGAGCTGTTGACGCCGACGACCTCGCCCAGGGCGTTGATCAGCGGCCCGCCGCTGTTGCCGGGGTTGATGGCCGCGTCGGTCTGGATCATGTCCACGTACACGCCGGACTGGTCGCCGGACGGCAGGAGATTCCGCCCCACGCCGCTCACCACGCCCGCGGTCACCGTGGGCTCGGCGTTGCCGAACAGGTAGCCGAAGGGGTTCCCGATGGCCACGACCCACTCGCCAATCACCAGCGACCGCGCGGACCCGATGGGCGGTGTGGGCAGCCCGTTGCCCTCGATTCGGAGGACCGCGATGTCGGTCAGGGGGTCCTCGCCGAGCAGCGTGGCGGGGTAGTCGGTGCCGTCCCGCGCCGTCACGACGATCTGCTCGGCCCCCGCCACGACGTGCTGATTGGTGATGACGAGCCCGTCGCCGCTGATCACGAACCCCGAGCCCAGGCCTTGCACCGTGCGCTCGAACTCGCGTGGCGCGAAGAACAGGCTCCACATCCCGCCGCCGACCTGCCGCTCCCGGCGCACCACGTTGACGCTGACGACCGCCGGGGCCACCCGCTCGGACGCGGTGACGATGGCGGTGCGGCGGGAGTCCGCGAGCTGTGCGGACGCGGCCGGCGCCGGATGGGTGGGTGCCTGCGCGATCGCGGGCGTGGCCTCCCGGGACGCTTCGCCGCAGGCGGCGAGAACCAGGAGACAGGCGGTCCCGAGCTGCCTCACGCCTCGACCTTGGCCTGCGCCGCGACCTTGGCCCAGTCGTTGAGGAACTGATCCAGGCCGCGGTCCGTGAGCGGATGCAGGAGGAGCTTCCGCAGGACGTCGGTCGGCATGGTCGCCACGTCGGCCCCCAGCATGGCCGCTTCGGTGACGTGACGGGGATGCCGGATGGAGGCGGCCAGGATCTCGGTCTCGATCTCGTAGTTGTCGAAGATCAGGCGCGACTCCCGGATCACTTCCATCCCGTCGTGGCCGATGTCGTCAATCCGGCCGAGAAACGGCGACACGTACGCGGCGCCCGCCTTGGCCGCGATGAGGCACTGCGTGGCCGAGAAGCACAGCGTGACGTTCACGCGGATCCCCTCGGCGGCGAGCCGCCGGACGGCGATGAGCCCGTCTTCGATCATGGGGATCTTGACCACGATGTTGTCCGCGATCTTGGCCAGCTCCCGCCCCTCCGCGTACATGTTGTCCGTCTGCACGCCCACGACCTCGGCGCTGACCGGGCCGTCCACCAGCGAGCAGATCTCCTTCAGGATGTCGCGGGGATCCAGCTCGCCCGCCACCTTCGCGACCAGGGTGGGGTTCGTGGTCACACCGTCAATCAGGCCGGCGCGCGCCGCCCAGCGGATGTCACCGAGGTTCGCGGTATCCAGGAAGAACTGCATCAGTCGTCGTTCCCTTCGAGCTGGAGGTTGTCGTACCGCGCACGAACGAAGTACAGGCCTTCCGGCGGTGCGGGCGGGCTCGCCTCCCGGTTGTCCGTTTCCGCGAGCAGGCGGCGCAGGTCGCCCGCCGGGCGACGCCCCTGCGCGATGTCCACGCTGATGCCCACCAGGAACCGGACCATCCGGTGGAGAAAACGGTCCGCCTCGACTTCGAAAATATAGCCCGCCGCCAGCTCCCGCGGCCGCCAGGTGGCGTGCGCGACGGCGCACCGGTAGTGCGCCTTCGCCTGCCCGACCGTGGAAAAGGCGCGGAAGTCGTGCGTACCCGCGATCTCGATGGCTGCCCGGGCCAGCAGCTCGGCGTCGAGGCGGTGGCCCAGGGCCCACTCGTACGGGTGCCGAAACGGCGACCGGGATGCCGGATCGCAGCCGATCACGTACCGGTAGCGCCGGGCCCGGGCGTCCTTGCGCGCGTGGAACCCCTGGGGCGCGGCGCCCACACGGGCCGCCCAGGCGTCTTCCGGCAGCAGCGCGTTCAGGGCGCGGAGCAGTTCGTCGCTCGCCCACCCGCGTTTCGTCGTGAAGCTGATCACCTGTCCCAGCGCGTGAACGCCGGCGTCCGTGCGTCCGGCCGCGACCGCGCGCACCGGCGCGCCGTCGAGCCGCTCCAGCGTGGTTTCCACCTCCGCCTGCACCGTGCGGTCGGCCGGCTGACGCTGCCAACCCGCGAAGTCCCGGCCGACATACTGAAGGACCGCGTACCACGACTGCTCCAGCATGGCGGGAATGTACGGGGGGTAGTTCCGTAGCCACAAGTAACACAACAGGTTGCGACGTTGACACCCGGCGGCGGCAGGGGCTACGTTCGGCCGCATGTCCGCCTCCCCCGGGCCCCCGCCCGCCGACGCGCTCGGCGACGCCCTGGCCGTTCTGGCCCAGGGGGGGCGGCTCACCGAGGCGCAGGTCGCGGCGGCGCTCACGCTCCTCATGCTCGGCGAGGCGTCGCCCGCGCGGGCCGCCGGCCTCCTGATGGCGATGCGCGTGCAGGGCGAGACGGGGGTCGAGGTGGCCGGCGCCGCGCGGGCACTGCGCGCGGTCATGCGAACGGTGGCCGCCCCCCCCGGCCGGGTCGCGATTGACACGGCGGGCACGGGCGGCGGACGCGTCGGGACGTTCAACGTGAGCACGGCGGCCGCGTTCATCGCGGCGGCGGCCGGGGCCACGGTGGCCAAGCACGGCAACCGGTCCTATACCTCGCGCTGCGGGTCGGCGGATGTGCTCGAGGCGCTCGGGATGGACCTGGCGGTCCAGGCCGACCACGCCGAACCGATCCTGCGTGCGGTCGGCATGGTGTTCCTGTTCGCGCCGGCGTTTCATCCCGCCATGCGGTTCGTGGCGCCCGTCCGGCGCGACCTGTCGGTGCCCACCGTGATGAACCTCGTCGGGCCGCTCGTCAATCCGGCCGGCGTGCGTCACCAGGTGGTGGGCGTGGCCGACGCCGGCCGCGGCCCGGTGATGGCGGATGCCCTCGCGCGCCTCGGTGCCGTGCACGCGCTGGTGGTGCATGGGGACGCGGGCCTGGACGAGATCGCGCCGCGCGGTCTCACCCGGGTCTGGGAGGTCCGGAACGGGGCGATCGAGGAAGGGACCGTGGATCCGTCCGCGCTGGGCGTGACGCCGGTGGACCTCGACCAGCTGCGGGGCGGTGAGCCGGCGGAGAACGCGGCGCGCATCGAGCGCCTGTTCGAACGGCCGGAGCGGGACCCGGCCGGCCGGGCGGCCGCCGTGCTCAACGGCGCGGCGGCCCTCTACGTGGCGGGCGTCGCCACCTCCCTGGGCGACGGGGTCGAGCGCGCGTCCGCGGCGTTGACCGGCGGCGGGGCGCGGGCGATGCTGGACGCGCTTCGACGCGCGTCCGCGGGTGCTAATAGCGCCGAATGACGCCCACGACCACGCCCTGCACGAGCAGGTCGTTTTCGTGGACGCGCAGCGGCTGCATGCGGTCGTTGGAGGGCTGGAGACGCACCCACCCACCGGCTTCCCGATAGAGCCGCTTGACCGTGGCCGACGTGCCCTGGACGAGGGCGATGACCATCTGTCCGTTATCGGCGCTCTGGCGGTTGTGGACGACGACGTAGTCGCCGTCGTCAATGTGGTCGTCAATCATGGACTGGCCGCGCACCTTGAGGGCGTAGCACGAGCCGCGGCGGGGAATGAGGTCGTTCGGGACAGAGATGGTTTCCGGCTCCGCGATGGCTTCGATGGGCTCGCCCGCGGCCACCAGGCCAAGGAGCGGAAGCTCGGTGGCGCCGGCCTGACCGGGCACCGGCAGCATCTCGATGGCGCGGCTTTCGTTGTGCGTCCGGCGGATGCATCCCTTGCGCTCGAGATTGGTGAGGTGCTCGTGCACCGTGGCAAGGGAACTGAACGCGAACTCCTCCGCTATTTCCTCGAAGGACGGCGCGTATCCGTTGGTCCTGATGTAGTTTTGCAGGTAGTCGAGAATCTGCTTCTGCCGACGGGTCAAGGTCATGGCCGGCTCCCAGCAAGCGGACCGAACGAATACCGAACGCCCCGAGTATACCCGAACGATACCCGAAACGCAAGAGCGCCATGCCGGTTCTGCGCGATATCCTGGAAGCGACCCGCGAGCGCGTTCGGGAGCTGACGCCTCGTCGCGCGGCGCTCGCGCGCGCGGCGGCCGTCGCGCCCGCGGCGCCGCCCTGGGGTGCCGCGTTCGCGGCCGACGCGGTGGGCGTGATCGCCGAGGTGAAGCGCCGGTCCCCGTCCGCCGGGCCCATCGCGCCCGCGCTCGATCCCGCGCGTCTCGCGCGCGACTACGCCCGGGGCGGCGCGGCCGCGATCTCGGTGCTCACCGACGCGCCGCATTTCGGCGGGTCGCTTGCGGACCTGGAGGCGGTGCGCCACGCGGTGGCGCTGCCCGTGCTCCGCAAGGACTTCCTCATTGATCCGCTCCAGCTGCTCGAGGCGCGCGCCGCGGGCGCGAGCGCGGTGCTGTTGATCGTGCGGATCCTGGATCCCGCCGAGTTGCGCGCGTTGTCGCGACTTGCCCGCGACCTTGGCCTGGCGCGGCTCGTCGAGATCCACTCGCGCGCGGAGCTGGACCGCGCGGTGGAACTGGCTCCCGAGGCGATCGGCGTGAACAGCCGTGACCTCGACACCCTGCGGGTGGCGCGCGACGCGTCGGGGCCGCTCCTGGCCGAGATTCCCGAGGGGATTCTGGCCGTGGCGGAATCGGGGATCTCGTCCCGCGCGGACGTGACGCACCTCGCCGCGTCCGGGGCCGACGCGGTGCTCGTCGGCACGGCGGTGGCGCGGGCGGCGGATCCGGTGGCGGCGGTCGCGGCGCTTGCCGGTGTTCCGCGCGGCGCCCCCGGCGCGATCCGGCCCCGTGCATGGGCCGCCACGTCGTGAGCGCGCCTCCGCGTGCGGCGGCCGGCCGATTCGGACCGTATGGGGGGCGCTACGTTCCGGAGACCCTGATGGCCGCGCTCGATGAGCTGGCGGCCACGTACGACGCGCTGGCCCGCGACGCCGGGTTCCAGGCGGAGCTGGACGCGATGCTCGGGGATTACGTGGGGCGGCCGACACCCCTCACGCCGGCCCCGCGATTCTCGGACGCCGCGGGCTGCCAGGTGCTGCTCAAGCGGGAGGACCTGGCGCACACGGGCGCCCACAAGATCAACAACACGGTGGGCCAGGTCCTGCTCGCCCGCCGCATGGGGAAGCGCCGCATCATCGCGGAGACCGGGGCGGGACAGCACGGCGTGGCCACGGCCACGGCGTGCGCCCGGTTCGGCCTGGAGTGCGTGGTGTACATGGGCGCCGAGGACATGGCGCGCCAGGCCTTGAACGTCTACCGTATGGAGTTGATGGGCGCGACCGTGGTGCGCGTGGATTCGGGAACGCGGACGCTCAAGGACGCGACCACCGCGGCGCTGCGGGACTGGGTCACCAACGTGGATCGGACGCACTACGTGATTGGATCGGTGGTGGGGCCGGATCCGTTCCCCCGCATGGTGCGCGACTTCCAGGCCGTGATCGGACGGGAAGCGCGCGCGCAGGTGCTGGCGCACGCCGGCCGGCTGCCCGACGAGGTGGTGGCCTGCGTGGGCGGGGGTTCCAACGCGATCGGGATCTTCGCGGGGTTCCTGGAGGACGCCGGCGTGCGCCTGGTCGGGGTCGAGGCGGCGGGGGATGGCCTCGCGAGCGGGCGGCACGCGGCGTCGCTCACCGCCGGACGCCCCGGCGTACTGCATGGCAGCCTGAGCTACCTGCTCCAGGACGAGGACGGGCAGGTGCGGCCCGCTCACTCCATCTCGGCTGGTCTCGACTATCCGGGGGTGGGTCCCGAGCACGCCCACCTGAAGGATTCGGGCCGGGCCGTGTACGTTTCGGTCACCGATGCGCAGGCACTCGAAGGCTTCGCCACGCTGGCCCGTCTGGAGGGCATCGTTCCCGCGCTGGAAACGGCGCACGCGGTCGCGTGGATGCAGGAGGCGGCCACGGACCGCGCGGGGACCGAGCTGATCGTGCTCAACGTGAGCGGCCGGGGCGACAAGGACGTGGCGCACGTGGCCGGGCGCGCGGGAGGCGCCGCGTGACCGACCCGCGCGCGAGCGACGCCCAGGACAGCGGCCTCGAGGTCGAGACCGCCCCGGTCGTCGCGCTGCTCCAGGCCTTCCTCAAGGCGCTCCGCGCGGCCCAGCTCTACCTCCCGAACAACCCCGTCTACCAGACGGCCATGGAGAACGTCCGGCGGGCGTTTCCTCCCGTGTGGGAGCTGACGGACGTCCTCAGCCTGGCGGTGCAGGAGACCGATCTCAAGTGGGAAGGGAACGTGGTGCTGAGCCAGCCGCGCGCCGAGAGCCTGGCGTGGCTGCTGTTCAAGGATGGTGTCCGGTCCATCCGGATCGCCCAGGGAGGGGAAGACGATGAGCTGGTGCGGCTGCTCCAGAGCATCAACAAGGCCCGGAATCTCCCCCCGGAATCCGAGGACGACCTGCTCACCCTGCTGTGGGAGCAGGACTTCCAGTTCATCAAGTACGACTACATCGAACCGGCCCGCGACGACCAGCGGCCAATCACGGCGGTCGAGGAGGAGCGGGTCGAAGTCACCCGGGAAGCGATCGAAGAGGAAGCGGAGGCGGAGCCGGAGCCCGAGCCGGATGCGCGCGTCTCCGCCATCGTCCGGCTCGAGGACTTCGATTCCACCCTCTACTTCCTCGACGAGCGGGACATCAGCTACCTGCGCACGGAGATTGACCGGGAGTACCAGCAGGACCTCCGGACGAACACGCTCGCGATTCTGTTCGACATCTTCGAGCTGCAGCCGTTCCCGGCCGTCCGGGCGGAGATCCTCTCGATCGTCGAGAACTTCATTCCGTACCTGCTGGGCACCGGGGACTTCCGCGTGGTGGCGCAGATCCTCCGGGAGCTGCGCGTGCTGGTGGACCGGGCCCGTGAGCTGCTGCCCGAGCACCGGACCACCCTCCAGGAGCTGCCGGCCCGGCTGTCGGACCCGGAGGCCATCGGCCAGCTGCTCCAGGCGCTCGACGAGTCCACGACCCTGCCGCCCGAGCAGGAGCTGAGCGACCTGTTTCGCGAGCTGCGCGCGGAGGCGCTGGAGGCCATCCTCGACTGGATGCCGCGGATGCACGCCGATCCCGTCCGGGAAGTGCTGGGCACGGCGGTGCAGCGCATTGCGGCGGCTCATCCCGACGCGGTCGCGAAGGCGCTGGGCAGCGACAGCCCCGACGTGGTGCGGGCCACGGTGCGGCTGGCGGGCCGGCTGAAGCTGCCGCCCACGGTGCCGGCCCTGGGCGGGCTGCTCATCGGCGAGCAACCCGGCGACCTCAAGGTGGCGGTGGTCGAGGCGCTGGCGTCCATCGGGACGCCCACCGCCATGCAGCAGCTGGAGCGCGCGGTGGAGGACCCGGTCCGGGACGTGCGCGTGGCCGCAGTGCGGATCCTCGGCGCGCGGCGCCACCGGGCGGCGCTGGCGCCGGTGGAGGGGGTCGTGCTGGGGCGTAACCTGCGGAACGCCGACCTGTCCGAGAAGACCGCGTTCTTCGAGGCGTTCGGGATGCTCGCGGGACCGGAGGGCGTCAAGCAGCTGGTGCCCCTGCTCCAGACGGGCGGGCTGTTCCGCAAGAAGACCGACCCCGAAATCCGGGCCTGCGCCGCCATGGCGCTCGGCAAGATCGGCACGCCCGAGGCCCGGGAGGCGCTCCAGACCGCGCTGCAGGACAAGGACCCGCTGGTCCGGAACGCGGCCGGGCGCGCGCTCGAGGGCGGGAAGGAGAGGCCATGAGCGAGCCCGAAGAGCGGCGTCCCCGTACGACCCTGGCCGATTCGCTGCGCTCCACCGACGGGCGCGTGCGCCAGGGCGGGCGGCAGTTTCTGCTGAACCTGTATGCGGCCATGCGGAGCCTCAAGCTCTACCCGGTCGAGAACGAGCAGGTCCAGCGCGCGCTCGACGAGCTGCACCTGAGCGCCCGCGCGCTCCTCGACGTCGAGGACCAGCTCGAGGTGCGGATCAGCGGCGAGTTCATCTTCGTCAACTCCACCCGTCTCCGCCTCAACCTGGACAACTACGCCACGTTCTCCCACGTGCTGGCCATGCTCCGCCAGAACGGCGTCGGGGTGGTGTCCGTGGACGAGAAGGTCGAGCGCCGCGAGTGGCAGGTGTTCGTGAGCCAGCTGCTCGCGGGCACCATGCGCGAGCCGTCGCCCAGCCGGCTCTCGGAGCTGTACCAGAAGATGCTCCAGGGTGGCGTGCACCACATCACCGTCGAGCCGATGAGCGAGGACGCGGACGATCTCGACGACGAGACGCGGGCCAAGGAGGTGGCCAAGCAGACCTACGAGCGCTCGGTGGCCGTGACCAAGGAAGTCGTGAGCAGCATCCGCATGGGCCGCAGCGCGAGCGTCAAGAAGGTGAAGCGCGCCGTCCAGAACATCGTGGACCAGGTGCTGAGCAACGAGGTGTCCCTGGTCGGGCTCACGACGATCCGCGACTACGACGAGTACACGTTCACGCACTCGGTGAACGTCTGCATCTTCGCGGTGGCCATTGGCAAGCGGCTCGGCCTCAACCGACTGCAGCTGTACGACCTGGGCATCGCGGCGCTGTTCCACGACGTCGGCAAGAGCCGCGTGCCGCTCGACGTGCTCCAGAAGGACGGGGCGCTCGACGAGGACGAGTGGCGCATCATGCAGTCGCATCCGTGGCTCGGGGTCCTGACGCTGTTCGGGCTGCGCGGCTACGGCGAGATCCCCTACCGCGGCATGATCGTGGCCCACGAGCATCACATGAAGGTGGATCTCACGGGGTACCCCAAGGCGCTGCGCCCGCGCCAACTGTCCATGTACTCGAAGATCGTGGCGGTCGCGGACGGCTTCGACGCCGCCACCACGCGCCGCGTATACCAGACGACCCCGCTGCAGCCCGACCAGGTCCTGCGGGAGATGTGGGAGAATCCGCGGCGGGGCCTCGATCCCGTCCTGGTCAAGGCGCTGATCAACCTGCTCGGGATCTATCCGGTTGGCACGTGCGTCGTGTTCGACACGTACGAACTGGGGCTCGTTCACGCCGCCAACCCCGACGCGGATTTCATCCACCGGCCCATCGTGCGCGTCGTGCTGAACGAGAACGGCCAGAAGGTGGACCCGGCCCCGCTCGCCAACCTCGCCGAGACGACGGCCGATGGGAGCTTCCGCCGGTCCATCATCAAGGTCACGGATCCCGCCAAATGGGGCATTACGCCCGGATCCTACTTTGTCTGAGCGGGGGCCCGGCGGCATCGCGCGACGGTGGGAACGCCTGGCGGCCGAGGGCCGCACCGCGCTGATTCCGTATGTCACCGCGGGGTATCCGTCGCGCGCGGCCACGGTCGCCACCCTCCGCATGCTGGCGGCCGACGGGGCGGATCTCGTGGAGGTTGGGATCCCCTTCAGCGATCCCCTGGCCGACGGCCCCACGATCCAGCACGCGTCGTTCGAGGCCTTGCACCAGGGCATGACCGTGCGCGGCGTCCTCGACCTGGTACGGGAGGCCGACCTGGCCATTCCCGTGATCGCGTTCTCCTACCTGAATCCCATCCTGCGGTTCGGCACGGAGCGGTTCCTGGCCGAGGCGCGCGCGGCGGGCGTCGGCGGCGTGCTGATCACGGACCTGCCGGTGGGGGCGGACCCCCCCATCGAGGCGGCCCTCGGCGCCACTGGTCTGGACCGGATACCACTGATCGCGCCGACCACGACGGACGCCCGCCTGGCGGCCGCGGTGGCTGGGGGGAGCGGCTTCGTCTACCTCATCTCCCGGCTCGGCGTCACGGGCGCCCACACGGCGATCGGCACCGAGGTCGAGCGATTGGCCGCCCGTGTGCGCGCGCGCACGCGGCTTCCCCTGGCCGTGGGGTTCGGCATTGCCGGAGCGGCGCAGGCCACCGCGGTCGCGCGCTTCGCCGACGGTATCGTGGTGGGCAGCGCGCTGGTCGAACGGATGGGGCAGGGCGGCGCCGCGGCGCGTGACCTGATTCTCGAGTTGCGCCAGGCGCTCGATGCGGCGGGCGTTCCGGGATGAACATGCCGCCGCCGCCGCGTGACAGCATCACCCTCAAGGGCATGCGGTTCCACACGCTGGTGGGCCTGCTCCCCCACGAGGAGCACGTGCCGCAGCCACTCGAGCTGGATCTCACCGTCTGGCTGTCCCTGCGGTCGGTGGGCGAGACGGACTCCCCCCAGCAGCTGGTGGACTACCGCCATCTGTACGCGGCCGTGCACGACATCGTGGGCTCGAGTCCGCACCGGCTCCTGGAGGCCCTGTGCGAGAAGATCGCGGGCCGGGTGCTGGCCATTCCGGCGGTGGCGAGGGTGCGAGTCGCGGCGCGGAAGCCGCACGCGCCCATCCCCGGGCCGCTCGACTACGTGGAAGTGGTCCTCGACCGTGGAGCCGGCGATGGCGCCGCGTGACTGGGCCTTCGTGGCGCTCGGCTCGAATCTCGGCGACCGGGACCGCTACCTCGCCGAGGCCCGGGCCGCGCTCGCGGCACTGCCGGACACCGACCTCGTGGCCGCGTCGCGCATCGAGGAGACGGCTCCGCTTGGACCCGCGGCGCAGGGGCCGTACCTGAATCAGATGGTGCTGCTGCGCACGGGCCTCTGCCCCCGCGCCCTGCTCGAGGCGTGCCTCGCGATCGAGCGGGCGGCCGGCCGCGAGCGCCGGGAACGCTGGGGCCCGCGCACCCTCGATCTCGACCTCGTTCGCGTGGGCGGCCGCACGGTGGACGAGCCCGACCTTCGCCTCCCTCACCCCGAACTCCCGCGGCGCGCGTTCTGGCAGCGGGAGCTGGTGGAGCTGTCGCCCCATGCCCGATAACCAGGTCACGACGCTGGGCCTCCTGGCCATGAAACGCGATGGCCGGAAGATCGTCGCCCTCACCGCCTACGACGCCCTCTTCGCCGGGCTGGTGGACGAGGCGGGGACCGACGTGATCCTGGTGGGCGACTCGGTGAATACCGTGCTCTGCGGGCAACCGACCACCCTGTCCGCCACGCTCGAGCAGATGATCTACCACGGTCGCATCGTCCGGGCCGGCGTCCGGCGCGCGCTGCTCGTGATTGACATGCCGTTCCTCAGCTATCAGGTGTCGGTGGAGGACGCGAGGCGGAACGCGGGCCGCGTGATGCAGGTGACGGGCGCCAACGCGGTCAAGCTCGAAGGGGGCGCGTGGCTCGCCGACACGGTTCACGCGCTCGTGCAGATCGGGATCCCGGTCATGGCGCACCTGGGCTTCACGCCGCAATCCGTGCACGCCCTGGGCGGGCCGCGCGTGCAGGGCCGGGGAAGCGACGCCGCGGACCGGCTGGAAGCGGACGCGCGCGCGCTCGAGGAGGCCGGCGCCTTTGCGCTGGTGCTGGAACTGGTCCCGAGCCCGGTGGCGGAACGGGTCACGGCCGCCCTGCGCATCCCGACGATCGGGATCGGATCCGGGCCGGGGTGTGATGGCCAGGTGCTGGTCCTGCACGACATGCTGGGGTTGAACGAGGCGTTCAAGGCGAAGTTCCTCAAGCGCTACGCGACGCTGGCCGACGACGTGCGGGGCGCGGCGCGCGCGTTCGGCGAGGACGTCCGGGCGGGGCGATACCCCGACCGCGATCACAGCTTCTCGGCGTGATCGAGCTCTCCGCCCCGGGCGAGATGCGCGCGTGGAGCCGGGCCCGGCGCGCCGCGGGCGCGCGCGTCGGGTTCGTGGCCACCATGGGGTATCTCCACGACGGCCACCTGCAGCTGGTGGACCGCGCCCGCGCCGTGACCGACGCGATCGTGATGAGCATCTTCGTGAACCCGCTCCAATTTGCCGCAAACGAGGATCTGGACCGCTACCCGCGCGACCCGGCCCGCGACCGGACGCTGGCGGCGGGCCGCGGCGTGGATTGCCTGTTCCTGCCCGCCGCGGGCGACATGTACGCGCCTGGGGCCGCGATCCGGGTCACGCCCGGCGCGCTGGCCGACCACCTGTGCGGGCCGCGCCGCCCCGGCCATTTCGCCGGCGTGCTGACGGTGGTGGCCAAGCTGTTCCACATCGTGGAGCCCGACGTCGCGGTGTTCGGGCGGAAGGACGTGCAGCAGGCGCGGGTGATCGCGCGCATGGTGCAGGATCTCGATTTTCCGGTGGAGATCGTGGTAGCGCCCACGGCGCGCGAGGCGGACGGGCTCGCGCGCAGTTCCCGTAATACGTACCTCACGCCGGCGGAGCGGCGGCGGGCCGCGGCCATCCCGGCCGGGCTCGCGGACGCGCACGCGCGATTCGCGGCGGGGGAACGCAACGCCGCCGCGCTGACCGGCCGCCTGCACGACGCCCTCGCCGCGGCGGGGCTCGGGGTCGAGTACGTCGAGCTGGTGGATCCCGACCGTCTCCAGCCCGTGGAAACGGCAAGCGCCGCCGCCGTGCTGGCCCTGGCGGTCCGCGCCGGACAAACGCGCCTGATTGACAACATCGTGCTGGGAGACGGCCTTGGCGCGGATCGCATCGCCCAAGCGTAGCCTGGGGGACCTGCCGTCCTGGGCGGTCGTGACGGAACCACGACGCAAGCACATCGAGCGCGTGGCCCGGCTCCTGGCCGAGTGGGCCGAGGCGATGGAGGTGGGCGCCCGTGAGCGGCGACGCTGGTTGCGGGCGGCCTGGATGCACGACGCGCTGAAGGACGCGCCCCGGGACATGGTCCGCGCGCTGGCGGCGCCGTTCGACGGCCCGGCCACCCTGTGGCACGGCCCGGCCGCCGCGCGCCGCGCGGAACGCGACGGCGAGCGCGATCAGGGCGTGCTCGACGCCGTGCGGTACCACTCGATCGGCTTCGCGGGCTGGGACCGCGTGGGCCGGATGCTCTACCTGGCCGATTTCCTCGAGACCGGGCGCCGCCACCGCGATTCCGGGCGTGCCGCCCAGGCGGACCGTGTCCCCGACGATCCCGACGGCGTGCTGCGCGAGGTGGCGCGCGACCGGATCGCGCACGGCATCAGGAAGGGGTGGCCGCTCCTTCCGGAGACGGTGGCGTTCTGGAACGCGCTCGCATAGCCCGGTTCCGGGCCGGGGCGGCCATCGCGGCCGCGGGCGCCGTCCTGGTGCTGGCCGGGGTCCTGACGCGCCGCGGTGCCCCGGGTGCCGGGAACGACGTCGTGCCGGGCGAGCGCATTCCCTACCTGGTCGAGGTGCTCAACGGCACGACCGCGGACGGGCTGGCCCGGACGGTCACTCGCCAGCTGCAGCGCGCCGGCATTGACGTGGTCTTCTATGGGACGAACGAGGAGCGCGCGGACTCCACCCTGATCATCGTGCGGGGCGCCGAGCCGGAGGCGGGCCGCGTGGTGCGGGATGCCCTAGGCGTCGGCCGGGTCGTGGTCAGGCCCGATGCGAACCTGCTGCTCGACGTCACGGTCCTGCTCGGGGACGACGCGGTCGGCGTCGTGGACCGCGGTCCGTAGCTGCCCGCACGCCGCGGCGATGTCGAGTCCGCGGCTCCGCCGCACCGTCACGTTGACGCCGGCCGCACGCAGGGCGTCGGCGAACGCCGCGAGGGCCGTCGGCGCGGTGGGCACGAGCCCGCCTGCGCCCCCCGGGTGCAACGGGAGGAGGTTCACGTGGGCCCGCAGATCGTGGGCGAGCCGGGCCAGCTCGCGGGCATCGTCGGGCCGGTCGTTGAAGCCGGCGATCATCACGTACTCGAACGTCACCCGCCGGGGGAACGCCCGCAGCGCCTCGACGACCCGGGGAATGGGGTACTTCCGCTCCACCGGCATCAGCTCGCGCCGCCGGTCGCTGAACGGACTGTGCAGCGACCACGCGACCCCGAACTGCTCGGGGCGCCGCGCCAGGGCTTCGAGGCCGGGCACGAGACCCACGGTGCTCACGGTGACCTGACGAGCGCCGATGCCAAGCGCGCGCGGGTCGTTCAGCAGGCTCAGGGCGATATCCACGGCGTCCCAGTTGTGCAGGGGCTCGCCCATTCCCATGAACACGACGTTGGTGGGCCGGCCGACCCCGGGGTCGCGCACCAGCTCGCGGACCTGGGCGGCGATTTCCCAGGGCGCCAGATGCCGGCCGAACCCCATGCGGCCCGTGGCGCAGAACGCGCAGTCGAACGCGCATCCCGCCTGCGACGAGATGCACAGCGTGCGCCGGCGCCGCTCCGGGATGAGCACCGACTCCACCAGCGCGCCGTCGCCGAAGCGCCAGAGAAACTTGAGGGTGCCGTCGCGGGAGTGCTGGCTGGTGACCCGGACGGGTCGCGGCAGCGGCGCGGTGTCCTCGAGCGCGGCGCCCACGCGTCGCGGGAGGTCGGTGGCGTCCGTCCAGGACGCGACGGGCCGCTGCCAGAGGTAGGGCAGGATCTGACGGGCCCGGTACGCGGGCTCGCCGCGCTCCGCGACCCAGTCCGTCACCGCGCGGTCGGCGTCGGCGGGTGGCAGATCGAGCCAGGTCACGGCGCCCCGTTCACCCCCAGCGTGATCCGGTAGGTGGCGCCGAGATCGGAGGCGCCGCTCCCGCGCGCGATCCCGACCCGAAACGGCCGCGCCTGGAACGCCACGCCCACCACGGGCTGCCACGAACCCACCCCGTAGCCGCCGCTCCAGTGGGCCCCGGCATCAATCAGCAGCCGCTCGGTCAGCAGGAGACCGATGCTCCCGACGTGGTCCGCTCCCGCCCGCTCGCGCGTGGCGAAGCCGTAGCGGAGTTGCAGCCGGGAAGCGAGCCCGATCACGGGGGCAATCCCGAAGGCATACTCGACGCCGCCCACGTAGCCCGAGGCCGCGCCGCCGGTGGCCAGGGGCTCCCCGAGATGCGTGGCCGCCCCGATCGCGAGACCGCGCAGGGGGCGGACGCGGACCCCGACGTCCAGCGTCACCCCGCCCGCGCCGAGCGCGTCGAGGCGTGCATCGTGGACCAGCAGGGTCACCCCCGCCTCGACCGGCCCGACGCGACCACCGGCGACGGCGCCGGCGAACTGGGCGTAGACCGGGATCTCGGGTCCATCCACGATCGGCGAGGTGGACGTGCGGACGAGGTCGCCCACGGAGGCCCGGCCGGCGAGCACTCCCACCCCCGCGCGCCGCGCGAACCCGACCGCGGCCCCCAGGAGGACGCTCGACACGTTGACGACATCGGGCGCCTGATACACGTCCACGGCGAAGGCCGGACCATTGGCCGTGAGCACGCCGGCCGGGTTCCAGAAGGCCCCGGTTGGCCCGTCGGCCAGCGCGGCCGGCCGTACGAGCGTGCCCTCCGCCACCCGCCAGAGGTCCGCCCAGGCCGGGGCCTGCGCGCGCGCCGCGCACGGAAACAGGAGGAGGCCGCAAACCGCGGGCACGGCGAAGCGCATGCGGGGAAGGCTGGACGTCCGCCGCGGGCGTGTCAAGCGTCTGCTTGCTGGCGCCTCGGAGCGCCATTACGTTCAACCAATGCAATCACTTAGGCTGCCAGGGCCGTGTTGCTCTCTCAGCTGCTGACACCCCAGAGAATCCGGGTTCCGCTCCTCGCTGCCGACAAGCAGTCGGCCCTGCACGCGCTGGTCGAGGCCGCGGCCGAGGGCAATGAGGCCGCGGCGGACGATCTCTACGCGGCCATCGAGGAGCGCGAAGCGGTGCTGTCCACCGGCGTCGGACACGGCGTGGCCATTCCGCACGGGCGCTCCGGGCAAGTGGGCCATCTGCTGGTGTCGGCGGGCGTCGTTCCCAGGGCCATCGAGTATGGGTCCCTCGACGGATTGCCGGTGCGGCTGCTCTTTCTGCTCGTGGGGCCGGAGAGCGAAGCCGGGCTGCACGTGAAAGCCCTGAGCCGCATCACCAGGCTCGTCCGGCAACCGCTCGTGCGGGAGCGCCTGCTGGCCACGACGAGCGGCGACGAATTCCATCGGGTCCTCCGGGAAGCGGAGGGGCCGTGACGGACGAGGGGGGAATGACGGCAACGGGGATGCGGACGCATCGGTGCGGTGCGCTGCGGCGCGAGCACGTCGGCCAGCGCGTGCGGCTCGGGGGCTGGGTGCATCGCCGCCGGGACCTTGGCGGGCTGCTGTTTCTCGACCTGCGGGACCGCGATGGGCTCCTCCAGGTGTCGCTCGGCCCGGCCTGGACACCGCCCGACGCGCTCGCCGCCGCCGCCGCCATCACGGCCGAGTCCGTCGTGCTGGTCGAGGGCGAGGTCTGCCCGCGGCCGGACGGGCAGCGGAACCCCGACTTGCCGACCGGCGACGTCGAAGTGCGGGCCGCCGCGGTGCGTGTGGTGGGCCCGGCGCCCGCGGCGCTGCCGATCCCGGTCTGGCGCACGAAGGGCGAGGCGCCGCCGTCGGAAGAACTGCGTCTCCAGTACCGCTACCTGGATCTGCGGCGGCCCGAGATGCAGGCGCGCTTCCGGCTGCGGCACCGGCTGCTCCAGGTGGCGCGACGCACCATGACCGAACTGGGGTTCCTCGAGATCGAGACCCCCGTGCTGACCAAGCCCACGCCGGAGGGGGCGCGGGACTACCTGGTGCCGTCGCGCCTCCACGCGGGCCAGTTCTACGCGCTGCCGCAGTCGCCGCAGATCTACAAGCAGTTGCTCATGGTGGCGGGCTTCGACCGCTACTTCCAGCTCGCGCGCTGTTTCCGGGACGAGGACCTGCGCGCCGACCGGCAGCCGGAGTTCACGCAGATTGACCTCGAGGCGTCGTTCGTGACGGCGGACGACGTGTACGGCGCCGTGGAGGCCGTGCTCGTGGCCCTGTGGCGGGAGGCGGGTCACGCGGTCGCCCACCCGTTTCCGCGCCTCACGCACGCCGAGACGCTCGAGCGCTTCGGGACGGACAAGCCCGACCTGCGCTACGGCCTCGAGGTCGAGGACTGGACCGCGCGGCTCGTGGGCCGCGGCTTCCGGGCGTTCGACGACGCCCGCGAGGCCGGCGGGCGCGTGCGGGCCATCCGGGTGCCGGGCGGCGCGGTCCTCTCCCGCAAGGACCTCGATCAGCTCACCGAGCTCGCGCGGAAGGGCGGGGCCGGCGGGCTGGCCGTCGCGAAGCGGCAGGGGGAGCAGCTCACCGGACCGCTGGCCAGGCTCGAGGGCGCGTCGGCCGCCCTGTTCGGTCTCGCGGACGGCGACGTCCTCCTGGCCGCCGCCGGGCCGGATACCGTGACCGGCCCCGCGCTCGACCGCGTGCGGGGCGGCCTGATCGCCCGGCTCGCGCCCACGCCGGCCACCGCGCACGCGTTCCTCTGGGTCGAGGGTTTCCCGCTGTTCGAACGGGACCCGGATACGGGGGCCCTCGTGTTCGCCCACCATCCGTTCACCGCGCCCCACCCCGACGACCAGGACCGCTTCCTGGCGGGCGAGACCGCGGGCGTGCGCGCGCTGCACTACGACGCCGTCTACAATGGACACGAGCTGGGCAGCGGCTCCATCCGCATCACCGATCCCGCCGTCCAGCTGCGGGTATTCGCGGCCCTGGGCATGGACCAGGCCGAGGCGCGGCGCCGGTTCGGGTTCCTGCTCGACGCGCTCGCGGTGGGGGCGCCCCCGCACGGCGGGTTCGCGATCGGATTCGACCGCGTGGCCATGCTGCTCGCGGGGGGCGAGAGCCTGCGGGATGTGATCGCCTTTCCCAAGACGACGGCGGCGCGGGCCCTCTTCGAAGACGCGCCCGTTGCCGTGACGCCGGCCGAGCTGGCGGCCCTGCACCTGCGGGTGGCGCCGTGAGCGACGTCATCCACCGCGTCCCCGCGGAGGGGGCGGACCCCCTGCTGCTGGCGGGCGTGCACGATCGGCACCTGATTGACCTGGCGCGGGCCACCGAGACGCAGGTGGCGCTGCGCGGCGATCAGCTCGTCCTCACCGGCCCGTTGCCCAACGTGGAGCGGGCCACGCGCCTCGCCGCCGCGCTGGTGGAGCGGGCGCGTCGCGGGGACCTCGACGCCGACGACGTCCAGCGACTCCTCACCGACGGGCCGGATCCGGACGACGGGGCGAACGGCGAGTTGCGGATCGCCCTGCCGGGCGTCCGGAAGGTGGTCCAGCCCAAGACGCCCGGGCAGCGGGACTACGTGCAGGCCATCCGGGAGCACGAGATCGTGATCGGCGTGGGGCCGGCGGGAACCGGCAAGACGTACCTCGCCTGCGCCCTCGGCGTCGAGTTCCTGAGCCGCAAGCTGGTGCGCCGGCTGGTCCTGGCCCGCCCCGCGGTGGAAGCGGGCGAGCGACTCGGCTTCCTGCCCGGCGATCTCCAGGCGAAGGTGGATCCCTATCTGCGCCCGCTCTACGACGCGCTCGAGGACCTCATGCCGGCCGAGCGCATGCAGCGCGCGCTGGAGACCCGCACCATCGAGATCGCGCCGCTCGCCTATATGCGGGGCCGCACGCTGTCCGACGCGTTCGTGATCCTGGACGAAGCCCAGAACGTGACGGGCGGGCAGATGAAGATGTTCCTCACGCGGCTCGGCCTCAACTCGCGGGCCGTGGTGATCGGCGACAAGACCCAGATTGACCTGCCGCACCGCGAGGAGTCCGGCCTGATCCAGGTCGAGCGGATCCTGCCCGGGATTGACGGCGTGGCCTTCTGCTATCTCGAGGAGCGGGACGTGGTCCGGCACCGGTTGGTGCGCGAGATCATCCGCGCCTATACCGAGGATCAGAACGGATGAAGCGCAAGCGGCGGTTCACGGTCCCCATCGAGCCTCCGGCGCCGGAGCTGCCGCCGCATGTCGGCTTCCACGCCGTGCGATGGCTGCCGGTGGGGGGGCTGGCGCTGCTGATGCTCCTCCTCTATCCCGGCGCGGGGCGGGTGGCCGCCCCCCCGCTCGAATCCGGCCAGGTGGCGCTCGAGGACGTGGTGGCGCCGTTCGATTTCTCGGTGCGGAAGACCTCCGCCGAGCTGGCGCGGGAAGGCGACCAACTCGAGGCCACCGTCCGCCCCATCTATCAGTTCCAGCCCGCGGGGCTCGACACGGCCCTCGCCACCGCGGTGCAGCTCTTTGCCACGCTGGACAGCGCCGGGTCGGCGGAGCAGCTCGAGGCGCTCGCGCTGGCCCGCGGGCTCCGGCTGAGCCCGGAGGAGGCCGCGTTCCTGGTCGAGCCGGGCCGCCGCGCGGCGTTCCGGACGGCCACCCTGGACTTCCTCCGGCGCGAACTGGGTCGCGGCGTCACCGGCAGCGGCGTCCTTCAGGCGGAACCGGCGCGCGATATCGTGGTCCGGCATGGACAGACGGAACGGCTCATGAGCCGGGACGCGGTAACCGACTATCAGCGCTATCTGGCCGCGCGCTCCGAGCGCCATCCGACGCCCAACTCGACGATCGGCGACCAGGTGTACGTCAAGATCCTGAATCTGGCGTTCCGGCCGACGCTGCTGTTCAACCGGGCGGAAACCGACTCGCTGCGGCAGGCCCTGCGGCAGAGCGTGGACTCGGTGAAGGACCACGTGCGGGCCAACGAGCTGATCGTCGGCGCGCACCGGGTGGTGACGCCCGACGTGCACGCCCGCCTGGACGCGCTCCGCGCCGCGCTGGTGGCACAGGACCCCGCGGGGCGGAGCCCGCGGGCGGTAGTCGGGCAGTTTCTCATCGCCGGCCTCGTGCTGTCGGTGTTCTGGCTGCTGCTCCTGCTCTACCGCCGGGAGTCGTACGTCAACGGCCGGCACATCGCCGTCTTCACGGTGATCTTCGCGGTCGTGATCACGGGGGCGGCGCTCAACGTCCGGTTCCTCCATCCCGGCGCGGAGCTGATCCCCATCCCGTTCGCGGCCATGCTGCTCACGGCGCTGTTCAGCGGCCGGGTGGCCATGCTCGGCGCGGCGACGCTCTCGGTACTCGTCGCGTCGCAGCCCACGTACCAGCTGCCGAGCGCGTTGTACCTCGCCCTGATCGGCGGGGTGGCCGCCGCCGTGGGCATGCGGGTGGTGCGGCGCCGCACGCACATCCTGACGACCATGGCCATCGTGGCCCTCGCGTTCGGGGTGGCCGCGGTGGCGGTCGGCATGCAGCAGGGCTGGGCGCCCGAGGCGATCGGCGCCAGCGCGCTTCGCGGCACGGTCAACGCGGTCGTCTCCGCGGCGCTGGTCGGCGTGGTGCTCCCGCTGTTCGAGGCGCTCGGACGGATCACGACGGACGTGACGCTCCTCGAGCTGTCGGATCCCATGCATCCCCTGCTGCGGCGGATGGCCACGGAGACGCCGGGCACGTACGCGCACAGCCTTGCCATGGCCAATCTGTGCGAGGCGGCGTGCAACGCCATCGGCGCCAACGGGCTCCTCGCGCGGGTGGGATGCTACTACCATGACGTCGGCAAGCTCGCGAAGCCCCAGTTCTTCGTCGAGAACCAGACGCCCGGGGCCAACCCGCACGACAAGCTCAAGCCGGAGGTGTCGGCCCAGCTGATCCGGAGCCATGTGAGGGAGGGCATCGCGCTGGCGGAGGAGGCCCGGCTGCCGGATGCGGTCATCGCGTTCATTCCGGAGCATCATGGGACGGCGGAGATCACGTACTTCCTGGAACGGGCCCGGGCTCGGGGCGACGGAGAGGTCTCGCCCGAGGCGTTCCGCTATCCCGGCCCACGCCCGCGGTCGGTCGAGACGGCCGTGGCGATGCTCGCGGACGGGGTCGAGGCCGCCCTTCGCGTGCTCGAGGACCCGAGTCCGGAGAAGCTGCGGGACGCCATTGATCACCTGGTCCTCCAGCGCGTGGAGTCCGGGCAGCTCGACGATGCACCGCTCACGCTCTCCCAGCTCGAGCGCGTGAAGCAGGAGTTCGTCCGGGTCCTGTCCGGGATCCACCACAATCGGATTGACTACCCGGCCACCGCCGGGGGCATCGGTGCGGACTGGACGCCTGCGACCTCCGCATGAGGTGCGGATCGCGACGCTCGGGGTGGCGGCGCCGCTGCCCCCACCGGCGGTGCGCCGAGCGGTCCGGACGGTGCTCGCCGGCGAGCGGACGGGGCCGGCGGCCCTCAGCGTGACCTTCCTGTCGAGCCAGCGCATGCGCGCCGCGCATCGCCGCGCGCTGGGCCGCGACCGCGCAACCGACGTGCTCGCCTTCGCGATGCGGCACGGCCCCACCCTCGTGGGCGACGTCTACGTCTGTCCACCCGCCGCCGCCGCCTCGGCCGCCCGGTTTGGGGTCCCGCTCCGGGAGGAGGTGGTCCGTCTCGTGGTGCACGGAACGCTCCACGCGCTCGGCTACGACCACCCCCCGGGCACCGCGCGCACGCGCTCCCCCATGTGGCGGCGCCAGGAACGCTACGTGCGGGCCGTGCTGCGGAGTGGCGCGCGATGATCGCCGCCGCCACCGCCGGGATGGCCGCGGGTGCCGCCGCCGCCGCGTGGGCGGCGCTCCTCGCGCTCGGAGGCGAGGCGCCGAGGATCGGGAGTACCGTCGGTGACCCGCCGCCCGAGGCCCGCACGCGGATGCCCGTGGCCCGCGCGTTCCGCCTGGCGCGCATGGCGCTCCTCACGGTGGGGGCGGTGAGCGTGGGCCTTGCCTCCGCCTGGTGGACACGACCCCCGGCCAACGCCGCCCTCCTCCTGGGAGTCGCCTGGGTGCTCCTGCTCCTCGTGGGCGAGGTCCTGCCCCGGGCGCTCGGCCTGCTGGCGCCGGCCCTGGCCGCGCGCGCCCTCCCGTCGGCCCGCGCCTCCCTGTGGCCGTTCCGGCCCCTGCTCGGGATCATCGGGGGGATGGACCAGCTGGCGCATCGCGTGCTGCCCCCGACTTCCGCGCAGGCGGGCGGGCATATCGGGGCGGCGCAGCGGGACATGCTGCTCGGGGTCTTCTCGCTCGAAGACACCGCCATCGAAGACGTGATGACCCCGCGGCTCGACATCGTCGGCACGTCGCACGACGCCTCCTGGACCGAACTGCTCGGCGTCGTGCGTAGCAGCGAGCACTCGCGCATCCCGGTGTTCCGCGACTCGATGGACGATGTCGCGGGCATCGTCTACGCCAAGGACCTGGCGCCCGTGACGATCGGCGCGGCACCGCCGCCCGAACGGTGGCAGGAGCTGATCCGGCCGGTGCCGTTCGTCCCGGAATCCAAGTCGCTGGCGGCGCAGCTGCGGGACTTTCAGCGGGGGACGGGCCACCTCGCGATCGTCGTGGACGAGTTCGGCGGGACGTCGGGCCTGGTGACCCTCGAGGACGTGCTCGAGGAGATCGTCGGGGAAATCCACGACGAATACGACGTCAACGAGGAGCCCCAGATCGAACGAGAGGGCAACCAGCGGTTCTGGGTGAACGGCCGCGTCACGCTCGACGATCTCTCGGCAACCCTGGGCGCCCCGTTCGAGCGCGAGGAGGTCAGCACGGTCGGCGGCCTGATCTACGCCGAGCTGGGGCGGGTCCCGCGGCCGGGAGAGGAGCTGCGGGTCGCCGGGTTCCGCCTGGTCGTCGAGCAGGTCGTGCGCCGGCGCATCCACCGCGTCTACTTCGAGCGGCTCGCGCCCGCGGCGGTGCCGGACACCGATCCGGCCGAGCTGGGAGAGCTGTCGTGAGCGGGCCCACGCTCACCGTGATCGGACTCGGCGTCGCCGGGATCGGGAGCATGATCGTCGCGGGAGCCGGCGGGGTCAGCCGGCTCGCGCTGGCACGGTGGGTGTCCCAGCGCCAGCACGGGAGCGCCCTTGCCGCGGCCCTGTTGTCAGCACCGGCCAAGGTGGTGGGGCCCGCCCTCTGGCTCACGGCCGGCGGCGTGCTGCTGGCCGGGCTCGGGTTCGCCGCGGTGCTGGCACCCCTCTCGCTGGGGGGGAGGCTAGCCACGATCGTGGTCGGGATTCCCGCCCTACTGGGCCTGACCTACGCGGTGCCGCGCGCCATCGGCCATCGGTGGCCCGAGCCGCTCATCCGGGCGGCCGCGCCGTGGCTCGAACGGGCCGCGCGGCTGGCGGGGCCGCTGGTCCCGGCGGGTCCCGGGGGCGGGAGCCTCCCCACCCGGCACGGGGCGGAAACCGTGGGCGAGGAGGAGATCATCGTGCTGGCGGGTGTCCTCACCTTCACGGAACGCACGGTCCGGGAGGTGATGACGCCCCGCACCGAGATCGTGGCGCTCGACGAGGCCACGGTGGCCCGCGACGCGGCCGTCCTGTTCCGCGAGTCCGGCTATTCCCGGCTCCCGGTCTACCGGGAGTCCCTCGACCACATCACGGGCATGACCTACGTGTTCGACCTGCTCAAAGTGGGGGCTGGTGAGCGGCTCCCGATCCGTCCCGTGCTGGCCGTGCCCGCAACCCGGCGCTGCGCGGACCTGCTGTTCGACATGCAGCGCGAGCGCCGGCAGCTGGCGGTCGTGCTCGACGAATTCGGCGGCACGGCGGGCATGGTGACGCTCGAAGACCTGCTCGAGGAGCTGGTGGGGGAGATTTCCGACGAAACCGACACGACCGTCCCCGACGCGGGACTCGAGACCGACCTGCTGGACGTGGACGGCATGGTCGGGGTGCAGGAGATCGCCGCGCGGTTCGGGGTCACCCTGCCCGGCGGGCGCGAGACGATCGGCGGCGTGCTGGCGACCGCGCTCGGCCGCATCCCGCGAGCGGGCGAGCGCGTGGTCCTGGGCGGGCTGGAGTTCGACATCCTGCGGGCCAGTGCCACGCGGCTCGAACGCGTGGTGGTGCGCCCCGCGCCACCCCCGGTCACCGTCGTGAAGGGCTGAGCCATGGCGCGCGCCCCGCGGCTCCGGCGCTACTTCCTGGTCGGGTTGATCGTCCTGGCCCCCGCCGGCGTGACGGTCGTGGTGCTCCGCTGGATCTTCGAGCGGCTCGACGCCATTCTGGGCGAACCGATCCAGGCCGCCATCGGATTCCGCATCCCCGGCCTCGGGTTCATCCTCCTCGGCCTCGTCGTCCTGACCGTCGGATGGATCGTGCATCAGGCCATCGGGCGGCGGCTGCTGCGCGCCTGGAACGAGACGCTCGTGCGGTTCCCCGTGGCGGGGCGCCTGTACAACGCCGCCAGCCAGATCGTGCAGAGCGTGGTCAGCGACCGGAGCCGGATCTTCAAGCGCACCGTGCTGGTCCCGTTCCCGACGGACGGCGTCTGGTCCGTGGGGTTCGTGACCAACGAGTTGGCCCCCGTGATGTCGCAGATCGTGGGGCAACCCTGCGTGAACGTGTTCGTCCCGACCACGCCCAACCCGACCTCGGGCCTGCTGATGGTCGTCCCGCGGAGCCGGATCATCGAAACCGACATCGCCATCGAAGAGGCCATGAAGTTCGTGATCTCCGCCGGCGCGGTGTCCCCGACGGGCGGCCTCGTGCCGGCCCCGCGGCGCGGGCTCGATCTCGACGACCTGTTCCGGGAGCGGCCGTCATGATGCCCGCCGGGCTGCTGGAGGCAATGCGGCGGGCGGCGGAGCTGGGCGACGTCGCGGGCTTCCTGCGCTCCGCGCGCAGCGCACATCCGTCCGATCTGTCGGACGCGCTCGCAGAGCTCGACGACGAGTTGCAGCTCCGGGTCGTGCAGGCCCTGCCACCCGAGATCGTCTCGGAAGCGCTGGCCGAGATGGAGGAGGGGGAACACCCGGAGGAACTGCTCGCGGCCTTGCGACCGGAGCAGGCCGCGGGGATCGTCAGCGAGCTCGAGGCGGACGACGCGGCGGACCTCATCGGGGATCTCCCGCCCGACGCCGCGCGCCGCATCCTGAGTCACGTCGCGGTGGCCGAGCGCGAGGACGTCGAGCGGCTGCTCGCCTACGGCGAGGAGACCGCCGGCGGGCGGATGACCACGGCGCTGATCAGGGTGCCCACGACCGCAACGCTGGGCGACGCGCTGGAGTCGGTTCGGAAGCAGGCGGAGGACGTCGAGGACTTCTTCCAGGTGTACTGCGTCGAGCCGGACGGGCGGTTGGGCGGGGTGTTGCCGCTGCAGCGGCTCGTCGTCTCCCAGCCGTCCCTTCTCGTCCGCGACGTGATGGAGCCGCCGCCGGCCCTGGTCACGCCCGATCTGGACCAGGAGGAGGTCGCCCGGCTCATGGCGCGCTACAACCTGCCCGCCATGGCGGTCGTGGACGGGCTGGGCCGGTTGCTGGGACGCATCACGTTCGACGACGTGATTGACGTGGTGGAAGCCGAGACCACCGAAGACCTGCTGCGGCTGGGCGGCGTGCCCGGCGACGAGGAACTGGCCGCCCCCTGGATGGACGCGGTGCGCGGCCGGCTGCCGTGGCTCTACGTGAACACCCTGACCGCGTTTCTGGCCGCGGGTGTGGTGTTCCTGCACCAGGATACGATCGCGGCGCTGGTGCTGCTGGCCGTCTACATGCCCATCGTGGCGGGCCAGGGGGGCAACGCCGGGACCCAGGCGCTGGCGGTCACCGTGCGGCGGCTCGCGCTGGGACTCATCCCGCGGGGCACCGGCCGGCAAGTCATCGTGAAAGAGGTCCTGGTGGGCGCCACCAACGGGATCGCCGTGGGGCTGGCCGTGGGGCTCGTGGCCGTGCTCGCCGGGGGCACGGTCCTGCTGGGGGTGGTGGTCGCGCTGGCCATGTGGGGGAACCTGCTGATCGCGGGGCTGGTGGGCTCGATGGTGCCGGTCGTGCTCCAGCGGCTGGGCGCCGACCCGGCTGTGTCCAGCTCGGTGTTCGTCACGCCGGTCACGGACGCGTGCGGTTTCCTGTTGCTCCTTGGTATGGCGTCGTGGCTGCTCCTGTAAGCTTGCGGCCCGCGGTGGGAGCCCGCGACCTTTCGGCATGACCACGGCGGAGCTGCTCGCGGCGCTCGAGGCGCGCCAGGTGCCCGCGCTGGCGCGGGCCATCTCGGTGATCGAGAACCGCCGGCCGGGCGCGGACGAACTGCTGGCGGCCCTGCACGGGCGCATCGGTCGGGCCCACCGGATCGGCATCACGGGCCCCCCGGGGGCCGGGAAATCCACGCTGACCGAGCGGCTGATTCAGCATTACCGGCGGCGCGGGCGGTCGGTGGCGGTCGTGGCGGTGGATCCCACGAGCCCGTTCACGGGCGGCGCGCTGCTGGGCGACCGGATCCGCATGGAATCGGTGTCGCTGGATCCGGACGTGTACATCCGCTCGATGGCCACGCGGGGCGAGATTGGCGGGCTGGCCACCGCGACCCGGGAAGTCTGCGACGTGCTCGACGCCTTCGGCTTCGACCGCCTGATCATCGAGACCGTCGGGGTCGGGCAGTCGGAGCTGACGATCGCGGCCACGGCCGATACGGCGGTCCTCGTGCTCGTGCCGGAGTCGGGCGACGGCGTGCAGGTGCTCAAGGCGGGCGTGATGGAGATCGCCGACGTGTATGCGATCAACAAGGCCGACCGCCCGGGCGCGGACCGCCTGAAGCAGGAGATCGAGGTCATGCTCGGGATCCGGCGGGGGAACGCGTTCCGCCACGTGGGTGCCCATCACGCGCCGCGGCCCACCGCGGGCGCCGCGCGCCGGCCCGGCGGCGCGGGGGCCCGCGGGAGCGGCGACGGCGATGACGCCTGGGAGCCGCCGGTGCTGTCGCTGGCGGCGGTGAAGGACGAGGGTGTGGCGGAGCTGGTGGATGCCATCGAACGGCACGCGGCCGCCCAGGCGGCCAGCGGGGAACTCGAACGGCGCCGCCAGGCCCGCATGATGCGGCATACGCGCGAAGTGGTGGATCGGGCCCTGCGGCAGCTGGTCTGGGAGGAGGCGGACGGGGAAACGACCCTGCGGCGCGGACTCGACCGGCTGGCGGCGGGCACCGTCAGTCCGTACGACCTGGCCCGGGAAATCCTGACGGGACTGAAGAAGGAGATGGGCAATGGGCACGCATGACGGTCATCGGGCCTGGCGGGCGGCCTACGACGCGGCGGAAAAGCGGGACGTCGAGTTCGTCACGCAGAGTTCCGCCCCCGTGGAGCCGCTCTACACCCCGTCGGACGTGGATCCGGACGCCTACGACGCGCGGCTCGGCGACCCCGGGGAGTACCCGTTCACGCGGGGCGTTCACCCCACGATGTATCGCGGGCGGTTGTGGACCATGCGGCAGTTCGCGGGCTACGGCACCGCGGCCGACACCAACCGGCGCTTCAAGTTCCTCCTCGAGCACGGGCAGACCGGGCTGTCTACGGCGTTCGATTTCCCGACGCTGATGGGCTACGACTCCGACCATCCACGATCGGAGGGCGAGGTCGGGATGTGCGGGGTGGCGATCTCGTCGCTGGCCGACATGGAGACGCTGTTCGACGGCATCCCCATGGACCAGGTGTCGACGTCCATGACCATCAACGGCCCGGCCGCGATGCTGTTCTGCTTTTACGTGGCGGCCGCCGAACGGCAGGGCGTGGATATCCGGACGCTCCGGGGGACCGTACAGAACGACATCCTCAAGGAATACATGGCGCAGCACGCGTGGGTGTATCCGGTGGAGCCCGCGCTCAAGATCATCGTGGACATGTTCGAGTGGGCGGCCGAGCACACGCCCCGGTGGAACACGATCTCCATTTCCGGCTATCATATCCGCGAAGCCGGTGCCACGGCCGTGCAGGAGCTGGCGTTCACGCTGGCCAACGGGTTCGAGTACGTGGAACGCGGTATCGCGCGCGGGCTGGACGTGGACCGGTTTGCCCCGCGCCTGTCGTTCTTCTGGGACGTGCACAACGATTTCTTCGAGGAAATCGCCAAGATGCGCGCCGCGCGACGGATCTGGGCGCGGCACCTGAAGGAACGCTACGGGGCGCGCGACCCCCGGTCATGGATGATGCGGTTCCACTGCCAGACGGCGGGCGTCTCGCTGATGGCGCAGCAGCCCCTGAACAACGTCGTGCGCGTCGCCTACCAGGCCATGGCGGCCGTGTTGTCGGGCGCCCAGTCCCTGCACACGAACTCGCTGGACGAGACCTACGCGCTGCCCACCGAGGAGTCCGTCCGGCTGGCGCTCCGGACCCAGCAGATCCTGGCGTACGAGTCTGGCGTGCCCAACGTGATTGATCCGCTGGGCGGTTCGTACTTCGTCGAAGCGCTCACCGACCGGATGGAGCGGGACGCCGAGGCGATCTTTGCCGAGATCGCCCAGGTGGGCGGGGTGGTGCGTGGGATCGAGCTGGGCTGGTTCCAGCGCCAGATCGCGCAGAGCGCCCGCCTGTTCCAGCACGAGGTGGAGCAACGGCGGCGGATTCTGGTGGGGGTGAACGCGTTCGAGAGCGCGGACGATCCGGCGCCGGCGATCCTCCGGATCGGCGCGTCCGCGGACGAGACCCAGCGCGGGCGGCTGGCGCAGGTCCGCGCCACCCGCGACGACGCCCGGGTGGAGGCCTGCCTGACGGCGCTGCGGGAGTCCGCGGCGCGCGACGACAACGTGATCCCGGCCATGCTGGACTGCGCGCGCGCCTACGGCACGCTGTTCGAGATCCGGCACGCCCTGGAGGAGGTCTACGGTGCCTACCGTGAACCGGTCTTTTTCTAAACGGCCCTCGGCGGCGCGGAAGCCGCGGCGCGGCGGCGAGCGCGGGATCGGCACCCTCATCGGGCGGCTCGCCGCCATGGGGGCCACGCGCCACTGGGTCGTATCCTGCTACCTCAAGCTGGAGCCCCGGGACCGCGGTCGGGGCAAGTACCTCATCAAGCTCAAGAACCGCGCGAAGCGACTGCTGGCGGACCTCGAGGCACGGGGGCTCGCGCGCGCCGAGCGCGCCGAGGTGGAGCGGGACGTCGAGCGCATCCGGGACTACCTGTCCCATCCCGGACAGCTCCCGGCGGGGCGGGGCATCGCCATCTTCGCCTGCGGGCCCGCCGGGCTGTTCGAGGCGGTGCCGCTCCCGCTGGTGTTCCGGTCGCGGCTGGTCGTGGATCACTCACCCCTCGTCCGCGAGCTGGCGGCGCTCGACAGCGAGTTCGGGCGCGTCCTCTGCACGGCGTACGACCGGACGAACGCCCGGTTCTTTGCGGTGTCCGCGCACGGGGTGGAGGAGCTGCCGCACCTCACGGCCGATGACACCACCCGGTCGGCCCGGTTCCACGGCCCCAGCAAGGGCCGGGGGGGGCGGGGTCGTGGAGACGGTGGTGCGGCGGTCGGGCCGTCCGCGCCGGGCGAGCACAACTTCAACCAGCGCATTCGCGAGGAGAAACAGCGGCACTACGCGCAGATCGCGCAGCGGCTGTTCGAGTTGATCCAGGAACAGCCCGTGCGCGGCGTGGTGCTCGCGGGCACGAAGGCCGACGTGGGCGCGGTGGCGCCGCACCTCCACCCGTACGTGGCCGACGCCGTGCTCGGCACCGCCCGGCTGAATCCCAAGGACGCCTCGGAAGTGGAGGTGCTCGAGGCGGTGCTCGACATCCAGATGGAAACCGAGCGCGTATGGGAACGGCGCCACCTCGCCGAACTGGGGGAAGGCCGGGGGACCGGATGGGCCCTGAACGGCGTCACCGCCACGCTGGGCGCGCTGGCGCGGGGCCAGGTGCGGACCCTGCTGGTGGACTCCACGGCAGAGCGCCCCGGCTTCCGCTGCCGCGGCGACGGCCGGTTGACCGTGACGGCGGCGGACTGTGACGGCGATGCCGAGCCCGTGCTCGACGTCCTGGACGAGGCCATCGAGGAAGCGCTGCGGCAGGGCGCGCAGGTGGACGTGATCGAGGATCCGGCCGTGCAGACGCGCGTGGACGGGCTGGCCTGCCTGTTGCGGTTCCGGCTTGGTTGAGCCGCTTGTCGCAACCCTCGCGGTTCCATTAGGTTGAGCGCGCCATGACTGCCAACGAGCGCAGACGTCCGATCCGGGTCCTGGTCGCAAAACCGGGACTCGACGGACATGATCGCGGGGCCAAGGTCGTGGCCGCCGCGCTCCGCGATGCCGGCATGGAGGTCATCTACACCGGCCTCCACCAGACGCCCGAGATGATCGCCAGCGCCGCCGTGCAGGAAGACGTGGACGTCGTGGGCCTGTCCATCCTGTCCGGCGCCCACATGACGCTCTTCCCGCGCGTCCGGGCGCTGCTCGAGGCAGCCGGGCGGGACGACGTGCTGCTGATCGGCGGCGGCATCATCCCGCAGGAGGATGTGGCGGCCCTCGAGCGGGAGGGGATCGCGCGGCTGTTCGGTCCCGGGACCCCGTCGTCGGAAATCGTGGAATACCTCACCACCGCCGTCGCGCAGCGGCAGGCGTGACCGCCACGGAACGGGTGAGCCGGCTGCGCGAGCTCACGGAGGCGTATCGTGCGCTCGCGGCCCGGATCGAGCAGGGCGGCGGCCCGGAGCGCATCCGCAAACAGCACGATCAGGGCAAGCTGACGGCGCGCGAGCGCGTGCATCGGTTGCGCGATGCCGGCTCGCCCTGGCTCGAGCTGGGGTTGCTCGTGGCCCACGACCAGTACGACGGCCAGGCGCCGGGCGCCGGCGTCGTGACCGGCATCGCGGAGGTGAGTGGGCGGGAGGTGGTCGTGGTCGCCAACGACGCCACGGTGAAAGCCGGGTCGTGGTGGCCGGAGACCATCAGGAAGATCCTGCGGGCGCAGGAAGCCGCGATGCGCCAGCGCATCCCCATCATCTATCTCGTGGACTCCGCCGGCGTGAACCTCCCGTACCAGGGGGGGGTGTTCCCCGGACAGTACGGCGCGGCCCGGATCTTCTACTACAACTCGATCATGCGGCGTTATCTCCACGTGCCGCAGATTTCGGCCGTGATGGGTCCGTGCGTGGCGGGCGGGGCCTATCTGCCGGCCCTGTCCGACGTGATCTACATGGTCGAAGGCACGTCGTTCATGGGGCTGGGTGGACCGAATCTCGTCAAGGGGGCCACCGGCCAGACGGTGGACGGCGAGCTGCTGGGCGGGGCGGTCACCCACACGGCGGTGAGCGCGGTGGCACACTACCGCGCCACGGACGACGCGGACTGTCTCGACCGGATCCGGGAGTACGTGGCCCGGCTCCCCGTCCCCACGCGCGAGCGCTTCCCGCGGCGCGGGGAGCCGGATCGGGCGCCGGGGCGGGACCCGGAAGCGTTGTACGACATCCTGCCACACGATCACCGGATGGCGTACGACATGCGCGCCGTGCTCGACTGCCTGCTGGACGACGGCCGGCTCGACGAGTTCCAGCCCGACATCGGGGCCGAGATGCTGTGTGGCCACGGCGCCATCGAGGGATGGCCGGTGGCGGTCATCGCGAATCAGCGCGGCATCATCAAGGGGCGCGAGGGCGAGCGCCCGCGGTTCGGCGGCATCGTCTACACGGCGAGCGCCGAGAAGGTCGCCTACTTCATCGAGACCGCGAGCCGGGAGCGGATCCCGATCCTGTTCGTGCAGGACGTGAGCGGCTTCATGGTGGGGCCCGAGGCGGAGCACTCCGGCATCATCCGGGCCGGGGCGCAGTTCGTGGAGGCCATGGCCACCGCGGTGGTCCCGAAGCTCGTGCTCACAGTCAACCACGCGTCGGGCGCGGGCTACTACGCCATGGCCGGCCAGGGGTTCGATCCCGACCTCATCCTGTCGTGGCCCACCGGGCGGATGGGCGTGATGGAAGGCGAGTCGGCCGTGCAGGCCGTGTTCGGGGGCCGTGTGGCCGACGCCGCGGTGGCCGATCAGGTCGAGCAGATGCGGGCGGATTACGAGCACCAGCTCGACGCCACGTACGCGGGCGCCCGCGGCTTCGTGGACGCCATCGTGGCGCCCGAGGAGACCCGCGCGATGCTGGCCTTTGCCTGCCGCGTCGTGACCAACTACGACGGCCCGCACCTCGGCGCGTTCGTCCTGCCGGAGCGTCAGCCGTGATCGTCGGGCGCCGCCGCGCGGCCGGCCCGAGCCTGGCGGCGGCGGTGCTGACAGCCGCCTGCGCCGCGCGCGGTCCCACCGAGGTCGCCCCACACCTGAATCCCGCCGAGGTGCGCGCGGACCGCACCGCGGTGGCCGGCGCCGAACCGCCACAACCCCTGCTGCCACCGCAGGCCGCGCACCTGCTGGGGCTGCTGCCGCGGCGGACCGTGGGCGCGGAGCAGTTCGTCGCGGCGCACCCCACGCACGACGGCCGGGGCATCCTGATCGCCATCCTCGACAGCGGCATTGACGCCGGGCTCCCCGGCCTCCGGACGACCACGGCCGGCCTGCCCAAGCTCGCGGACCTGCGGGACTTCGCGGGGGAAGGCCGGGTCCGGCTGACGCCGGTCACGCCCACGCGCGACGTCTTCCTGATCGCGGGCCGGCCCCTCGAGGGGGCGAGCCGCGTCCGGGCGCTCACCACGGGGACCGTGTACGGCGGGGTACTCGTGGAGCGCGCGCTGGGCGCCCTGCCGGCCGCGGACGTGAACGGCGACGGCGACCGCGACGACGCGCTCCCCATCGTGGTGGCCCGCGCCAGCGACGGGTGGTTCCTCCTGGCGGACACCGACGGAGACGGCTCCCTGGTGGGGGAAACCCCGGTGCGGGACTTCGCCCAGGCCGGTGACACGTTCTCGTTCGGCCCGGTCACGCTGGCGGCCAACTTCACCGACACCGGCGACGCGCCGCGACTCGATCTGTTCTTCGATACGTCGGGCCACGGCACGCACGTGGCGGGAATCGCGGCGGGGCACAACCTGTTCGGCGTCGAGGGGTTCGACGGGATCGCGCCCGGAGCCCAGCTGCTGGGCCTCAAGATCGCCAACGATGCCCGCGGCGGCATCTCCGTGACCGGGTCCATGGTGCGCGCGATGGAGTACGCGGCCGCGTTCGCGGAGCGCCGGCAGCAGCCGCTGGTCGTGAACCTGAGCTTCGGGATCGGCAACGATGACGGGCGGGGACGCCCGGTCATTGACTCGATCATTGACGCGTTCGCGTTGGCGCACCCCGGAGTCGTGGTGGTCATCAGCGCCGGGAACGACGGTCCCGGACTCTCCACCGTGGGCTTCCCGGGTTCGGCCGCGTTCGCGCTGTCCGCGTGCGCGCTCTTCCCCGGCGCCTTTGCGCAGGCGCCGACCGAGTCGGGGCCGGCCGCGGAGGACGTGCTGGGGTGGTGGAGCGCGCGCGGAGGCGTGTTCCAGAAGCCGGACGTCTGCGTGCCGGGGGTCGCGTTCTCCAACGTTCCCGCGTGGCAGACGGGCGAGGAGGTGTCGGGCGGGACCAGCATGGCTGCGCCACAGCTGGCCGGCGTGGCCGCGCTGCTGCTCTCCGCGCTGCGCGCGGAGGGAGCCACCGCCGACGCCGCCGCCATTGCCGCGGCCCTGCGCAGTACGGCGACCCCCATTCCCGGCGCCACCACGCTCGACGCGGGCGCCGGCGTGCCGAACGTCGAGGCCGCCTGGCGCTGGCTGCGCGCGGGGCATCGGGCGGGCCGGTTCACCGTGCGAAGCGCGCCGGACGGGACCAACCGCGGGTTCAGTGCCGCGTATCGGCGCGACGGATTGAACCCGGCGGATACGCTCCAGCGGTTCACGATCACCTCGGAAGGCGGCCAGCCGTTCGCGCGGCTGCTGCTCCGCCCGGACGCGCCGTGGCTCCGGGCGCCCCGGGCCGTTGACTTCGCGGGCGCACCGGCCACCGTGCCCGTCGTCTACGATCGCCGCGCCTTGCAGGCGCCGGGGCTGTACGTGGGAACCGCGTGGGCCCGTCCCGCGTCGGACACGTTGAGCGGCGCCGCGTTTGGTCTCACGTCGGCGATCGTCGTGCCGTACACGCTGGAACGGCCGCTCAAGCTCCGCGAGTACGTGGCAAAGGGACGGAGCGCCCGGTTCTTCTTTGCCGTGCCGGAGGGCGCGGGCGGGCTCACGGTGCGCGTTGCCGTGGCCGACAAGGAGCAGGCGGCGAGCCTCTACCTGTTCGAGCCCACGGGACAGCCGCAGCGCGAGGAGGCGGCCCTCGAGATCGGCGGCGAGCTGCCGGCCAGCGGCGCGCTCCACGTTCGGGCCGAGGACCTGGTCCCGGGCGTCTACGAGGCGGTGCTGGTGGCAACCCCGACGCGCGGCGCGACCGTGGCGTTCAGCGCCGCGTTGGGGCCGGTGGGCCTCGGGGTTCGCGGCGCTGACGGTATCCACGTGACCAACCGCTCCCAGGCGTCGCTCGCCGGCTCCGCCACGGTGCGGGCGCTCGGCGGGGGCAAACGGTTCCGGATGCACGGGGGGCCGTCCGTGGCGGCGCGGGAGCGGCTGGCCGTGCCCGAGTGGGCCCGCACGCTGCGGATCGAGGTCGCCTTTGCGCGAGCCGTCTGGCCGCAGGTGACCGACGTGGGCGTCTCCGTCTGGGATACGAGCGGCTACCTCGTGGCCGAAGGGCCGCTCAACTACGCGGTGGGGCGGCAGCAGGTTGCCGTGGATCCGGCGACGCTGCCCGTCGTCGACCTCGAGATCATGCCGGGGTTCGCGCGGCCGGATGCGGAGACGGTCTGGGAGGCGGAGGTGACGGTCGCGTTCCTGCCGGGGTCGGGCACCGCCCTCGCGCCAACTGCGACGTTGCCCCTCCGGCTGGGCGCCGGCGCCAGCATCCTGCTGCCCTGGACGGCTGACTCCCTGACCTGGCTCCCCGCCGGGCTCGAGGTGCTGACGGAAGTGCGGGTCACCTCGGACGGGAACGCGCCGTCGGTGATCCGGACGCTGATTCCCCATCCGGCGGCCACGCGGTGACGTCCGCGGGACGGACGGTCCGCATCGCGTCGGGCCAGGGGTTCTGGGGCGACTGGCTCGAGGCGCCGGTCCGGCAGGTGGAGGGCGGCCCCATTGACTACCTGATGATGGACTATCTGGCCGAGGTCACGATGTCCATCATGCAGAAGCAGCGCTCCCGCGACCCGTCGCGGGGCTACGCCACCGATTTCGTGCCCCTCATGGAACGGATCCTGCCCACGGTGGTCGAGCGGGGCATCCGGATCACGGCTAACGCGGGCGGCGTGAATCCGCGCGCGTGCGCCGACGCGGTGATCGCGGTGGCCCGGAAGCACGGGCTCGGTGGGCGGGTGCGCGTGGGCATCGTGACCGGCGACGACATCCTAGAGCGGCTGGACGCGCTGATCGCCGGGGGGCACGCGCTGGCGAACATGGACACGGGCGCCCCGCTCAGCACGGTCCGCGGCAGCGTGCTCTCCGCCAACGCGTACCTCGGTGCCGCCAGCATCGTCGAGGCGCTGCGGCAGAGCGCCAACGTCGTCATCACCGGGCGGGTGACGGACACCGGGCTCACGCTGGGACCCATGATGCACGAGTTCGGCTGGGCGGCCGACGACTGGGACCGGCTCGCGGCAGGGACGGTGGCGGGCCACATCATCGAATGCGGCGCCCAGTGCTCGGGCGGGAACTGCCTCGTGGACTGGGAGCGGATCCCGCACCTGGAGGATCCGGGATACCCGATCGTGGATGCCCGCAGCGACGGCACGTTCGCGATCACCAAGCACGCGGGCACGGGCGGCCGCATCTCGGTTCCCTCGATCACCGAGCAGCTGGTGTACGAGATGGGCGATCCGCGGCATTACATCACGCCGGACGTCGTCGCCGACTTCACGACGATCCACCTCGCGCAGGCGGGACCCGACCGCGTGCGGGTTACCGGGGTGCGCGGAGGGCCCGCCACCGAGTTCCTCAAGGTCTCGATCGCCTACTTCTACGGGTACAAGGCCGTCGGCACGCTGGTGTACGCCTGGCCGGACGCGCACAAGAAGGCGCGGGCGGCCGACCGGATTCTCCGGGAGCGGCTGGCGCGGCTCGGGCTCGTGTTCGAGGAGATCCTGACGGAGTACGTGGGCGCGGACGCGACCCACGGACCGCTCGCCGGCCCGCCGGATCCCGACGCGCCGGAGGTGCAGCTCCGGATCGGCGTGCGGGCGCCGGACCGCGCGCCGGTGGAGCGGTTCACGCGGGAGATCGCGCCGTTGATTCTCAACGGGCCACCGAGCGTCACGGGGTTCGCGGGTGGGCGACCCAAGGTCGAAGAAATCGTGGCATACTGGCCGGCGCTGATCCGGAAGTCGGAGATCACGCCGCGGGTCGAGGTGCTGGATGCGTAGCGACGGGATGGACGGGGGAGGGATCGGGTAGTGGGGACGAAAGCCCGCCGGCCGGCCCGCCGGACCGTTCAACTCCGCTACCTCGCCCACGCGCGGAGCGGCGACAAGGGCGACACGGCCAACGTGGGGTTGATCGCGCTCCGGCCCGCGTTCTATCCGGTGCTCGCGCGCGAGGTGACGGCGGCCCGGGTGGCCGCGCACTTCACGGGCATGCTGACCGGCGGCGTCGAGCGGTTCGCGCTGCCCAACCTCCGCGCGCTCAACTTCCTGCTGCACGGCGCGCTGGGCGGCGGCGGCACGCTGTCGCTCAAGACGGACGCGCAGGGGAAGGTGTTCTCCACGGCGCTGCTCCGCATGGAGATCCCGGTGCCGGGGGACCTCGATGTCTGACGACCGCCTGCTGGTGGCGCTCGCGGACCGCGTGCTCACGCTGACGCTGAACCGTCCCGACAAGCGGAACGCCATTGACACACTCATGATCGAGGCCCTGCACGCGGCCCTCGAGCGGGCGCAGCTGGACGCCGCGGTCCGCGTCGTGGCCGTGCGCGGCGCCGGTACGGACTTCTGCGCCGGGGCGGACCTGGCGGAGCTGCTGGCGTCGGCGGATCGGCCGGCCGAGGAGAACCGTGCCCAGGCGCAGCGGCTGGGCGACGTGTTCATCCGGATGCGCGAGCTGCCCAAGCCGGTCGTGGCCGTGGTGCACGGGCGCGCGCTGGCCGGTGGGTGCGGACTCGCGACCGCGTGTGACCTCGTGCTGGCCCGGGCTGACGCGCAGCTCGGCTACCCGGAAGTGCGGCGCGGATTCGTCCCGGCCATGGTCATGGCCATGCTGCGCCGCGCGGTGGGAGAGAAGGCCGCGTTCGACCTCGTGGCCACGGGCCGGATCCTCTCGGCGGACGAAGCACGGGCGCTCGGCCTGGTGTCGCGCGTGCTGGCCCCGGAGACCTTCGAGTCCGACGCCGGTCACGTAACCGCGACGCTTGCCGCGCAGAGCCCCACCGCGCTGGCCCTCATCAAACGGCAGCTGTACGAGCTCGACGGGCGGAGCTTTGCCAACGGGATTCGGCTGGGGGCCGACGTCAACGCGCTCGCGCGGGCCACGCCCGATTTCCGCGCCGCCGTGCAGGCCTTCCTCGAGCGCTAGCCGGCGGCCCCCGCCGGGCTCTGGCGTCCGCAGGATCACCAGTGCGAAGAATTGGCGCCGTCCCGACGGGCGCTCGACGCCATCTTGGGGCATGTCCCCGCCCGCCGGCCTGCTGGACACCGCCGAGCACGTGCTCGAGCAACACTGGGGCTACGCGCACCTGCGCTACGCCCAGCGCCGCGTGGTGCTCGCCGCCCTCACGGGCCGGGACTGCCTGGCCATGCTCCCTACCGGGGGTGGGAAGTCCATCTGCTTTCAGCTCCCGGCGCTGATCCGGGGTGGCCTCACGCTGGTCGTATCCCCGCTGATCTCGCTCATGCAGGATCAGGTGGCGGCCCTCACGCGGCGGGGCGTGGCGGGCGCGTACCTCAGCAGCACGCAGAAGCCGGAGGCACGTGCCGCCGTGCGCGAGCGCCTGCACGCCGGGCGGCTCACCCTGCTCTACGTGGCGCCCGAGCGCCTGCCGTCCCTGGTGCGGGAGCAGCGGCTCCCGTGCTCCCTGCTCGCGGTGGACGAAGCGCACTGCATCTCGGAATGGGGGCACGACTTCCGCCCGCACTACCGCGAGATCGGCCGGCATCGCCTGGCGCTGAGCGAGCCCCCGACCCTGGCGGTGACCGCGACGGCCACCCCCGCTACGCGCGCGGACATCGTGCAGATCCTGGGACTCCGGAACCCGGTGCGCGTGTTGGCGTCGTTCGACCGTCCCAACCTCCGCTTCGAGGCGCGGGAGTGCGCGGACGAACAGGAACGGCTCACCCGGGCCCTGGCGCTCGTCCAACGGTGTCCCGCGACGGCCATCTGCTACGTGCCCACCCGGAACCGCGCGGACGGCGTGGCGGTGTGGCTCCGGCGCAAGGGCGTCGCGGCGGCGCCGTACCACGGCGCCCTGCCCGGCGGCGCGCGGCGGGCCCTGCTGACGCGGTTCCTCGATGGGTCCATCCGGGTGATGGCGGCCACCAACGCCTTCGGGATGGGGATTGACAAGCCCGACGTGCGGCTGGTGTTGCACCTGGGCATTCCGTCCCGCCCCGAGTCCTACTACCAGGAGGCGGGCCGCGCGGGCCGGGACGGCGCCCCGGCCCGCTGCGTGATGCTGTGGACCAAACGCGACCTGGTGCTGATGCGCCGCCTGGCCGGGGAGGGGCCCGCCGTCCAAGCGGGCCTGGCAACGATGCGGGACTACGTGCATCGCCGCCGCTGCCGGCGCCGGACCCTCCTCGCGTACCTCGGCGAGACGGGCGTGCGGTGCAGCGGATGTGACCGGTGCGGCGTGCCGAGTATTGAACAGGAAACACGGAACGCAGAATGACCAGGTTGCCGCCCGGCCCTTCTCCATTCCCTGTGGGACATTCAATCCTGCTGGACGTGTGGTATCCTTTCGGGGCTGGGCGCCTGCTCGCCTTCGCCGAGACGTTCCTGCTCTTCACGATCGCACTGTATCTTTGGAAGATCCGGCAGGAAACCGTCCGGGCGCGGAGCTGGCTGAAGGGCGTGGCCTGGAAGCCGGGGCCCTCGGCGGGCGAAGGCGGCTGAAGTCGCCATTCCGTGTTCGTCACTCTGTATCTAGGTTAGAGGCGTGCCGTTGACGGGGGGTGCCGTGCGTCGCCTGCTCTTCATTGCCGCCCTTGCCGTGTGTGCCGCGCCCGCGGCGGGGCAGGGGCCTGTGGTTTATCGAGTGCCGGTCACCGGCACCATCGAGCTGGGCATCGCGCCGTTCATCAAGCGGGCCATTGCGGAAGCCCAGGCCGCCGGGGCGCGCGCCGTCATCCTGGACGTCAATACGCTGGGTGGCAGGGTGGACGCGGCCCTCGCGATCATTGACGCCATCAGTGCCGCCACGGTGCCGGTCTACGCCTTCGTGGATCCCCGGGCCATTTCGGCCGGCGCGCTGATCTCGATCTCCACGGATTCCGTCTTCATGATCGCCGACGCCACGATCGGGGCCTCGACGGTCGTGGATGCCGAGGGCAGCAAGGTGTCCGAAAAGGCCCAGAGCGTCATGCGGGCCCAGTTCCGGGCGCTGGCGGAACGCCGCGGGCTCGACCCCCGGATCGGCGAAGCCATGGTGGACGAGACGATCGCCATCGCAGGCGTGGTCGAGGAAGGCAAGCTCCTCACGCTCACCGCCCGCGAAGCCGAGCGTGTGGGCTACGGCATCGAGGTCACCGGCTTCGACGACATCCTCGGACGGCTCGGCATCGCGGGCGCCGAGATCGTGCGGCCCCAGCCCAACTGGGCAGAGGGGCTGGTCCGCTTTCTCTCGCACCCGCTCGTCGCACCCATTCTGCTCTCGCTCGGCGTGCTTGGCCTCGTGATCGAGATCAAGACGCCATCGTTTGGGCTCGCCGGCATCGTGGGCCTGGCCTCGCTGGGGGCCTTCTTCGGCAGCCACCTGATCATCGGGCTCGCGGGCTGGGAGGAAGTGATCCTCCTCGGGGCCGGCCTCATTGCGCTCGGCATCGAGGTGTTCGTGGTCCCGGGCTTCGGGATCGCGGGGGTCATCAGCATCGCCTGCATCGGCACGGCGGTCTTCCTGGCGCTGCTCGGCAGTCTCCCCACGTGGGCGGACGTCGCGCGTGCCTCCGGCATCCTGGCCACCTCGATCGGCATCGTTGGCGCGACGATCTACCTGGTGGTGCGCAACCTGCCTACGAGCGACCGCTGGCGCGGCATCTTTCTCCGGACCGCCAGTGCGGCCACCGAGGGCTATGTTTCCGGCGACTTCCGGGACGATCTGCTCGGGCTGGTGGGCGTGGCCCTCACGGACCTGCATCCCGGCGGTACCGTGCAACTCGGTGACGAACGGCTGGACGTCGTCACCGAGGGAGATTATGTCCAACGCGGCACCCACGTCCGGATCTTGCGGTCGGAAGGCTATCGGCTGGTCGTGAAATCGCTCGACCAGACCTCCTGACGCCCGCTTCCGCCGGGACCACAGGAGCAACCTGTCATGGATTTCTCGCAACTCGGACCGTTTCTGGTAGTCATTGCCCTCATCGGCGGGCTCTTTGTCTTCAGCCTGTTCTGGTACTTCATTCCGGTCGGGCTCTGGATCGAGGCGCTCGCCGCCGGGGTCCGGGTCGGGCTCACGAACCTCGTGGGGATGCGGCTCCGGAAGGTGAGCCCGGCCGCGGTCGTCCGGCCGCTCGTGAAAGCCAGCAAGGCGGGGATCACCCTGAACACGGACATGCTCGAAGCGCACTACCTGGCCGGCGGCAACGTGGACCGGGTGGTGAACGCGCTCATCGCCGCCGACAAGGCGGGCATCGCGCTCGACTTCAAGAAAGCCACGGCGATTGACCTGGCCGGCCGCGACGTGCTCGAGGCGGTGCAGGTCTCCGTGAACCCCAAGGTGATCCAGACGCCCAAGGTCGCGGCCATGGCCAAGGACGGCATCCAGCTCATTGCCATCGCGCGGGTGACGGTCCGGGCCAACATCAACCGCCTCGTAGGCGGCGCCGGCGAGGAGACCATCCTCGCGCGCGTGGGAGAGGGCATCGTCTCCACTATCGGGTCGTCCGAGTCGCACAAGAAGGTTCTGGAAAACCCGGATAACATCTCCAAGACCGTGCTTGCCAAGGGCCTCGACAGCGGGACGGCGTTCGAGATTCTCTCCATTGACATCGCCGACGTGGACGTGGGCAAGAACATCGGGGCCGAGCTGCAGACCGATCAGGCCGAGGCGGACAAGCGGATCGCGCAGGCCAAGGCGGAAGAGCGGCGTGCGGCGGCGGTGGCGCTCGAAGGCGAGATGGTGGCCAAGACGCAGGAAATGCGCGCCAAGGTGGTCGAGGCGGAGGCCCAGGTCCCGCTCGCGCTTGCCGAGGCGTTCCGGAACGGCCAGCTGGGCATCATGGACTACATGCGGTACCGCAACGTCGAGAGCGACACGGCCATGCGGCAGTCCATCGCCAAGGGCGGCCCGGGCGAGGGGAAACAGGGGACCTGACGCGATGAGCGGCGACCTCTTCGAGATCCTCTTCGTCGCGGTGTTCATTCTGTTCGGCCTGCTGGGGGGTCGGAAGAAGCGCTCCCGGCAGGGCACGCCACCGGCCCGGCCGCGCCCGCAAACCCGCGCGCCAGGCGGCCAGCCGGCGGCGCGCGGGGTTCCGGTTCCGCGGCCCCAACCCACCGTCACGCACCAGCGCGCGCCGGACCAGGACCGGTTGCTCCGGGAACTGGAGGGTCTGCTCACCGGGCGGCCCGTGAGCGAGCCGACGCCGGCCTCCGTGCCGAGCCCCATGCGGGACATGCCCGATCCCGATGAAGCCCAAAGCCTGGAATCCCTGGACCTCCGGGAGGGGGCCGGCGCCTGGGAAGAAGGGCTGGAACGCGCGTCCGAGACGGGCACGGCCCGCTGGAGCGCGGGCAGCACACGGGCCGCGGAATCACTCGAGACGCTCGAGGAGGCCGGCGGAGCGTCCCACAAGCGGTTCCATGCGCTCTACGATCGCCAGCCGGATCCCGTCCCGACGAAGCCCGCTCCTCGCGTATTCGGCATTGCCGACGTGCGCCGCGCCATGGTGTGGTCCGAGATTCTCGGGCCGCCGGTGTCGGAGCGATAAACCGATAGCCGATGGCCGACAGCCGATAAGCACGTGTTGCGCTCGGCATTCGGCCCTCGGCTATCGGCAATCCCGTCAAGTATCTTCCCTCCATGATAGACTCTCCTTTCCTCACCGACGAGCACCATCAGCTGCGTGAGATCGTCCGCGATTTTGCCGAGCGCGAGATCCGACCGGTGGCCCGGGAGCTGGACCGGGAGCAACGCTTCCCCTGGGACAACGTGAAGCAGATGGCCGAGCTGGGATTCCTCGGCGCCACATGGGACCCCGAGTTGGGCGGCGCCGGGATGGACTACCTCTCGTACATCATCCTGGTGGAGGAGCTGTCGCGGGTGGACGCGAGCCACGGCATCACGGTCTCGGCCCACACCACGCTCGGCACGTCGCCCATCGTCCACTTCGGCACCGAGGAACAGCAGCGGCGGTACGTGCCGCTGCTGGCCAAGGGAACGGTGCTCGGCGGGTTCGGGCTCACGGAAACCGAAGCGGGCTCGGACGCCGGCGGCACCAAGACCATGGCCGAGGACAAGGGGGATCACTACGTCCTCCGGGGATCCAAGATCTTCATCACCCACGCCGGCGTGGGGGAGATCTTCGTCGTGACGGCGCGCACCGATCCCAAGCCGAAAATGCGGAACCACGGGATCACGTCGTTCATCGTCACCAAGGACACGGTGGACCTCGCGGAGACCGCGCGGGTGGGGATCGGGCACGCACCCGACCTGCCCAAGACGCCGGGCGTGCGGGCCGGCAAGAAGGAAGACAAGATGGGGTGGCGGGCGTCGGATACCCGCGAGTTGATCTTCGAGGACGCGATCGTCCCCAAGGAGAACATGCTGGGCGAGCCCGGAAAGGGCTTCGTCAACTTCCTCAAGACGCTCGACTCGGGCCGGATCGGCGTGGGCGCGCTCGCGCTGGGCGTGGCCCAGGGGGCGCTGGACGAGAGCGTCGCGTACACATCCACCCGGAAGCAGTTCGAGAAGCCCATCGCGTCGTTCCAGGGCGTGCACTTCCAGCTGGCCGACATGGCCACGGAGATTCAGGCCGCCCGGCACCTGGTGTACCACGCCGCCTGGCTCTACGGGCAGGGCAAGCCGCACAAGCAGGAGGCGGCCATGGCCAAGCTCTACGCCTCCGAGGCCTGCATGCGCGCCACCACCAAGGCCGTGCAGCTCCACGGCGGGTACGGCTACACCGCCGATTACCCCGTCGAGCGCATGATGCGCGACGCCAAGGTGTGCGAGATCGGCGAGGGGACGAGCGAGATCCAGCGCATGGTGATTGCCCGGCAGCTCGTCGGCGACGTGCTGCGATAGCCGATAGCCGAGAGCCGATTGCCGAATGCTCCCGGTGCCCATCGGCCGTCGGCTGTCGGCCATTGGCTTTCCCAGTTGACCTAACTCCCTGTCTCGTCGTATCTTACCGCTGTGATCATTCGCGGTATTCCATTCATGAGGACCCTGGCCACTACGGCGGACGTCACGCGCCCGCCCGCCCCTGTCGTTCCGGGACGTCCCGGAACGGGAGG
>DASWHL010000105.1:0-43480 GCA_036398175.1 Gemmatimonadales bacterium
GGAGACCTGGGATCAGGGCACGATGGCGGAGCCGCTGCGGGCCGGGGAGCAGGTGGGCGTGCTGCTGGCGGACGGGACGTGCAGCGCGCGGCCGCCGGTGGGCGATCCCGGCCGGCAGGCGTGGCTGCGGACGATCATGGAAACCGTGAGCCGGATCGCGTACTGCGTGGTGGAGGCGCGCACGGAATGACGGGACGCCGCGGGGGGTGGCTCCTGGCGGCGGGTGGACTCCTGGCCGGGGGGTGTGGGCAGGAGCCCCCCGTGGAGCCGCCGGCGGGCCCGGTGCGGCTCGTGGTCACGGCCTCGGACACGCTCACGGCCCCCAACAGCCGGCTCACGTTCGCGGCGCAGGCCGAGGACCGGGAGGGCCGGGTGGTGGCCACGGAGGCCGTGGCGTGGAGCGTGAGCGATACCCTGCGGGGCCGGATCGGACCCGACGGGGCGTTCGTGGGCGGGCCGTGGGTGGGTCGGCTCCACGTGCGGGCCACGCTGGCCACGCCGGAGCTGGCCGATTCGGTAGCGGTGCGGATCGTGCCCCCGGGCACGGTCAAGTGGACCTGGGCCGCCACGCAGGTTTGGGGGAGCCTGCAGCACCTGGGCGGGCCATCCCTTGGGCGGGACGGGACGGTGTACGTGCTGCTCGCCACAGGCACCACCCCGGACCGGCCAGCCGTGCTGGCGGCGCTGGCGCCCGACGGGGCGGTTCGCTGGACCCGCGACCTGCCGCAGGTCTACGACAGTTACGTGGTGGTCACGCCGGTCGAGGAACGGCTGTGGGTCGCGGATCGGCGGCTCCACCTCGTGGGCCTCGATGGCAGCCTCCTGTGGGACTCCCTGACCGAGGCGAGATCGAGCGGCCTCAAGGGCGGCGCGGCCAGCACGGACTATCTCGTGTCCGCCCACGGCGTGCGCTTGGCGGTGTTCCGGGCTGGGGACCGGGCGTTGGTCTGGCAGGCGCGGGAAGCACCGTTCAGCGACTGGCTCGTGCCGCCCACGCTCACCGCCCAGGACCAGGTGCTCGCCAAGCTGACCGACGACACGCTGTTCGTGTTCGGCGCGGCCGACGGCCAGCGACACCGGTTCTTCGTCGATCCGGACACAGGGCTGGACAAGCGGGTGTTCGGCCGCGGGACGGTGCCCGTGGGCGACCGGTACTACCTCCCCACGCAGGGGCGGCTGGCCAGCTACGACAGCGCCGGGCCGCTGCGCTGGCTCACCGAGGATACGGGCAACGGGATGACCGAACCGGCGGTCGGCCCGGACGGGAGCCTGTACGTGCAGAATCGGCGCCACGGCCTGTGGGCGCTGACCGCCGAGGGTACGGAGCGCTGGAAGCGGTTCGACGTGCAGCCCCGCTGGCCGGCACTTGGCGGGGTGGCGCTGGCCGCGGGGGGCATCCTCTATGCCGCGGGGATTGATGCCTTCTGGGCGGTGGACACGGCAGGCCGCACGCTCTGGAAGCACGTGGTGGACAGCGCGGGCGCGCCCCAGCCGTTCACCGGCGCGCCGGCCATCGCCCCCGACGGCACCATCTACACGTGGACCAGCACCCATCTCTGCGCCTTCTGGGGGAGCGCCCCACCCGAGCCCGACTCACCCTGGCCCATGTGGCGCCACGACGCCCAGCGCACGGGGTGGGCGGGGTACAGGTCGAACTAGCCGCGCATGCGCGACGCTGGACCCCATCCGCTACCCGCCGCGCTGATAAGTTCCGATCAGCTCGGCCTGGGCCAGCACGTGGCCGGCCATGGCCGCCTCCAGGCGCGCCTTGGTGAGCGGCCCGCGGTCGCCGAGCCTCGTGTCGAGCGCGTAGAGCTTGTGGAAGTACCGGTGCCGGCCGCGCGGTGGGCACGGCCCGCCGTACCCCGTCCGCTTCCAGTCGTTGACACCTTCCCGCGTGCCGCGTGGTAGGTCGCGCGTCGCGACGCCCGCCGACAGTGCGGTCGCCGAGGGCGGGATGTCGTACAACACCCAGTGCACCCAGGTCATCGTCGGCGCCTTCGGGTCCGGGGCGTCCGGATCGTCCACCACGAGCACCAGACTCCCGGCGCCCTCGGGTACGCCGTGCCACGCGAGTGGCGGCGAGAGGTCCTTCCCGTCACAGGTGTAGTCCCGGGGAATCGGGCCGTTGGGCTCGAAGGCGGATGAAGAGAGCGTGAGCGCCATGTCACCGTCCACGGGAGAAGAGCCATTCCAAGCTACCGCATCATCGGGAGGCGGTCACGGCGGTGAGACGGGTGCCGTCGCCGTCTGCGCGGACAGTCCGCTCCTGACCGCCGCACCTGGGCGGCCGTCCTGATTCTGCACTGATCCCGGGTCCACGTGGCGCTGGAGTGCTGGGCCCGGGACGATTTCCGCAGCCTCAAACGCGCCCGGCTCCGGGAGGCGCGTGTTCCAATGCGGTCCGTTGATCTTCGGCACCGCCATCTGCCACGAGGATTGGCGCTATCCGGAAACGGTGCGGTGGGCCGCCCGCCAGGGCGCGCACATCGTGTTCCACCAACACTTCCACGAAGCCGAGCCGGGCGGCTACCGGCCCTCGACCTTTGCCGATCCCGCCAACTCCTTCCACGAGCAGCCGGCCCGGTGTCGCGCCGCCGAGAACACGTGCTTCGTCGCCCGTGCACTCCCGATGAAGCGGGCCGCGTCCTGTTTGCCCTCGCGGACCGGCCCCACCCGGCGTATCTTCCCCGCCGCCGATGACCGATCTCCTTCATCAACTCCGGCAGTCCGTCGCCGACCGCTACACGATCGAGCGGGAGGTCGGCCGCGGCGGCATGGCTACCGTCTTCCTGGCGCAGGACCGGCGCCACGGCCGGCCCGTGGCGCTCAAGGTGCTGCACCCGCAGCTTGCCACCGCGCTCGGACCCGACCGGTTTCTCCGGGAGATCCAGATCGCGGCCCGCCTCCAGCACCCGCACATCGTGCCGCTGTACGACTCGGGCCAGGCCGGCGATCTGCTGTTCTACGTGATGCCGTTCATGCCCGGCGAGTCCCTGCGCCAGCGCCTGGAACGGGAGCCGCAGCTCCCGCTCGAAGAGGCGGTGCGGATTGCCCGCGGCGTGGCCGCGGCGCTCGACTACGCGCACCGCCAGCAGATCGTCCACCGGGACATCAAGCCCGAGAACGTGATGCTGCACGAGGGGGAGGCGGTCGTCACCGACTTCGGGATCGCCAAGGCCGTGACGGTTGCCGCCGCCGACAGCCTCACGCAGACCGGGACGGCCATCGGGACGCCCGCCTACATGAGCCCCGAGCAGGCGGGCGGCGAGGCGGAGCTGGACGGGCGGAGCGACATCTACTCGCTCGGTGCCGTGCTGTACGAGATGGTGGCCGGGGCGGCGCCGTTCACCGGCCCCACGCTCCAGGCCATCATCTCCAAACTGTTCACGGACCCGCCCCGGCCCATCCGCGAGCTGCGCGCGGACGTGCCCGACTGGCTCGAGAGCGCCGTGTTCCGCTGCCTCGAGAAGCCGGCCACGTCCCGGTTCGCCACCGCGTCACAGCTGGCCCACGCGCTCACGTGGCCGGCCGGAACCTCCACCCCACCGGGTATGCCATCGGGATCCAGCGCCGCCAAGTCCATCGCCGTCCTGCCGTTCGTCAACATGAGCGCGGACCCCGAGAACGAGTACTTCAGCGACGGCATCGCCGAGGAGATCATCAACGCGCTGAGCAGGATCCAGGCGCTCCAGGTGGCGGCGCGAACGTCGTCGTTCGCGTTCAAGGGCAAGAGCGAGGACATCGGCGGCGTCGGCCGGAAGCTCAAGGTCGCCACCGTGCTCGAAGGGAGCGTGCGCAAGGCCGGGAACAAACTCCGGGTCACGGCCCAGCTCATCAACGTGGCCGACGGCTACCAGCTCTGGTCGGAGCGGTACGACCGGCAGTTGGAAGACGTGTTCGCCATTCAGGACGAGATCGCCGAGAACATCGTCAAGGCGCTGCGGGTGGTGCTGAGCGAGGACGAGAAGCGCGCCATTGAACGGGCCCCGACCGAGAACGTCCACGCCTACGAGTACTACCTCCGCGGCCGTCAGTACTTTCACCAGTTCCGCCGCACGGGGATGCAGTCGGCGCGCCGGATGTTCGAGCGGGCCATCGAGACCGATCCGCGGTTCGCGCTGGCGCACGCGGGGCTCGCCGACTGCTGCGCGTTCCTCTACATGTACTGGGACGGCAGCAAGGCGAACCTGGATGGCGCCGATTCGGCGAGCCGCAAGGCGCTCGAGCTGGATCCCGAGCTTGCCGAGGCGCACGCATCCCGCGGGTTCGCCCTGGCGTTGAACCGCCAGTACCAGGAGGCCCAGCCGGAGTTCGAGACGGCCATCCGGCTGAACCCCAAGCTCTACGAGGCGCATTACCTGTACGCACGGGCCCTGTTTCAGGAAGGACGGCTCGAAGACGCGGTGCGGCAGTACGAGGCGGCCTCACGGGTGCGGCCCGAAGACTACCAGGCGCTGCTCCTGATGCAGACGCCACTGCGGAGCCTGGGACATCACGACGAGGCGCAAGCCACCTTGCGACAGGGACTGCACGTCGCCGAGCGCCACCTCGAGCTGAACCCCGACGACGCCCGCGCATTGTGCTTGGGTTCCAACGCGCTCATCCAGCTCGGCGATCGGGAGCGCGCCCTCGACTGGGCACGGCGCGCAAACGCCATCGACCCCACGGATCCGGGCGTGCTCTACAACGTTGCGTGCGTGTACTCGCTCGGCGGCATGCTCGACGACGCCATCGGTTGTCTCGACAAAGCGATCGGCAACGGCTTCGGCCACAGGGAATGGCTGCTCCACGACAGCGACCTCGACGCGATCCGCGAGGACCCGCGGTTCCAGGCGCTGCTGCAGAAGCTGTAAAGGGGCGGGCGCCTAGCCCGCCGCACCAGGAGGCTCCATGTCGCTCGGCTTCGTCATCATCCGGGTACTCCACATCCTGCTCGGCGCGTTCTGGGCCGGCACGCTCATCTTCAATGCGCTCTTCCTGGCGCCGGCGCTCGCCGAGGCGGGCCCCGACGGCGCCAAGGTGATGGCGAGCGTGCAGCGCCGCCGGTTCATGGACGTCATGCCGGTCGTGGCCCTGCTGACCATCCTGTCGGGGGTGTGGCTCTACTGGCGCGCGTCGGGCGGGTTCAACGCCGCCTGGAGCCGGTCACCCATGGGCATGGCGTACGGGATGGGCGGGATCCTGGCCATCGTCGCCTTCGGCATCGGGGTCGGGGTGTTGCGGCCCGCCATGAAGCGTATCGGCCAGCTCGCGGCGGGCGCGGCAACGGAACCCGACCTCACGACGCGCGAGGGCCTCGTGCACCAGGTGGCGGGCCTGCGCCGCCGTGCCGCCGCCGCCGGGAAGGCCGTGGCCATCCTGCTCGCGCTCGCGACGATTCTGATGGGCGCGGCCCGGTACGTGTAGCAGTCACCGGCTAGTTCGTCTTCTCCGCCCGGAGCCCCATGGCGGTGAACGCCACGACGCGGCCGTTCTCGCGCAGGAACGTGAACCGCGATCCATCCTCGCGGCTGAAGAACACCGTCTCGGACTCCGGCAACAGCTCCGCCCGGCCAATGCCGGTGCCGCTGACGTACAGCCGCCCCTCCTCGACGGACACCACCGCCTCGAGCCCCCGCGCCTCGACGCGGTAGGTGCCGGCGAGAGCCGGGTAGCCGGACAGGTCCACCGCCGCAACGGTCCTCTCGATGGGCCGGTAGTCTGGCCAGTCGTAGGCGACGGCCAGCGTGCCGAGGATCTCGCTCGCGAGGGCCGCGCCCCGGTCGGAATTCGTCATGATGGCGGCGCCGCGCCCGTCGAAGAACACGACGAGGACGCAGCGGAATCCCTCGTTCGCGCCCCCGTGACCGAAGCGCAGCCGCTGCGCATCGAGCGAGGGACCGAGCCCCCAGCCGTTCAGGCCCGGCGTGAGCATCTGCCGCGCCGTTTCGGGCATGAGGACCCCTCCCTCGGCGCCGTCATACGCCGCGAGGATCGCAAGCCCCCAACGCGCGAGATCCGACGGCGTGGTCCAGAGCCCGGCGGCAGCCTGCTCGGGATACACGTGCCACGAGGCCTCGACCGGCGCGCCGTCGGCCCGGTAGCCGGTCGCGGCTTCTTCCCAGCGGCCCTGCGGCAGCGGTGATTCGTAGGTGCTCGCGGTCATGCCCACGGGACCGAGCACCCGCTGCCGGAGCAGGACATCGAAGGGTGTATCGGTGACGTCGGCGAGCAGCACCTGAAGGACGGTGTACCCACCTCCGGAGTACCTCCACATGGCGCCCGGCTTCATCGCCACCCGCACCGGGTCCGTGTTGCCCTTGCCGTCCAGCACGTCCACCGCCGTCGGCACCTGCCCGGTCCGCGCGTATCCCGGGAATCCATGGACCGTGAGGCCGGCGGTGTGCGTGAGCAGCCGGCGCACCGTCACCTTTTCCCCCTGCGCCACCGCCGTGTCCGGCAGCCGCCACGACGTGAGATACCCGTTCACGTCGGCGTCCAGATCGAGGCGGCCTTCCTGGACCAGCGTGAGCGCGGCGGTCGCCGCCACCGGCTTGCTGATCGAGGCGGCCTGAAAGAGCGTGGCGGCGCCGGCGGCCCGGCCGGCCGCGACGTCCGCCATCCCCCAGGCCGTCGCCCATTCGATCCGGTGACCGGCGATCACGGCGAGGCTCACCGCCGGCACGCGATGATGCGCCATCCGATCCGCGAGGCTCGCGAGCCGCGACTCCCCCACGATGACGACGCGGGGGAGCAGGGAGTCCTCGAGGCGTCGAATCCGGGCGGCGGCATCCTGCGCCAGTACGGGGCGGACGGCAGCCGCGGCGACGATCGCGGCGGTGAGGACTCGGGCGGAGTATAGACGGGAGAGTCTCATGCCCCGAAAGATGATCCCGATCCGGCGATTGTCACCTGTGGGGCCTCGCGCCTCCCTTCAGATCCCCAGGGCCACCCCCAACCGGAACGTCCAGTGGTTGGCGTCGCTGCGGATGGGCACGATGGTCATGGATCCGTCGGGGTACTCGATGATGCTCCCCTCGCGCAGATACGTCGTCCGACCGTTGTGGGTCCAGTGCGCGCCAATGTCCAGGTAGAGGGGGTGGCTGCGGCCGCCGACCTGCACCAGGAGCCCCCCACCGGCGCTGAGCGCGAAGCGCGCGTCATCGAAGTTGGTCTCGCGCTCGAAGGTCTCCCCGGATTCACCGTCGAGCGTGGACTCCGTCGCGAAGTAGGAGACACCGGCCAGGCCAAAGCCGTAGGGCCGAACCGGGCCCTGGCCGAACGTCAGCTGCGGGCCGACGCCCGCGGTCGCGATGAAGTTGCTCGTGTTGACCGTGAAGGAACTGTTGGGGAGCCGGGGCCCGAGCCAGACGTCGTAGCGCTCGTGCCCGTACCAGAGAATCGCGCCCTCCGCCCGGAGACCCAGGGGGCCACCCCGTTGCAGTCCGGCCAGGAAGTTCAGGTTGAGCCCGCCACCCCACTGGACGAACCGCTCGAACTCACCGGTGGGCTGCATGAAGGCGGCGCTCACGCCCAGCACGTTCCGCCGCACCGGGACGAGGTTCCTCTGGCCGATCGCGTCGTTGGCCGTTGCCGCGAGCGCGATACCCACGAGACCAGCCCAACCGAGACGTCGCATCATTTCAGAGACTCACGGACCAACGTCGTCCGCAAGTAGCTCTTCAACCTCGCGCCGACCGGCCAGTTCCGCATCCACCGCTTCACCAATCGCCCGCGCCTGCTCGAGATCGGCGGTGAGGTCGTCGGGCGAGCCGACACCGGCATGCAGGCGCAGGAGGTCGAGCCGGATGTTCTCGATTGCGGCCACCGTCCCCTCGAGGCGTTCGCGCACCCGCTCCCGGGCAGCTTCGAGGTCGCCGGCCGCCTGGCGCCGCCGCTCGGCCAGCGCGTGCCGCGGCGCGGCCTCGGGAGCCGCCTCGGCGATGGCACGGCTCAACGCGCCCTCGCGCTTGCGCAACGCCGTCGCGTCCGCTTCGAGGGCGCCGATCACAGAGGGCACATTCGCGAACCGTCGGCGAACCGCGCTCGGCAGGCGCTCGAAGATGTCGTCCACGGCGGAAGCGAGCAGGGCCTCGGTCCGCTGGCTCGCGGCAGCGGCTGGCTCCGGATGCGGCAGCATGAGCCCGGCCAGTCGAAACAGCAGGCGGCCAAACCGCCCGACCAGCAAGCGCTCGGCAATGGGGAGCGCACGGAGGGGGGAATCGTCTTCGACCGTGGGCCCAGCGCCGATCAAGACGAGACCCGCCACGAGGGCAGCCGCCCCCACGACTACGCCGCCGACGTCGACACCGTGGACCATCGAGACCCCCAACACGACGCTTCCGAGGAACGTCACGAGCGGCCCACGTTTGATCCAGGCCTCCCGCTTCCTCCTGATGCGATCAGCTTTCGTTGAGCCGATCACCTCCAGGTCGTCGTCGCGGACCCGGGCCCCGAAGCCGGAGGCCGGCTCGACGCCGACGATCAGGCCCCCGATGCGCGCGGGTCGGGCGGCGTAGTGGTCGGGCATCGGCGCGGTACGTGGCCCGGCGAGATCCAGCTCCTCCGCCAGCGCCTGGGCCTCCTGGACGAGGGCGGCGTGGACGTCGCCGAGGCCAAGGCCCTTGGCAATCGCGCGCCGAGTCAGGGAGACGAGCCGTATCGGATAGGAACACAGGCCCGCGATCAGCAATCCGACCGGCATGGCCAACTCCCCGAAGCCGGCGGCCAGGATCCGCCTCAGCAGGTCGGTGAACATCGCTCCGCCGTACACCGTCACGACTCCGGCAATGCCAAGGACGACGCCGCTCTCCCGCAGGTGGCGCAGCAGACTTCGGATTTCCGGTGGCACCTCCATGCGCGGCGGGCTCGTGGCGCCGACGGCCACGGCGAGATCTTCGCCGGACGGGAACCGCCGGGCCGGGTCCTTTGCCAGACAGCGGTCAATGGCCTCCGCGAGTCGCGGGGGAACGTGCGGCGCCAGGCTGGCCACCCGCGGGGCCGGTTGGGTCACGTGCTGGTGGATGACGGCCGGCAGGTTGGGTGCCTCGATGGGTAAACGGCCCGTGAGGGCCTCGAACGCGGTCACGCCCAGCGAGTAGAGGTCGCTCCGGCCGTCCACCGGCCCCCCGGTCGCGTGCTCGGGGCTCATGTAGTGCACGGTCCCCACCAGCTCACCCTTGCCGGTCATCGTGGCCTGCTCGGCCACGCGCGCGATGCCGAAGTCCGTGACCAGGGCGCGCTCGGACCCTCTCTCGAGCAGAATGTTGTCGGGCTTGATGTCGCGATGGACGACGTGCTGCTGGTGAGCGTACGCGAGCGCCCACGCCACTTGCTGGACGATGCGGCTCACTTGGGTGGGTGGCAGCGGGCCGCGGCGGCGAATGCGTTGGCCAAGCGACTCGCCCGCCACATGGGCCATGACGAAGTAGACGAGCCCGTCCCGCTCTTCGACCAGGTGGATCGGTACGATGTTGGGATGGGAGAGCCTGGCGGCCGTGCGGGCCTCGCGGAGGAAGCGCTCCCTGAACTCCGCCGTCGCGCCGGCCGCGGGAGGGAGCAGCTTGATGGCCACCGATCGGTCGAGTGCCACGTCGCGGGCGAGAAAGACGATGCCCATCCCCCCACGGCCCAACTCACGTTCCAGCGAGTACCGGCCCGCGAGAGCCTCCTGCAAGGCGAGGAACTCGGGGGCCGGGGGCGAGGTGGGCATGACCTACGGTGCGCCCCGCGGGACGGCGGCGCAAGCCACGCCGCCACGGCCCCTTCGGGCCTACCGAACCTCGAATCCCTCCGTCCGCCCCTCCAGCGTGATTCGCGGCAACGGCGCGACCTGCACGAGCACCCGGCGCGCGGTCCGCGCGAGGAAGCCCGGCCGTTCGCGGTCGGCCCGTTCCGCGTCCTCACCGCGCAGCCACGCGTACACCTCGTCCACATCCTCGTCCGAGAGCGTTCGCGCCCGGGCGGACGCGCGATAGTGATGGGGTCCGCGTCCCCGCGGCGCGAGCCCCACCACGTAGACGCTCTCGATCTTGCGCTCGAGCACGGCGCGGTCCGGAATCTCCTCGGTCCCGTCCGCGTCCTCGAGCAGGTACACGTCGCGCACGGGGTCGTGGAGCACCACGTACTCCCAGACCCAGCGGTCCACAGTCCGATCCCAGAGCGCGCGCTGCTCGCGCAGCTCGACGATGAGCGCCACGTAGAGCGGGAATCCCGACCGGATGGCCCCAAGGAACTGTTCGTCCGCGAGCAGGTCGCGCAGGCGTACGGCGGCTTGCGGCGGATCCGAGCCGGACGCGCGGAGTTCCACCTCGAGCCGCGGACGGCCCTGCCCCGCCAGGGAACCGGCAACGAGCAGGAGTCCGGCCGCGAGGCCCGCCGCGCGGCGCACGCTCAGAACCGCCGCTCGATCCGCAGCGTCACACGGAACGGCTCGCTCTCCTGAATGGCCCGCGCCACGTAGATCCCCACGCTTCCGAAGGCGAGGCCAGCGCCCACGTCCCAGTGGAGCTGGTCGGGCCCGTCACTGGTCTTCAGCCATCCGGTGCCGGCGTTGGTGAACAGCACCAGCGTCGGGCCGTCGAACCATGCCCAGTCGTCCCAGTCCCAATCCCAGTCGCTCCAGTCGCCACGGCGGTCGGGCCGGTCACGGCGGTCGTCGTAGTCCCCGTCGAGCCAGCGGAAACCGAAGCCGCCGCGGTACTCGGCCTGGAACAGCAAAACGTGGTCGCAGAGGCCGGGCATGGCCGGGTCGGCCAGGGGCTCGTTGCAGGCGAACGCGCGGAAGGCGTAGCCGTTCATGGGATCGGGCCCGCCCAGCGAGTAGCGCCGCTGGACAGGGAGCGGGTCACCGCTCACCGCGCCGGCCCAGAAGCCGCGCAGCCGGAGCTGTCCGGCTCCGCCGATTCGCTGATACCGCCGCAGATCCACGGACGCACGGTCGAACGCGTAGTCCGCGAGCGGCAGCGCCGGGCGAATCACGGCGGGGAGCGGCTGCTCGACGACGTTCTCCCCGAGGCCGTGCTCCCACGTGGCCCGCAGCAGCGTCCCCGACCGCGCCGACCGCTCGGAGGGCCGCGAATCGTACTCCGCCCTCCCGCTGAGCAGCGTGAAGTCTCCCTCGTCTATCAGGGGATTGGGACGCCAGGGCTCCGCGTTCCGGAAGGGCGTCCACGGATCGCGCGCGGCGATGGAGCGTTCCGTCACCCGCGCCACCTCGCCGGTGAGCGTGACCGTCGCCGCCGGCTCGAACGTCAGGTATCCGGCGACGCCCCGCTGGAGGAAATAGTCGCGATAGTCCCGGTGCCAGAGAAACGTGCCCCAGCCCACCTCGTGCGGCGTGAGCGGCCAGTCCTGCGTGGGCGTGACGAGGTCATAGCCGCGGGCACCAAGCGTGAGCCGCGGGCGGTGCCCGAGGCCAATCTGCCCCTCGACGGCGTAGCCGAGGTCTTCGCGGTTGGTCTTGAAGTCACCGGCCGTGCGGAACACGCCGTACCCGCGGATCCGGCCGTCGGTGGCACCGGCCTGCCACTCGAGGCCGGCACCAAGCCGCAGCGGCAGGCCCTCGACCCGATTGTACGTGCGGCCCACACCGAGGACGATGAACGCGCGGCCCCAATCCCGGTCGTCGAACCCCCGCCCCCGGCGCGTGGTGCGTGCGGGGCGCTCGAGCTCGAGCCGGTCCCCGACGCGCCGCACCGTGACCCGCTCGCTGTGCCGCCGTGTGCTGCCCTCGACGCGCGCTCCCTCGGCAACGTTCAGCAGGCCGCCGAGCACGACGATGTCGCGTTCGACCACCGCGCCGTCCGCAATGGTCACGTCCGCGTTGATCGCCACGAGGTCGCCGGTGATGGTCCCGAAGATCGTCACGGGGCCATCCAGCACGGCAACGTCGCCGTCCAACCGCTGAGCGCCGTCCACCGTGAGCGCCCCGAACGTGCGGAGCGTGCCCGGAGCGTTGAAAACGTCCACCACCCACTGCTGGATGCCCGTGGTCTGCAGGCGCCGGACGTCGCGGGTGACGATGACCGTGTCCTGCCCGGTGGCGTCGCGCGCGCAGCGGCCGACGGCAAGGAACCCCAGCGCCAGCAGCGTCGCGATCGTGCGCGGGCTCATTCGCATGTCCGCCCCCACTCGGTCGTGTCCGCGACCATGGTCTCGGGGGCACCGCGTGTGCGTTGGAGCTTCACGTCCACGCGGACCTCAAAGCCGAGCGCCCGGGCGGCGACAGCGGACCGCGCCAGCAGTCCGTCGCTGTCCAGACGGGCAAGCAGGGCGAGCCCGATGAGCGCTAGGAGAATCGCGGCCGGTTTGATCATGATGACCTCCGGCCGACCGATGAGGCAGAGCGCGTGCCGTTTCGGTCATTCTGGGCAAGCTCTTGTCATGGATGGTGTTAGGCTGCCACAGAAGCGGAAGGTTGCCCCCAGACCGCGTCACTTCAACACGCGTCCGTGTCCGTTCGACTCAGCCCCAGCCGTCGCATCCGACGGTGGAGATTCGCGCGATCCGTGGACAGTCGGCGGGCTGCCTCCGCCACGTTTCCCGCGGCATCCGTGAGCGCCTGCTCGATCATGCCGCGTTCGTACGCCGCCAGCGCCTCCGTGAGGCTCGCGCCGCGCATGGCGTCCGGCGACCGGTGCGCGGCTCGTCCCAGCACCACCTCCACGTCCGCCGCGCGCACGAGGTCGTCGCCCCCCAGGATCGTGAGCCGCTCGATCACGTTGGCCAGTTCCCGCACGTTGCCCGGCCACGAATGCGCCCGCAGGCGGCCCATCGCGCGCTCGTCGAACCTGAGCGGCGGGCGCGCGCAGCGCGCACCCGCCACCCGGGCAAGGTGCGCGACGAGGGCGGGCAGATCTTCGACCCGCTCGCGCAGCGGTGGGACGCGAACGGGAAAGACGTTGAGACGGAAGAACAGGTCCTCGCGGAATCCGCCCGCCGTCATTTCGCCCGCGAGGTCGCGGTTCGTGGCGGCGATCACCCGCACGTCAATCAGCCTGGGATGCTCGCCGCCCACCCGCTCGAGCGTGTGTTCCTCGAGCACACGGAGCAGCTTGGCCTGCGCGCCGAAGGGCAGCTCGCCGATCTCGTCCAGAAATAGCGTGCTCCCGTCCGCCAACTCGAACCGGCCGCGCCGGCGCTGGGTGGCGCCGGTGAACGCGCCCTTCTCATGACCAAACAGCTCGCTCTCCACGAGATCCCGCGGAATGGCGGCGCAGTTGACGCTCACCATGGGCCGCGCGGCGCGCGGGCTCTGGCGGTGGATGGCGCGCGCCACCAGCTCCTTCCCGGTCCCGGACTCGCCGGTGATGAGCACGCGCGACGGCGTGGGGCCGACGCGCGCGATCAGGTTCCGGACCTCGCGCATCCCGGGCGAATCCCCAACCAGGTCATCCGCGGGCGGCATGGCGGCGCGGAGCGCCCGGTTTTCGGCGCGGAGCCCCGCGAGGTCCAGCGCGGCCCGCACGGTGGTCAGCACGCCTTCGGGACTGAGCGGCTTCTCGAGAAACTGGAACGCGCCGAGTCTGGTGGCGCGGACGGCGTCGGGCACGGTGGCCTTGCCGCTCATCATGACGACCACGATGTCGGGCTGCGCCGCGCGCAGGCGCTCGAGGACGGCGAGGCCATCCGGGCCGGGCGGCATCACGAGGTCGAGCAGTATCACGTCCGGCTCGGCGGCGGCGGCTCGCACGAGACCGTCCTCGCCGCGTTCCGCCTCGTCCACCCGGAGCCCCTCCTCCTCGAGCAGTGATCGCAGCATCCGGCGGAGGTTGCGATCGTCGTCAATGATGAGGATGCGTGGGGTCATTGGGCGGCGGGGAGGGTGATCGTGAACTGCGCGCCGCCGCCCGGCGCATCGGACACCGTGACCTGGCCGCCGTGCGCGTGCACGGTCTGCCGCACGAGCGCCAGGCCCAGGCCGGTGCCGCCTTTCCGCGTCGTCACGTAGGGCTCGAAGATGCGGTCCTTCATCTCGTCCGGCACCCCGGGGCCGTGATCGCGCACCGTGACCTCGATCCCGCCGGCCGAGCGCCGCGCGGCGATCGCGATCCCGGTGCCGTCCGTGAACGCCACGGCGTTGCGCACGACATTCTCGACCGCGCGGCGCAACGGCTCGTAGTGTCCCCGTACGCTGAGTCCGGGCTCCACGTTTCGCGACACCAGGCAGCCGTCGTCCGACACGCCCGCGGCGACTCGCTCCAGGAGATCGCCCACGTCAACCTCGGCCTCCGGCCCCTCGGGCAGCCGGCCGAACTCGGCGAACTCGGCCGCCATGCGCTCGAGCCGCGCCGTCTCATCCCGCAGGATCTCGGTCGCCTCGCCCGCGCCCGGAAGCTGGCGGAGAGCGAGCCGCGCCGCCGAGAGCGGCCCCCGCATCTCATGGGCCACCGACCGGGCCGTCTCCCGGAACGCCGTGAGGCGCGCCTGCTCGACCTCCTGGGTCCGCACGCGATCGAGCGCCTCGGCCAGCTGCCGCACGGCGTCCCGCAGGGCCTCGAACTCCGGGGCCCCACGGTGGTGGCCGTCGGGCAGGGACTCGCCGCGCTCGACCCGGCCCACCCAATCCACCAGCTCCTCCACAGGTGCCGAGACGTAGCGGGCCCAGCGGCGCGCCAGCGCCAGCGAGGCCACGACGACGATCCCGGCGACGACGAGGATACCGGCGCCCATCAGCGCCGCCGCGGACCGGGTGACCGTCTCGGCCTGGTGCGCGCGGCGCGCCTGTGCCGCAATCGTGTTCGTATGGGTCCGGAGCGCCAGGCGCGCCGCCGAGTCGAGCGGCGTCGTGTCGAGGGCCGCGATCAGCGCGCCGCCGCTTTGGACGACCTGATCGAATGCCGCCCCCGGTCCGCGGCCCAGGCTGATGGAGCGACTCTGGACGGCAAGCACCAGTAAGGCGCCGGCGGCCGGCAGAATACCCAAGCCGACGATGGCCAGGAACAGGCGGCGGTGGAATGGGAGGGACACGGGGCTAGTCTAGCCCGCGCGGACAGGGGGGACCAGGCGGACGAGGCGGCCCGCGGATAACGGGGGGCCGGGCGTGCAACGAGATCCGCTAGACCCGCGAGGATTCGGTGATGGCCGCTCGGCGTGACGTGGCTACCGTGGCGTGTGAGCCCTTGCGATCCCCCTTGCGCCGAGCCGACCTTATGGGCATGGCCGTCACGTACTACACCGCGGACATGGTACGGGCCCTCCCGGACGACGGCCAGCACTACGAAGTCGTGCGTGGGGAGTTGCTCGTGACGCCGGCTCCCCGCGCCTGGCATCAGGAGATCGTTCGCCGACCCGGACGGGCCGTGGACGACTACCTTGCGCGCGTTCCGATTGGTCACCTCTTCCATTCTCCGGCCGACATCTCCTGGAGTGGCGATACGCTGGTGCAGCCGGATCTCTTCGTCGTGCCGCTGGGCGAGGCCCGTACGCTGGACTGGTCCCAGATGCGGACCCTGCTGCTGGCGGTGGAGGTGTTGAGTCCGTCAACGGCGCGCGCCGACCGATTCACCAAGCGGCGGCTGTATCAGGAAGTGGGGATCCCCACCTACTGGATCGTGGATCCGGACGCGCGAACCATCGAGGTCTGGACACCCTCCGCCACGTTGCCGGCGGCGGAGCGCGGGACGGTCAGCTGGCGTCCGGAAGGCGCCGGCGAGCCACTCCGGATCGGGATGGCGGAGCTGTTCCGGCCCATCTGACGACCCGTACGATTGAGGACGAGAGGACGTGAGGACGTGAGCATACCCCCGAGGCAACTCCTCCCGCTCTGCGCGCTGCTGTGGTGCATGGGCCCGGCCCTGCTCGCCGCCCAGGTCTCCGTTGCGCCATCCACCGTCGAGCCCGCCGCGTTCGAGCGCCTTGCGCTCCGCGTGGCCAACCCGGATCCGTCGCCGGTCACGCGGGTTCGGCTGGAGATCCCGGACGTGCTCACGGTACTCGGGGTGGACGCTCCCCAGGGCTGGGCCTGGCTGCTCACGCCGGGCTCGGACACCTCCGCCGCGTTCATCGTGTGGTCCGGCGACTCGCTGCCTCAGGGGGCGTTCCGGGAGTTTGCCCTGCTCGTGCGCCCGGCATCTGACGTCCGCGACATCACGCTCGTGTTCCCCGCGTCGGTGGAGCACGCGGACGGCCGCACGGTCACGTGGACGCGCGGCGGGGACGCGCGGCCGCCGACGGTGAGCATCAGGGCGACGACGGGGCTCTCCGTCCGCGGCGTCGTGGCGCTGGCGGGAGGTGCGCTGGGGGTGGCGGCGCTGGCGCTGATGCTAGCGCTGCACCGGCGGGCCGGGTGACGCGGGACCCCTGACCGGCGGCTCGTCGAGGGCACCCCGCTTCCGCATCCACCACCAGATGCCGATCACGACGCCCCCCAGGACGATGGGGGTGAACGCAAACAGCGCTCCCACCCAGAACATGCTGGCGTCCAGCGCGTGGTTCATTTGCCCAGGAACCGGTTGAGGTGACGCAGGTAGTATGCGAGCGCCAACCCCGCCGCCCCGAATCCGATCGCCAGGGCGAGCGGGACCGTGCCGCCGCCCGCGCGGTAGGCCACTCCCGCCCACGCCGCGAAGCCCAGGCAGAACAGGATGGCCGTCCCGATCAGCACCCGATGGAACGTGATCACCAGACGAACTCCGTCATCACCGCGATCACGATGATCACGGCGAGCGGGAGTGGCGCGATCGCGAAGATCCGCATCCGATTCTTCTCGAAGCGCAGGTGCATGAAGTAGAGGGCCACCATGAGGGCCTTCCATACGGCCAGCACCACGAGTGTGAAGACGACGAGTGCCCGCGACCATGGCAGAAACGCCACCCCCAGCTCCACCAGCGTCAGCACGGCCAGCCCGGCCCACACCAGCCAGTAGTTCGGGTGCGCGAAGTGCTCTTCGTGTTCCGTCATGGCATGCCCTCGCGTCAGACCAGGTAAACGATGGTGAACAGGATGATCCAGACCAGGTCCACGAAGTGCCAGTACAGCCCCACGACCTCGATGCCGCGGTGGTCCGCCTGCGTGTACTTGCCGCGGTAGGCCTTGATGGTCACGTACGCCATGCAGACGACGCCGCACGTCACGTGAAACCCGTGGAATCCCGTCATGGTGTAGAACGAGGAACCGTAGATCCCGGCCACCGCGGGATCGGCGCTCCCCAGCCCCAGCTCGCCCGCCAGGGCCAGCTCCGCCAGCTCGCTCCCCTCGCGGATCCCGGACGGGAGGAATCCCAGGTGGATCAGGTGCGTGTACTCGTAGGCCTGAACGCCCACGAACGCCGCGCCGATGAGGGTCGTGGCCACGAGGTAGCGCTTCATCTTCGCCATGTCGCCCATATTGGCGGCCGCGAACGCCTTGACCATCGTGACGCTCGAGCAGATCAGCAGGAACGTGTTGATCGCGGTTACCGGGATGTTCAGGACGGTGCCGGGCAGCGCGAACGCTCCCGGGTTGGCAAAGCGGAGAATGATGTAGGACCCGATCAGGGCCGTGAAGAACATCACCTCCGAGCCCAGGAACACCCAGATGCCGAGCTTCTCGTTGTAGACGCCGGCGCCCAGCTCGCGGTCGGCCGGGGCCCCCATGACGGCGGCGTGCGTCATCGCTCCTCCTTGCCCGCGCCCAGCCGCACCGGCGGGTGGTTCTGCGGCAGGTAGTCTTCGCTCACCCCGGGGGCGCTGAACTCGTACGGCCCGTGATGGACGGTCGGCACGGTCGCGAAGTTGCCATGGGCCGGCGGCGACGGCACCGTCCACTCGAGCCCGTTGTCCTCCCACGGGTTGTCACCGGCCTTCCGCCCGCGGAACCAGCCCCAGATGAAGTTCACGACGAAGATGATCTGGGCGGCGAACAACAGCAGGGCGCTCACCGTGATGAACCGGTTCAGCCCCATCAGCGGCCGCAGGAACTCGTACTGCGTCGGGTCGTAGATCCGCCGCATGTGGCCGTACACGCCCAGCGAGTGCATCGGGAAGAACGTGAGGTTGAAGAACACGAACGTCAGCAGCCAGTGCACCTTGCCCCAGAACGGGTTCATCAGCCGCCCGAACATCTTGGGGTACCAGAACGTAACGGCGCCGAAGATCGCGAACAGGCTGCCGCCGAACAGCACGTAATGGATGTGCGCCACGATGAAGTAGGTGTCGTGGATGTAGATGTCCACCGGCGTCGAGGCCATGAAGATGCCGGAGAGCCCGCCGATCACGAACATGGTCACGAACGCGATGGCGTGGAGCATGGGGACGTGGAACCGGAGGTTCCCCTCCCACATGGTGCCCATCCAGTTGAAGACCTTGATGGCCGACGGCACCGCGATGAGCAACGTCGAGATCATGAACCCGGTGCCGAGCGTGGGGTTCATGCCGCTCTGGAACATGTGGTGGCCCCACACGATCCAGCCCAGGAACGCGATCGCGATGATGGCGTAGACCATCGAGTGATAGCCGAACACGGGCTTGCGGGAGCCGTTGGCGACGATGTCCGACACCATCCCCATGGCCGGCAGGATCAGGATGTAGACCTCCGGGTGCCCGAAGTACCAGAACAGGTGCTGCCACAGGAGCGGCTGCCCGCCGCCCGTCGCGTCGAAGAAGTGCGTGCCGATGGTCTGGTCGAAGAACAGCATGATGGCGGCACCCGAGAGGATCGGGATGGCCAGCAGGACCAGGATAGCGGTGATGAACAGCGCCCAGATGGACAGCGGGAGGCGGAACCATGTCATGCCGGGGGCCCGCAGGTTCACGACGGTCGTGATGTAGTTCGTGGCCCCCAGGATGGACGCCAGGCCGAGAATGGCGATGGAGAGCAGCCAGATCTTCTGTCCCGCGCTCACCCCGGAGTACTCGGCCACCGCCGACAGCGGCGCGTAGGACGTCCAGCCCGCCCCGGCGTGCCCGCCCTCGACGAAGAACCCCGCCAGCATCAGGAGGCCGGCCGGCACCGCGATCCAGAACGACCACATGTTGAGCCGCGGGAACGCCATGTCGGGAGCGCCGATCTTGAGCGGGATCAGGTAGTTCCCGAACACTCCCACGAGCAGCGGCATGATGGCGAAAAACACCATGAACGTGCCATGCATCGTGACCAGCGAGTTGTAGAACTCCGGCAGCAGGATGCCGCCCGGCGCCATGGTCTCGGGCAACACGCCGCCGCCCGGAACCGGCTCGTTGGGGAATCCCTGCTGCCACCGGATCAGCATGGCCAGGAGCCCGCCCACGAACAGGAAGAGCAGGCTCATCAGGAGAAACTGGATCCCGATGATCTTGTGATCGGTGGAGAAGATGTACTTCCGCACGAACGACCGCTCGTGCGCCTCCGCGTGATGCGCGTGGCCCGACGCCGCGGCGATGCTCGTCATGGGGTGCCCCCGGGGGTCGCGGTGGTGCGGGCCGCCGCCTGGGTCACCACCCATTCGGCGAACTCGTTGGCGTCGTGGACGGTGACCATGGCGCCCATCCGGTAGTGCCCCAGGCCGCACAGCTCGGCGCACGCCATCTCGAACGCGCCGACCTCGGTGGCCTCGAACCAGACCGGGATGTGCATCCCGGGGACCGCGTCCTGCTTGACGCGGAACGCCGGGATGAAGAAGGAGTGGATCACGTCTTCGGCGCCGAGGTGCACGACCACGGGCCGGCCGACGGGCATGTGCAGCTGGTTCCGGATGGTGAAGTCATCCGGGGTGTCCAGCGCGCCATCCGGACCCGGATGCGTGACGTGCCACTCGAACTGGCGCGCCATCACCCGGTACGGAAGCGCCTCCGCCGGCACGCTGTCCCGGCCCTTGATGTCGTTCCAGACGCCGCCGCTCATGAGTCCGAGCACCACGACCGTGACGGCCGGGACGGTGGTCCACACGACTTCGGCGCGCAGGCTCCCGTGCGTGTACCGCGCGCGCCGGCCGGGCCGCGCCCGGTACCGGATCGCGAACCACAGGATCCCGACCTCCACCACCACGAACGCGATTCCCGTGATGACGAGAATCAGGTAGTAGAGGAAATCAATGTCGCCCGCGAACGTGGACGCGCCCTTCGGCAGAATCCACTCCATGGAGTCGCCTCCCTACATCGCGCCGTAGGTGAACGTGACCGTCCCGGCGCCGTCGGGCCCGATCGTGACTTCCCCGGTCTTCGTGCCCAGCGACTCGTGCCACGCTTCCAGCTGGTAGGTCCCTGGCGGGAGGCCGCCAATCGTGAAGGTGCCGGCCTCGGACGACGTGGCGAAGTAGGGATGGGCGACGACGCCGACGTACGCCTTCATCCACCCGTGCACGTTGCACACGAAGGGCACCATGATCTCGGGCTCGGTGAAGATCTGCTCGCGCGACATGCCGGCGCGGGGCTGGCTCACGTTGAACCCGCGGTTGGCGGTGGGCACCGCCTTGATGTTGTGCAGCAGCGAGTCGCTGTTGAGGATCGAGAGCGCCCGCCCCGCCATCACGCCCACGACCCGCGGATGGTACAGGCACCCTTCCTGGTCAATCTCGGGCTTCGTGGCGGGCGTGGGATACGGGCCCGCGGGGAGCCCGCCCGTCACGCGCACGAAGACGTTCGCCAGCTTGCCGTCCGCCACCGCCACCACCGGGTCGGTCGGCTGCCCGGCGTAGCGCGCCGCGCAGTTCGGCTCCTCGCTCATGTCAATCGTCGGATTGGCGGGCGGCGTGCCCTGGAACAGCACGACGCCGCTGATCGTCCCCGTGCCGAGCGGTGCGACCGCCGCCTGGGAAGACGCCGGTGACGCCTCCCCACCACCGGCCGACTCGCCACCGCCGCACGCAAAGGTCAACGCCGCTCCCATCGCTATCCATGTCCGTCGCATCCTGCCTCCCGGTATCATCGTGAGAAGAAGCATCAGGTTCGGGTGGTGCGCCGCTGGGCCTGGACCACCACCAGTCCGCCGAGACCCGCGGTGAGAATGGCCGCGACGACCGGGATCACGTAGACCCCGGCCGGCGTCGGCACGTCGAGGTAGATGGCGTACCAGGCGCTCACGGCGGCCCGCACGCCGTCCTCGCCGTTGCTGCCGTCCGCCGCGAGAAACGCGACCGGAATGGCCTCGCCCACGGGGAAGGACGGCGCCGCGCCGGTGTCCGCCGGGATCAGCGATCGCGTGAGCTGCACCCGCCACTCGCCGTCCGCATGGGTCGCCGCGTGGGTCAGCGGGATGGCCGCGGCCGGCGCGAACGCGGTGAGGCCGGTGGCTCGTCCTTCGGCCACCGCGTCCGGCGCGCTGGTCCATTGCCATTGGTACACCGGACGCCGGGCGTCGCCCCCAAGGAAGTACGGCCGCTCCATCCCCGCCTCGCGCCGGAGCGGGAACTGGACGTGCAGCCGGTCCGGGCCCTGCGTCGCGGACAGCGCCCCATCCACGTCGGTCATGGTCGCGGCCATCCGGTCGAGCCACTCCTGCCATGCGGCGTCGGGACTCGCCGAGGGATCGCTCCACGTGATGAGGAGCGTCAGCGACGCGCCGTCGTGGGCCGCGCGGATCCAGAGGCCGTCCACCTGCGGCGCGAACCACCGGGGCTTGATCACGATCTGGCCCACGAGCGGCACGAAGGCGGGCGCGATATCGTCCCAGGCGGCGTCGCCGGGACCGGTCGGAAGCCCGCCCTCCACGCGCACCGCGCGGATCACCTCGCGCACCGGCGGCCGGGCCGGGGTCAGGCTCCGCACGTACTGGGCGACACGCCAGAGCTGCTCCTCCGTGATGATGCCGCCGTCAATCACGTCGCTGAACGACGGCATGGGCGTGCCATCGAGGCCCGTCCGCAGCCGCGCGAGGATCTGCGCCACCTCGCCACCGCCGTTGAAGTTCCAGTTGCGCGTCAGGTCCGCCGCCCGGATCGGGTGGTTCCAGTCATCCGTCAGCGTGGGCGCCGAGGCGCCGTCCCCGCGTCCCGCGTCGCCGTGGCACTTGAAGCACTCGAGCTCCCGGTAGATGCGCGCGCCTTCCTCGATGCCCTCGGCGCTGGTGCGCGGGGCGCCGCCGAAGGACAGGGCCGCGGGCGCCGTGCCGTCGAAGAAGCGCGAGAAGCTCTTGATGTAGGCAACCACGTCGTCGCGCTCGCGGTCGCTCAGCCGGGTTCGCCAGCCGGGCATGGCCGTGCCGGGCATGCCGTCGTCCACCATCCGGCGCAGGTCCGCGTCGGTGGGCAGCTCGCCGCTCGCGGTGGAGCGGATCTGGTAGGCCGCGCGGGTGAAGTCGCGCGGCGGGGGCAGCATGAACGCCGCCGCCTCGCCGCGGCCGGCGCCGTCGTCGCCGTGACACCCGGCGCACCATTTGTCGTAGACCGCCTTGCCGCGCGGCTCCTGCGCGTCGGCGGGCGGGCGGGCCGCCGGGGCGGCGGTCAGCAGCAGCACGGCGGCCGCCACGAGCGCGCGCGCCGCCCTACTCACGCCCGCCCTCACCGGCGTGGCCGGCTTCCCAGCGCCGCGGCTGCCAGCCGGACTGCTCGTACAGGAAGATCACGACGGCCCAGATCTCGTCCTCGGTGAGGAAGTTCTCCCACGCCGGCATGGCCGAGCTCCACGGCGCACCCTCGCGCGGCAGGCCCGGTCCCCCCTTGGCGATCCGCCAGAACACGTAGCTCTCGGTGAGCTGGGCGATGGTGCCGGGATCGGTGAACGACAGGGGGGTGGGGCTGAAGCCGTGGCCGAAGTGGCCCTCCCCGTCCAGCCGGTCGCCGTGGCACGGCAGGCAATTCTGGTAGTAGACCCGGCGACCCTCGAGCACGTGCGCTTCCATGGAGCCGCGGCCCCGGAGCGGGTTCTCGAGGCCCGTGAGCTGCATGGTCTGGCCGCGGAACGTGATCGCGCTCGGCGGGGCCGGGTGGATGGACCGGAGCTGGACGGGCGCCGAGACGCGCGGCCGCGTCTGCTGGTAGGCCGTGAACCCCACCAGCACCGGCACCGCCACCAGCAGCGAGCCGCGGAGCCAGCGTCTGTCCGGCTCCACCATGGTCGCGGTGATGGGCTCGCGGAACCGGCGCCAGCGCTGCTCGTCACTGCTCACGAACAGCAGGACGCCGACGAGCGCCGAGAGCATGTACTGGACGAGCACGCTCTGCGGCACGGGCGCGCTCCGGAACCCCAGCAGGGGCGGCAGGACCGCGATCCCGTACTTGAACACGGCCCACGCCACGACGAGCAGCAGGACCGCCTGCCAGAACGGGTGCCGGAGCAGCTCGCGGACCCGGCTCATTTCCGGGCCGCCAGGAACTGGACGATGGCCTCGAGCTGCTGGGCCGTGAGCTGCTGGCCGAACGTCTTGGGCATCAGCTCCGCGAACTGCTCGTACCCGCTGGCGACCTCGGCGGCGGGATCGAGGATGCTGCGGCGGATGCCGTCGGCCGTGAGCCGGGTGCCGACGCCGTCGAAGGAAGGCCCAAGAGGAGGGCCGGCGCCGTCAATGGCGTGACAGCCGAGGCAGGCGTTCTCCTGGAGGAGCTGGCGCGGATCGGTCGTGGCGGACAAGGCAGTCGTGGCGGTCGGGGCGGTCGAGGCCGACTGCAGATCGGCTCCCGTGACCGTCACCTCGCCGCCTTGCGCCTGGAGGAAGGCAACCAGGGCCCAGATCTGGTCTTCGGGCAGCTGGCGGCGCATGTCCGGCATGATGTTCTCGAAGCCGGCCACGAGGTACTCGCCGGGTATCGTGAGCGACTCCCACAGGTACGCCTTGCAGTCCTTCCCGGGCTCCCGGCCCCCGCAGCGCGCGCCGATCGCGCCCTCGCCGGCATGGTCGGTGAGGACGTTGGGCGCCCGCGTGCCAAGGCCGTGGCACGCCGTACACCCGCCGGCACCGTTGTAGACTCGCTCGCCGGCGGCCGCCAGCGCCTCGGGGCTCGTATCGCCACTCAGGTCCAGCGCCTCGGGCACCTCGGACTCCAGCTGCGGGATGATGTGAGCCACCATCGTGTAGAAACCGACGACCAGGACGGCGAGGACGAAGACCTTGAGGTTGGTGCGCCACATGGCGGTCAGCCCCCCGCGGGCTGCGGCTTCGCGGCGACCCGCTCCGCGAGCCCACCGAGCCAGAAGATGAAGGCCACGAGACCCAGGAAGATCAGGACGCAGACGCTGATCACGTTCGCCGCAAAGCCCAGCGCCGGGGTCGCCGCGTCCACGCTCGTATCCCGCATTACCTCCCAGACGTGCCAGTGCTGGCGGATCCCGCTCCGCGCGAAGCCCATGAGCCCCATGAGCCACGTGAACGTCACGGCCAGCACGAACAGGGCGTACTGCGAGCGCTCCGGCATCTGGCCCCAGCGGATGGCCCCGCGCGACTCGGCGCCGCGGCCGAGGGCGATGTCAATGGCCGTGACCGTGAGGATGCACGCCAGCACCGCCGCCACCTGGTACACGCTGAACCCGATTCGCACGATGGCCTCGACGACGTACCCGTAGACGCCGTAGAACAGCACGACCGCCGCCGAGAGTGCGAACATCGCTCCCTGCACCATCGTGCCGCTTCGCGCCCACGTCACGGTGGGCCGCTTGTTGGCGCGCCGGTACATCAGGAACGACAGGAACGTGGTGAGGATCATCAGGTTCACGGCCGTGTTCTTGGCGCTCATCACGCCGAGCACGTTGAGGAACGGGTGGTGCGAGCCGCCCATGGCTGCCAGTTCCTCCCGGCTCGCGATCATGGTGTGCGGCGTGGCCCACACGATCCAGCAGATCACGAGCAGCAGCAGCATCCACTTGGTGTACGGCGCGAACCGCTCCGCGCCCGGGATCCGCCCCATGCCGAGCCAGAGGTAGTAGTTGGCCGCCAGGAACAGCACGCCGATCAGCACGGCCTGCACGATCCAGAGCCAGCTCATGAACCCGCCCATCATCGTGATGCCCATCTGCTGGTTGTACTCGTAGATCTCGCGGCCCAGCCAGTAGCCCGCGAAGGGGAGCACGATGAAGGTCGAGATGGCGATGAAGTTCCCGACGTAGCCCATCCAGTCGTAGTGCGCGCGCTCCTCGTCGGTCCGGGCGGCCAGGAACCGGTAGCCGGCGTACGCCGCCACGATCGAGCCGCCGAACACCGCGTTGGCGATCAGCCGGTGGATGTTGATGGGCATCCAGGTGGCGTTGGCGATGGCGTTCCAGGTGCCGACCGACTCGGGCAGCGTCTCCGCGGTGACGCCCGAGGGCGGCGACATCATGTACGTAAGCCACCCGTTGGCGATGAACATCACGGCCGTGCCCCAGCCGTTGAGCAGGAGGCCCAGCCCCCAGTGGCCCCACTTGGCGCGGCCCAGCTTCCAGCGGTCCCAGCCGTAGTAGTACAGGTAGAGCGTGAACGATTCGACGAAGAAGAGACCGACGTAGATCCACATCGAGAGCCCGAAGATCCGGGCCATGTGGCCCCAGAACTTCGGGTAGAGGGTCGTGAGGAAGAACACGAGCACCGTGCCCCAGAGCGCGGTGGCGCTGTACGCGAACACGAGGAGCCGCGTGAATTCCTTGGACAGCTTGTCGTACTTCTCGTCCTTGGCAACGATGCCGATCAGCTCCGTGATCACCGCGAACATCGGCACGCCCAGCACGAACGCGGCGAACATCAGGTGCACCTGGGCGGCAATCCAGACGGCGGCGCGCGCGCCGATCCCCGGGAACCGCCCGTAGGCGCCGGTCGTGTCGGCGACCGCCTGCACCAGGCTCAGCAGCTCAGTATTCATTGCCGGTGCCCTGGCGGAGGAAGAACGGCAGACGTTTGGAGAAGTCCACGGGCATGGCGCTCCGGACTTCCGCGAGCAGCTCGGTGGTCACTTCCTGATGCCCCTGGCGGCGGGCATAGTCTTCGACCCGCTGCATCACGACACCGCGTACGAACGACGGAATCCGCTCCATCCGCGCGCGCGCTTCCCGGCTCCATGTCATCGAGGCGGCGGCCGCGGCGCCGTAGGTCACCGGGCGAGCAGCCGCGATCGGCTCGCGCACGCCGTCGGGCTGGTACGTGCAGGAGGGATCCTCGGCCAGGAAATCGCCGGTCTCACCGAAGGCACGGGCCCGGCAGCCGCCGCAGAGGCTTCGGTATTCGCACCGGCCGCACCGGCCGCCCAGCGTGCCACCGCGCAGCGCGGTAAACAGCGGCGACTCTCGCCAGACCTCCTCGAAAGGCTGGGTTCTGAGGTCGCCCGCGGGCTCGGGGAGATACGGACAGGCCGTCAGCTTCCCGTCCGGCGTCACCCGGCAGTACTGCACGCCGCAGGGACAGCGGGTGCGGTAGTTGAGGATGGGCGAGTCAGGCGTGCGCTGGTGCACCAGCCGCATGAACTGCGGCGCGCACTTGGCGCGGACCATCATGCGGCCCAGGTGCTCCACGTGCAGGTCCACCAGCTCCGTCAGCGCGCTCTCGTACTCGTCCGGTGAGAGGTCCGTGAGCCGCGCGCCCCGCCCCGCGGCCACGAGGAAGTACGCGTTGAACGCCACGGCCTCCCGCTCGGCGGCCCAGCGCACCAGCTCCCCAAGCTCGTTCCGGTTGCCGCGCGTGAGCGTCGTCTGGATCACGAAGTCGAGGCCGTGCCGGCCAAGGCGGTCCACGGCGTCCAGGGTGGCCTGGAGCGAGCCGTGACCGTGGCGGAACCGGTCGTGGTATTCGGGCCGCAGCGACTCGACGCTCACGGCCACACCTTGCACGCCCGCGTCCTGGAGCGTCCCGATTCGCTCGTCGGTGAGCAGCGTGCCGTTGGTGCCCACGACCACTGTGGCGCCGCGCGCGGATGCGTGGGCCGCGAGCGTTTCGAGGTCGTCCCGCAACAGGGGCTCGCCGCCCGACAGGATGAACATCGGCGCCGGGTTCAGCGCCAGGATCTCGTCGGCAATGCGCAGGCACTCGGCGGTGGTCAGCTCGTCGGCGGCCGTCTCCGACGGGCCGGCCGCGATGTAGCAGTGAGCGCACTCCAGATTGCACCGGCGGGTGAGGTTCCAGGCGACCACGTGCGGGACGTGGTCGCCGCCTGGCGCGTCGGGATGGGCATCCCCCAGCAGGGCCACGGATGGTGTGCCCACGCCTAGTGGCTCCCGTTCCCCTGCTCGGAAACCAGACGGGCGACGGCTGCCCTGGCTTCTTCGGGCGTCACGGTCTTGAAGTCCACGGGACACTTGGCCGCCTGCGCCTCGATGTCGCGGATGGGGCAGCGGGTGACGCCCGAGGCCTTGGCCTCCTCGATGAACTTCCGCATCTCGGGCGACAGCGCGTCGCCGCCTTCCGCTTCCGCGCGGATCTGCTTGGCGCGCAGCTCGCGGAACATCCCCATCATGGTCTCGGCGTCGAACTCGTCGGCCTCGATCATGGCCTGCTTGTTCTCGTCCATCACCGACGTCGTGATGCGCCACAGGTCGTGCCCCTTGGCAAACCGCTCCACCGTGCTCCGGGCCAGCGGCCGCGCGATGAGGGGGACCACCTTCAACCGGTCGAACGCCTCGAGCGTCCACACCGGCGGGTCCGCCACCGTTCGCTCGCGCGTGGACACATGATGCGTCATCGGACACTTCACCTCGACGAACCGGCCGGCGGGCTCCGCGTCCGCGTCGTTGCCCAGGACGACCGTCTTGGCCATCTGCTCCTCGGCCTTCACCTCGGCGCGCGCCAGCTCCTCGGCGTCGCCGATGCCCATGATGAGCTGCATGTGCGTTGGGAGGAGCTTCTTGATGGCCTCGTCCAGCCAGCGGCCCGTGACGAGGTCGCCGCCCTGCTCCATCACGAACTCCTCCACGGCCCGCCGCGCGATGCCCTGCGCGAACGGCGGCACGCGAAGGATCCGCACCTCGGCATCCGGCGCCCACGTGAGGCCGGCCTCGCCGTCCTCCTCGATCCACGGGATGTCTTCCGGCCGGATGCCCACCGTGCCGGTCACCAGGATATTGCAGGGCGCGAGCCGCAGCAGGTTCTCCGCCTGCGAGCCCGCGTCCGTGCCGTCAATGCGGTGGGCGCCGTGCCGGCCGATCACCATGAGGGACGGCTGCACCTCCTCCGCCCACTGGAGGATCACCTGGAACGGCTTCCCGATCAGGATCTGCGTGACGACCGAAACGTCCGGGAACTCGCGCGCCATCACCTCCGCGCGCTTGAGGTTGGCCTGGCAGAGCTTGAGGAGCCCCTTGTCAATGATGTTGTTGTGCAGCTCCTCCTGCTCCTCGAACTTGAAGACCTTCTTGGCCGTGACCGACAGCACGTCCTTGATGTTGTGGAACACCGCGTGGTGATACTCGACGTCGAACGCGCTGCACACGTGGAGCGTGGCGCCGAACGTCCGCGCCAACTCGAGCGCCACGCGCATGGCGCGGTAGCTGTAGGCCGAGCCGTCCACGGCCACCAGGACCTTGCCGCCGGTGAGCGGCTGGTCGTTGCGGACGAGCAGCATGTCGCGGTCAACCCCGCGGGCCACGCGCGCCACGACGCCGCCCAGCTGCGAGTACGGCTGCCGTCCGATCCCGTGCGCTCCGATCACCAGCAGGTCGTACTCCCGGCCCGACGACCCGGCGACCTTTTCATCGGCCGTTTCGTCTTCCGCCACGATGCGCCCGTCGGCGCCCAGCCGAACGTCGCTCCGGACGTGGTCGCCGCCGTCGTAGTGGGACGCGATGTTGGGATCGAACCCGATCAGGCTGGGCAACTGGCCCGCGCCGCCGTTCACCTCCTTCACGATCTCCTCATAGTTGATGCCCTCGAGCAACTGGCGCCGGAGTGCGACGCCCGCGCGCTCGCAGCGTTGCTCGATCTGGTCGAGGAACGAGTCGGAGATGAGCTGGAGGCCCTTCTCGATCAGCTTGTCGTGGACCTTGCGCTGCCGCTTGATCTCCTCCGGCGTCTGGAACTGGGCCGGGAGACCGGTTTCCAGCTGGCGGAACCGGACGTCGTGCAGCCGGGCGGCGTACACGTGGTTGCCGGTGATCCGGCCCCTGGTGCGGGCACAGACTTCGATGGCCCGGTCGACCGCCCAGTCGGAATGCTGGGAGTTGTCGACGGGAACGAACACCTCGCGGTACATGCGAGACCTCGGAATCGGATGAGCCGAGTCGGCGCGCTGGGAGCGCCGCTGATGTCCCACTATGTGCACGGCGCTGGGGTGACCACGGCACCGGTTTTTGCGACAGAGTCAGTTGGATTTTACGCCGCGAGTATGGGCAGGCCGGGTAGGGGATGTCAAGGGAGTAAGGGCGCCAACTGTTTCCCCGATCCGTCCACCACCGTCAGCGCGTCCACCGGACACACCCGGCACGCCTCGACCAGGCGCTCCGGCTCTACCACCTGGCCGTCCAGAAAATCCACCGTGCCATCGCCGTTCAGGACGAACACTTCCGGCGCCACGCCCACGCAGTCGCCGAAGCCCACGCACAGCAGCTCGTCTATCCGGATCGTGAGCCCCGCGATGACGCGCTCCGCCACGCTCACATCCCCTCGAGCCCAAGCTCGATCCGGGCCTGATCCATCACGGCCGGCGTAATCTCCGCGATCCCCCGGTCCGCCGCGTACTCGCCATAGATCTTCTTCACCATCCCCCGCACGAATCCCGGGACCCGCCTCAGCCGCTCCTCGGCCTCCGCGGTCCACACGGGCCGCCCCGGCACGCCTGCCTGGTCCGGCGCGTCGGCGAACGCGTCGTCCCGGCCCACCACGTTCTTCCGGACGAACTCCATGGGTTGCTCGTCCAGCTCGCGGCCGCCGATCCGCACACCGAGGGCGCCCACGAGCTGTGTTTCCATGGGATTCGCGAGCATCGCCACCGAGCGGCCGCAGGCGGGACACGTGAAGGAGGCCGCGAACGTGCCGTCGCCCGGCTCCTTCCGCTCGGCGAAGGTCATCTGCTGGTCGCAGTCGAGACACAGGAACTTCATCGCAGCCTTTCGATCAGCATGTCCACGATTGTTCCCCAGGCCCGGCCGGGTTCCTCGGGAGTCGCGGAGGGATCGAACGGGATTCGCCCGAGCAGGTCAACCCGGAACTCCCCTGCCAGATCCGTTCCCGCCGACCCCCGGAAGAGCGGCCCCACGTGGCCGCACGCCCCGCACGCATAGCCCGCCATGTTCTCGATCACGCCCAGAACCGTCTGCCCGCCGTCCACGAGCGCCCGCATCGTGCGGGCGACGGACCGGCGGGATTCCTCGGACGGAATGGTGACCGCCACCGCGCCGGCCAGCGCCGGGGCGAGGGTGGCCATGTCGCTCATACCGTCGGCACCCGGCGGGAGGTCCACGAGGAGGAGATCCAGCGCGCCCCAGGCGACGTCGCCCAGGAACGCGCGGAGCGCGCCGACCTCCATGGCTCCGCGCCACACGAACCCCTCGGCGGGGGGCTCGCGCCACACCAGGGGCTTGCCGTCGTCGAGCAGGAAGTCGGCCGACATCACCCGCACGCCGGCCGCGCCCGCGGCGGGCGTGACACCCGATTCCCCCACCGCGAGCGGCCCGGCGGCGCCGAGCATGCGGGCAACGGTGGGGCTCCGGAGATCGGCGTCCACGACCCCCACGGCAAGCCCCCGCCGGGCCGCGGCCACGGCGAGCGACGCGGTGGTGAAGCTCTTCCCCACGCCACCCTTTCCGCTCACCACCGTCACCACGGACCGCACGGTCGCCAGCCGCTCCGCCACCCGCGCCCGTTGGGCCGTGACCTGGCCCATGAGATCGGAGCGGTCCTTGTCGGGGACGGCGAAGTAGGTGCGGAAGGTCACTCGGAGATCCGCCGTCTCAAAGATCCCACCCCGCCCTCGCCAGCATCCACATGGATACGAGCACGACGATCAACGCCGCGATGTAGAACGCGGGCGGCAGCCGCATTTCGGCCAGGTTGTAGAAGAACCCGCGGCTCACGAGGGGCGGGAGCCGGAACGCCTGGATGGCCCACACCACGCGCGCCACCCACTCGTTCTGCGCCCAGTAGAGCCCGGCGAAGACGAGGCCGGTGATCACGACACCGAGTGCCAGATACAGCCCGGGCGGGCCGAACCGCTCGGGGAGCAACTCGTAGTTGCGCATGGCGATGGCGGCGGCCTCGTACAGAAGCCCCACGTGGAGATACACGAACGCCGCCTGCCGGAACTTGGCCTTCCGGGCGGTGGGCCAGTCGCGCTTCAGCCAGTGGCGGTTTGACACCGCGGCGGGGGCGTCCGTAGTCTCTGCGGTCATGTCGGCCAGTCGCCCTCCGGTCCTGCTCGTGGTTGCCGCCATGGTGTTCGTGGCGTTCCTGGCGCTGCTGCTGGCCCAGTCGCTGGCCCCGAAGCGTGTCGAGACGTTCACGCTCGGAGCCCACACCCCACGTCCGCTCGCGGCGGGTCGAACCGACACCGTGACGCTGGACGTCCGGGACAGCGAACGGTGGCACTACCTGGACCTCGACCGTGGCCTGCTGCTGGCGCCGCCCGACTCGCACGGCTGGGATCTCGCCGCCCGGCGCTTCCAGCTCCGCGTGCCGGTGACCCCTGCCCTCACTGCCCCCTCGGTCGCCGATGCGACCGGGAATCTCACCCGCTGGTACCGGTATGACTTCCTGGCCCATCTGTTGCGCCCGGCCGGACACCCCTACCAACTGCGTACCGATGGCGGTCACACCGTCACGCTCGAGGTACTCGGGTACTACTGCCCGGGCCCGACCGCCGGGTGCCTTACCGTCCGGTACACGGCGGATCCGGCAGAGGGCAGGAGCAGTGAAGGGCAGTGAGGGCAATGAAGGGCAGCAAGGGCAGCGCTGCCCTCCCTAGTGATTCGGCGCCCGCACCGCGCCATCCACCGACTCGCCCAGCGGATGCTCAGCCAGCTGCTGCCGGATCCGCGGGTGGGCGCGCCAGAGGTAGAAGCCCATCCCGAACGCCGCGAGGCAGTTGCCGACCGCCACGTTCGACCATGCGAGCGCGCCGAGGAGCGGCTGCGCGAGCGTCGCCACGATGATGTAGAAGCCGACCTCGAACACCGCGAACAGGAACACCACAAGGAACGCCGTGGTCGGGAAGATCTCGACCAGCGCCGCGAACGCCGCCGCCGCGGCTCCCGCCCCGACGAACAGCAGCACGTGCAGCATCGTATACCCGATGACCGCCGGGAACGTGATCTCGACGGTGGACGGATCGAGGTTCCCCCAGAACACCGCCGAGCCGAGCATGGCCGGAGTGAAGAACGGACGGCCGGCGATCGTATCCACGATCAGGAACCACGTGGCCACCGCCACCGCGCCGATGGCGCCGGCAACGAACCCCTCGAAGAGGATCAGGCGCAACGTGAGTGGACGGCCGGCATCGGCCGCCCCGCCGGGTTCCGACATGCGTTCCCCCCTTGGCAGGCGATCATCCCATGTGCGAACGAAGGACTCGGCTATGATGTGCTTCCCCGTGCCCCACCGCAAGCCCGACCGAAGCACCGTGTCAGAGGGGCAGCGGGAAGCCCGTCTCTGCCCCTCTGCCTTTCCTAGTAGAGCTTGAACCCCGGCGACACCAGGTTCACCGAATACGTCAGGAAAAACGGCCCGTACGCGACCAGGATGAGCGCCACCGCGATGATCACCCAGAGCCGGATGTTGTCCATCTTGCGTTCCCAGCCCGTCGTGGCCGGCGTGGTCAGGGACTCCGACACGGGGATGTCCACCGGCGCGCCGTCCTGCTTCCCGGTGAGCCAGGTCATGGCCATGATCAGGAAGAAGATCAGCATGCCGACGGTCATGATCGTGCCGCCGATCCCCGTCAGGGCTCCGGCCAGCTTCCATCCGGCGGCCTCGTACGTAGCCTCCGCGATGAACGTGCGGCGGGGCATCCCCTGGAGACCGCCCGAGATGAGGCCGCGGGCGAAGATCAGGAGCCCGATGGCGTAGATCCACGACTGCGCCACCGCGAGCTTGGGCGCCCAGAGCTTCTTGCCCGTGAGGTACGGCACGGCCCAGTACGTGACGCCGATGATCGTGAGATACACGGCGCTGCCCACCGTCATGTGGAAGTGGCCGGGGATCCACGCGGTGTTGTGCACCACCTGGTTCATCGTGTAGCTGGCGTTGATGAGGCCGGTGATGCCGCCCAGCACGAACGTCAGCATGGCGAGTAGCTGCGCCGAGACCGACGGGTCGCCCCAGGGAAGCCTGGTGATCCACCCGAGCAGGCCTCTGCCGCCGCGCGCCCGCCCGCCCATCTCGAGGCAAGCCGTGACGCTGAAGGCCGTGGCGAGGCTCGGGTAGAACACGCCGAACGTGAGCAGGGCGTGGAACGCCTTCATCGTGGTAGAGATCCCGGGGTCCGTGTACTGGTGGTGGAACCCAGTGGGGATCGAGAGCAGGAGGAACATGATGAACGCGCCCCGCGTCAGCGCGTCGCTCACGAGCTTGCCACCCACCTGCTTCGGGATCAGCGCGTACCACGACACGTAGGCCGGGAGGAGCCAGGCGTAGACGATGGCGTGCGCCGTGAACCAGAACAGCGTCCGGTTGAGCAGCGGGTCCACGCGTTCCAGGAGCCCGAGCGACCAGGGCAGCAGGAATCCCAGGATACTCACCGCCACCGGCAGCGACGCCAGGAACCACATGGCGTACGAGATCACCGAGATGTACGCCAGCAGCGGGATCCGCTCGCTCTTGTGCTCCTTCCGCCACGCGCCCAGCGTCAGGAACATGTTCAGGGCCGCCAGCCAGGTGCTGACCACCACGAGCACGAGCCCCAGGTAGAACGTCCAGTGCGCCTGGAGCGGCGCGTAGAACGTGTACAGCACGCTCGCCTTGTTGGCGAGCATGGCGTAGCCCGCCAGGGCCACCCCGGCCGCCATGGCACCGAACGTGGCCCGCACCAGGAACGTATTGAGCGGCCGGCTCAGCGCGCGCGCCGTGAGCATCGGCAGGAAGCCATTGGAGAAGGCGAAGGTGAGCACGAGCGCGTTGGTTACGCCGTGGACCGTGAGCCCCTGGTAGTAGCTCCGCAGGCCCGGGAAGGACTGGAGGACGTTGATGCCGGCGTACGAGAGCGCCTGCGCGAACCCGTGCGCCACGCCGGCGAACATCGCCACGATGGCAATGAACATGCTCCACTGCAGCGCCCGGCGCTGCGAGTCGGGCAGCCGGAAGCCCGACGGATCGTGGACGAGGGGGGCGCTCATTCGACGATCACCTTTCCGTACATGATGTGATGGCCCGCGCCGCAGTACTCGTGGCAGATGATGAGGTGCTCGCCGCGCTCGGTGAACGTGTAATCGTTCTTTGTCACCTGACCGGGGATCAGCATCATGTTGAGCCGGGTGCGCTCGATCGCGAAGCCGTGCAGCACGTCTGTGCTCGTCGCGATGAACGTGACGTGGGCCCCGACCGGCACGCGGATCTCCGCGGGCTGGAACTGCCAGGCCGAGCCGAGGAACACCGCCTCGTACCGGTTTTCGCCGACCTGGCGGAGCCCCGGATTGTCGAAGGGCGGCAGCGTGCGCACCTGTGCGGGATCCACCTGCTGCACGTGCCCCGGCAGGTGAATGCCCATCGCGAGCGACGTGTAGGCGAGCGTGCCCATGATCACGACGAGCAGGACCGCCCCCACCCCCAGGAACCCCTTTTCGTAGACGTGGACTCGCATCGGCTCACCGCCCGATCAGCTTGAGGTACATGATCACCCACAGGCCGATCGTGGCCATCAGGAAGAGGGCCATGAGGAAGACCGTGCCGCTGACATCCGGCTCTGGTTCCTGTTTCGGGGATTCCTGCTGCTGGGGCTCGGTCACGCTACCTCCCGCACTTGTGCTCAACATCCTGGTCTCAGGCGCCCGCGGACCAGCGGCGCAGCACGCGCCCGAGAACGACGAGGAGCACCCCGAACGCGACCGCGGCCGGCAGGAACCACTCCAGCCGGACCGCGCCGAGGTTGCCCGTCAACACGTGATTGATGGTCTCCCAGATCACGAACACGAGCGGGCCGCCGATGACGGCAACGAGCGCGAAGAGCAGCAGCATGCCACCCACGCCCGGCGAGCCCCCCGGACTGCCTGCCGGCGTCATTGAGACCCCGTTCCCTTTCGCGATTGCTTCCGATGTGGCGCGTACCCAGGAGCTCGGGGCATGCGCCGAACGGGACATGTACGCCCCCGGGACGCGCCCGTCAAGGTGAAAAGACGGTTTACGCCCCGCCGGTGTGCCGCTTGCCCTCGTCCATCAGGGCCGCGAATGCCGCGGTATCCCCACGCGCCACGGCATCCGCGAACCTCGCCAGCACGCCACGGAGCCGGTCCACCGCGGCCGCCGCGTGGGGATTGGCCGCCTGGATCTCGAAGTAGACCGCCGGACTCTCGGCCACCGCGTCAGCGGCAATCCGCTCGAGCGCCTGGAACGTCGTGCTCCGGACGGGATGGTCCGCGTCCGGCAGGGCGGCGGCAAACCCGATGGCCGCGGCGTGCGCCAGCGCCAGCAGGTCGGCCATGACACGGTCGTGCGCGTCCAGCGGAAGCCGCACGAGCCGCGCGGTGGTGGGGGCGAACAGCGCCTCCACCGCACGGAGGGCGTCGGCGTCGCCCGTGTCGCAGACCACGACGTCCGCGTCCCGGAGCAGGACCGTGGCCGGGCCGAACATCGGGTGGAGCGACGCCACACGCGCTCCCGCGGCCCGCAGGCGGGTGATGGCGCCGATCAGCGGGGTCTTGATGCTTGCGATGTCCGCCACGACGCCGCGGGGCGGCCCGCCGCACCACGTCTCGTACAACTCCGCCGTCAGGCGCGGAGGGGTGGCGCACAGCACGAGATCCGCGTCGGCGAGCTGCGCCCGGCTGGTGTCGTTCTCCTGCGGTGACGCGGCCGGATCGAGGACGGCGGTGCGGTAGCCGGCGTCCGCCAGGAACCGCACGAACCACCGGCCCATGCGCCCCGCGCCACCAACGACCACCGCGCGCTTGCCCGACCCCACGCCGGCCTGCCGGACGCGGTCCGCCTCCTGGGCGGTCACGGACGCGCGAATGAGCCGGGCCAGCAGATCTTCCGCGACCGAGGCATCGAGCCCCTCGCCTTCCGCCACGCGCCGCGCGCGCGCCAGCACCGCGCGCTCCTGCCCGTAGTCCACGGTGGGAAGGCCGTCGCGCGCCTTGGCCTCCCCCACGGCGCGGCCGAGCCGGATCCGCGTGGCGGCCAGCGTCAGGAGCTGGGCGTCCACGCGCTCCAACTGCTCGCGCAGCCCGGCGATCGTCTCCGGCTCGCTCATCGGTCCTCCGTCGCACGCCCGCCGTCACTCATGAGATGCCGCGACGCCGCGGCGTCTTTTGCAAGGCGTCTGGTGCCTCGTCCTTTGGAGCGCGCTCTAGCGCGGCCGCCCCCGGATGACCACGAACTTTCCCCGCGCGATCACCGGCCGGCTGGCCGCGCTCGCGGGCTCCGACGGCGCCGTCACCACCCAGATGTAGAGCCCGCTCGCGATGTCCACGTCCTCGCGGCTGCGCAGGTTCCAGGCCAGGTCACCCGTGGCGGCGAGGTCGTCGGGGGTCCACTGGATCTGCTGCACGAACTGGCCGGAGACGGTGTAGATCCGGAGCGTCCCGCGCGGCGGCAGGTTGGTCCAGAGCAACCGCCCGTCGGTCCCGGTGACCTGGTATTCCGAGTGGATCACGAACGGATTGGGGACCACGCGAATCCGTGCCAGGGCGGAGTCGGTCACCACGCCGATGCGCGTGGCGTCGAGCGGCGGCGTGAGCGTGAACACCCAGCGGTCGTTCGGATCGAACCCCACGAGGTACTCGAACTGCGCGCTGTCACCCACGCTGGTCGCGAGCCAGCCGGTCGAGCCGGGCATGTTGGGTCCCAGGGGATTGCAATACGGCGGGTTCGGCGTGCTGCAGCCCACGACCGCCGCCCCGAAGGTCACCTGATTGTCGGTCACCCGTAGCGGCTGACCGCTTGTGCCGAGCACGGTATTGCCAAACGCGATGGAGTCGCGCGTCACCGGTTCGATAAAGTAGAGCAAGTCCCCGGGCACCCACACGTCTTCGGGAATGCGCACCCGCAGCGTGTCCGCCCCCTGCCCCAGCCGGTACGAGTTCGCCACGTTGGCCGCCTGGGTCAGCGTCCGCTGCAGCATGGCCACCTCCACGTCCCGCTGGTACGTGCTGTTCCAGACCCCGAACGGCAGCTTCAGCGCCACGAGATCCTGCTGCGTCACGGCCTGCTGGAGCGCCGGGTCCAGCAGCGCCGCGGCCTGCGCGTCGGTCCGTCCGGTAGTCGCCACGGCCCGGGCGTTGAGGGCGGCCTGCAGCTCCGCTTCCGAACCCGCGCCCAGCGTGGACAGCCCGCGCGGCAGGCCGAACGCGTCGTCCGACCACCGGAGGACATAGCGGCCGAGCCCGTATATGGTCCGGGCTGAATTCTGCTCCCGCCACTGGGCCATGAACCCGTCCACATGCGCGCGCGGAACGATGACCGCGGTGTCCGGCAGACCCTGCGCCTGGCGTGTCAGGGCTCCGCGGAACGTCTGCTCGGTCTCCGCTCGGAAGGCTCCGGCCCAGGTGTTGTCGGCGGTGACCGTGAAGCCGGGGAAGTCGGCGAGCCCGAAGACGTTGGGCGGGGTGGCGTCCGCGCCCGAGAGCGTCCGGCTCGCGAAAATGGGCGTGGCGCCGGCGGTCAGCACGAACCCCAGGGCTGCGTACACGTCAGTCGTGCGCACGGTGTCGTCCAGCGTGGTCACGGACGAGGCGGTGGGCTGGCCCGCCACGGGCACGAGGTCGGCGCCGTCGCGGAACGACGTGTCGGCCCGCACGACCGTCGGCGTGCCCGTGGGCGCCGCGTTCACCACGCGCGCCACGATGACCCGCGTGCCGTCACCCACGCGCCGGGAGATGGAACTGTCCCGCTCGACCGTGATCCGGTTGCCGAACCGGATCGCGTAGTCCCCACCGCGCGTCGTCTCGGTGGCCTCCACGGCAAACGGCACGGTGGCGCGTCCCGTCTCGCTGTACTCGAGCCGGGCGGGCCGGTATCCGGCCGGCCGGCTCACCGGTACGTAGACGCGGGCCACGTTGGGGCTGCCCGGGGAGGTGGCCAGGACGCTCCGCACCGACGGCGCGAACTGGAACTGGGCGAAGCCGCCGGTCATGGGATCCACGATCGGGAACGTGGCTCCGCGGCTCCTCGTGACCAGCACATACAGGTAGTTGCGGCCCGCGAACACGTTCCGGTCCGTGAACACGTTCGGAACGCCGGAGCCCGGGTTCTCGTAGAGGGCGTACGCCACCCAGCCCAGGTCGGTGGGCAGCCCAGTGGCGTCCCGGGTGGGGTCGCCAACGCAATCGGCGTCACCCGTGAACGTTAGGCCGCCGTCGCACGACTTGTAGACCTCGAGGCGCTCGAAGTTGTCCCGCGCCCGCGCGCGGATCGAATCGGCGAGATCCGGATTGGCCGCCCGCAACAGGCCCAGCGACGACCCCGCCGCGGCTGCCTCAATGTCGTCCGCGAGCTTCGCGAGGTACGGATCCACCCAGGCCTTGGGTTCGTCGGTGAAGATCAGCTGGATTTCCGGCGGTACGGTGCCACCTCCCTCCGTGGCGCTCGTGAGGCGCGTCGCCACGATCCTCGGCACGGGCGGCGCGTCTGGCGTGAGGAACAGGTTGAGATACATGTCAATCGTGGCGTCAATCGCCGCCCAGGTCCGCGCCGAGTCCGCCTCGCCCACGAATGCCACGAACCACGACGTCGAGTCCGCCGCCGCCAGCGGGAACGGCCCGGCCGCGAGGATCCCACCCACGTTGCCGTAGGCGTTCGTCTGCCCGCCGGGGAACGTATCCGCCGACGCGACGACGCACCCCTGATCCGCGCACGAGTCGAAGAACAGCGTGTCGGGGGTCCCATCCTTGTTATAGTCCCACGTCGCCGCCGGCGGTCCCTGCACGCCCGGCACGTACTTGTTGAACGTGGCTCGCTCCGTCGGGAAGCCCTTGGTCCGGAAAATGATGAACGCCTCTCCGGCCGTGAGCGACCAGGGATCGCGCCCGTCCAGCACGTTGGCCTCGGTGGAGGAGATCATCCCGAACGAGCGCTTGTCGTTCACGTTGTGCGTGGTCGCCCAGCAGCTGCCGAAGCCGCACTGGTGCCCGTGATTGAACGTGATCGTGTCGCCCGCCTGCGGATGGCCGGGCGCGTAGAACTGCGACGCCGGGTTGGAAAAGTGCTTGTTGCGGAGGTCGCCGATCGGGCTCTTGAGCACGATGATGGCGTTCCCGCCGTTGTTCATCCCCATGCCGGCGATGCTGCTGCACCCCGGAACCCCGGCCGGTTGCCGCGCGGGCTCCGAGCACGGCCCCCCCACCGTCACGTGGCTCTGGTGGTACAGGGCCGTGGAGATGTGGGGCAGGTAGTAGTTGGAGTAACGGCTCCCACCACCAGGGCCCGCGCCGCCGGTCCCCGGCTGGAACCCGAGGTAGAGCGAGTCGTAGTCGAGCCTCACACCATAGACGTCCTCGGACCGGTTAATCACGGTGGCCCGGTAGAACACGACGCTCGCGAGCGAAGGGATGGCGAAGTTGAATGCCTCGAACCGCCACACGAGTCCCAGCGGCCATCCCTGAACGGTCGGCTCCCCCACCCCGCCCGGCAGGACTGCGCCGTAGCGCGCGCGAATCTCGGCGTAGTGGTCGGAGGTCTCGCCGTAGGTGCTGAAGTGCGTTCCGAGGAACGGCCGCTGGTGCTTCAGACTGTCGGCCACCCGCCAGTAGTCCCAGCGGAAGGCGTCGCCCCGAGCATAAAACAGCGCCTCCCATCCGGCCGGCGTGACCGCGCGGTCGCCGCCCCAGGCGGGCGAGGCCGGGGCCCCCGGCCACGTGTCGGGGCAGTTGCTGGAGGCCAGCAGCGGCGCGCCGGACGCAAAGTCTCCGAAGTACCCGTTGCCGAAGCCCCGGTGGTCGCGGCAGCTGCCGTCGGACACCGCCGTAACGCCGCTGAACAGCTTTGACAGCGTCCCGTCGCGTGGGCCCCACTCGTACCGGCCCGAGAACAGGCCGAAATTGCTCAGATAGGTGTACCCGCCGCCCCTGGCGTTGGCGAGAGACGGGACGGCTCTCCGCGCCCTGGCCCAATCCGAGGGCGGGGCACCCGCCGCGAACAGGACCTCGAAGAACTGGAACGTGACGGTACCGCCGCCGCGCGCCGCCCGCACGTTCCAGTAGCAGAACCCGGACAGCGGGTTGTCGCACGGCGAGTAGTTGTCGAGCGCGTACCCGAAGTTGCCGGACGCGTGCATGCCGGCGCCGGCGCCATCGGCGAACGCGAACAGGGCAAACCCGCGCGTCCGGCGGGCCGCCGAGACGTTGTAATCGGCGGTGCCCTCGGCGCCGAGCGCATCGAGGATGAGGTCGCCGGCGCGGTCGCCCCGCTCCTGGGCCGCGGCGCGTCCCGGGCCCAGCAGGCCCAGTGCGGTGGCGATGAGAACCCCGCGGCAACGCCTGAACGGACGCACTGGGCGTGACACCAGGAACGCGGGCATACGACCCCCCTGCTCGGAGGTGACGCTGCGTGGCTGGGGTGGCGTGCGCTCGGCCGGTGGGTCCCTGCGTTCGGCGACCGCGGGAGAAATGCGCCAACCCCGCCCGGCAAGCGGCGGCGGCGGGGGATGACGGATCCTCGAGTTGGAGTACTGCGCTGCGGTCTAACGAACAGGACTCACGGTCACCCTCCATCCCCTCACGCGGGTTCACCACCCAATGTTTGGCAGGCGACGCCGGCTGTCAAGCACGGGGGCCCGTGAGCCGCTCAGCGGTGTGTCCACCCGGTCGCTCCGCTATCCACCCACCCGCTGTTATTCTTTGCGTACCTGTTCGCGGACTACCGGCCCTCACGCCCACCCGGATTTCCCATGGCTCGCCTGACCGCCGTCCTGTTCCTGCTCGCGCTCCCGCCGGCCCTTGCCGCCCAAGAGGCGCCGCTCGACTTTTACGCCCGCGGGCCGTACCGCGCCGCCGTCCCACGCCCCGACAGCCTGCTCGGCTACGGCCCCGGCGTCCGCCACACGCAGTACGCGGAGCAACAGGCGCTGCTCGAGCGGCTCGTTGCCGCTTCCGACGGACGGGCAGCGCTCGAACCGATGGGCGTGACCGAGGAGGGACGGCGCATGCAGGTCGTCCTGATCTCGAGCCCGGCCAACCTCGCCCGGCGCGACGCCATCCAGGCCGACCTGGCCAGGCTCACCGACCCGCGGAGCGTCTCGGAGCCCGACGCCGCCGCCATCGTGACGCGGACCCCAACGGCCGTGTTTCTGTCCTACTCGATCCACGGCAACGAGCCGGCGGGATTCGAGGCGGTCATGTGGGTCGCCTATCAGCTCATCGCTTCCGACGACGCGGCGACACTCGCCATCCTCGACAGCGTCCTGGTCATTCTCAATCCCTCGGCCAACCCGGACGGGCACGAGCGGTTTGCCGTCTGGTACAACTCGGTCTTCCCCGGCGCCATCGGCACGGACGAACCCGCGGGCCTCGAATGGGCCGAGCCGTGGAGTGTGTGGGGCCGGTTCAGCCATTACCGGTTCGACATGAACCGCGACCTCATCGCGCAGTCGCAGGCGCCCGTGCGTGCCATGCTGGGCGCGATGCGGCGCTGGAACCCGCAGGTGGTGGTGGACTTCCACTCGACCACGGAGCAGTACTTCTTCCCGCCCTTTGCCGAGCCCGTGAACACCAACATTCCCGCGGCGTCGCTGGCCTGGGTCGAGGTCTTCGGCCGGGGCAACGCCGACGCGTTCGACCGCTACGGCTGGCAGTATTTCAGCCGCGACGTGTTCGACGGGCACTACGTGGGCTATTTCGACGCGTCGCCCACGGTGGCCGGCGCCACGGGCATGACCTACGAGACGGACGGCGGCAAGGCGCTCCAGCGCCGCCGTAACGACAACACCGTCATCACGTTCCGGGAGGGCATCGCGCACCATTACGTAGCGTCGCTCGCCACGCTCGAGACCGCCGCGGCCAACCGTGGCGCCCGGCTGCGCGACTACCACGCGTTTTACCGGTCCGCCGTCAGTGACGGGCGCGCCGCCCGGATGAAGCGCATCGTGGTGCTGCCCGGCCAGGACCCCACCAACGCAGCGCGCCTGGTGACGCTGCTGGCGGGTCACGGCGTCGAGGTCGAGCGGCTCACGGAGCCCCACACCACACCGGCGGCCCACGCCTACCTCTCCGCTCCGGGTGCCGTGCGCCGGACGTTCCCGGCCGGCGCGCTCGTGGTACACCTCGACCAGCCGCGCAACCGGATGGCCCGCGCCCTGCTCGAGCCCGACGCCGAGGTGCCGGAGGCGTTCCGGACCCGCCAGCTCGAACGGTTCGCCCGGAACGTGCGGCGCGGGAGCGCGCCCGGCGAGAACTACGAGTTCTACGACGTGACCGCCTGGTCGCTCCCGTTCACGCTCGGTCTCGAGGCGTGGTGGACCGAAGACCTGGGTGCGGTGCGCGGCGCGCCAGTCGTGACGCCGGCCGGCGAGGTGGCGGCGAACGTGGCCGGTACCGGCGCGGTGTCCGGCCGGGCCCGCTCCGCCTACGTGTTCCCCAACGACCGCCAGGCCGCCGCCCGGCTGGCCATGGCCCTGCTGGCCGAGGGGTTCGTGGTCAACGCGGGCCGCGAGCCGCTGCGCGCGGACGGGCGCACCTACCCGCGGGGCACCTTCGTGGTGCGGGTGGTGCGGAATCCGGACACGCTGCATGAGCGCGTCGCCGCCCTCGCCGTGGAGACGGGCGTCCCGGTCACGGCGGTGCAGTCGGCCTTCCCGGACTCGGGCGGCGTGGGCGTGGGCTCGGGCAGCGTGGCCCCCGTGTTCCGGCCGCGCGTCCTGGTGGCCGCGGGCGACGGCATCAGCCAGACCTCGTACGGCGCGCTCTGGTACTTCCTCGAGCGGGAGCTGGGGCAGGGGTTCGTGCCCGTCCCGCTGGACCGCGTGGGCCGGCTGACGCTCGACGACTACAACGTCCTGATCCTGCCCGAGGGATCACCCGCCACGATCGAGCGGCAGCTCGGCACGGCCGGCGTGGCCCGGCTCAAGGAGTGGGTCCGGAGCGGGGGCGTGCTGCTCGCGTACGGCGGCTCGGCCCTGTTTCCGTCCCGCAAGGAGGTCGGCCTCAGCACGGTCAAGGCCGTGGGGGCGCCGGACGAGGACGAGAAGAAGAAGGAGAAAGGCGACTCGCTGCCCGCCGCCATCGAGCTGACGCCGCCGCTCGCCTCACCCGAGGCCGACACGAGCGCCGTCCAGCCCATTCCCGGGGCCATCTTCCGCGCGGCGCTCGACCGGAGCCACTGGCTCACGGCGGGCTACGAGCGGAGCGAGCTGGCCGTGATGCTCTCGGGCGACACGTTCCTCCAGCCGTCCACGGCCGGGGCCAATCCCGTCGCGTTCGTGGCCGACACGTCCCTGCTCTCGGGATTCGTGTGGCCCAACACGCAGCGCCGTCTCAAGGGGAGCGTCTGGGCCGCCGTCGAGCGCCATGGCCGGGGGCATGTCGTGATCCTGGCGGACGATCCCCTGTTCCGGGCGTTCTGGCGCGGGACGGCACGGCTGGTCACGAACGCGATGTTGTTTGGGACGGGACGGTAGGATTAGTCGTGAAACGTGAAACGT
>DASWHL010000106.1:0-3150 GCA_036398175.1 Gemmatimonadales bacterium
GGCGGTTCCTGCACACCGGGGCCCCCATGCACACCCCCCGTCCGGGCGACATCGTGGCGGAGTACCGGCTCTCGCGCGGGGAATGGCCGCTCCCCATCCGCGGTGTGACCACGTTCGGCCCCGTCAGCTTTTTCGCGCCCATGGGCTGCGGATCGGGCGGGTCCACGACCATTTTCGGCGCCCAGCTCGAGCGCTTCAAGCCCGCCGACTTCCAGCCCCGGGCCAGCTTCCCGCACGTCACCGACTCCGTGCTGCCCGAGCAATGGCCCATCACGCATGACGAGCTGGTCCCCTACTACCGGCGCGCGGAAGCTCATTACCGGGTGTGCGGGACGCCGGATCCGCTGAGCCCCGATCCCGAGGCCACGCTGCGCGCCCCCCCACGCCTCAGCGAGCGGGACCAGCAGCTGCACGACTCGCTGGTGAGCCTGGGACTCCATCCCTACCGCTCGCACGTCGGCTTCCACGAGATCCCCGACTGCCGGGAGTGCTTCGCTCTGTGTCCGCTGAACTGCAAGAGCGACGCGGGCAGCCGCTCGCTGCTGCCCGCCCTGACGCAGCACGGCGCCCGCCTCCTCCCGGACTGCGAAGTGCAGGAGGTGATCGCCGACCGCACGCGGGTGACGGGCGTCCGTGCCACCCGGAACGGCGAGGAGCTCCGTCTGACCGCCAAGGTCGTCGTGCTGGCTGCCGGCTCGTTCATGACCCCCGTGCTGCTCCTGCGCTCCCGCTCCACCGACTGGCCCGACGGCGTGGCCAATCGCTCCGGCTTCGTGGGCCGAACCCTTATGCTCCACACGAGCGATTTCTTCACCATCGATCACCGGGAGTGGCACCGCGTCGCCGGACCATATAAGTCGTTGTCACTCAATGATTTCTACGTCGACAACGGCAAGAAGCTCGGCACCCTCCAGGCGGTGGGTCTGCCGCTCGTGCCCGAAGCCATCCTGAGCTACCTCCGGTACGCGGAGTCGCGGGATCCGCAGTGGTGGCGGATGCCCGTGACGAGGCTGCTCCCACTGGCGTCCCGGGTCTCCGCGCGCGTCTTCCGGCGCGCGAGCCTGTTCTCGACGATCGTGGAAGACCTCCCCTATCCCGACAACCGCGTCCTGCCGGACGCCAACAGCCCCAACGGCCGGCGGTTCGTCTACCGGTACACGCGCGATCTCCGTCGGCGGAACCGGCACTTTCGGCGGGTGCTGGCGCGGCGGCTCTCGCCGAGGCATCGCGTGACCGTGGTCACGGGCGGCGGGAACAACCTCAACTACGGGCACGCGTGCGGCACGTGCCGGTTCGGCGACGATCCGGCCACCAGCGTGCTGGACCGCACGAACCGGGCGCACGATCTCGACAATCTCTACGTCGTGGACGCGTCCTTCTTCCCGTCGAGCGGCGGCACCAATCCCAGCCTCACCATCGCCGCCAACGCGCTGCGCGTGGGCGGGATCATCGACGAGCAGCTCGGCTGACCCACCGGTCAGCCCGCGAGGAGATCCCGCCGGCCCCGCCACTTCGCGCGGAGCCGCCGCAGATCCGGCTCGGGCGTCGGGACGGCGCCGGCGTCGTCCGCCCCGAACCCTGAAGCGTCCACGGACGCGCACGCGAAACCGCGCTCCCGGGCCTTCAGGCAGAAATCGGCCACGGCCGGACGAACGCCGCTGAACCCGTCGTCGAAGCCGCCCACGGCGCGGACCACCTCGCGGCGCACCAGGAGGAGGGGCCCGGGCAGCCAGGGCGCCGTCCCGGCTTCGGGCGCGGGGCGCGGCTCCGGACCCGCGGCGGGCTGGTCCGTGAGGACCGCCCGCAGCTCGCGGCCCAGGGCCGGATCGGGACGGACAGCCGCGCCATCGGCCGCGCGGAGCGCGGGGGAGACGAGATCCAGCTCCCGCTCGTGCGCCGCCCGCAGCAGGGCCGTGAGCGCGTCGCGGCCGTCCACGCGCACCGTGGCGTCCAGCAGGCACACGAACGGCCGGTCCGCGCGCCGCAGGTCCCGGCTCGCCGTCGCGACCAGGCGGTCGGCCACGACGTGGAGCGCCTCGTCCGGGACGCCGGCGCGGCGCAACGACTCCGCCAGGGCGTGGGCCCGCGCGTCGGACCCGTCGCCGTTCCTTACGATGACGCATGCCACGGCGTCGGGCCCGGCGGCGGGCCGCGGCACCCGCTCGTACACGAAGGGCTGTTTCTCGGTCGTGCGCCGCAGCGGGAGCCCGATGCGCTCGATCGTCTTGTCCGCGAGCCGTCGCCACATCTCGAACGCCGCCTCGTCCGTGAGCATCAGGCTCGCCCGGGAGTCGTTGATCCGGTAGTAGTAGAGGACCTCGTCCAGCAGCTCGATGGAGCCGACCTCCTCAAGCTTCAGATACAGGTCGCAGTCCTCGCCCGCGTGGCGGAAGTCCGCGAACCCCTCCCATCCCGAGGTCTGTTCGTAGGCCGACCGCCGGATGAGATACGGGTGGGTGTGATTGAACAGGTCCTGCACCATGCCGTGCTGGTAGTGGCGCCGCTCGAAGGGGAACCACGGGGGGGCGTCCTGCACCTTGCCGTCCACGTTCACCATCTTCCGCTGCCCACGGATGATGGACGCCCACGGCTTCTGCGCCGCCACCTCCAGGAACCGCTCCACGGCGTGGCACGGTAGGGCGTCGTCGTCGTCCACCGGGAGGATGAAGTCCCCCTGCGAGTGCTCCGACAGCCAGCGGCGGGCTCGGGCGATACCGCGGTTCGGCCTGAAGTACACGCTGACCTGGGGATGCCGGCGCCGCTCCAGCTTTTCCAGGACGCGGCGCGACAACTCGTCCCCGCCGTCCCACAACAGCGACAGGTGCCAGTTGGGCGAGGTCTGGTGCCGCACGGAGTCGATGCAGCGCTGCAGCCAGCCGCCCTTGAACACCGGCACTTCGACCGACACGATCACGGGACGGGATCCAGACGCGCCGGCGCGCCGGAGGCGGGAGTCGGGCGGCCGCTGAGCACCGCGTCGACCATGTCATCCGGGGTCGGCGCGCGCCGGAACCGTTCGTCCAGGCGGTCCGCCTGCTGCCGGTACGGCTCGGTCCACGCCGCCACCGATTCGAGGGTGAGCGGCTGCCGGTGGTCAATGAGCGGCGGCTCCCATCCCTGGTAGTACCACTGGATCACCCGGGGGTACAT
>DASWHL010000107.1:0-4337 GCA_036398175.1 Gemmatimonadales bacterium
AGCTCGCGGCGCAACGCGTCGAACACCTCCCGCGCGATGATCGTCACCTGCCGCTTGCCGCCCTGGTTCGCGTTGCCGGCAATCCCCTTCCCGGCCACCAGCGTGGCTTGCGGCGCGGGGTCCATGGGACCTCGCCGGAACCGTTTCAGCCAGATGGCGTCCAGCCGTCCATCGGCCATGTCAGCGCGACCCCCCGCACCAGCAGGTTGGCGCGCCGCATGGCCGGATCGAGCGCGGGCCCCAGCTCGCGGCGCAACGCGTCGAATACTTCGCCCGCGATGATCGTGACCTGCCGCTTCCCACCCTGGTTCGCGTTACCGCCGATGCCCTTCCCGGCCGTGAGCGCCGCGCGTGGCGCCGGGTCCATCGGGCCACCCTTGAACCGCTTCACCCAGATGGCGTCCAGCCGTCCGGCGGCCATGCTAGCGGGACCCCGCCTGGGCCCGCGTGTCCTGCTCCACGAGCCAGTGCACCAGCCACGTGCGAATGCGCTCCAGCCGGTCCACCAGCAGCCACGGCTCACCCGTGCGCGAGAGACCGTGCGAGGAGCGCGGATACCGCACCAGCTCGACCGGGATCTGCCGCTTCTTCAGGGCCATGAACCACTGCTCGCCGTCCCCGATGGGCGTGCGGTGGTCGTCCTCGCTGTGGATGATCAGCGTCGGCGCCGTCACGTGCTCCACATACGAGATGGGTGACAGCCGGCGGTACCGCTCGCGCTGCTCCCATGGCGTGCCGGAGAACGCGTATTCCGTGAGCCCCTGCGCGTCGGAGTCGCCGTACCAGCTCTCCCAGTTCGTGATCGAGCGGCTCGTCACCGCCGCGTGGAACCGGTCGCTGGTGGACGTGAGCCAGTTGGTCATGTAGCCGCCGTAGCTCCCGCCCGAGACGCCCAGACGCGAGCCGTCAATCTCCGGGTACTTGGCGAGCGCCGCCTCCACGCCGCCCAGGTAGTCCTCGGAGTCCACCTCGCCCCACGCATTCTGCGTGGCCCACTGATACGCGTGCCCGTAACCGGTCGAGCCGCGCGGGTTGGGATACAGCACGAACATGCCCGCCGCCGACAGCACGTGGAACGTCTGGAAGAACGTGTTCCCATAGGCGCCGTACGGGCCGCCGTGGATCTTGAGCACCATCGGGTACTTCCTGCCCGGCGTGAACCCCACCGGCTTCACCACCCAGCCCTCGATCTCCGTCCCGTCCTTCACGCGCCAGGTCAGCCGCTCCGCGGGCAGCCGGACCGTTTCCGCGAGCCACGCGTCGTTGAAGGAGGTGACGCGGGCTTCGCTTCGCAGGTCGCCGCCCGTCACGAACACCTCCGCGGGCGTAACGGCATCGGTGGCCGTGTACGCCACCACGCGCCCGTCGCCGCTCCAGGAGACGCCGCGCACCTGGCGGTCACCGGTCGTCAGCTGGCGCACCGCGCCGCCCGTGGCCGCGACCTCGAAGAGGTGCGCGTTGCCGCCGATCCCCGCTCCCCACCGGAGCGCCCTGCCGTCCGGCGTCCATTCGGGGTTGCCGGGAATCAGGTCCCATTCGTCGGTGAGGCGCCGCGGCGCACCCGCAAACCCACCGTCCGCGCCGAGCTGGACGACGTGAATCTCGCCCTGGGTACCGCGCGCGGCCGTGTAGGAGTACGCCATCCAGCGCCCATCCGGCGACACCGCCGGATTGGACTCCGAGCCCGGGTTGGTCGTGAGCACGCGCGGCTCACCCCCGGCCCGCGCGATGGCGTAGATCTCCTGTGTGCTCTCCTGATTGTACTCGTCGTCCTGCTCGGGATTGCCCGTGAAGTAGATCGTGTTTCCGTCGGACGACCACGTGACGCCGCCCACGTCGAACGCCAGCGTCGTGAGCTGCGTCGGCGTCCCGCCCTCGGCCGCCACCACGAAGAGCTGCGACTTCTCGCGGATCGAGGGATGCGGCAGCAGTGTGAGCGTGCCGTCCCGCTTGTACCGCATGGACGTGATCACCCGCCCGTCGAACCGCTTGGCGTCGAGCGTGTGGCTGATCGCATCCGGCGCAATCCACCCTTCCCGCTGCTCCGCCGCCCCTCTGCCCCGTTGTCCTTCACCGCTCTCGCCCTCATCGCGAGGCGCGCGAGTATACGCGATCCACTTCCCGTCCGGCGACCACACCGGCGACCCCTCGACGCCCGGAATGTGGTATGCCTCGCCGCCCGGCGCCGTCACGCGCGCGAACCACGTCGCGTTGCGGTCGTCCCCTCGGCGGGAGGTGAACGCCAGCACCGTCCCGTCCGGCGACCAGCGCGGTCCTGACGATTCCTCGGTGGGATCCGTGAAGCGGAACGGCGCGCCGGCCGGGCGCCCGCGCTCCAGCCGCTGGAGCCAGATCTCCCGGTGCCGCGTGTTCTTGTCCTCGACCACGGTCGTCACGGTGAACGCGACGTAGGCGCCGGTGGGCGCCACGGCCACGTCACCGACGAACGTCATGCGGTAGTAGTCCTGCGGCAGCACGCCGCGTGTCTGGGCCGACGCCGTCGCGGCGGCAAGGAACAGGAGCAGGGACGGGACGATGCGCATGGGAGGGGCTCACGCGAAAAGAGACCACGGAAGGTATGGACCCGCGGGCCGCGGGAAAAGGCGGAGGGGCCCCTACGCCACCAACCCGAACCGTTCCAGCAGCCCCCGATCCGCGAGCAGGGTATCCAGTCCCCCATCCCACTCGACCCGCCCCCCCACCAGCACCAGCGCCCGGGTACACAACCCGCGGACCAGCTCGAGATCGTGCGTGGCGACGAGCAGCGCCTCGCGCCGGCCGCCGAGGATGTCCCGCAGGCGCCGGCGGCTGCGGGCGTCGAGGTCGCCCGAGGGTTCGTCGAGGGCGAGCAGGTCGGGCTCCGACACGAGCACGGTCGCGAGGGCCGCCAGGCGGCGCTCGCCCCCGCTCAGGTGATGCGCCGCGCGGTCGTGGGCGGGAGCGAGGCCGAGACGCTCCAGCACCGCGTGGGCGCGGGCCGCCGCGGCTTCCCGCGTCGCACCCGCGTTGAGCGGCCCGAAGGCGACGTCCTCGAGCAGGCTCGGCAGGAACAGCTGGTCGTCCGGGTTCTGGAACACGAGCCCCACGCGGCCGCGCACCGCCGTCACGGTCTCGTCCGTGACGGCCGCCCCGCCGACCCGCACGACGCCCGCGGTCGGCCGCAGCAGCCCGTTCAGGAGCTGGAGCAGCGTGCTCTTGCCCGCGCCGGTGGGCCCGAGCAGGGCCACGCGCTCGGCCGAGGCGATCGCGACCGTCACGGCCTCGAGCGCGGGCGTGCCGTCCGGATACGCGTAGGTGACGTCCTGCAACGCGACGAGCGGCGTCACGGCAGCCTGGCCCACACGGCCACCGCGAGCGCAAGCGCGCTCAATACCGCGAGGTGCACGATCGCGGCGGACGTCCACGGCACGGCGTGGAGCAGCGGCAGCGTTCCACGGAATCCGCGCGCCAGCATCGCGGCGTGGGTACGCTCGGCGCGCACGAACGCGCGCCCGAGGGTCGCGGCCGCCATGGCGGCCAGGAGCCGGCGGCGCCGGGGTACCCCACCACCTGCGTTGCGACTCCGGGCGGCGCGCTGGAGCCGCTCCAGCTCGTCCACCGTGAGGTAGAGCAGCCGGTACGCGAGGCCCAGCGCGGTCGCCACCGCCCTCGGAACGCGCAAGGCGGCGAGGCCCTGAAGCAACTCCGGGAAGGTCGTCGTGCTGACCAGGAGCACGGCGGGAAGCAGGGCCACCATGGCACGGCCCATCACGGACGCGAAGCGGTCCGCACCCTGTGCCGTGACCGAGAGCGGGCCGAGCCGGGCGATGGGCTCCCCGGGAATCACGACGACCAGCGCGGCCGACGCAAGCAGCACCAACGCCAGCGGCCAGGCAAGGCGCGTGAGCGCCACCGCGGGCGGGACCCGGGCAACGGCCAGCAACAGCACGGAGAGGAGGGCGAGGAGCGCGAGCTGCGTCCAGGCACCGGGCGGAAGCGTCGCCACCGCGAGTGCCAGCACCACGGTGCCCGTCACGCGGCCCGCGGGCGGGATGCGCGTCAGCACGGATCCCTGGTGGGCGAACTGATCGAGGTGGTGGAAGCTCACGGGCGGCGGCGGGCCACCGCGAGCGTCATCCCCCACGCCACCAGGAACGCGGCGAGCAGGCCCACCGCGCCCGCCACCCACGCGCCGCCCACCGGTGAGACATAGTCGGCAAACGGCGCGGCGTCCGCGGCGGATGGCGCGCCCGCCGACCGCACCTGTTCCAGCGCCACTTCCAGCACATCGGCCTGGCTCGACGCCAGCACCGCGGCGAGCGCCACCACGGTGACCGCCGCGCCTACGACGACGAGGG
>DASWHL010000108.1:0-2075 GCA_036398175.1 Gemmatimonadales bacterium
CTTCCCAAGCTGGACGTCGCCGGTTCGAGTCCGGTCGCCCGCTCTGTGCCAGGCCCGCTCCGCGGGCCTATGTGCTGCTCCAGATCCTTCACGCCCCGCACCGCCGGAGGCTTCCGACCGATTTGACGGCAACGCGCCCAGCCACCTAGGATTCGGGGCAGGGGAGTCCTCATCCCCGCCACCGGAGGAGGCGCTATGCCAGTTCGCGCCCGCACTCTCCTCGCGGTCGGCGCCGGGTTCCTCATCCCGGCTTCCGTCGCCGCGCAGGACGTCTGGGTTCCGCACGAGCCGCCATGCAAGCTCAGCACCGGCCACTACCTGGTGCGGGGCGCCATGCTCCATCTCAAGCTCGGCATCGAGTCCCGCTTCGAAGACGTACGGCGGGACCGGATGGCGCTGGCGCACAAGGTGCTCCACGAGGCGATTCTCGACCGCGACCAGGGGGAGAACGCCGCCCCGTGGTACTACCTCGGGCGAGCCTACGCCGCGCTCAAGGACTTCGCGGGGGCGGACACGGCGTTCCGCCGGGCCGTGGCGCTGGCGCCGGACTGCGCGGACGACGTGAGCAGCCACAGCGCGCACCTGGCCGCGTTCGCGTTGAACGAGGCGCTCCGCACGTGGGGCACCGGAGCGGGCGACTCGGCCCGCCAGTTCTTCCGGAAGGCCCGCGCCCTCGACACCGCGGATGCCGAGATTCCGCTGTACACGAGCATCATGTTCGCGAGCACGCAGGAACCGGACTCCGCGGCGGTCTACCTCGAGCAGGGGATCCGGGCCGCCGTCGCCGACACGGCGCACGGGGCGCGCCTGCGTCAGGCGGCGATGGAGGTGGCGCGGGGCTACGAGAGCCGCGCGTTCCAGACGGTTCCCGCCACGCTGACGGTGGGGCAGACACGCCTGGCACGCGACACCACCGAGCGGCGCATCGGCCGGGACTCGGCCCTGCTCGCCCGCATCGTGACGGAAGTGAGCGGCATCCGGTCGGGGGGCGGGCGACTGAACCCGCAGGCCCTCGCGACGTTCCAGCGCGACTCGACCCTGCTGGAAACGCGACTCGCGGAGGCCCGGCGCGCCCGTGATTCCCTCGCCGACCGGGCGGCGCAAGACAGTGCGGCGGTCGTGGCCGCCCTGGCACCGGCCCTGCGTTCGTACCAGGCCTACGCCGAACGGTATCCGGACGCCGCCGACGCCGCGGTCCAGCAGCTGCGCCTCGCGGCGACCATGGGGGACCGCGCCGCGCTGGACCGGCTCGCGGACCAGGTGTCACGGTCGCCCCACGTCACGAACGCGTCCCTGGTACCGACGGCGATGGCGCTGCACGGGGACGGCCTGTACGCCCCGGCCGCGGTGTTGTCCGAAGCCGCGCTCGCACGGAACCCCAACGATCACGCCGCCCTCGCCCTGGCCACGTACGTGTATTACGCTCAGAGCGATGCCGAGCGGCTTCGCGCGATCGCCGAGCTACGACGGGCCCTGGCACCCCTGGACGACGCGGCGGCCCGCGCCACCGCGTGGGCCTGGGACCTGGCCGGGGTGCCCGACTCGGCCGCGCGCTGGCGCGCCGTCGCCGACACCGGCCTCGGCTGGGAGGTCCACGTGACGCAGTTCCAGACCACCGAGCACTCCACGTCGGCCAACGGCTACGTCGTGAATGGGGCGCCGCGCGGGCTCGATCCGCTCTCCCTCATGTTCGAGTTCCTCGACGCGGAGGGGGCCGTGGTCTTCTCCATGCCGGTGACGATTCCGGCGCTTGAACGCGGCGCCCGGGCACCGCTCGCCGTGCGCGTGGATCGGGGCGGGGCCGTTTCGTGGCGCTACCGCCGGGAGTGACCGCCGTGGCGGCCGTCGCGCGCCGCGCGTAAGTTTCCCGGCCACCGATGGAATGAGCGGAGGGAGGGACCCCCCTCCCTCCGTTCGCTTTCGAGAAGGCAGGTCCCCCGCTTCATGGTACGCGTCAAGTCGGTCGCTCCCCAGGGTCTCGCCGCGGAGTTGGGGATCACCCCGGGCACCGACCTGGTGGCGATCAATGGGCGGCCGCTCGACGATTTCCTCGACTGGGAGTTCCTCTCGGCGGA
>DASWHL010000109.1:0-2221 GCA_036398175.1 Gemmatimonadales bacterium
GCGCCCCCAACCCCCCCCGCGACTCGCCGGCGCGCGCCTGCGCCGCGAGCGCCAGGAGCAGCACGGCCGGCGTGAGTGCCGTCATTGGGGCGCCTCCCCCGCGATCGAGAACTCGAACAGCTCGGATGCCACCCACCGGCCGATCGTGGTCCGCGCCTCGATCTTCCAGAGATACCGCGCGGTCGGCGCGAGGCGCACCGAGTCGGGCAGGGCGACCGTCGTGTCCGGCACCTCGGCCTCGAACACCACCCGTCCGCCGGCGTCGAACAACGTGACTCGATAGCGGTCGGCGCCGCCTGCCGAACGCCACGAGAGGCGGCGCGCTCCCTCCACCACACCGACCGGCGACACCGGCACCGGGGCCGGCGCCGCGGTGATCGTGGGGGCGCGGTGCAGGGGCTCGCCGACCTCGCGCGGCCGCGGCCAGGAGAGCAGGAGAACCAGGCTGGCGGCGGCGAGCGGCACGACGATGCGCGTGAGACGCGCCAGGCGCCCTCGCCGGTTTCGCTCCACGGCCGCGATCTCGTGCGCGACGTCCGGATCGGCGAGGGCCCGGGTGACCGAGGCCACCGCCGCGCGGCACCGCCCGCACGCCGCCACGTGCGGCAGGACCGCCGCCCGGGCGGCCGGCGCGATGCTCCCGTCGGCCAGGGCGGCGATCGTATCGTCGTCGAGACAGTCAGGCGTCGGTCCGTGCGGCGGCTCGGCCGCGTGCAGCGCGAACGCGAGCCGCACCCGGTCAATGCGATCCAGATCGGTCACCTGAGGCCCCCCCACGGTGAAGCAGGACTTCCCCATATCGCACCCATGAGACGACCGGGCCCCGTCGGATTGCTCACAGCACGTCCTCCTGGCGGATTCCCAGGCGGTTCAGGTGCTCCCGCGCCGCGGCCAGGCCACGGTACACCCGGTTGTAGACGGCCTTGGCGTTCCGGGCGCCGATGATCCGGGCCACGTCCTCCGCGGGCAGATCTTCCACCACGTACAGCTGGATCGCGACGCGATCCTCCTCGCTCAACGCCCCCAGCACCCGGTCCACGAGGTCCCGCGCCTCCCGCGCGTCGAGGGGGGGCCGGTCGTCCAATTCGGGTTCCGGGGGCGGCGGGCCACCCAGTTCGCGCAGCACCGACCCGCGCCGCCCGTTCGTGACCGCGCGATACGTGGCCCGCAACTCGGCCAGAAACGCTCCAAAGGGAAGGCCGGGTTCCTGGGTCACGATCAGCTCGTAGGCTTCGAGGTGGCTGCGGCGGTCCAGGAAGACGTGCTCGAAGATCCGGCGCTGGAGCGCGGGAAGGCCCTCCGCCACGGCGGGCAGGCGCCGCCGTCCGTCTCGCTCCCGGAACCAGTCAATGGTGAGGTTGCGCACGACCGTGACCAGCCACGTGGAGAAGCGGGCCCGGTGCGTCGGCGTCTGCAGGTAGGACCGCAGCCGCCGCAGATCGCCCTCGCGCAGGGCCTCGCATACCCGCGCGAACACGTCCATGACATCGTCGTAGTCCTGGGCGTAGTGGCGGATCGCGGCGAAGATCAGGCGCCGGTAGCGCGTGAGGAACAGGTCCCAGGCACGATCCACCTGGCCCCGCTCGAGCTCGGCCGCCCAGTCCTCGGTCAACCGACCCTCGCAGGATGCAGCGGGAGGCCGATCCCCGCGCCCGCGGGTCTGCCGGCTCGTATCGTGCCACCTGCCTTGTGCTTGACGTGTGCCCCGCGGTGCTGGAGGCGGGGCAACCGGCGCTAACGTACGGCGCGGGCGGCCGGTTGGCTATGGCCGAGTGGCTGGCGCTTGATCAGCACAACCAGGGCGCCGAGCATCGCCACCCAGGGCGGCGTGGGTGAGCGGGAGGGGCGCCTAGCTCGGCAGGTTCTCGAACAGCTCCCGCACCGCAAGCAGGAAGTCGGGACCGGGATGCCGCGGGCGGAGAGGAGGGCGTTGGCCATGGGCTTCCGGAGGCAGGTGACCAGCACCTCGGGCCGCACCCCCGTGAACGGGACGCCCGCCAGCTCGAGCGTACCGGCCACCAGGCTCTCGGCTCGGGTCACGGCGCCGACGCCCTCGCACAGGTTCACGACGACGTCTGCCCGGCGGCACGGCGCGAGCCAGCGGAGTCCGGGACGCACCGGGATGCGCTGGGCGCTGTGGCCCGCGCCGCGCAGCACCTCGGCCACGCGGGCCACGGATTCCAGCACCGCCGAGACGTCCTTGTCGGACCAGCCGTCGGCC
>DASWHL010000110.1:0-11377 GCA_036398175.1 Gemmatimonadales bacterium
GGCGTAGGGAGGGATGGGGCGACCCAGCGGGTCGCCCCTACGGCCTACGGCCGGGTGGCGGGGGTGGTCGCGTGCCGGGCGGGCGCGGTCGCCCCCACCGCGCCGTCAGGTCCCCGGCACCTTCAGGAACCGGGCCAGCCAATCATAGAACACGCGGTGCCACAACACGCTGTTCTGCGGCTGGAGCACCCAGTGGTTCTCTCCCGGGAAATACAGCAACCGGCTCTCGATCCCCTTGAGCTGGAGCGCCGTGAACGCCTGCATTCCCTCGGTCACCGGCACCCGGAAATCCCGCTCGCCGTGGATCACGAGCATGGGCGTATCCCAGTGCTGCACGAACTTGTGCGGCGAGAACGCCTCGTAGCTCTTCGGCGTCGGCTGGTCCCAGTACGCGCCCTCGAGATCGAAGGTCGGGAAGAAGATCTCCTCCGTGGCGCCGTACATGGCCTCCAGGTTGAATACGCCGTCGTGCGCGATGAAGGTCTTGAACCGGCCCTCGTGGTGGCCCGCCAGCCAGAACACGCTGTACCCGCCGAACGAGGCGCCCACGGCGCCCAACCGGTTCCGGTCCACGTACGGCTCGGCCGCCACCTCGTCGATGGCCGACAGCAGGTCCCGCATGGCCTGGCCGCCCCAGTCGCCCGAGATCTGCTCCTTGTACGCCTGCCCGAAGCCCGGCACGCCACGGCGGTTGGGCGCCACCACGATGTACCCGTTGGCGGCGAGCGCCTGGAAGTTCCACCGGTACGAGAAGAACTGGCTCACGGGAGACTGCGGGCCGCCCTGCGCGTACAGGATGGCCGGATACCGGCGCGACGGATCGAACCCCGGCGGGTAGATGACCCACGTCAGCACCTCGGCGCCGTCGGTCGCCTTCACCATCCGCCGCTCCACCGTGCCCAGCGTGAGCGAGGCGAGCGTGGCGTCGTTGTACCGCGTGAGCTGCGCCGCCTCGCCGTTCGCGGGATTCACGCGGTACAGTTCCGTGGGCGCCGAGATGGACTGGCGGCCCGCCACCAGCGTCACGCGGTTGTTCACCCGGGCGACCGCGACGTCCGTGTAGTTGTGGAGCCCGGTCGTGATCCGTCGGACCGTGCCCGCCGCCGGGTCCGCGGCGAACAGCTGCTCCGTGGCCTCGGTCACCGCCAGGAAGTAGATGGTCCGGCTGTCGGGCGACCACACGGGGCTCGCGGCGTCGCGGTCGAAGCCCACCGTCACCTCGCGGTTCCGGCCCGCGGCGAGATCGCGCACGAAGATCCGGTTCCGGTCCGCCTCGTAGCCGTCGCGCGCCATGCTGAGCCACGCCAGCATCCGGCCGTCCGGCGAGAACACGGGCTCGACGTCGTAGCCGGGATTCCCCTCGGCCGCGTTCGTGGTCCGGCGCGTGGCCAGGTCGTAGAGATAGATGTCCGAGTTGGTGCTCCGCGCCGCGGCCGCCCCGGTCAGCTTCTTGGCGGTGTACGCGATCACCTTGCCGTCCGCGCTCCAGTTGACCTGCTCGACGCCTCCGAACGGCATCAGGGGCGTGTCCCACCGCTCGCCCGGCATGACGTCCACCGGCTCGCCGATGGTCCCGTCGCGGTATTCGGCCACGAACAGGTGGTTGTAGTCGTAGTCCCGCCAGGTATCCCAGTGCCGGAACATCAGCTCGTCGATGATCCGTGCGTCCGCCTTGGGGAGATCCGGATGCCGGTCGAGGGTGGACTGGTCGAGCTTCACGCGGCGTGTGAACGAAACGTGCGTGCCCGACGGCGCGTAACGGAAGGTGTCGATGCCACCGTCGAGATGGGTGAGTTGCACGGGATCGGTGCCGTCCGGATTGATCTCCCAGAGCTGCACGGACCCGCCCCGGCCCGACAGGAACCCGATCCGCCGGCCGTCGGGCCGCCACTGCTGCCCGTACTCGCTCCCCTCCCAGTCGGTGAGGCGCGTAGGGGTCCCACCGGCGGTCGGCAGGCGCACCAGGTCCGTGTTCCCCCGGTTCGCGGCGAGGTCCGTGGTGCGAACGCCAAAGGCGAGGGTGGCGCCGTCCGGCGACACCGCCGGCGGTGACACGCGGATCAGCTGGACGAGCCGCTCCGGGGTCAAGACCTGCTGGGCGGCCAGCCGCAGCGGGGCGGCGGCCAGCACGAGGAGCATGAGAACGCGCATTGGTCTCTCCATCATGAATGGTTCAGCCGGACCGCGCCGCGGGACGTGTCTCGCGCAGCAGACGTGCGCGCTGCGCAGGCGGGTATCGTTCGATGGCGTACCGTAGCGTGGTGCGCGGCATCCGGGGGCCGTACCGGCGCAGGAACCGTTCCAGCCGCCGGGGATCCGTCTTGCCGGCCTCGCGCAGCAGCCAGCCCACGCACTTGTGGATCAGGTCGTGCGGGTCGCCGAACAGGCGGCGGGCGACCGCGTACGCCACGGTCAGGTGCTCGCCCCGTCGCGCGAACGGGACGAACGCGACGGCGGCGGCGCGCCGGACCCACAGGCTCCTGGCGGCCGTCCAGGCCCGCACCGTGGCGACCTGCGCGGGATACCGGCGGAGCAGCGGCGGGACCAGCGCCGGCGCCACGAGGTCCACCGCGGCCCAGGTGGCTGCGTGTCCTTCGGCCAGCCAGCGCCGGACCGTGCCGAACAGGCTTCGGGGAAACTCGCGCCGCCAGCGTTCGAGCACGATCACGCCCACGCACTTGGCCTCGAACTCGGCATCCCGCATCAGAACGTCACAGAAGCGGATGGCGTCGGCCACGGACCAGGCGTCCCGATAGCGGCGCCACACGTCGCGCGCCAGTGCCCGTGCGGCGGGCAGCGTGACACCGTAGAACGCCACGGTCTCGTCGCGCTTGAAGTAGGCGCGCATGCCGGCCGCGCGCCGCGGCGACGCACGCCGCCGGAGCGCGGCGCGCACCTCCCGCACCGCACGTTCGACGGCAGGCTCCCCGCGCGGGCCGAACCCCACTACCGCTCGAACACCTCGTTGATACCCACGATCGTGATGTCATCGGCGGTCACGGGAATGGGGAAACGGGCGATCTCGGCGTCCTCTGCCAGCAGCGACCCCGGCTTCTCGCCCGCGTACCGGATGGCGGTGGGCCCGCCGCTCAGCAGCTTCCGCTTGAGCCCCTCGGCGTCCTGCGTGATGAACACGACGTACATGTTGCGGTGCTGGAGGTGCCGCCGGATCGCCGCATTCACCGACGGCGCCGTGAGCGCGGCCAGCCCCGGCCGGATGCCAGGCAGGAATCCCTCACCTCGCAGTCCGTAGAACGCGTCGTCCACCGCGTACGCCAGACGCCGCGATACCGTGGAGCCGTAGGTGACCGAGAAGTTGTGCAGGTACTGCGTGATCCCGGCCAGCGTCGTGTCGGTCATCCCGCTGTCCACGAGCGTGGTCAGCTCCCGCCACGCCGCGCGCGTCGCGAACAACGCGCGGTCGTGCAGGTCGTCCGGCCCGGTTCGGGCAATGGGGCGGATCCAGATCTCGAACAGGTGGCTCCGGCGCGCCACGTTCACCGGCGGCTGCTGCGTCGTGTAGCCCAGCGGGAACGCCTCGATGTAGCTGTAGTCCCCGTAGTTCATGCCGCGGGTTTCCCGGATGACCTGATACAGCCGGCTCACCGAGCTGCGGTGCTCGCCGAACCACGCGTTGGCGGCCATGAGCGCGAAGAAGTCCGGCTGGCCCCGCACCAGACCAAACGGGAATCCCAGCGAGATGGCGGTCGCGTCCGTCGGCTTCTCGACGATGAGGACCTTGATCCCCTCGAGCGGCGCGGGCCGCGGGGGGGCAACGACCGGCAGAGTACCGGCGGGCAGCGCGTCGAAGTCGCGCCGCACCCGCTCGGCGAATCCGTCCGGATGGCCGCCCCCCACCCCCACCACCACCGCCGTCCGGAGATAGTGCGCGCGATAGAAGGCCCGGACGTCGTCGAGGGTGATGCTCCGCACCGACTCTACGTACCCCTCTTCCGGATGCTCGTAGGGCGTGCCGCGGTAGGCCATCCAGAACAGCAGCTCCTTCGCCAGTTCCTCGTCCCGCGCAAACCGGCGGCCTCGCTCGAGGAAATTGAGCGTCCGCGTCTTGATCCGCGCGAAATCCTCCTGGTCGAACGCCGGCCGCAGCACCGCGTTCCGGAACAGGCCGTAGTACGCGTCGAGGTTGTCCCGGTGCACGCGGCCGGTGAAGACGGTCATCTCCTTGTCCACGCTCGCGCCGTACCCCGCGGCCATCGGGTAGAGCTGCGTAAGAATGGCGTCATAGCGGTGTTCCGTCGTGGAGCCGTCGGCGAGCAGGGCGGCGGTGAGGGCTGCGAGCCCTTCCTTCCCCTTGGGGTCGTACTGCGACCCCACCTGCACCCACACGTTGAAGGCGACGAACGGCGAGCCGGCTTCCGGCAACGTGATGAGGCGCCCGGCGGAGGCCTGGGCGGCGAGGGTGGTCGTTCCCATGACGAGCATCAGTCCCGGTAGTCCCGCACGGCGGTTCATCGCGCACCCCCCTGCACCATCGTCACCACGGTCAGGCCCGGGTCCACGAGATAGCGACGCGCGGCCGCCCGCACGTCGTCGGCCGTGACCGCGTCCAGCGTCCGGTAGTAGTCCTCGACGGCCTCGACGCCGCCCGTGTTGACCACGAAGGGGATCATCGCGAAGGCGACGCTCTGTGCCGTTTCCAGCCCCATCAGGAACCCGTACTTCAGGGCACGCTTGGTATCGGCCAACGGCTGGGCGTCCGGCGGCTCCGCCTGGAACCGCTGCACGGTCTCGTGAACGGCCGTGGCCACGGCGTCCACCTGGGCCGGGTCCGTGACGGTGGCGGTGACGCTGAGCAACGCCGGGTCGCGCTGGAGCCCGAACCCGGCGCTCAGCGACTGCACCAGGCGATCGCGGATCACCAGGCGCCGGTACAGATCCGAGTTGGACCCGAAGGCCACGCGCCCCAGAACCTCAGTCGCCACCGCGAGGCGGTCGCGCGCGCTCCACGCCGGCCCCTTCCAGTTCAGGCTCAACACCGGCAGCGTCCGACCGGGGTACTCGACCGTGCGGGCCCGGGCAGCCGCCTGCGCGGGCTCCGCCGGCACATCGGGCGCCGAGTATCCCGGCTCCCAGGGCCTGTAGTACCGCCGGATCAGCGCCTCGGCGCGCTCCGGATCCACATCGCCCGCGATCACCAGAACCACGTTCTCCGGCCGGTAGAACCGGCGGTAGAACGTGAGGCTGTAGTCGTATCCCTCCGGCATCGCCCGGACATCGGCCTCGAAGCCGATGGTGGTGTGCCGGTAGGTGTGCTGGTCGTAAGCCGTCTCGCGCACCTTCTCGTTCAGGAAGCCGAAGGGCGTGGTGGCGCTCTGCTGGTATTCGCCCAGCACGGCGCCCGCCTCGGTGCGGAAGTCGGGCTCGGCGTACCGCAGGTTCCGGAACCGGTCCGACTCCAGGTCCAGGATCTGCTCGAGGTACTCGCTGGCCGCCACCAGGTAGTAGACGGTCATGTCGCTGCTGGTGAAGGCGTTGCGCGCGGCCCCCATGGCCGCGGTGATCCCGTCGTAGTTGGGGTAGCGTTCCGTTCCCCGGAACATCATGTGTTCGAAGAAGTGGGCGAATCCGCTCTTGCCGGGCTCGACCTCGTCGCGGCTCCCCGTCCGGACCATGGACACGAAGGCGATCTGGCCCGGCGCGCCGGCGCGTATCACGTAGGCCGTGAACCCATTGTCGAGGCGCACCGTGTGATAGGGGAAGGGGAAGATCCCTTCCGTCGCCTGCGCGCCGGCGGCGGCCGGCAGTCCACTGAGCAGCATGGTCAGCAGCAGTCGCATGGTTTCCCCCGGCGCAAGCGCCTGGCGGGTAGTTCGAGTCGTGGCGCGGTGCGGCGCGTTCCCCGGCGGGTCGTCATCGTCCGCAAGCTAGCCAGGCGGCCCGCGGCGCGGCGATCACGGCTCCGCGAGCACGTCCCGGAACACGACGGCGTCCACGTTGCCGCCGGACGCCACGACTGCTACCCGTTTCCCCCGCATCCGGTCCCGTTCGTCTAGCAGCGCGGCGAGGGGTGCCGCACCGGCACCCTCCACCACGTTGTGGGTGTCCGTGAAATAGGCGCGCATGGCAGCGCGGATGGCGGCCTCGCTCACCGCCACCACGCGCTCCGCGCCGCCCTGGATGGCCGTCACCGCCGCGGGATTGGGCACGCGGCACGCGAGCCCGTCGGCGATCGTCTCGGCGGGCGGCGTCTCCACCGGCTTCCCCGCTTCGAACGACCGCTGGTAGCTGGGCAGCGCCTCGGAGACGACGCCGATCACCCGGGTGCGCAGCCCGAGCGCGTCGCGCGCGCCAATCACGCCGCAGATCCCCGACCCCATGCCGATCGGGACGTAGACCGCGTCGAGATCCGGCACGGCGGTGAACAGCTCCAGCGCGTAGGTCGCGACGCCCAGCACGAGGTCGGCGGTGAACGACCCGACGCAGTGCAGCCGGCGCTCGTCCGCGAGCCGCAGGGCGAACTCCGCTGCCTCCTGGAAGTCGTGCCCGTACTCGATCAGCTCCGCGCCGAACGCCTGCATGGCCGCGTTCTTCTCCCGCGAATTACCGTGCGGGACCACCACGACGGCCGCGAGCCCGGCCCGCGCCGCCGCGAACGCGACGCTCTGGCCGTGGTTGCCGCGCGTGGCGGCCAGCACGCCCCGGACGGCGGGATCCCGCGCGAGCAGGGACCGGACGTAGTTGACGCCGCCTCGCACCTTGAACGCGCCGGTGGGCGCGTGGTTTTCGTGCTTGACCCAGACCTCGCAGCCCGCGCGCCGCTCGAGCAGCGGCCAGCGGCGCTGCGGGGTGGGCGGCACCACCGCTCCCACCACGGCCGCCATCGCTTCCAACGCTTCCCGGGTGAACATTGCCCTCGTCTCCTCCTCCCGTGTTCTGGAAGCTAGCCGCTGGTCCCGCAGCGGTTTACCTTACCGCGCCATGGCCCTGCTGGATACGCGACGACAGCGGGCGGCGCTCCTCATCCTCGTGCTCGGGATCGGACTCGCGGCCGCGATGGCGCCCTACGCCACCGGCCTCGTCGGTGCGCCCGTGATCGTCGCCCTGTTCGCCCCGCTCAATACCTGGCTCCAGCGCCGGATGTCCTCCGCCCTGGCGGCGGGGATCGTGGTGCTGGCGGCTGTCCTGGTGGTGGTGCTGCCCGTCACCGGGATCGCCGCCCTAGTCGTGGCCGAGGCGCCGGCCATCGCGCGCCGGCTGGTCACGAGCCCGCTGCTCGCGCGGCTCGAAACGCTCCAGATCGGCCCGTTCCTGATCGGCCCCGAGCTGCGGAACTTCGGGGACCGGATCGTCGGGTGGTTTGCGACCGGTGCACTCGGGTTCATCGGCACGGCCACGCGGTCGGTTCTGAACCTCGTGATCGCCCTGTTCGGCGCCTACTTCCTGCTCCTGCGGGCGGACGGCGGCTGGAACGCCCTGCGGCCGTTCATCCCGTTCTCGGACGAGAACGTGGATCGCCTGCGCTCGCGGTTCCGGGACGTCACCAACTCGACCGTGATCGGCGTCCTGATGGTGGCCGCCATTCAGGGGGCCCTGATGGGCGGCATGTTCCTGGTGCTGGGCCTCCGCAACGCGGCGTTCTGGGGGGTCATCACGGCCATCCTCTCCATCCTCCCGCTGGTCGGGAGCGGCCTGATCTGGGTGCCCGCCTGCGCGGCGCTCGCGGTGGACGGGCGCTGGGCGGCCACGGTGGTATTGGCGGTGTGGGGCGTCGCGGTCGTGGGGAGCGCCGACAACGTGATCCGGCCGGTCGTCTACCGCCGCTGGGCCAACATCCACCCGTTCGTGACGCTGATCGGCGCGTTTGCGGGCATCCGCTGGTTCGGGCTGCTCGGCATCCTGGTGGGCCCCCTGGCGGTCTCCTACTTCTTTGCCCTCATCCAGATGTACTCTCAGGAGTACCTCGAGCCGCAGGCGGACCTCCGGCGCCGCACGGCCGAGATGCCGGTGATCAGCGCGGCGGGAGCGGCGCCGGCACCAGGGGGAACCCCCCCGGCCGCCGGGCGGTAACACTCTCAAGGCCACACCGGTCCTCACAACAGCGCCCTGATGCCCATGCGACCTGACTCGTTCCGCGCGTCCCGCTCCTGTCCCCCATCACACGGGTGGGGCGTCGTCCTGCTGCTGGCCCTGCTGGGCGGCACCGCCGCGCCCGCCGCGGCGCAGTACTTCGGCCGCAACAAGGTCCAGTACGAGACCTTCGATTTCCAGATCCTCCAGACCGAGCACTTCGACATCCACTACTACCCGGAGATGCGCGAGGCCGCGCTGGTCGCCGGGCGGATGGCGGAGCGGTGGTACGCGCGCCTGTCCCGTCTCCTGGGACATGAGCTGGGGAGCCGGCAGCCGCTCATCATGTACGCCAACCATCCCCACTTCGAGCAGACCAACGCCACGTCCGGCGAGCTGGGGGAGTCCACCGGGGGCGTGACGGAGGTGTTCAAGCGGCGGATGGTGCTGCCGTTCGCGGCCGGGCTCAAGGACACCGACCACGTCCTGGGCCATGAACTGGTGCACGCCTTCCAGTTCGACATCACGGGCCAGGGCGGCAACGTCCAGGCCGGGCAGTTTCCGGGGGCGCTTCGCCTGCCCCTGTGGTTCATCGAAGGCATGGCGGAGTACCTGACCCTGGGCCGGGACGACCCCAACACCGCCATGTGGATGCGGGACCAGACCCGCACGAAGCTCCCCACGATCCGCGAGCTCGGCGATTCGTACCGCTGGTTCCCGTACCGGTACGGGCAGGCTGCCTGGGCCTATCTGGCTGGCCGATACGGAGACGAAATCGTCGGGCGCCTGCTGCAGACGGCCGGCCGGTCCAACGACCCCGAGCTGGCCATGGCACGGATTCTCGGCGCGGATCTGCTCGAGCTGAGCGAGCAGTGGCACCACACGCTCACGGAGACCTACGAGCCCCTGGTGGACGTGACCGCGGCGCCGGCCACGTACGGGGAGCTGGTGTTCGGCGACAAGGACGTGCTCAACACGGCCCCGTCCATCAGCCCCGACGGGCGGCGGATCGCGTTCATCTCGTCTCGCGACCTCTTCTCGCTGGACGTGTACATCGGGGACCTCGAGACCGGGAAGATCGTCCGGAAGGTCACGAAGACCGCCGTGGATCCCCATTTCGAGAGTCTCCAGTTCATCAGTTCCGCCGGCGCCTGGAGTCCGGACGGCGCGCAGTTCGCGCTCGCGGGCGTGAGTCGCGGGCGGCCGCTCCTCTCGATCATTGACGTCGAATCCGGCAAGCACGTGCGGGAGATCCGGCTGCCCGAGCTGGGCGAGATCTTCACGCCGTCCTGGTCACCCGACGGTCGGCGCATCGCGTTTTCGGCGCTCGCGGGCGGCTTCTCCGATCTCTTCCTGTACGACCTCGAGCGTGAGCAGCTGAGCCGGCTCACCAACGACCCGTTCGGCGACCTCCAGCCCGCCTGGTCGCCCGACGGCCGCACGCTGGCCTGGGTGACGGACCGGTTCTCGACCAACCTCCAGCTCCTCGAGTACGGGGAGTATCAGGTGGCGCTCTACGACGTCGCGACCGGCAGCGCACGGCCCATGCCGGGCTTCGCCACGGGCAAGCACGTGAATCCGCAATGGTCGGCGGACGGCGCGAGCCTGTTTTTCATCGCGGACCAGAACGGCATCAGCAACGTCTATCGGGCCCGGCTGGCGGACGGCACGCTCCGCCAGGTGACCAACCTCTACACCGGGGTCTCGGGGATCACCCCGGCAAGCCCGGCCCTTTCGGTGGCCCAGCAGGCCGACCGCGCCGTGATGAGCGTGTTCGCGGAGGGCAACATGGCACTGTACCTCGTGACGGACAGCACGGTGCTCGTCGGCCGCGAGGTCCACGCGCCGTTTGCCACCGGTCATCCGAGCGTGCTGCCGCCCGCGGAGCCCATCGCCGACCAGCTGGCGGGTCTGCTCGCCGACGCGCGCACGGGCCTGCCGGACACGGCCGAGTTCTTCAGCAAGGGCTATGGCGCTGGCCTGAGCCTGGACTACATCGCGCAGCCGCAGCTCGCGGTCGGCACCAGCGCCTACGGGACCTACGTGGGGGCCGGCGCCGCGCTCTACTGGAGCGACATGCTCGGCAACCGGAACCTGACCACGGCGCTCCAGGTGAACGGCGGTTTCAAGGACATCACCGCCATTCTCGGCTATACGAACCTCCGCCGCCGCCTCAACTGGGGCGTGTTCGTCTCGCAGGTGCCGTACCTGGCCAGTGCGTACGGGCAGGGGGAAGAGGACGGCCAACTGGTGTTGGCCGAGCAACGGTTTCGCCAGACGAATCGAGATGCAACGGGCCTGCTGGCGTATTCCCTCAACCGGGCGCAGCGTCTCGAATTCTCGGCGGGTGTTCGAGACATCCGGTTTGACGGAGAGCTCATTCTCCGAGACTACTTCACCGGCGACAAGATCCGCGAGGAAGACATCGCCACCGGCCTTCCGGCAGTGACGACCGGGATCGCGAGCACCGCGCTCGTCTTTGACCAGTCGCTGTACGGCGCCACCGGACCGATCCTTGGACAGCGCTACCGCGTTGAGGTGTCCACGTCGCTCGGCGATCTGAACTACGTAGGCGTTCTCGGAGACTACCGCCGCTACATCGTGCCCATCCGCCCATTCACTCTCGCCGGTCGCCTGATGCACTTCGGCCGCTACGGCAGTGACGCGGAGAGCGGCATCCTTCGGGAGCTCAACATTGGATACCCCGGACTGCTCCGCGGCTACGCCAGCAACTCGTCCCTGCTGCGGGACTGTCAGGCTACCTCGACGGACCCCGACTCGTGCCCCCTCTACAGCCGACTACTCGGGAGCCGGATGCTGCTCACGAATGTCGAGCTGCGCTTCCCGCTCCTCGGCGCCCTCGGCGTCGGTAGCGGATACTACGGGTTCCTCCCCATCGACGTAGTACTGTTCACGGACGCGGGCCTGGCGTACTGGGGCTCGGACCTCGACTACACGGCTCCCGATGACCGCCCCTGGTTCTTCGGCGGGGATCGGCGGCCCCTGGTGAGCAGCGGCATCGGCGCCCGCATCAACGTCCTCGGCTTCGCCATCGTCGAGATTGATTACGCCTACGCCTTTCAGCGGGACAGATGGCTCTGGCAGTTCGGCTTCGTGCCTGGGTTCTGAGACGGGTAGGCGCCGCGTGGTCTTCTAGCTGCCAGGGACGTGTGTTCGCCTGGCCGGTGAGCACGTCGGCCACTCCCGTGGGGCTCCCGTCTCCGGATCCGGCCCCAACCGGGCCCGGACCCGCGACGTGCGCTCCGGGTCCTCCGAGGCCGCCCAGGCGAGCATGGCGGCGAGCGTCGCGTTGTTGCGCAGGTCGTCGAATACGATCTTGTCGTACGAG
>DASWHL010000111.1:0-37501 GCA_036398175.1 Gemmatimonadales bacterium
GTCTACGAGGTGAACGGCCCGTTTTTCTTCGGGGCCGCCGACCGGTTCCGCGACACGCTCAGCCAGGTGGAGCGGCAGCCGAAGGTCATGATCGTGCGGATGCGCAACGTGCCCGCGATGGACTCGACCGGCCTCCGGGCGCTCACGGACGTCTGGGAGAAGAACCGCGTGGCCGGGACCCTGATGCTGCTCTCCGACGTGCACGCCCAGCCGATGATGGCGCTGGCCCGGTCGGGCCTGCTCGACCGCATCGGCGACGCCAATCTGTTCGGGAACCTGGACGACGCGCTGAACCGGGCGCGCGCCCACCTGGGCCTGCCGCCACAACCAAAGCCCGAGTGGGCGGAGCCGACGGTGCTCCGCGAGAGTGGCGAGCATGTGCGGGCGGGGGACGTGAAACAACGTGACACGTGAAACGTGAACCGTGAAACGCGGTACGGCGTCCGTTTCACGTCGTGTCACGTGTCACGTTTCACGTGTCCAGCACCTCCCCCAACTCGCCCAGCAACCGATCCACGACCTCCGACGTCGCATTCGCGCCCATCAACCCCACCCGCCAGGCCTTTCCCTTGAGCGGGCCGAAGCCGCCCCCGATCTCGATCCCGCGCTCGAGCATCCGCCGCCGGACCGTGAGGTCGTCCACGCCGTCGGGAATCGTGATGAGGTTCAGCATCGGAAGCCGGTGGGCCGGGGGCGTGAACAGGGACAGGCCCAGCGCGCCGAGCCCCTCCACCAGCCGCTCGTGCGCGGCGCGGTGGCGGGCGTACCGCTCCTCGAGCCCCTCGTCCACCGCCAGTCTCAGCGCTTCGCGAAAGCCGTAGATGTTGGCGACCGGGGCCGTGTGGTGGAACGCGCGGTCGCGCGGCCCCCCTGCTTCCCCCCAATACTGGAACAGCAGCTGCAGGTCGAGGTACCAGGTCGCGGGCTTCGAGCGGCGGGCCCCGACCGCGGCCATGGCCCGCGGGCCGAACGTGACGGGTCCGAGCCCCGGCGGCGCGCCCAGGCATTTCTGCGAGCAGGATCCCGCCGCGTCAATGCGCTGCCGGTCCACGTCCACGGGCATCCCGCCCAGCGACGTCACACAGTCCACCACGAACAGCGCCCCCGAGTCGCGCACCATCGTCCCGATCTCCCCGAGCGGTTGATGCGCGCCGGTGGACGTCTCCGCGTGGACGAGGGCCACGAGCTTGGGCGGCCGTCGCACCAGTTGCTCCGCGACGCGCTCCGGCGCGATGATCTCGCCGAGCGGCGCCTCGATCCGGCGGACCCTGGCGCCGGCCCGCTGCGCCAGCTCCACGAGCCGCTGGCCGAAGTAGCCGATCACCCCCACCACGGCCTCGTCGCCGGGCTCGAGCAGGTTGAACATGATGGCCTCGAGGCCGGCTGTTCCGGTCCCCGACATCGGGATGGTATGGTGATTGGTGGTCCCGAAAACCGTCCGGAGGTCGGCCATGGTCTCGTCCATCACCTCGAGGAAATACGGGTCCAGGTGCCCGACCAGCGGGGCGGCCATGGCCGTGGACACCTCCGGGGCGGGGTTGGACGGACCGGGGCCCAGGAGCAGGCGGCTTGGGGGGGTCAGTACATTACGAGCCATGCGTCAGGAGTCCTTTTTCTACGCGATGACGGAAGGCATCCGGGTGACCGTACGCCCGCAGTACGTGGCGGCGCGCTCCCGCCCGGAAGTGCGCGAGTGGGTCTTCGTGTACCGCGTCCGGATCGAGAACGCCGGCGCCGGCACGGTACAGCTCATCCGCCGGCGCTGGCATGTGCTCGACGCCACCGGCGAGGAGCAGCACGTCGAGGGTGACGGCGTCGTGGGCCGGCAGCCGATGCTCCATCCGGGCACGGTGCACGAGTACAAAAGCTACTGCGTGCTCCGCGCCCCCACCGGATGGATGGAAGGCGAGTACGTGCTCGTGGACAACGGCGGCGAGGAGCGCAGCGCGCGCATCCCGCGCTTCGATCTGCGGGCCGAGGATCTGACCCAACCCCAGTAACCGGAGCCGCCTCATGCCCCGCGTGCCGATCACATCCCTGCCCGACCATGCCCGCCTCTGGGTCTTTGCCGCCGAGCGGCCGCTCGAGGGCGCGGCCCGCGACCGGCTCCTGGCGGACGTGGACGCCTTTCTCGACCACTGGAACGCGCACGGGATGCCGCTCACGTGCGGCCGCGATCTCGTACACGATCGGTTTCTGATGGTAGCCGTGGACGAGCAGGCGGCCGGCGTGTCCGGCTGCTCCATTGACGCCCTCACCCGCGGGCTCCGCGAGCACGAGCGCCGGCTCGGCATGGCCCTGCTGGACAACGGCCCCGTGCACTACCGCGTGGCGGAGGACGTCAGCCGCGTGAGCCGGGCCGGGTTCCAGGCGCTCGCGGAGGCCGGCACTGTCACCCCCGACACGGTCGTGTTCGACAACACCGTGCCCGACCTGGGCGCCGTGCGTGTCGGCAGGTGGGAAACACCGGCGCGGGGGGCGTGGCATGGGAGGGCGTTCTTTCAAACGTGAAACGTGAAACGTGAAACGAGGTCCCCGGAGCCGTTCCGTTTCACGTTTCACGTATCACGCATCCCGAACCCCCGACGCCCGCACCACGTGCCACCAGAGCAGCCCCACCAGCGCGCCGATGGCCGCCAGGGCAATGAGCTGGAGGTACGGTCCCGGCAGATCGAGCGGATACCCGACGAGGCGTTTGCCGCCACGGGCGCTCACCCAGAGGGCCAGCAGCACGCCGGTGAGGCCGCCGCCGCCCACGAGGCCGGCGCCGAACAGCACGCCCTCCTCGCGCCGCCGCTCCGCCTCCTCGGTCGGCCGCTTCCGCGTGAGCGCCCAGCGCACCACGCCGCCCACGAACACGGCTGCCATGGTCTCGAGCGGCAGATAGACGCCCACCGCGAACGCGAGCACCGGCACCCGCACGAGCGCCGCCGCAACGCCGATCCCCGCGCCGATGCCCACCAGCGTCCATGGCAGGTTCTGGTCGAGGACGCCGTCAATCACGACCTTCATGAGCATCGCCTGCGGCGCCGGCAGCTCCGGCCCGCCGAGGCCGCCCTCGACGCTGCGGTGGAGGAGCAGGACCACCAGCGCCACGACGCCCGCCGACGTCAGCACGCCGATCATCTCACCGATCTGCTGGAGGCGCGGGGTCTGGCCCAGCACGTACCCGGTCTTCAGGTCCTGGGACATGTCGCCGGAGATGGACGCCGCAATGCAGACGGCGGTGCCGACCATCAGCGCCGTGGCCTTGCCGGCCAGGTCGGTCCAGCCCATGAGGTAGAAGATGAGGCTCGTGCCGAGCAGGGTCGCGATGGTCATGCCCGACGTGGGGTTGGACGTGACGCCCACGAGACCCACGATCCGCGAGCTGACGGTGACGAAGAAGAACGCGAACACCGCGATGAGCACCGCGGCGATGGCTTTGATCCAGATCGCGTCGAGGAAGCCCAGCACGCCGGGCGTGAAGGTGAGCATCAGGATCACGCCGCCCAGGACCAGCAGGCCGACCCGGAGCGGCATTTCACGGTCGTAGCGCTCCGCGGCGTCGGATCCCGCCGTGGCGATGCGGCTCAACCCGAGCCGGAACGACTCGATCATCGTGGGAATGGAGCGGATCAGCGTGATGATCCCCCCCATCGCCACCGCGCCGGCCCCGATGTAGCGGACGTACCGGTGCCAGAGCTCGCCGGGGGTCATGTCCCGGATGAGCTTCACGGTTTCCGGGAACACCGGCTCGGTGAGGCCGCCGCCCCAGAGGTTGATGGCCGGGATCAGGATGAGCGCCGAGAGCGCGCCGCCCGCCGCCATCACCGTGGCGATCCGGATGCCGAGGATGTAGCCAACGCCGATCAGCGGCGGTGACACGCTGATGCCGATGGTCGCCTTGTAGCCCAGGCCGAGGTGGAACGCATCCTGGACGACCCGGAGGCCATCGGTGATCCACTTGAACAGCATCCCGACCCCGAGGCCCCAGAACACGCCGGCCGCCTGCTTGCCGCCGCCCTCCGCGGCCACGAGCACTTCGGCGGACGCCATGCCCTCGGGATACGGGAGCTTCCCGTGCTCGCCCTTGATGAGGTACCGGCGGAGCGGGATCATGAAGACCACGCCGATCAGCCCGCCCGCCATGGCCAGCAACGTGATCTGCGCCCACGCGGGCTGGATGCCCCAGATGAAGAGCGCGGGGATCGTGAACAGCACGCCCGAGGCCACCGACGACGACGCCGAGCCCACGGTCTGCGAGATGTTGCTCTCGAGGATCGTGTGGCGGATCCCCACGGTGTCGAGAAGGCGGAACACGACCACGGTGAGCACCGCGATGGGGATCGAGGTGCTGATCGTGAGACCAGCCTTGAGGCCGAGGTAGGTGTTGGCCGCGCCGAACACGATCCCCAGCAGGGCCCCGGTGATGACGGCCTTGAAGGTGAACGCCGCCAGGGTCTGTCCGTACGTGTAGGGAACGAACGTCTCGCCTTCGGCGAGCTGATAGGCGGTGGGAGGGAGCCGCTTGGTGGGCACGCTGCAACTCCGATTCGAGAGACCGACGCGATGCCGCCGGCGCGAATCTGCATGGAGCGGCCGGGAATCAGCAAGTTCCCGCCTCCGGTAGGGCGGGGATCGCTCCCCTCCGGTCGCCTGGGTGGCGCCGCCCGGCGCGCGCCCATACGTTGCCGGCATCACCGAGCGCTTTCGAGGTGGACCATGCGGTTGATCATGTGGTTCCTCGCGACCGTCGTTGCCCTGCCCGTCGCCGCGCAGAACGAGCCCCGCCGGCCCCGGCTCCCCGCCGACCTCGATACCAACGACGCCCAGGCCTACGTGGACTGGGCCTATCAGGACAACGTCAGCTGGAAGGACGCCGCCGCCGCCTACTACTGGGCCGTCCGGCTGAAACCCGACGACCCATCCCTGCTGCACCTCCGGTACCTCGGGCTCTGGTATCGCCAGGCGCCGGCATGGCGCCGCGAGTACGCGGCCGGTGCCAAGTTCGTCACGAAGACCCGTGAAGCCAGGGAGATAGACTCGCTCCTGGGGGAGTTGCTGATCCGTCACCCCTATCCCCGGCTGCTGCGGCCCTGCTACCTGGCCGAAGGACTGGAGCGTCAGCGGGACCGGGCCCTGGTGGGACTGATCCACTGGGAGAACGGCTGCTACCCGCAGGCCGTGGCCGCATTCGGCGAGGCCCTGGAGAAGGACGGGTCGCAGCTGCCACTGCGCGTGTACCGCGCGCGGGGCTATTACTTCCAGCGGTCGTACGCCCGCGCCGTCACCGAGCTGAACCTCCTGCTCGACTCGCTCCGGGCCCGGGACCAGGAGCACCTGGCGCACTGGTACGACTCGAAGGAGATGTTCGAGTACATGGTCGGGATGGCCGAGTGGGCCGCCGGACGGCTGCAGCCGGCGCGTGAGGCGTTTGGGCGCGCGCTCACCGAGGACTTGTCATTCTACATGGCGCACGCGCGCCTCGGAGCCATCGCCCGCTGGGCAGGCGATCGCGATCAGGCGATCGCGGAGTACGAGCTTGCCGCGGGGTTGCAGCCGGGCGACGCCGCGCTCCGCCACCAGTATGGAGAAGCACTGCTGGATGCGGATCGGTTTGCCGATGCCGAAATCCAGCTCCGCGAGGCCTCCCGCCTGGAGCCGTACTGGGCCCAGCCCTATTTCGACCTCGGCCGGGCCCTGATGGGTCTGGAGCAGCCCGCCGACGCGTTGGCCGCGTTCGAGTCGTTCCTCGCGCGGTGTCCCCGTCGCCTGAACGTTCAAGCCGACCGGGCACGGCAGCTCGTCAAGACCGTGCAGGAGCGACGCGCGACAGGCCGGTGAGGGCCGGCTACAACTCGATCCGTGCTCCCCGGGAGAGGCTCAGCGCCATGGAGCCAACGTGGAGCCACGGCGACCCCACGCGCCGGCCGACGGGTTGGGCCTCCCGCGCCGCCACCAGAAACGACGCCGCCCCGTCGAACGCGGGCAACTCGGTCCACACGCGACCGATCTCCCAGGGGAAGTGGGCATCGGAACTCGCGAACAGGGGAAGGCCCCGGTCCGCCGCCGCCGCCCGCGCGCGCCGGTTCCACAGGGGTACGAAGGCGCGGGCATTGAACACCTCCACCACGTCGGCCAGCCCCAGGACCAGCGCGGCCCGCTCGGCCGACCGCGTGAGGTAGGCGAATGGATGCGGCGCGTAGACGACACCACCCTGGGCATGGATCGCCGCGGCCACCTCCGCTGCCGGCAGCCGCTCCGGGATCTCCTCCCGCACGAAGAGCCCGATGAGGTCCACGGCCTCGCGGCACCGGACCTCCAGGCCCACGATCACGCGGTCGGGGTCGGCGGCCGCGGCCTCGCGCGCGCCGTCCAGGCGCCCGTGGTCGGTGACGGCGATGCGGTCAATCCCCGCCGCCGCCGCCCGCCGCACGAACTCAGTGGGCGACGTCCAGGCGTCCGGCGACCGTCGCGTGTGCGCGTGCAGATCCACACGGATGCGCGATGGGGTCATGGACGGTAACGTTATCGGCAGACCCCCACCTGAGGAATCCCACCATGTGGCTCGTACCGCTGGCCATCGTCGTCGTCATCGTCGGATTCGTCGCCTCCCGCCAGGCCCGCGACGCCGCCTCCCGCTCGGCCGCGGTCGGCGCGGGACTGGCGCTGGGCGTGGTGCTGCTGCTCGCGAGCGCCGTCACGATCATCCCGGCCGGTCACGTCGGCATTGTGGACCTGTTCGGCAGGGTGAGCGACGTCGGGCTGCAACCCGGTGTCCGCCTGGTCATACCGTTGGCGCGCGTCCACAAAATGAGCATCCGGACGCGGGAGGTCACGGAGGCCGCCGACGTTCCGTCGTCGGAAGGCCTGGTGATGCACGTAGACGTCACGCTGCTCTACAACCTCGACCCGACCCAGGCTCCGGAAGTGTACCGGACGCTCGGGACGAACTACGAGGACATCTTCATCAGTCCCCAGCTCCGGTCGCACCTGCGGGATGCGACCGCGTCCTTCGAGGCCAAGGCGCTGTACACGACCGCGCGCGAAGGCGTCGCGTCGCGCATGATGGAGGATCTGGCGCCCGCCCTGCAACGGCGCGGCTTCACCAACACGCAGGTCCTGCTCCGCGCCATCAGCCTCCCGACCCAGCTCCGGACGTCCATCGAGCAGAAGCTCCAGGCCGAGCAGGCGTCGGAGCAGATGCGGTTCGTGCTCGATCGGGAGCGCCAGGAGGCCGAGCGGAAGCGGATCGAGGCCCAGGGCATCGCGGACTTCCAACGAATCGTGGCCCAGGGCATTGACGAGCGGCTCCTGCGCTGGAAGGGCATCGAGGCCACCCAGGCGCTGGCCGCCTCGCAGAACGCCAAGCTGGTGATCGTCGGCGGGAGGGACGGGCTGCCGCTGATACTGAATTCGAACTGACGGGCGGCGGGATGCGCGGGCCAGGCGGGCTCATTCCCCCCTGGCCCGCGCACACCAGAACTCCTCGCGGGTCGTGAGCGGCCCTCGGGTGCTCAGCGCCTCCTCGCACGCCAGGGGAGAAGGATGGGCCGCCCGGACCTCGGCCAGCCACGCCTGCTCGAGTTCGGTCAGCGGGACGTTGAGCGAGCCCGCCAGGTCGTCCGACGCGTACCACTGGAGCCACGCGCCCCGACCGTAGGCCGCAAACACCCACCCCGTGAGACTCCCCGCCTCGATGAACAACTGCCACGCGGACGCGTCCACCGACGACCCCGAGTACGAGTAGCCCAGGCTGGACGCCCCGTAGGCGACCGCGAGCGGGATGGTGGACCCGAACTCCTCGAACAGGGAGACCCAGGCGTCCGGCACCTGGCCGCGATACGGGTTCACGACCGTCCCGGCAGGATCGAGCGCCTCCGTGACGTAGACGGCGATCCCCTCCTCGAGGAACGGCCGCCGGAGGTAGCCGGTGAGGAGGTGCGTGAGCTGGTGCGGGAGGTAGTCGAGGGCCACGTCCTGCTCCCATTGCGTGATCCGCAGCTCCGTGGCCGTCACGAACGGGATGCCCCCCCCTTCGAGGAGGAGGAACGTGATGGTGTCCGCGGGCGGGACAAACTCCGGCAGGAACCCGGTCACGTCCGTCAGGGCGGTTCCGAGTGCCGCGGCGATCGCGTCTATCAGGTCGGGGGAAGCCGCCCGGGTGGCATCCTCGATCCGGAACCCGCCGATCTCGTAGACCAACGGATCGAGGGTGGGCTCCGGTGGGGCGTCGAACCCGCAGGCGCCGGCCAGGCCCGCCAGGGCGGCGGCCCGCAGCGCGCGTGTCATCCGGGTTCTGGCGGCACCGGGTTCCATGGTAAAGGGGATCCTACCCCTCGTTCCCGCGACCGATCCCCGGGGTTGGTCGTGGGGACACGCAATCCTCATGATATCTTCACATCCCGGGCCTATATCTGCTAGTGGATCCTCACGTTTTTCTGGAGTCGCCACCGTGACCGCTACACACGCACTGCCCGCCGGCGTGGATCTCCTTCACGATCCCGCGCTGAACAAGGGCACCGCCTTTACCGAAGCCGAACGCGACGCGCTGAAGCTCCGCGGCCTGCTCCCGCCCCGCGTCTTCACCATTCGCGAGCAGGAAGCCCGCATTCTCGAAAACTACCACCAGAAGACGTCACCGCTCGAGAAGTACGTCATGATGGCGGCGCTTCAGGATCGCAACGAGACGCTGTTCTACCGGACCGTGCTGGACAACGTCTCGGAGATGATGCCCATCATCTACACGCCCACGGTGGGGGAAGCCTGCCAGAAGCTGGGGCACATCTTCCGGCGGCCGCGGGGTCTCTACATCTCGTTGCACGACCGCGGGCGCATCCGCGAGACGCTGGAGCACTGGCCACACCGCGACGTGGACGTCATCGTGGTCACCGACGGCGAGCGGATCCTCGGCCTCGGCGATCTCGGCGCCCAGGGCATGGGCATCCCCATCGGCAAGCTCGCGCTGTACACCGCGCTCGCCGGCATTCACCCGCGGCGCTGTCTGCCCATCACGCTCGACATCGGCACGAACAACGCGCAGCTCCTGAGCGATTCGCTCTACTTCGGGATCCTCCGGAAGCGCGCGCGCGGCGACGAGTACGCCCAGTTCGTGGACGAGTTCGTGTGGGCGGTGCAGGACGTGTTTCCCGGCGTGCTGCTCCAGTTCGAGGACTTCGCCACCGAGAACGCCATCCACCTGCTCGAGACGTACCGCAATCAGATCTGCACGTTCAACGACGACATCCAGGGAACGGCGGGCGTCACGCTGGCCGGCCTCATTGCGGCCAACCGGCTGACGAAGCGGCCGCTGCAGGACGAGCAGATCCTGTTCTACGGCGCGGGTGAGGCGGCCAGCGGGATCGGAAACCTCATCGTCTCCGCGATCGCCAAGCAGGGGATCTCCCCGGAGAAGGCCCGCGGCCGCATCTGGTTCGTGGACTCGAAGGGGCTGGTGGTGAAGTCCCGCAGGGACCTCGCCCACCACAAGCAGCCCTACGCCCACGACCACGAGTTCATCAAGGGTCTCGAGGACATCGTGGATGCGGTGAAGCCCACGTGCATCATCGGGGTATCGGGGCAGCCGCAGACGTTCACGGAGCAGATCCTCCGCAAGATGGGGCAGTTCAACGAGCGGCCCACCATCTTCAGCCTCTCGAACCCGACCGCCAAGTCCGAGTGCACGGCCGAGCAGGCGTACCGGTACACGGACGGCCGGGCCATCTTCGCGAGCGGCAGCCCATTCCCGCCCTGCCAGTACAACGGCAAGACCTACATTCCGGGCCAGGGAAACAACGCCTACATCTTCCCGGGCCTGGGGCTGGGCGTGATCGCGTCACGCGCCAGGCATGTCACGGACGAGATGTTCTACGTGGCTGCCAAGACGCTGGCCCACCTCGTCACGGAAGAGTACCTGGCACAGGGCACGGTCTTCCCGCCGCTGGAGCGGATCCGCGAGGTGTCGCACGCCATCGCGATGGCGGTGGCCACGGAGGCCTACGACTCCGGCCTCGCGACGGCGCCCAAGCCCAAGAACCTGGCCGCGCACGTCCGGTCGCTGCAATACGAACCGGATTACGAGGTGTATTTGTAACGCCGGCCCGCGGTCGGGGTGCCGCGATCGCGTAGGGGCGACCCGGTGGGTCGCCCCTACGCATGTCCCGGTCGCCCCCACTACGTACGTCCAGCCGTTTCACGTTGCACGAATCGCATCACCACGCGATCCCGTAATCCTCCCCATGGTCGCTCGATCCACCCCAGAACGACCCGTGGGCCCAGTCGAAGAAGATCGCGTTGATGGGGCCTGACGTACGCGGCAGGAACTCCAGGCGATAGCCCATCCGCCGCAGCTCGCTCCGGACCCAGTCCGGCATCCCCTCGTGCAGCACCATCCGGCCCGGCTGGCGCGTGTGCTCGAACGAGTCCCACATCTGGTAGCTGTTGATGTTCGCCGCTTCCGCCGCCTCCTGCACGGTCATCCCGAACTCCACCACGTTGAGGAAGAACTGGAGCAGGTTCTGGTCCTGCGTGTCGCCCCCCTGGACCGCGAACGACAGGAACGGCTTCCCATCCTTGAGGGCCATGCTCGGCGTGAGGGTGGCGCGCGGCCGCTTCCCGGGCTCAATCACGTTGAACGGATTCTCCGCCGGGTCGAGGATGAAGCTCTGGAGCCGCTGGGACAATCCGACGCCCGTGCGGCCCGCGATGACCGCGGGGACCCAGCCACCGCTCGGGGTGATGGACACCACCCAGCCCTCCGCGTCCGCCGCCTGCACGGTGGTCGTACCAAGCGTGAACGTCTCCCCCCCGTCCCACGCTCCCGTCGTTCCCGTCGCTCCCGTCGTCGCCCTGGCCGGCGGCCACATCTCGAGCAGCCTTGCGTACGGATTCGTGGCGCCCATGAACGGATACGGATCCCCCGGCTTGGTGTCCGGGTCGTTGCGTTCCCAGTTGATCTGGCCGGCCCGCTGCTTGGCGTACTCCTTGGAGAGCAGGCCCTGGATCGGCTCGGCCGGCGGAAAGTACGGATCCCCGTAGTAGAAGTCGCGGTCGGCAAAGGCCAGGTTCATGGCCTGGTACACGGCGTGGAGGTACCGCGCACTGTTGTAGCCCATGGCCTTGAGGTCCAGGGTCTCGAGGATGTTCAGGGCCTGGAGCATAGCCGGCCCCTGGACCCAGTGGTTCAGCTTGTAGACCTCGATGCCCTTGTAGGTGGTCATCACGGGCTCCTCGACGTAGACCTTCCACGTCGCGAGGTCGTCCATCGTGATGAGTCCGCCCTCCTCCTGGACGGCGCGCACGAACTCACGGGCAATGTCGCCCTGGTAAAACCGGTCGTATGCGGCGTAGATCGCGTCCTTCCGCGATTTCCCCGCGCGCACCGCCTGCGCCTCGGCCTCGACCAGCTTCTCGAGCGTGGCCTTGAGGTCCGCCTGGCGGAAGATCTCCCCGGCGTTCGGCGCCTCGCGCGCCTCGCCGGGGTGCGTCAGGTACACCGCGGGTGAGTACTTCCACTCCTTGATGCGCGCTTTCTCCCGCTCCATGGAATTGGCGGTCTGCGCTTCGATGGGGTAGCCCTCCGCCATCTGGATGGCGGGCGCCAGCACCTCGCCCAGCGACAGCGTGCCCCACTCGGCCAGCATGGTCATCAGGCCGCCGGGCGTCCCCGGTGTCACGGCCGCCAGCGGCCCGAACCGGGGCGGGTACTTCATGCCCTTGGCCTTGAAGAACTCGGGGGTCGCCCCGGTCGGCGCCACTCCCAGGGCGTTGAGCGCGATGACCTTCTTCTCGCCGGGGTGGTAGATCAGGGCCTGGGTCTCGCCGCCCCAATGCAGCACGTCCCACATGGTGGCCGTGGCCGCGAGCATGGCGGCCGCGGCATCCACGGCGTTGCCGCCCTGCTGGAACATCATGGCGCCCGCGGTGGCGCCCAGGGGCTTGCCGGTGATGGCCATCCAGTGCCGGCCGTGCAGCACGGGCTTGGCCGTGCGCTGGGCTTCCGCCCACCCGGGGGCGAGGACGGCCACGAGCATGCTGACAGTCACGAACACGCGAGGACGCAGCGACATGAGACGCTTCCTGAAGAAGGGCTGACGGTGTTGACGCAACGAGGGCGACGCCAGGGAACCTACATCCCGTGCGGCCGCCCTCAAGCACGTCGCGACGCGGATCTACCGATCGAGTTCTTCGAAGGCGAACCCGGAGTCCTCGGCACCGGGCATCCGCTCCACCCGGAGCACCTGCTGGAGCGTCTGGTCGCCCACCTTCAGCGTCACGAGGTAGTCCCCCGTGGACATGAGCGGCCCCGCGCCGCGGCGGGTCGGGTTGTAGGCGCCGTAGCTCAGGCTGAACCTGCCGCCGCGCGTCCCGGGTGGCCGCAGGACCCGCAGGATGTCCTGCATCTGGCTCTGCGCCGGCATGGCGGCCTCGCCACCTTCCTCACCGGCCTGCTGTCCCTCACTCCGGGCGGCCGGACCGCGTGCCGGTGTTGACGTCTCCCCAGGGCGCTCCTGAAAGCGGGGCGGGCCCGCCGGTCGCTGCGCCCCGCCGCCACCGCCGAACCGCTGGAACAGCTCCTGAATGTTCCCGGTTTTGATGCCGTCCCGCATCCGGTTCACCATCATCTCGTTCATGCCGCCCTTCACCAGCGAATCGAACACCTGGTCCACGCGCGCGATGAAGCGCACGCTGTCCCGCCGCTGCGCCGGCGTCAGCGGCTCGCCGGCGGGCGGCTGACCGCGGAAGTTCCAGGTCACCCGGTGCACCCCGGGGCGGCCGGGACCGGTGAGGGTTTGCACGGTGTCGCCTTTCACGTCCGTGATCACGAGCGTCGCACGGGAACGCGGCTGGCCCGTCGTCAGGCGGTAGACGATTTCCGCCCCGTACGCCGGCACGGGCGCCGAGAACCATTTCTGGCCCGTCGAGCCGCCGCCGATGGGTCGGTCGCCGTACTCGTGGGCGACCTTGGGCGCGAACAGGTGCGCGGGCGCCGCCACCACCGCGGCCGTGAGCTGCTGGAGCGGCATGATGTCCACGATCCAGATGGACCGCCCGTGCGTCGCCGCGATCAGCTCGCCGTCCCGCGGATGAATCTCCAGGTGATGGACCGGCACCGTCGGCAGGCCCGTCATGAACCGCTGCCAGGCGCCACCCCGGTTCGTGGACACGAAGACGCCCACGTCCGTTCCCACGAAGAGCAGATCCCGGTTGGTGGGATCCTCCCCGATCACGTGCACGAAGTCCGGGCCTCCCGTCGGCAGCGTGTTCGCGATCGAGCGGAACGTCTTCCCGAAGTCGGTGGTCACGTACACGTACGGCGTGAAGTCGTTCACGCGATGCCCGTCGAACGTCACGTAGAACGTCATCGAGTCGTGGTGCGACGGCTCGATGCGACTCACCCAGATCCTGGCCGGCACGCCGGGGAACCTCCCGGTGAGGCTCTCCCACGAGCCGCCGTCGTTCTTCGAGACCCAGACGTTGCCGTCGTCCGTGCCGGCGAACAGCGTGCCGAACCGGAGGGGCGACTCGGCCAACGCCACGATCGTCGAATGCGTTTCCGCTCCCGTGACGTCGGGCGTGATGCCGCCCGTCGTCTGCGTGCTCACCCGGATCCGCATGGTGTCCCTGGTCGTCAGGTCCGGCGAGATGGGCCGGAGGTCGTCACCGCGCTTCGTGGACTTGAGCACCTTGTTGGCGCCGGCGTAGAACACCATCGGGTTGTGCTGTGAGATGAAGAACGGCGTGTTCCAGTTCCACCGCAGATCCATGTCCAGCGAGTCGGCGCGCTGCTGCTGCCGGAAGGCATCAACGCGTCGCTGCTGCGCGCGGGTGAGACGCACGGTCGTATCCGGCCAGTCCACCGCGATCGAGTCCTCGAACTCGGTCCAGCGCGGCCGCCAATCGGGCTTCTGGAGGCTGGTGCGGGCGCCCGTGGTGAGGTTCAGGCGGGCCATGTTCCCGCCTTGCGACTCCGCGTACACGATGTCCGGGTCCAGGGGATCCTGCTGCGTGAAGAAGCCGTCGCCGCCGTTGATGAAGAACCAGTCCACGTTGCTGATCGCACCGCGGGACTTGCGGCTGGGCCCGCACCAGGTGCCGTTGTCCTGGAGGCCGCCGCACACGCGGTAGGGCACCGCCATGTTGTAGCTCAGGTGGTAGAACTGGCCGAGCGGCATGACGTTCGGGAAATCGTAGTTGCCGCCCTTGTCCCACGTGATGCCGATCCCGCCGTCGTTGCCCACCACGAAATGGTCGGCGGCGTTGGGGTCGAGCCACATCGCGTGATGGTCCACGTGGAGGCCCACCGTCGCGTTGCGGACGGTGCGGCCGCCGTCGTCGGACACGTTGACGGGTGTGGACGACCAGTACACGCGGTCCGGGTTCTGCACGTCCACCCGCACCTGCGAGTAGTAGAACGGCCGGACGTTCGTGGTGGCCGTCCGTTCCCAGGTGGCGCCGCCGTCGGCAGACCGGTACAGGCCGGACAGGCGCCCGGGCTTTCCGGGCAGGCTGTCGGCCTCGACCATCGTGTACATGACGTCCGGGTTGCTGGGCGCGATCGCGATGCCGATGCGGCCCTTCATGGTCTCCGGAAAGCCGCCGCCCTGCACTTCGGTCCAGGTGGCGCCGGCGTCCGTGGTCTTCCAGAGGGCACTGCCCGGCCCGCCGCTCTTCAGGAAGTACGGGCCGCGGACCCGCTCCCAGCTCGCGGCGAACAGGATGTCGGGGTTGGTCGGGTGCATGGCGACGTCAACGAAGCCGGCCTTGTCGCTGATGAACTTGCTGAGGGTCCAGGTCTTCCCACCGTCCGCCGTCTTGTAGAGCCCCCGCTCGGGATTCGAGCCCCAGATGTGGCCCAGGGCCGCCACGTAGACGATGTCGGGATTGGTCGGGTGGATGACGATGCGACCGATCACCTGCGTCGCCTCGAGTCCCATGAGCGTCCAGGTGAGGCCGCCGTCCGTGGACTTGTAGATCCCACCACCCGGCGAAATCGAGTTCCGGGAGTCTTCTTCGCCGGTTCCCGCCCAGACGACCATCGTGTCGGTCGGCGCGATGGCGAGGTCGCCCATGGAGATGACTCGCTCGCTGTCGAAGACGGGCCGGTACGTGACGCCCGCATTGCTGGTCTTCCAGATGCCGCCCGACGCGGCCGCCACGAAGAACGTCCTCGACGGGCTGGGGATGCCCTCGACATCGGTGATCCGACCGCTCATGTTGGCCGGCCCGATCGGCCGCCAGCGCAGGGCGGCGAGCATTGCGGAGTCGAGGGGGGTGGACACCTGGGCGTGAACGGGAGCGATACCGACCAGGCAGAGAAGACCCGGCACGAGCCAGCGCAGACGGCGGTGATGCATGAGGACCTCGGACGCACTACGGTTGGATGACGGACCGGCAGGGACAGCACCCGAACTACGCAAATGACACGCTTCGTGTTGACGGTATGGACACGGCGTACGGACGACGCCCGAACTCGACTCAGATTCCGATCATGTCGCTCCCGTTTTCCTTACCTTCGGCGCTCGGCACGCGGCACTCCCATCATCGTCTCCCGACCAGCACGACCCCCGCGAACTCCCGCACCACGAGCGAGTCGTTCTCCCACTGGCCGCCCACCGAGGACAGCTGGAGCGTGACCCGCAACCCCGCGGAATCCCGAGTCAGCCGCAGCCGCTCGGCGGGCACCGGCGCGCCCCGCCCCGAGCCCCGGGACTCGGAACGCAACGCCGCGAGGAGGGAATCGAGGGGCAGGCTCCCGATCCGCGTGCCGTCCTGATACACGTCCACGGACCGCCTGCCCCTTCCCGCCTGCGCACGGAGGCCCGGCCCCCTCTCGGGCGGGCCGTGGCGCACGATCAGGAGCGAGTCGTACGGCGCCACCGCCAGCGCGCTCGCGCCAGGGTCGGCCGTGAACGAGAACCACTGCGATCGCTCCCCCTGCCATTCCGGTACGTACTCGACTCCCAGCCACGCGGTGATCCGCCGGGCGCGCGCCCCGTCGGCACGCCACGCCTCCCTCCCGGTCAGGATCGTATCAATCTCCGCGAGCCGCCCGCCGAACCAGGGGGCGATGGCATCGAGATCGTGCGTCCCCGCGAGGTACCGCAACGCGGCCGAGATCTCCCGCCGGTCCGCGGGCGGCACGTCCCCGGCCGACGGCCGCGCCTGCCCGTCCACGAGCATGCCGTGCCGCTCCAGGAACCCCGCCAGCCGGCGCACCTGGCTCCCTTCCGACACGCGGTAGGCGCCCCACGGACCCGCGAAGGTCAGCAGGCCCACGCACCCCAGCGACAAGGGAATGATCCGGATCCCGCGCGCGCGCATGAGGAGCTGATACACGGCGATCCCCGCGAGCCACCCGGACAGCACGATCAGGAAGTACCGCCGCTCGGTGACGCCGTACTGCCCCACCCGCTGCCAGATGGCGAGCCACAGCATCACGATGGCGGGCAGCAGGAACAGGTAGAACGCGCGGGCGTAGATGCCCACCCAGCGGTCGCCCGCGCGGTTGGCCAGGGGATGCACCAGCAGGAGCGAGAAGATCCCGGCCACCGCGACGGCGGACACGAGCCAGCCGATCCAGCCGCTCGGCCATTGCCACGTGGCGAGCACTTTCACGAAATAGGCGAGCAGGATCAGCAGGTAGAGCGCGACAATCGGCAACAGGGCGAATCGGGTGAAGACCCGCAGGTCGCGCGGGTACTCCTCTTCCCGCTCGAGCGCGGCCCAGTCTTCCGGCAGCCCGGCCGCGAAGAACCAGGGCATCAGGAACAGTGCGGCCACGGACCACAGGCGCATGTACGCGCCCCCGGCGAGGTCCACGCCGAACAGGTTGTCGAGAGCCGCCAACGCGATCGCGGCGCCCACGAACAGCACGTGCGCATAGAGCGCGGCCACCAGCAGGCGTTCGAGCAGGCGCCGGTTGTACGCCCAGAACCCACGGGTTTCCGGTCCCGTCAGGTACGGCGCCACCGCCACGAAGAGATGGAAGACCGCCACCAGCTGGAGCAATCGCGCCACCTGGACCGGCTCGGACCACCGCCCCCAGGCCGCGTAGAAACCCGCCAGCACGGCCAGCCCGCCCGCGTCCGCGGCCCAGCGGACCCACGGACGCCGGCCGAGGCGTTCGGTCACGAGCCGCAGGCCCGTGAACAGCGACAGCCCGAGGATCGCCGACCACAGCAGCGGGGTCAGGACGTGCTCGTCGCCGATGTCCTCCGTGAGCAGGATCGCCGCGATCGTCGCCACCGCCCCCGAGACGACCGTGAGCGGTGTGCGCCGCAGCCCCCGGGCGGCCCCCTTCAGGATGGGGGCCAGGGTCGGAACGCGGGACCACACGGGTGGGTCGGTCATGCGCCGAGCCGTACGGGGGCGCGCCGCGCCCCCCAGGTGCCGGGAGCCGGCTCGAACACGCCCGGGATCGCCGCCCCGCAATCCGGACAGCGGCCGTCGCGCGTGAGCCGCCAGTCGAGCATGGTATACCAGTCACGGACGATCACCGCGGCGCCGCACGCCCCGCAGAACGTCGTCCCGCCTTCGACGTCGTGCGTGTTGCCGGTATACACGTAGCGGAGCCCGTTGGCAAGACCGATGCGCCGCGCGCGCGTCAGCGTGGCGGGAGGCGTCGGCGGCACGTCCCGCATCTTCCAGTCGGGGTGGAACGCCGTGAAGTGCACGGGAACGTCGGGCCCCAGGTCCCGCATCACCCACTGGGTCAGCGCCTCGAGCTCCGCGTCCCCATCGTTCTTCCCCGGAATCAGGAGGGTGGTGATCTCGAACCAGACGGCGGTTTCGTGCCGGAGATAGCGCAGGGTGTCGAGCACGGGTTCGAGGTGCGCCACGCACAGCTCGTGGTAGAACCCTTCGGTGAACCCCTTGAGGTCCACGTTGGCCGCGTCCATGTGCCGGTAGAACTCCGCCCGCGGCTCCGCGCACTGATAGCCAGCCGTGACGGCGACCGCCTTGATCCCCCGGGCGCGGCACGCCTGCGCCACGTCAATCGCGTACTCGTGGAAGATCACGGGATCGTTGTACGTGAATGCCACGCTCCGGCAGCCCAGGCGCTGGGCCGCGTCCGCCAGCTCCTCCGGCGACGCGGCATCGGCCAGCGTGTCCGTCTCGCGCGACTTCGAGATGTCCCAGTTCTGGCAGAACTTGCAGGCCAGGTTGCACCCCGCCGTGCCGAACGACAGCACGGGCGTACCGGGCAGGAAGTGGTTCAGCGGCTTCTTCTCGATGGGATCCACGCAGAAGCCGCTCGAGCGGCCGTACGTGGTGAGCACGACCTCGTCATCCTGGCGGGCGCGGACGAAGCACATCCCGCGCTGTCCTTCGTGGAGCTTGCAGGCCCGCGGGCACACGTCGCACTGCACACGGCCGTCTTCCAGCCGATGCCAATAACGGGTCCTGGCGACGGTGCCGAGCGAATTCGTCATACCCCGATACGCTCCCCCGCTGATTTCCCTTCGACTCTCCGGTACCTACTCCCCGAACTTGATGCCCTGCGCGAGCGGCAGGTCGGTGCTCCAGTTCACGGTGTTCGTCTGTCGGCGCATGTAGGTCTTCCAGGCGTCGGACCCGGACTCTCGCCCGCCGCCGGTTTCCTTCTCCCCGCCGAAGGCGCCGCCGATCTCGGCGCCGCTGGTCCCGATGTTCACGTTCGCGATGCCGCAATCGCTGCCCCGCCCCGACAGGAACGCCTCGGCTTCCCGCAGGTGCTCGGTGAAGACGGCCGACGACAGCCCCTGCGGTACGCCGTTGTGCAGCGCGAGGGCCTCGTCCATCTCGGCCACCGCCGCCGCCCCCGTCGAGGCCTTCGTCCCGTACATGATGATGTAGAGAATCGGGGCGAACGTCTCTTCCTGCACGATTGCGTACGCGTTCTTCACGGCCGCGATGCACGGTTTTACATAGTGACCCCCGGGGTACCGGCCGCCGTCGAGCCGCTCCCCGCCGTAGAGGACCTGGCCGCCCTCCTGCTTCACGCGCGCGATGGCGTTCTGCATGTCGCGCACCGCGTCCGGCGTCACGAGCGGCCCCATCATGGTCCCGGCCGCCCGCGGATCACCGATGGGAATCCCCTCGTACGCCTTGATCAGCCGCCGCACCAGCTCGTCCCGCACCGACGCGTGGACGATGATCCGCCGTGTGGACGTGCAGCGCTGCCCCGCGGTTCCCACCGCGCCGAACACGATCGCGCGGAGGGCCAGGTCGAGGTTGGCGCTCGGCGTCACGATGATCGCGTTGTTCCCGCCCAGCTCGAGAATGGTGCGTCCCAGACGCTGGCCCACTACCTCGCCCACGTGCCTGCCCATCTGCGAGCTGCCCGTGAAGGAAACGAGCGGGACGCGCCGGTCGTGCAGCATCCGCTCGCCCACGGTGGAACCCTTGCCGATGACCAGCGAGAAGATGGCGGGATCCACGCCATTCTCGAGGCAGACCTGGTGCGCGAGCTTCGTGGTGGCGATGGCGGTGAGCGGCGTCGTGCTCGAGGGCTTCCAGAGGACGCTGTCGCCGCAGACGCAGGCGAGCGCCGTGTTCCAGCTCCACACCGCGGTCGGGAAGTTGAACGACGTGATCACGCCCACCACGCCCAGCGGATGCCACTGCTCGAACATCCGGTGGTCGGGCCGCTCGGACTGGATCGTGAGACCATACAGTTGGCGGGAGAGGCCCACCGCGAAGTCACAGATGTCAATCATCTCCTGCACTTCGCCCTCGCCCTCGGGCAGGATCTTGCCCATCTCAAGCGTCACCAGCGCGCCCAGCGCGTGCTTGTGCTCGCGCAGCCGGTTGCCGAGCTGGCGGATCAGGTCGCCACGGGCGGGGGCGGGCACGTTGCGCCAGGTCAGGAACGCCGCGTGCGCCCGCGCCACGATGCGCTCGTATTCCGCGTCCGTCACCTGGCGGACGGCCGCGATCCGCGAGCCGTCTACCGGCGTGAGCGCCTCCAGGACCGGCCCGGATCCGATCCACTCGCCGGCGAAGCCGCCCGGGTTCTCGTCCTCGATCCCGAGGGCGGCCAGAACGTCATGCTGTATGGGAGCTGCCGTCGCCATGGATATCCCCTGTCAAAACACGCGAGCCCGGCGACCGCGGGGCGGCCCGCATGGGGGCGCCCGTCGCCGGCCTTGCCCACAGGGGAAACCTAGCCAGACGCCGACACGGGTGACAGGCGACGACACGCCACGAACCCCCACCCGACACCCGGAAACCGTCACCACCCGTCGGGTCGCCCTAATTCACCGGACGGGCCCTGATCAGTTGTCGCAGGTAGGCCGTGAGCGTCTCCACCGGCAGGGGCGCGCGCGCCTCCACCAGGTATCGCCCGATCCGCACGGAGCCCACCGCGGTGTCTCCTTGGGCCTGCACCTGTACGTCGCCCAGGCCGATCGTGTCGGCCCCGAAGTTCGCGGGCGTTGCCACCAGCTGGAGCTCGACGCCGTCCGGATCCCGCTGCACGACGCGGTGCCCCGGCGCCCCCCCCGCGCGCGTCTCCGCCACACTCAGAACTTCGAGGCCGCGCACCACCACGATCTCGTCCGTCACCGCGTGCCCCGGCGGCACGACCACGGAGGGCAGCACTCGCGGGGCGACCACCGGCGGCGGGCCCGCGGGTGGCAGCACGGGGGTCGGCACGGTATCCGGCCCGGCGCGTTGCCCGGCCGCCGCCGTATCCGGAACGTCGGTCGTGTCCTGCACCACCGGCGCCGCGACCTGCGAGTCCGCGACCGTGTTGAACCCGATCGGTCCGAACGCCGTCGAGTCCCCGGCGGCGAGCGAGTCCCCGGCAGCGAGCGAGTCCCCGGCAGCGAGCGAGTCCGGCGCGGCGGAATCGGCCGCGAGCACCGCGGAATCCGCCGCGACCGGGACGGGAGTGGTGGTGGCGGGCGCGCCACTGTCCGGCGCGGCGCCTCCACCGAACGGCAGCCATCCCAGGGCCCAGGCCACGCCAACGCCTCCGACAACGGCCGCCGCCGCGATTCCCAACACCAGGGCCGGGCTCGTCCGCCGGGCCCCGGCCCGCGGGGCCCGCACGAGGACATGCGGTTCGGGTTCGTCACGCCTCGGCTCACGCGGTGGCTCACGTGGTGGCTCACGCGGCGGCTCGCGCGGCGGCGGCCGCTCGCGCACGACGTCGGGCGCCAGGGTCGTCTCGAAGCCGGACTCGCGTTCCGGCAGGGGCTGGAGCTCGAAGCCCGACACTCGCTGGGGCTCGGGTTCGGGTTCGGCTTCAGGCCAAGCCGGTGGCTCGGTGCGCTGGGCGACCGCGGGTTCCGGTTCGGGCTCGGGCTCCGGTTCGGGCTCCGGCTCCGGTTCAGGTTCGGGCTCCGGCTCGGGCTCGGGCCCAGCGTCCGGCTCCGCAGCGGGCGGCGGCGCGTCATCAGGCTGCGGCGTTCCGTGCTCGATGATCAAGGGCAGATCCGTCGGTGTCGCAGGCACCGACGACGCTTCCCAGGGCTCGATCCGCTCGACCGCTCCGAGCGTATCGGCCATCGAGGAGGAGAATCCCGCACTCGGCGGGGCGGCGGCGGCTTCAGGCTCGCCCTCCGGCTCCGCTGGTTCTGGTTCTGGTTCTGGTTCCGGTTCCGGTTCCGGTTCCGGCTTCGGCTTCGGTTCAGGTTCTGGTTCTGGTTCTGGTGCCGGCTCGGGCTCGGGCTCGGGTCCTGGGCCCGCCGCCGCCGTCGGCTCGTCCGGCGCCGTCGTCAGCCGCAGGAGACCCCGTTCCACCCGGACGGCCGCGGCCGCGGGGTCCGATTCCGCGGCCGCGGCCGCCAGAATCTCCACCACATCCGAACGACCAGTCCGCGTCGCATAGCGCGTGATCACCTCGGCCGCCGCCACCGGGTGGCCCGCGGCCACCAGCGCCTTGCCGAGCGTGACGGCCGCATCGTCTCTCGTTGGATCCGCGCGGCGGATCTTCTCGGCGAGCGCCATGATGCTCCGCGCCGACCCGGCCCGCGTGTAGTGCTCCGCCGCGTGATCGTACATGGCGGACGCGGTGCGCGCGTCGCCCTGCTTGAGCGCGAGATCGCCGACCTTGACGTACAGGGGCAGCTCCGCGTTCAACGCGGGCGAGCCCTCGAGGTGCTTCAGAATGTGCTGATAGATCGCTTGTGCCTTGGCGAACTCTCCCTGCTGCTCGAGTTCGCGCGCGCGATTCTTGAGTTCGGAAACCTTGGCCACTGACGTCGCTCCACGACGAAGTCCACCCCGGGGGTGTTTCCGTGGGCGTCCCCTGACTCTATGTCATTGGCAATATTAGGCTTGTGGCGTTCCGGCGCAACCCGAGACGCGCCCGGAACCGGCCGGTCGCCTACGTCGGCTCCCGCCCGATCACCCGCCGGATCAGCCCCCGAGCCGGAAGCGGAACGTGTCGCAGCTCAACCGTGAGCCCCGCGCGCTCCCCCTCCTCGATCACGTTGCGCAGCGCCACCGCCCCGGTGTAGTCAATGCGGCCCAACCGCTCCAGCCGGAGAACGAGACGCGTGGCTTCGGGGTGGTTGGCCAATGCGGCCACGAGTGCCTCCTCGAGCGTCGGCGCCGATCCGAAGAACAGCACGCCTTCCGGTGCCAGCGACAGCGTCCCGTCCGCGAACGTGACGTCCACGCGCACGCGCATCTCGCGCCAGATGTGCACGGCCCCGGCGAGCCCCATGCCCACGATGACCGCCTCATCCACGCGCGGCGCCAGGGCCAGCGTGAGCAGGAACGTGGCCCAACCGATCGCGGCCTGGGGAATCGAGAACTGCCAGAGGCGGAACAGATCCCCCATGGCCATGTGCCGCACCACCGCGGCCACGACGACCGCTCCCAGCACGGCCTGGGGCAGCGGCCCCAGGACGCGGCCGAACGGCAGGAACGCCAGGACCACGAGGCCGGCAATGGCGCCGTTCCATCGGGTGCGCGCGCCCGCCAGGCGCGTCACGGACGACCGCCCGAACGAGCCCCCAACCGGGAACCCGCCCGAAAGCCCGGCTGCGAGGTTGGCGACGCCCTGACTCACGAACTCCCGATCCGGGCTCCAGGGCTTGCGGTCGAGGACCGCGTACGTACGGGCAATCGCCGACGGCTCCGCGAAGCCCACCAGCGCGATCACGATGCCCGGAAGGACGAGCGCCGGCATGGCGGTCCACGGCAGGGCCAGCGTCACGGGCGGGAGCCCGAGCGGAATGGCGCCGAGTGTGGGGCCCGCATACCCGGTGAGCAGCGAAAAGAGGAGACCCACCACCACCGCGGCAAGCACGCCGGGGAACACCGGATGGAACCGGCGCCCGGCGAGCACCAGGAGGATCGTGACCGCCGACAGCCCCGCCGCCGCGGGCTCCCAGACTTCCGGGTGCACGGCCACTGTCACCGCGCGCCCGAGGATCCCGCCCTCGAGGCCCGTCACCCCCAGCGCGCTGGGGACCTGGGAGGCAACGATCAGGATGGCGGCGCCGCTGGTGAAGCCCACGATCACGGGCTGCGACATGAGATACGCCACCCAGCCCCAGCGCATCAGCCCGAAGGTCACGCGCACGAGGCCAACCACGATGGCCAGGACCGCCGCGAGCTGCACGTAGCCGTGGGTTTCCGGAACCGCGAGCACGGACAGCGCGCCGAGGGTGAGCAGACTCGACACCGTGGCGGGGCCGGTCTGGAGGTACGGGGACGACGCGAAGAACGCGGCCGCGATCGGCGGGAGAATGGCCGCGTAGAGCCCGTGCTGGGGAGGCATCCCCGCCAGCTGGGCATAGGCCAGCGCCTGGGGGATCAGGATGAACGCCACGCTCACCCCGGCCATCACGTCGCCGAGATGGGGGCGCGGCATCAGGGAGCGCCAGCCACCGGCGGGCCTCATCGTGCGTTCCGTCTCCCGAGGAATAACGACATAAGGACTTTACCATGCTCGCCCGTGCCGCCGACATGATCAAGGCCCTCGGGGCACGTGCTTCACGCGGATCTCAGGCTGTCTTCAAGCGCGTCTCGCGACTGTGGGGGATCTCCGTAACCGAGGATCCACGATGACCCCGTATCACGTCAACCGCCGCGAGTTCGTGAAGCTCAGCGCGGCCGGCACGGCCGCCATGGTGCTTGGCCCGCAGGTGGCGGGCGCCATGCCCCGGCCCATGGCCACCCGACCGCTCGGGAAGACCGGGCACCAGGTCCGGCTGTTCAGCCTCGGCGGGCAGGCCACGATCGAGCAACCTGGCAAGCTCGAGGAATCCGTGGCGATCATCAATCGCGCCATTGACCTCGGCGTGAACTACATAGACACGGCTGCCGCGTACGGGCGCGGGATCAGCCAGACGTACCTCGGGGAGGTCATGGCCACGCGCCGCCACGAGGTGTTCCTGGCGACGAAGACGCACAACCGGACGCGGGACGGTTCGAAGCGGCTGCTCGACGACAGCCTGAAACGGCTCAAGACCGATCATCTCGATCTCTGGCAGCTGCACAACATTACGCGCACCGAGCAGCTGGACCAGATCTTCGGGAAGGACGGCGCCATCGAGGCCATGATCGAGGCCCGGGACCAGAAGATCGTCCGGTTTTTGGGGATCACCGGCCATTACGATCCGGCCGTCCTGATGGACGGACTCCGGCGCTTCCCGTTCGACACGATCCTGATGGCCCTCAACGCGGCGGACCGGCATCACACGCCGTTCCAGGATTCGGTGCTGCCGCTCGCGAACGAGATGGGGATCGGGGTCATCGGCATGAAGATCCCGGCCCGCGGCCGGATGTTCCGCACGGGCGGGGTCACGGCCATGCGGGACGCGATGCACTACGTGCTGACCCTGCCGATCAGCACGGTCATCGTGGGCTGCGACACGGTGGCCCAGCTCGAGGACAACGTCCGCCTCGCGAGGGAGTTCGCGCCCCTGCCGGACGCCAAGATGCGGCGAATCGAGGCGCTCACGGCGCCCTACGCCGCCGACGCGGCGTTCTTCAAGAAGACGGCGGCGGGCTTCGGGCGATAATCCGATTGCCGATAGCCGATGGCCGAAAGCCGATAGCCGAACCAGCTCCCATCGGCCATCGGCTATCGGCACTCGGCTATCGGCACTCGGCAATCGGTTATCGCCCGATCAGCCGCCCGGTCCGGAGCTCCTGCACGATCCGGTCGAGGTCGTACACGTGGTCCAGGGCGGCCTCGATGGCCCGCACGTCCACCATGACGTTCCGCCCCTGCTCCGGCAGATAGATGAACGCCCGCGGCATCCCCTCGATGTTCCGGTCGAAGTTCAGTCCGACCAGGGCCAGGTCCGTCGTGAAGGCCGGCGATCCGGAGTTCCCGCCGTAGCTGTCGGCGGTCGAGATGAAATTGAGCGGTGTCGCGAGATCCAGTCCCGCCGGCGGCCGGACCCAGCGCGGTGGAAGGGCCCATTCGCTTTCCTGGCCGTGCGCCGCGTTCAGCCCGTACATCCCGTAGAACGTCGTGTAGACCGGCGCGAGGGTCCCGTTGTACTCGTACGGGAGCACCCGCCCGTCGGTGATCCGGGGAGACGAGCTGGCGTCCGGGGCCACCGACGTGCCGTACACGGCGTACCGCGCGCGCCCCAACTCGGCTTCAAGCGCCCGTTCCTGGTGCAGAACGGGCTCCGTGGCCGGGGCCACGTCGCGGACGGCCGCTTCCAATCGGCGCGCAAGCGCCACGCCGGGGTCGGTCGCCGGGAGCGGCCCCCGGGCGAGGGCGGCCGCGAGGCGCGCCGAGTCGCCGAGCACGGACGTCGCGAGCAGCGCCGCCGCCGCGTCGTCCGGCGTGCGGCCGTCCAGGGCCGCGTGCGTCACCGCGTGGTCCGGCCCGAGGTGCAGCTCAAACTCCTTGAGGCGGATGGCGAGCAGGGCCAGCTCCAGCGCGGGCGGCTGATTCGCGGCCCCGGGAACGTCGCGCGCGGCGGTGCCGTCCAGGAGGTGCTGGCCGACGGCCCGCAACCGCCGCTCGAACCCGGACGCCGCGGACCGGTCCGTCATGCGCTGCGTCGCCACGAGCAGCGGCGCCGCCAGGCGTTTGGGGCCCTGGAGCGCGGCGATCCGGTCCATGAGGTTGCCGCACTCGGCCGCCAACGCGGTGTCCGCCCGAATGGCCGCCACCAACTGCCGCTCGGCGTGCCGTTTCCGCGCCATGATCTCGGGGTTGCGCAGTCCGGCGAGGCGGCCGGACTGGGCCTTGAGGCTGTTCGACAGGCCGAACATCCGGTTGCGGAGGTCGGCCGCGTCGGCCGCGGCGGGATCCGCCGCCTGGAACGCGCGCATCGCGCGGAGCCGGCGGTCGAGGTACCCCACGGTGGCGGGCACCAGCACGTCGCGCTGATACTCGAGCTGCGCGATGGTATTGAGTCGGTTCGTGGGCCCCGGGTTTCCGATGAGAAACACCGGGTCGCCTTCCCGCACCCCCGCGCTACCCCAGCGGAAGAAATCCTGCGTGGCGAAGGGCTTTCCGTCCTCACCGTACACCCGCAGGAACGCGAAATCGAGCGCGTGGCGGGGATAGGTGAAGTTGTCGGGATCGCCGCCGAAGAAGCCGAGCTGCAGCTCGGCCGCGGCCACGAGCCGGACGTCCGTGAAGCGCCGGAACACGTAGGCCGAGTAGCGGCCGCCCTGATACAGCGGGATGACCTGAACGTGCAGCTGGCTCCCGAGCGCCGCGTATTCGGCCCGCAGGCGGGCCTCCACCAGGCTGATGGCCGCTTGCCGCGCCACCTCGCGGGCTTCCGCGGTTGCGGCATCTTCCGCCGTGAGGACTTCGTCCGAGACATCGCGCGCGGCAACGAGCTGGTCCGCGGTGTAGCCCGGGATCGGGCGTTCCTGCGCCAGGGACGTGGCAAAGAACCCGTTGTCGAGCAGGGCCTCGCCGGGCCGCGACACGGCGGCCACACGGCTGCGGACGCAGTGGTGGTTGGTGGCCAGGAGCCCGTGCGGCGACACGAACGACGCCGAGCAGCCGGGGATCCGCAGCGCCGCCTTGCGCGCGCGCGCGAACCATGCCGAATCCGCCGCGAAGCCGTACTCCTGGCTGAAGTACGGCCCCGGTGCGTGCTCGAACGTCCACATCTTCCCGAAGTCGAATCGCCCGGCCCGGACGCTGTCCGGCGCGGGCTGGGCCGCGAGGCCGGGGCCGCGGAGCACCAGGCCTCCCAGGACCCACATCGCGCCGCGGACAGCGCGTGGATAACGCAAAGCGAACATCTCCCCACCTCCCCACCGAGGAATCACGGAATCGCGCAGTCAGCTACTGCAGGATGTTCAGCAACTCCACCTCGAAGATGAGCGTCGCGTTGGGCCCGATGTCGGGCGGGGAGCCCGCCGGCCCGTACCCGATCTCGGGCGCGATCACGAACCGGTACTTGCTGCCCACCGCCATGAGCTGGACGGCCTCGGACCAGCCGGGGATCACCTCGTTCAGCGCGAACGTGACCGGGTCCCCGCCCGCGCGCGAGCTATCGAACTCCTTGCCGTCAATCAGGGTGCCGACGTAGTGCACCTGGACCGTGCTCGTGGCGGTCGGCCTGGGCCCGGCGCCCTCGGTCAGCACTTCGTACTGGAGGCCGCTGGCCGTCACCCTCACGCCCGCGCGCTTGGCGTTCTCGGCACGATAGGCCTCGCCGGCCGCCTTGTTGCTGTCCGCCATCGCGTCGCGCTGCGCGGCCTGCCGCGCCTGCACGTCCTGGCCGTAGGCCATCAGCACGCGCTGCGCGTCCTGGGGGGTCAGCCGGCCGTCGCGCCCTTCCGCGGCGTCGCGGATACCCTGGACCACCTGATCGAGATCAATCTCGTCCCGCACCTCGCGGATCGAGGACCCCATGTTCTGCCCGACCGCGTAGCTCGCACTGTCCTGGAGCGTCGCCAGCGGGGCGCTTTCGCCCTGCGTGCACGCCATGGCGACGGCCACCGCCGCCCCTGGCGCCCAAGTCCCTCGAAGCCGCATGGATCTCGTGTCCTTCCGGGGTGAACGCGCGGCCGGCGGGCGCCTTCGGCCCGCACCGCGCGTGTGTGGAGTGCGGCAACTTACCCAGGCCGTCAGCCCCCGGCCAATGCGGTCGCGCGCGGCAGCGCTTGACAAGATTCTACCATGTGTTAGAATTTTTAACTAACATTCAAATTCACCAGGATGGCGTCCGCCATGCCCGCCGAGCCGAACTCGACCCTGCCGTCCCCGCACGTGCGCGCCAAGCGTCAGCGCCGGCGGGTGGAGATCCTCCACGCGGCCCTGCGTGCGTTCCGGGAGCGGGGCTACCACGGCACGACGCTCGACGACATGGCCGAGCAGCTCGGCATCCGCAAGACGGCGTTGTACCACTATTTCCCCGACAAGGAAGCGATCCTCTACGCCTGCCACCGGGAGTCGCTGGCGGAATTGAGCCGGATTCTCGCCGGCGCCCGGGCACTCGAGTCGCCGCCGGAGCGGCTGGCCTACGTGATCCGGGAGCACGTGCGCGTCATGACGGACACCCTCGAGGGCTCGCCGCTCGCGTTCGAAGTCACGGCGCTCGCGCCGGACCACCAGCGGGAGGTCATCGCCGCGCGCGACAAGTACGAGCGCGCGTTGCGCCGCATGCTCCAGGACGGGGTCGCCGCGGGCGACTTCCGGCCCACCAACCCCAAGACCGCTGTCTTCGCCATCCTCGGCGCCATCAACTGGATCGCGCGGTGGTACCGGCCGGACGGCGCCCTCCAGGCCGACGAGCTGGGAGCGGAGTTCGCCGAGCATCTGCTGGGAGGACTGACGTGCCGATGACCGCGTTGCAGCTCGTCGCCGCCGGCGACCCCCTTGAGCTCCGAGACGTCCCGGACCCGGTGCGCGGTCCCGAGGAGGTGGTGGTCCGGGTGGCCGGATGCGGCGTGTGCCACACGGATATCGGCTTCTGGAAGGACGGCGTCCCCACGCGGCATCCCCTGCCCCTCACCCTCGGACATGAGGTCGCCGGCACCGTGGTGGACGCCGGGCCGGCGTTCCGGGCGCTCGTGGGGCGCGAGGTGATCGTGCCGTCCGTCATCCCGTGCGGCGCGTGCGACCTCTGCGCGCGCGGACGCGGAAACATGTGTCGGCGGCAGCTCATGCCGGGCAACGACATGGACGGCGGCTTCGCGGCGCACATCGTGGTCCCCGGGCGCGGACTCTGTCTCGTGGACCAGCGGGGTGGATACGCCCTCGCCGATCTCTCCGTCGTAGCCGACGCCGTGACGACCCCGTATCAGGCCGTGGTGCGCAGTGGGCTCGCGGCCGGCGACCTCGCGGTGGTCGTCGGCGTGGGTGGCGTCGGGACCTACTGCGCCCAGATTGCCGCGGCGTTCGGGGCGCGGGTGGTGGCGATTGACGTGGACGATGCCAGGCTCGCCGCCGTCGCGCCCTACGGGCCGTCCCTCACCATCAACGCGGCCGCCACGGACTTCAAGGCGCTGCGCCACGCGGTTCGCGCGCACGCCGTGACCAGTGGCTGCCCTGACCACAGCTGGAAGATCTTCGAGTGCTCCGGACATCCCCGGGGACAGGAGACGGCGTATGGCCTGCTCACGCATGCGGCGACGCTCATGGTGATCGGCTTCACGCTCGCCAAAACGGAGCTGCGCCTGAGCAACGTCATGGCGTTCGACGCCACCGTCCAGGGCACCTGGGGTTGCCGGCCGGAGCTGTATCCCCCGGCCCTGGAGCTGGTCACCGGCGGCCGGGTGACCCTGGCCCCGTTCATCGAGCGGTTCCCGCTGGCGCACGGTCCGGACGTGCTCGCGCGCGTGGCGGATCACCGGCTGGCCAAGCGCGCCATTCTGACCCCGGAAGCACCCACATGACCACACCACGCGAGCAAAGGACGACGCCGATGTTGAAGAGCCACACGCTCGTACCGGACGGCGAGTTCTGCGAGATCCTGTACGAGCTCCGACCGGTCCTGGATCCCGCGGGGAACCCGGTGCCGGGACTGCACAATGCCTGGATCATGTTGAACAACCCGCACCAGCTGAACAGCTACACGACCGACGCGGTCAAGGAGGTCATCCTCGCGTTTCGGCGGGCGAGCATGGACCGGAGCGTCGTGTGCGTGGTGTTCACGGCCGTGGGCGACCAGGCGTTCTGCACCGGCGGCAATACGAGGGAATACGCCGAGTACTACGCGGGGAACCCGCAGGAATACAAGCAGTACATGCGGCTGTTCAACGACATGATTGACGCCATCCTGCGGTGCGACAAGCCGGTGGTGAACCGGGTGAACGGCATGCGCGTGGGCGGGGGCCAGGAAATCGGCATGGCCTGCGACTTCTCGATCGCGGCGGATACCGCGCGCTTCGGGCAGGCGGGCCCCCGGCACGGGTCCGCTCCGGACGGCGGCTCCACCGATTTCCTGCCGCTCTACGTGGGGTTCTCGTCCGCCATGGAGAGCGGCGTGCTCTGCGAGATGTGGAGCGCCCACAAGGCCCTCCGCCTCGGGCTGCTGAACCAGGTGGTGCCGGTGCTCACGCTGGATGGGCGCTGGATCCCGAATCCCATGGTGGTGCTCGACCGCTACGCCGACGAGTTCGGCGCCATCGTCTTCGGCGAGTTCAAGACCGGGGCCGCCCGCGAGGAGGCCAAGTCCGTGCTCGCCCGGGCCGCGACCGATCTCGCGAAGCTCGACGAGGCGGTCGAGGCGCTCTGCACCAGGATCCTGATGCTGATGCCGGACTGCACGTCGAAGACGGTGAACAGCCTCCGCAAGCACAAGCAGTGGCATTGGGACAACACGAGCGTCACCAACCGCGAGTGGCTGAGCCTCAACATGATGACGGAAGCCCGGGCCGGGTTCCGCGCGTTCAACGAGGGTCCGAAGGGGCGCCGGGAAGTGGACTTCATCCGGATGCGCCAGCTCCTCGCGCAGGGGCACCCGTGGGATGACGACCTGCTCCGGGCCATCTCTCCCCAGTTCCAGGGGCAGGACTGACATGGACCTCGGGCTCGGCGGCGCGGTCGCCCTCGTCACCGGCGGGCGCCGCGGCATCGGGGCGGCGGTGGCCCGCACGCTCGCCGCGGAGGGCTGCGACGTCGCCATCGTGGACCGCGAGGCGGACGCGGACGGCGAGGCTGTCGTCCGGGCGGTGAAGGGAACCGGCCGCCGAGGCCTCCTGCTCCCGGCGGACGTGCGCGACGTGGCCGCGGCCGAGCGCGTGGTCGCGGAGGTCGTCCGGCGCCTGGGACGCCTCGACATCCTCGTCTGCTGCGCGGGCATCACGGCGGACGGGATGGTCTGGAAGCTGACCGAGGCCAACTGGGACGACGTGGTGGACGTCAATCTCAAGGGCTGCTTTGCGTACGCCCGCGCGGCGGCGGCCGTATTCAAGGGGCAGCGCTCCGGACGGATCGTCAACGTGGCGTCCATCAACGGCCTGCGCGGCAAGCCGGGTCAGGCGAACTACGCGGCGTCCAAGGGCGGCGTCATTGCCTTCACCAAGGCCGTGGCGCGCGAGATGGGCCGCTATGACGTCACGGTGAATGCGATCGCGCCCGGCATGATCACGACCGACATGACGCGCGCGCTTCCGGCCGAGGTCATCGAGCGGGCAAGCCAGGAGTCGGCGCTGGGGCGACTCGGGACGCCGGAGGACTGCGCCCAGCTGATCGCGTTCCTGTGCTCCAGGGGTGCCCGGCACATCACCGGCGCGACGATCGCGGTGGATGGTGGACAGGTGATGGCGTAGGGGAGCGGACCGGTGTCGGAAGAGGGAGAACGACGCATGGCAGGCATGGTTCGGCGCGACGTCGCCGACGGGATCGCGCAGCTGACCCTCGACCATCCGCCCGTGAACATCCTCACGCGGGCGGTGCTCGGTGAGCTGCGGACGCACGTCGCCGATCTCGCGGGCGCACCCGACCTCCGGGTCCTCGTGCTGCGGGCCGCGGGGAAGCACTTCTCGGCCGGCGCGGACGTGGGGGAGCACCTCCCGCCCACGTTTCGGGACCTGATCCCCGAATTCACCGCCACCATCCGCGCCGTCTGGGACTTCCCGCTGCCGGTCATCGCCGCCGTCCGGGGCCGGTGCCTCGGGGGCGGGTTCGAGTTGGTGCAGCCCGCGGATGCCATCGTGGCCGGCGCGAGCGCCCAGTTCGGGCAGCCCGAGATTGCCCTTGGCGTGTTCCCGCCGGGGGCATGCGTGTTGCTTCCCGGCCTCTGCGGCCCCGCGCGCGCCGCGAGCATCGTGCTCGGTGGCGACACCATCTCGGCGCGCGAGGCGGGCGAGTGGGGGTTGGTGGCGCAGGTGGTGCCGGACGACGAGGTGGACGCCGCCGCGCTCGCGCTGGCCGGGCGGTGGGCTTGCCACAGCGGCGCGGCCCTGCGCGTGACCAAGCGGGCCCTCCGGGCCGGAACCGCCCGCCCGGTGGCCGAGGCGCTCGACGCCGTGGGGCGGACCTACGTGGATGACCTCATGCGGACGCGCGATGCCGTCGAGGGGCTCGCGGCCTTCGGGGCGAAGCGTCGGCCGGTCTGGGAACACCGATGACCGCCCCGCAGATCTTCCCCGACTGGCACGGACAACCGCTCGACGGCGTCATCGCGGCCTGTCGCCAGCTGCTGGAGGACGATACCTACCCGACGGTTCGGCGGTGGCGCGAGGCGGGCGGGACGGTGGCCGGACATTTCCAGGTCTACTTCCCCGAGGAGATCGCGCACGCGGCCGGAATGCTGCCGTTCAAGGTGCGGGGCGGCCCGGTGGACCCCACGCAGGCGGACTCGCGCTTCGGGTCGTACCTCTGCTCGATCGTGAAGACGTCCCTGGAGCTGGTGCTGAGCCGCCGGATCGAGCTGGAGCTGTTCGTCACCCATCCCATCTGCGACGCCGCCCGCAACCTGGCCGCCGTGTGGGGGCGCAACTTCCCCTACCCGTGCCAGATCCTGTACCTGCCGCAGAACGCCAACTCCGCGCACGCCGCCGCCTACCTGCGGGGCGAGTACGATCGCCTGCGCAGGACGGTCGAGGACGTCTCGGGGCGCCGGGTGACCGACGACGCGCTGCGGGCGTCTCTCACGGTCTTCAATGCCAACCGATCGCTTCTGCGGGAGCTGTACGCGCTCAAGCGCGAGACGCCCTGGCTGGCGGCGGCCGACGAGACGTACGCGCTCATGGCCGTGGGCGGTCTGATTCCGCGGGAAGAGCACAACGCGTTGCTGGCCGCCGCGCTCCCGCAGCTCCGGGCCCGGACCACGCGCCGGCACGACCGGGTGCGCGTGGTGTTCGAGGGCGGATTCTGCGAACAGCCGCCGCTCGACCTGCTCCGGGCCATCGCCCGCTCGTGCTACGTCGTGGACGACGACCTCCTGATCGGCTTGCGCTGGATCCTCGAGGACGTACCGACCGACGGCGATCCGCTGGGCAATCTGGCCGAGGCGTATCTGGAGCGGTCGTCCTACAGCCCGGTCCAGCACGACCTGCGGAAGCCCAAGGAAGACATGCTGCTCGCGCGGATCCGGGGCGCCGACGCCCAGGCGGCCATCGTGACGGCGGCCAAGATGTGCGAGCCGGGCCTCGAGGAGCAGGTGACCTACACGCACGCGCTCGAGGAGCACGGCGTCCCGTTCTTCGTGAGCGAGTTCGAGGAAAACATGACGAGCTTCGAGACGCTGGAGATCCAGCTCGAGACGTTCGTCGAGAACCTGTTGTTCGATTGAGCGGAGCGCCCATGCCGACGACCGTGGACGGATCCATCGTGGGACGCGGCAACGCGGACGGCGCGCGGCTGTTCCGCGAGTGGTTCGCGGGCCTCACGGCGGCGGCCGAGGCGGGCCGCGGCAGCGCCTACGTCTTCGTGATGGGCAGCCTGGCGGAGCTGCTGCGCACGTTCGACTTCCCCATCGTGTTCCCGGAGATCAACTCGCTCCAGACGGCCGTGCGGCGGGTGGCCCACGAGTACCTGAACCAGGCCGAGGACCACGGCTATTCGCCGGACATCTGCGGCTACGTCAAGGCCGATGTCGCGACCCAGCTGCGCGGCGGCGAGCTGCCGATGGGCCGGATCCCGAAACCGTCCATTGCCGTCCACACCAACGCCTGCAACACCTACGTCAAGTGGGCCGAGATCTGGGAGCGGATGTACAAGGTCCCGGTCGTGACGATTGACGTGCCCGGCACGCGCGCCGCGGGCACGCAAACCTGGCCGGGGCATCCGGACTTCGAGAACGACCGGCAATACGTGCTGGCGCAGCTCCGGGAGCTGATCCCGACGCTCGAGCGGGTGAGCGGCGTCCCGTTCGACATTGACCGGCTGCGCGAGGCCATGGGCCACGCGAACACGATGAACGTGATGTGGCGGCGGGTGCTCGAGCTGAACGCCGCCCGTCCCTCCGTGTTCAACGCCCTCTCGGACGGGACGATCTACCTGGGCGTCGCCAACGGCTTCCGCGGGGCGCCCGAGGGCGCCCGGTACTTCACCGAGCTGGTGGAAGAGATGGAGTACAAGAGCGCGCACGGCATCGGGACCCTCACCGACGAGCGCTACCGGCTGCTGTTCATCGGGGTGCCCTGCTACCCGATCTTCCGCCGCTTCACCGAGATGTTCACGGAGCTGGGCGGGACGTTCGTGGGCTCGACCTATCTCCGGTTCGCGTCCGGCGGCGCCAACCTCGGGTTCACCTACGATCTCGACCGGCCGCTGGAGAGCCTCGCGGAGGGACTGCTCCTCGGGGTCCGCGACGCGATGGACAACATGTTCTTCCAGACAGACATCCTGATCCGGATGCTGGACGACCTCGCGGCGGACGGGCTCGTGTACCACCCCATCAAGAGCTGCCGGACCGTGTCCACCGGCCTCGCGGACAGCCGGCGGGCCCTGCTGGCCGCGCGGGACGTGCCGAGTCTGTTCATCGAGTCGGACATGATGGACCGGCGCGTGGTGTCGGAAGCGCAGCTCAAGAACCGGATAGACGCGTTCTTCGAGGGACTCGCCTCGCGGCGCGCCCAGGCGGCCCTCCACACCGGGTGACGGCAGCCGTGGCGACGACGATGGATTCGGAGGTAGCGTGGCATACGCGGCGGGCGTAGACGTGGGTTCGACCCAGACCAAGGCCGTCCTCGTAGACGAGCGGCGCCGCATCGTCGCCCGCTCGCTCACCATGACGGGGGCCAACGTGATCCGGGCCGCCGGGCAGGCGTTCCAGGAGGCGCTCCGGGGCGGCGACCTGCGGGAGGAGGAGGTCGAGTACGTCGTCGGCACCGGCTACGGCCGGTACAAGGTGACGTTCGGCAACACCCAGGTAACCGAGATCAGTTGCCACGGACGGGGCGCCGTCCACATGTTCCCCGCCACCCGCACGGTCGTGGACATGGGGGGCCAGGATACCAAGGCCATCCGGGTCTCCGCCGGGGGCGAGATCGTGGACTTCTGCATGAACGACAAGTGCGCGGCCGGCACCGGACGGTTCCTCGGCGCCGCCTCGAGCGCGCTCGAGATCCCGCTCGACGAGCTGGGCCCCACGGCGCTGCGCGGCGAACGACCCGTCAAGATCAGCACCACCTGCACGGTGTTCGCCGAATCCGAGGTGCTGTCCTGGCTCGGCAAGGGCAAGAAGATCGAGGACATTCTGCTCGGCGTGCACCAGTCCATCGCGGGGCGTTCCACCGGCCTGCTCCGCCGGGTGGGGCTCGAAGAGGAGATCACGTTCACCGGCGGCGTGGCCCGGAACGTGGCGATGATCGAGACCCTCCAGGAAAGTCTCGGTCTCCGGGTCAACGTCAGCGACGACTCCCACTACATGGGCGCCCTGGGCGCCGCCCTGTTCGCGCTCGATCACATCCTGGCCGCCCGCCACCCGACCACCCGGCAGGCGTCATGACGACCTATACGGCGGGCATTGACGTCGGGTCCACCTACACCAAGGCCGTCGTGCTGGGGGACGACCTCCGGATCGTGGGCCGGGCGCTCCGTCCCACCGGCTTCAAGCTGGCGCGGATCGCCGAAGAGAGCCTGGCCGCGGCGCTGGCCGACGCGGGACTCGCGCCGGACGCGGTGCGCTACACGGTGGCCACCGGATTCGGCCGCCACCAGGTGGGGATCGGCGACGTCCGGGTAACGGACCTGACCGCGGCCGCGCGCGGAGCGACGCTCCTGTTTCCCGGCACGCGGACGATCCTGGACGTGGGGGGCCAGACCATGAAGGCGAGCCGGCTGGGACCGGGCGCCAAGGTGAAGTCGTTCCGGCTCAACGACAAGTGCGCGGCCGGCACCGGCGCCTTCCTCGAGAAGACGGCCCGCTATATGGGGTTTTCCACCGAGGAGATCGGCCCGCTCGTGGCCACGTCCAAGGACAGCATCGCCATCTCGGGCGTCTGCGCCGTGTTCGCCGAGTCCGAGGTGATCAATCACCTGTCCCAGGGCGTCGCACCCGCGGACATCATGCACGGGGCCGTCGTCTCACTCGTGGGGCGCTCCCTCCAGCTTCTGAAACGCGTCGGGATGGAGCCCGAGTTCACGCTGGTGGGCGGCATCCTCCGGTTCGAGCGCATGGCCGCCGTCGTCCGGGATCAGCTCCAGTCCGACGTGAATGTGGCGCCCGGTGACCTGGTGCAGTTCACGGCGGCGCTGGGGGCCGCCCTGCTCGGCCAACGCCGGCTGCGGCAGCTCGGCGGCGCGGCGGTGGCGTGAGCGACGACCGCCACGTCGCCGACGACGTCGTCCGGCGGCTGTCGGGGGTCGTCCAGGGCGAAGCGCACCGGATGCTCTCGGAGGCGCAACGGGCGCCGGATCCCGTCCGCGTGGCGGACGGCTGGGAGCGCCGCTTCATCACGGATGGCACGCGTCTCGCCGAGGTGGTCGCCCTCTATCAGGCGGCCGGGTTCGACGTGTGCGCCGACCCGATCCGCCGGGAAGAGTTCCCGGACGACTGCGACGACTGCCAGCTGCTCGGGCTGCTGCGATTCCGGACCATCTACACCCGGCGGCCGGCGGCCGGGCGCCATGACATTGAGGCGGACGGCCCGGAGGCCCATCTTTGACCCGGGAGCCGTGCAACCTGAAGGAAGGACGATGACGATGATGCGTTGCCAGCGCTGCGGCCGCGAGGCGGCCGCCACGGACAAGTTCTGCGCCGAATGCGGCATGTTCCTGCGCGATGCCTGGGTAGACCAACGGCTCCTGCTCCCGCTGCGGCTCGAGATGGAGGGCCGGCACCGGGAGGCACGCCGCGAGCTGGAACGACTCGTGGCGATGGAGCCCGAGGATCCGCTCACGCACCATCTCCTGGGAACCGTCTTCTTCCATCAGGGCACGCTGGACCTGGCCATCGAGCGGTACGAGCGCGCCCTCGAGCTGGCCCCCACCTTCGTGCTGTGCGCGTACGACCTCGGCGTGGCCTACTACCACCGCGGCAACATGCCCTCGGCCATCCGCGCCTACCGCCGGTGCCTGGAGATCGACGCCGACTACAACGCCGCCCACTACCGGCTGGCCATCGCCCTGTTCCATGCCGGCGAGTTGGACAAGGCCATGGAGCACTTCGAGCGGTGTTCCACCCTGACGCCCGAGTACCTGATGGCCCGGTACCACGTGGGCGTGATCCACGAGCGCCGCGACGAC
>DASWHL010000112.1:0-46708 GCA_036398175.1 Gemmatimonadales bacterium
ACCAGTCGGCGTTCGACACGTTCCAGCGGATGGAAGAGAGGATTGACGACATGGAGCGGCAGGCCGTGGCCGCGGCCGAGCTGGCGGGCGAGCTGTCGGGCGACAGCCTGGCCCAGGAGTTCAAGGCCCTGGAGTTCCACGGCAGCGCCGACCAGCGGCTGCTCGAGCTGAAGCAGAAGATGGGAATGCTCCCGGCGGGGAGCACCGGCGCGCCGCAGCAGCTGGGGGCCGGGAACAAGGGGTCCGAGCTGGTGCAGGAAGCCGAGCTGGTCGAGGACGACGAGGGCGAGCAGAAAGCCTGAGCGCGATCGCGTAGCGGTGATACGAGGGGCCGGCACGTGATGCCGGCCCCTCGCGCGTTGGTGGCGGTGTTCTGATTCCCCCTGCCGACAGAATGGTTGCCGCTCCGCGTCCGGGGGACGTTACCGTGGGGCCATGGCACGCACACGGTCCGGAACGGCGGCGCGCACGGTCGGGGCGGCGGGAGCCCTCCGGGCGGAAGTCGTGCTCGGCGTGCGCCTGGCGGCCCGACATCCCGTCTCGCGGGCCGCGGTGGGCTGGACCATTGGGCTGGCGGCGCTGACGCGGATCCTGGCGGGACCGCCACCGGGAGCGGTCACCCCCGCCTTCGTTGCCCTCGCTGGCCTCCTGGCGGCGGCCGCGGGCCCCCGGCCCTTCGTCCGCGGCGGGCCCTTCGAGTCGTTCCGCTGGGTCGGGATCCGTCCGACCCTCGCCGCGGCCGCGCGGGTGGCCGGCGCGGCGGCCTTCTCGTGTCTGGGCGCGGCCGCCGCGGCCGTCGCGCTGGCCGGAACCGCGGCCCTGCGCCCCGGGGCCGTCGCGGCGGCGGCCCTCCACGCCGCGGTGATCGGCGCCGTGGCCGCCACCCTGGCGCCGGCGTGGGGCTGTGCCACGGCCACGGTCCTGCCGCTCCTGCTCGTTGCGGCGGGGGCGGGAGCGCCGTACGCGGCCCACGTGCTCGAAGGGGGGCCGCCCGTTGTCCCCTTCGCACCGCCCGGGCAGCTGATCGTCAATCTTGCGGACGGTGGCGGCCCCACGGTCGTGCCGCAGCTCGCGGTCTGGCTGGGGCTGGCCGCGCTGGGCGTGGCCGGACTCGGCCGGCGCGCCGGCGGGCCGACCGGTCGGCGCGCGACGCCCGTGAGCCAGGCGGCGGTGGTGTGCGACCACGTGACGTGCGTGGCCGCGGGTCCGGATGGCGAGCGGCGGGCGCTCGACGACGTGACCCTGGCCGTTGAGGGCGGCGAAATCGTCGCGGTCGTCGGGATTCCGGAGGACGGCCCGGGAGCGTTGCTGCGCGCCGCGGCCGGGCTGCTGCCCGCCGCCGTGGGCAGGATAGACGTGGTGAGGGGGCGGCATGGGGTGGCCGCCGGCTTCGGATATGTCCGGGCCGGTTTCAGTGGTCCCGGGGAACTCACCGCCGTCGAATGGCTGCGGTATGTCGCCGACCACTACGGCGGTCCCGCCCGCGCCCGCGCCATGCGCGTCCAGGCCGCCCTCGGGCTGGTCGGCCTGGGCCCGGACGCCGGGCGGCGCATGAGCCTCCTCGACCGGGACGCGGTCGAGCGGCTGACCGTGGCCACGGGCGCGGTGAGCGGCGCGCCGGTCCTGCTGATTGACGCGTGCTTCGCGGGCGTACACGCCACCACCCGCCGGGCGCTGACGGACGCGCTGGCCGACCTCGCGGCGCAGGGCCGCGCCGTCCTGCTCGCGCCCCGCGATGTCCGGGCGGTGGAAGACGTGGCGACGCGGGTCGTGGTGCTGCGCGACGGCAGAGTGCTCGCGGATCTTCGCATGATCACCCTCCAGCAGGAACGCGTGGCCGAGCTGCGGCTCAACGGGGGCGCCCTCGCGGGGATCTCGCGCATCACGGCCCACTTTCCGGACGCCGTGCGGACCGGCACCGGCGTGGATGTGCCGCTGGCCGGCGGGCGCACTCTGGAATCCGTGCTGGCGGTGTGTCGTGGGGAACGGATCCCGGTGCTCGGCACGCGGGTGCGGTATCGGGCCGTGGACGACCTCCTGCATCCGGTCCGGCGTCCGCCGGATCCCGCCCGCGCCGCCGCGCTGGGCTGATTCGCGGCGCCACAGACTGCCGCGGTCCGTTGACGCGTCTCCGGGCCCCACCTAGGTTTCGCGACGATCGAACTCCTTGTCTCATCGTCGGTTGGATGTAATGCCCGCACGCGTCCACATGCTCGAGCGCCGCGACGACATTGCCCGGGCGGGCGCGTGACCGCGTCCCTGCGGCTGTACAACACGCTCGCTCGGCAGGTGGAGCCGTTCGTCCCGCTCCATCCGCCCCGCGTCACGTTCTACATGTGCGGACCCACCGTGTGGAACTACGCGCACGTCGGCAACTTCCGGACGTTTCTCCTGGGCGACCTGCTGCGCCGCTACCTCGCGTACGCGGGCTACGACGTCTGCATGATCATGAACGTCACGGACGTGGACGACCGCATCATCCGGATGGCGAGTGAGGCGGGAACCACCGTGCGCGCGTTCACCGACCGGTTCACGCAGGCGTTCTTCGAGGACCGCGATTTCCTGCGGATCCGGCCCGCAGACGTGTACACGCGCGCCACGGACTACCTCCCGGTCATGGTCACGCTGGTGGGCGCGCTGCTCGATCGCGGCATCGCCTACCGCGGCGATGACGGGTCGGTGTACTTCGCCATCAGCCGGTTTCCGACCTACGGCCGGCTGTCCCGCGTGGACACGCGGGAGCTCAAGGCCGGCGCCCGGGTGCAGAGCGACGAATACGCCAAGGAGGACGTGCAGGATTTCGCGGTGTGGAAGGCGGCGTCGGCGGTGGACGAAGCGGTGGGGGCGGCGTGGGACGCTCCGTTCGGACGCGGCAGACCGGGGTGGCACCTCGAGTGCTCGGCGATGGCGCTGACGGAGATTCGCGAACGATTCGGCGTGGCCACGCTCGATCTGCATGCCGGTGGCAAGGATCTCGTCTTCCCGCATCACGAGAACGAGATCGCGCAGTCCGAGGGAGCCACGGCGGAGCCCTTCGCGCGGTGCTGGGTGCATGGCGAGTTCCTGACGATCGCCGGTACCAAGATGTCCAAGCGGTTCGGCAACACGCTCACCGTGCGGGATCTCCGGGAGGAGGGCGTCCACCCGGCGGCATTCCGGATGCTCCTGCTTGCGACGCACTATCGGCAATCGCTCAACTACAACGACGATGCCCTCCAGGCGGCCACCGAGGGCATGCGCCGGCTGGGCGCCTTTCGCGGGCGGCTCGCCGAGGCTGCGGGGCGGACCGCGGCCGAAGCCGCGCCGCCGGAGGCCGTGGCGCTGGAGCAGGCGTTCCGGGATGCCATGGACGACGACCTCGGCACGCCCAAGGCGCTGGCGGCCGTGTTCGACTTCGTGCGCGATGCCAACCGCGCGCTCGACCGGACGGCGTGGAATGTGGGGACGGCGGCCGCGGCGCTGGCGACGTTCGATGCCCTGATGGACGTGCTCGACGTCCTCCCGGGTGCGGACGCCGTGGCGGACGACCTCGCCGCCTGGGTGGAGGAGCGGATCGCGGCCCGACAGGCGGCCCGCAAGGCAAGGGACTTTGCGCGGGCGGACGCGATCCGGCGGGAGATCACCGAGCGCGGGATCGAGCTCGAGGACACACCCCAGGGAACGCGATGGCAGCGGAGACTGTGACAGCAGGGGCGGCGGACGCGTAGATTGGCGTGTCTCCACGCTCGCACCACGGACCGAATGACCCGCCTGCGCTCGCTCCTTCCTCCAATCGCGTTGACCGTCGCCGTGGGGTTCATCCCCGAACCCGGCTCCGCTCAGCAGCAGGTTGCGGATAGCGCGCCGTCGGCGCTGCTGGTGTTCCTGGACTGCAACGCCGACAACTGTGACTTCGACCACTTCCGGCGCGAGATTCCCTGGGTGAGTTGGGTGCGCGACCGGGAGGACGCGGATCTCCACCTGTTGATCACCGATCAGGACACGGGCGGCGGCGGACAGCGGTACACCCTCTCCTATATCGGCCGGCGCGCGTTGACGGGGACGGAAAAGACGCTGGCGTTCATCAGCGATCCCAACCAGACGGACGCCGAAGTGCGCGAGGGACTGACGCGCACGATGGCTGTGGGGCTCGTGCCATTCGTCGAGGGCACGCCGCTGGCGTCGCGTCTCCAGATCCTGTACCAGGCGCGCGGGCATCCCGCGCCGGCGCGCAGCGAGCACGACCCGTGGAACCTGTGGGTGTTCCAGATCGGCACGGAAGGCTCCCTCGAAGGTGAAGCCCGGCAGAGTCGCTACACCCTCGAAGGATCGGCCTCCGCCGCTCGCGTTTCCGAGCGGCTCAAGATCAATCTCTCGATGGATGCCGAGTTCGAGCACGAGCGCTTCGACGTGGACGACACCACGACAGTGGACAGCGAGGCCGAGAACTACGAGGCCGACCTGCTGATGGTCTGGAGCCTGGGGGATCACTGGTCGGTGGGGGGGCTGGCCAACGCCAGCCGCTCGACATTCCTCAACCGCGATCTGTCCATCTCGGCGGGACCGGCCGTCGAGTACAACCTGTTCCCGTATCGCGAATCCACCCGGCGATCGCTGACCGTCCGGTACCAGGTGGGGGTCCAGAGCTTCGACTACCAGGTGGAGACGATCGAGGGAAAGCTGGCGGAGATCCATCCGGGCCACGCCCTCCTGGTGTCGGCGGCGGTCCAGCAGCCCTGGGGCGAGATCTACGGTGAAGTGGGGGGGACCCAATACCTGCACAATCTCGCGAGCCACCGCATCAACACGCATGTGAGCTTCGAGTACCGCCTGTTCCGGGGACTCAATCTCGACCTGTTCGTCGAATTCGCCCGCATCAAGGACCAGTTCTACCTTCCGGCGCAGGACCTCTCCGAAGAGGAGATCCTGCTCGAGCGCCGCCAGCGCGAGACGAACTTCCAGTACGACGTGGGGATCGGACTCAGCTATCGCTTCGGCTCGAAGTTCGCGAACATCGTAAACCCGAGATTCTGATGCGGGTGGCCACGCGAGCCTTCACACTCGTCGCGCTGTCGCTCACGGCGCTCCTGCTGCTCGCCCTTCCGGCCGGCGCGCCCCATGTGTCGGAGGGGCCGCGGCAGGGTGGTGCGTTCGCCTGGGGCCAGGACAGCCTGTGGCGGGCCCTCGAGGCCGGCTACCAAGGGGCGCGTGCCGCGGGGTGCGAAAGGACCGAACCCGCGGCGGCGCGCGAGCTGACCGTGCTCGGCACCGCGGTGGCCGGACTGGAGGTGTTGGTCCTCGATCCCGGTCAGCCGGCGTTTGCCGCCATCGAATCCCGGTTCCTGGCGCTCGGCGTGTCGGCGGCGGCCTGCCCCGGATTGGCCGGTGACTACGTCGCGCTGTCCGGACGGCTGCGGGAGGCCGTGAAGGGGCAGTCGGCGCGGTGGGACATGGCGGATCGCGCCACGCGCGAACGGCTGTACCGGATGCTGTATGGTGCCCGGGCCGCCGTTGAAGAGGTCATGCTGCACCAACCGGACCGCGTTTCACCCCTGCTGCCGGGCCGGAACGAACCGTCCGCGGCGCCCGCTGCCACGGCGCATGGAGTGGACATCCGCTCGGGCGACATCCTCGTGTCCCGGGGCGGATACCCCACGTCGGCGCTCATTGCCCGCGGCAGCGACTACCCCGGCAACTTCTCCCACGTCGGCCTCGTGCACGTGGATCCGGAGACCCAGGCGGTCTCGGTGATCGAGGCGCATATCGAGTCCGGCGTTTCGGTCACGACCGCCGACGGATACCTGCGGGACAAGAAGCTCCGGGTGATGCTGCTCCGCCTGCGGGCGGACGTGCCCCCGCTCGTCGCGGATCCCCTGCTCCCGCATCGCGCCGCGTCGCGCGCGCTCGAGCGCGCCCGCGCGGGGCACATCCCGTACGACTTCGCGATGGACTACACGGATCCCTCGCGCCTCTTCTGCTCCGAGGTCGCCTCCTGGGCCTATCGGGATCTCGGGGTCACGCTGTGGATGGGACTGTCCACGATCTCGCGGCCGGGCCTCCGGCGGTGGCTCGCGGGGTTCGGCGTCCGGCACTTCGCCACCCAGGAGCCCTCCGACCTGGAGTACGATCCGCAGCTCGTGGTCGTCGCGGAGTGGCGGGACCCGTCCGCGCTGCTCCAGGACCACGTGGACAATGCGGTCGTGGACGCCATGCTCGAGCGCGCGGACGCCGGCGAGGATATCCCGTACGCGTGGTATCGGCTGCCGGCCGCGAGGCTGGCCAAGGCCTACAGCTGGGTGCGGGTGCGCCTCGGGGGCCGCGGCCCGATCCCGGAAGGCATGGGTGCCGCGGCGGCGCTGCGCCACGAGGCGTTCGTGGTGCGGCACCGGACCCTGGCGGACCGGGTGCGGGACGAGGTCGCGCGCCGGACCGCGGCCCAGGGGTATCCCCCGCCGTACTGGGGGCTCGTCGAAATTGCGCGGGAGCGGGTGGCCGGGCCGGGCGTTCACTCCGGGACGCGAACCCCCTAGCTTAGGGACGTCCGCCTCCGTAGCTCAGTTGGCCAGAGCATCCGCCTTGTAAGCGGAAGGTCGTGGGTTCGAGTCCCACCGGAGGCTCTGCGGTTGCGTCAGCGGTTCCGTCGGATGGCCAGGACGAGCCCCGCCACGGCCGCCGCCACGCCCACCGCGGCCAGGAGGGGGATGCCCGCCGCATCTCCGCCGCCCCCGCCGCTCCGCGAGACGAACAGTCCCACCCCGAGCGCCGCGACCACCCCCGCGGCGAGCACCACGGCGAGCGGTCGCCGGCTCCCGGCCGCCGTGCTCGCCGCATGCACCAGCGCCTGCCGGATCTCGGCCGGCGTCATGGGATACTGCCGCTGGAAGTCGGTGATCAGTTGCTGGATCCGCTGACTGAGCTCGCGGACGCGCGGGGACTCCGGGGGCTGGCTGGGGATTGGGACGTACACGGGTGGCTCCTTGTCGCTCGCTGCGGCCCCGGGGAGCCTAGCGGTTGGGGTCCCGCCAGGCCAGGGGCATCGGGCCGCGCCCTGCACGATAATCTCGCGGGACGCGATGATCCGGACGCCCGGAGGGCCATCGTGAGCCGCGGATGAGCCGCGTCACTCACGGCGTGATCCGCACGAGCACCGCCGCGTGGCCGGGCACCGTGGCGACGTACCGCCCGCGCACGCGCCCCACGTCGCGGTGCGCCCAGAGATCGCGCACCTTTGCCTCGAGCCCCGCCGGGTAGCCGATCTCGGGCCACGTCACGGTCACCGAGGTCGCGGTCGTATCGCGGTTGAGCAGCGCCACCGCCCGGCCGCCGTCCGCCAGCGCCCTGGCCCAGACCTCGATGGCACCGTCATCCCGCACCTTCCGACCCTGCCGACCGAGCGGGTCCTGATCCACGGCAATCACCTCACGGTTGGTGAGGATGTCGCGGATTTCGGGTGTCATGCTTCGAATGTCGTTCCCCGCCATGAGCGGAGCGGCGAGCATGGCCCACATCGAGAAGTGCGCGCGGTATTCCTCGGTGGTCATGCCGCCGTTTCCCACCTCCAGCATGTCGGGATCGTTCCAGTGCCCCGGGCCCGCGTAGCTCTCGAGCCCCGCCTGCCGGTCCAGGATGAGCACCCACCCGTAGCCGCCCCAGTCGCGCCGGCAGTCCCAGCAGTCCTGGATGTCTCCCGTCGTGCGCCAGAGGTGGCCGATGCCCCTGGCCCAGAGCCAGGGCTTGTTGGTGCCCCACTCGCAGATCGAGAACACGATGGGCCGGCCGCTGGCGTCGAGCGCGTCCCGCATGAGCCGGTACGACGCCTCGGCGTTCTGCGTGCCGTGCGAGCACCAGTCGTACTTGAGGTAATCCACGCCCCAGGACGCATAAGTCCGGGCGTCCTGGTACTCGTATCCGCGACTCCCGGGGCGTCCCTGGCAGGTCTTCGTGCCGGCGTCCGAGTACACGCCGAACTTGAGCCCCCTGGCGTGGACGTCGTCGGCGAGCGCCTTCATGCCGGACGGGAAGCGCTCGGGATCCACGACGATGGTGCCGACGCCGTCCCGCGCCACTTGCCAGCAGTCGTCAATGACAACGTACTGATAACCGGCGTCCTTCATGCCGCTCGCGACGAGCGCGTCGGCGGTTTCCCGGATGAGCTGCTCGCTCACGTCACAGGCGAACTTGTTCCAGCTGTTCCAGCCCATGGGGGGCGTGGGCGCGAGCGCGTCGCTGGGGCGGGTGACGGGTCCCTGCGCCGCCGCGACGGCGGCGCCTCCGAGCAGCAGCACGAACGAGAGCGTACCGCGTGTCATTCGTTCCTCCTAGCGGATCCGCGGACTGAAGTTGCTGTGCTGCCACACGCGGGTGGCCCGGCCGTCCGGGCCCACGTCGAACCGGATCTCCTCGCCGAGGGCCTTGTCCTTTCGGACGCGCCGGAAAGTGTGGTTGCGCACGTGCCTCAGCTCCGTCAGGTCGCCCAGCGGGTCGTCGGTGGGCAGGTAGACCATGGCGAGACTCCCCTTCCACGGGAGCACCGCCACTTCGCCACCCCACGGCATCTCGCTGTAGGCGCCCACGTACTTCGCGAACTCGGCATTCGGTGGCGTGCTGGCGTGGCTGGTGTCCTTCGCCGCCGCCAGCGCGGGCGCCATGATCTCGTGGGCGCGGCGGGTGAACGCTCCCGGATTCACGCCGTTGGCGTTGGCGGCGAAGATCGTGGCGATGCGATCGTCGGCCTGCATCTGGAGATTCGAGCGGTAGCCAGGGCAGCTGCCGCCGTGGCCCACAAACGTCTTGTCGCCCTGCTGGAAGACGACGAATCCCAGCCCCCACGTGGTTTTCCAGTCCGGATCCACCCAGTGCACGCGCTGCATCTCGCGCAGCGTGTTGCGGCTCAGCACCTCGTCCGCCCCGTGATGGAGCACGCGGAACTGCCACGATGCGAACCGGCCCAGATCCTCGACAGTCGAGGCGAACGCCATGGCGGGGGCAATGCCCCGCCCCTGGAACACCGGGAGCGACTCCCGCGTCCCCGCGCGGGTCGTGGCGCTGTATCCCACCGCCAGGCGCGTCCCGTGCAGGGACGCCGGGATCTCCGGGGTCGTGCTGGCGAGTCCAAGCGGCGTCAGGATGCGGTCGCGCACATAGCCGTCGTACGGCTGGCCCGAGACCGCGGCCACGATCTCCCCCGCGAGCGTGAGCCCCAGATTGGAGTACTGGTGGTACGTCTGCGCCGGATACAGCTCCTCCTGCTCGGGCAGGCGCCGCACGATCTCGTCGTGCGTCGGGAACCGGAAGTCCGGGGCGCTCCAGTACGGCGTGTCCGACTCGCGCGGCAGGCCGGAGGAATGGGTCAGCAGGCCTTCGATGGTGACGGGTGGGGCGTCCGGGTACGCGTCCCGGATGGTGAACCAGGACAGGTGTCCGGCGACCGGATCGTCGAGCCGCACCTTGCCCGCGTCCCGCAGCTGCATGACGCCGATGGACGTGAACAGCTTCGAGATCGAGCAGATCGAGTAGATGGTCTGCGGCGTGGCCTCCACCCCGCGCTCCCGGTTCGCCAGGCCGAACCCCGCGCTCCACACGAGCTCCTGATCGTGGACCACCGCCATGGATGCGCCCGGGATCTGCTGGTAGGCGACCTGCGCGTCGGTCCAGATCTCGAGCAGGCCGATGGCCTCCTGGACGCGCGGGTGGGTGCGGAGGGGCCGTTGCTGCGCGGCGGCCGTGGAAGCGAGGAGCAGGATCGCGACGGCCAGGGTGCTCCGGAGCATGTCGGGTGTCCCTTTGAGAGAGCGATGGAAGCTCCGCGTCCCGCCGGCGGGCCGCAAGGCATGCGGCGTCGCGGGTCCGCCGGAGCGGCGTTACGTTGGAGTCGGACCGATGTCGGCCGTCCGACAGAGGGGGTCAACCATGGGCTACCGGCGGTTCACCGATCGGGACGGGGTCACCTGGGAAGTGCAGGACCACACGTTCACGGAGTGGCAGCTCCAGCCGGTGGGGCAACCGGGGGTTGCCCCGGTGCGCGTCCGCGCGCCGGTGCAGGAGCGGGACCCGTTCGAGGTGAGTATCGAGGACCTGCAGCGCATGCTCGACACCGAACGGCCGCGTGGTGGGGCCGCCAGGAAGAACCCGTTCGGCGACTGATCGGGCACCCCGGGCCGTCATCCCTCGGGCCCGAACGCGAGCAGGAGCGGGGGGTGGGATTCCGCGTCGAGGAAGCGCAGGAGATCGGTCGGCGCGATCGCGGTGGTCTTCGCGTTGTCCAGCGGGTGGAGGTTGACCACGTCCGCCGCGAGCAGCACCGGGTCGAGAACCACCTGGACCCGCCCGCCGCGGTCGTTGAGAATCGCAAACGGGCTCACCGCCCCCGGTGTCACGCCCAGGTAGCGCATGAGTCGGTCTGCGCTGCCGAACGACAGGCGGGGCTTGGCCCCGATCCGCGGGGGGAGCGCCCGGAGATCCACGTCGCGGTCCGCCATGACGCAGACCAGCCACATGCGTTTGCCCGGCTTGTCGCGCAGGAAGAGGTTCTTCGTGTGGGCGCCGGGCAGATCGCCCTTGTAGCGTCGGGCCTCCTCCACCGTGAACACGGGCGGGTGCTCCACCGTCCGGGTGCGAATGCCGAGGGCTGCGAGCCGCCGGATCAGGGCCTCGGTCGTTGCCGGGGCGGTCCCGTCGTCGAGCAGGGCCGGCGGCGGCGTCGGCGGGGTCACGAGTCGCGTTCGGGGGGCGACGGGTCCGGTGGGGTGCGCCGGGTTCGCAGCCGGGCGAGCACCAGCGTCCCGAGTCCCAGCAGCAGCTCGTCCACGAGCGGGACCGCGTCCGGGAAGAGGAGATCCGCCACGAACAGCGCCGCCGTGAGGGCCAGAAGCCGCGGGTAGCGTAGCCGGCCGGCGGATGAGCGGACGAGGGTTGCGAGGATGCCGGACATGGGCGCTCTGATGGCCGAAAGGTCGGCGCGGTGTGGGGGCTCCCGCAAGCCGGGACGCGCTCGCCGCGTTGGTGGGGGTGCCTCACGCCATTCCCGGGCGGACAGGTGGCAGGCTGGCACTCCGACCTGTCCGGTAGTATCTTGCAACACTTGCACATACGAACTACGAGCAGGTCGCAGCGCTCTCCGCAGCACGGTCCCCGCTCAGGGGCTTCGACGTCGCATCCCGCCGTCCCCAGCCTCAGGTTCAGCCCAGCGTCTGTCGAGCGCCGGTGACACACGGTCACCGCCGCGGACGGGCCGCGCAGTCAGGAGTCGCGTCTCCGAGATGCCGTTCAGTTCCCTAGGCCTCGTCCCCGAGCTGGTTCGGGCGCTCGAGGAAGAGCAGTACGTCACACCAACTCCCATCCAGAAGAAGGCCATTCCGTTCGCCCTGGCGGGGCATGACGTCGTCGGGTCCGCGCAGACCGGCACCGGCAAGACCGCGGCGTTCCTCCTGCCCATCCTTCAGCGACTCCGGGAGGGCCGGCAGGGCGCGTTGCGCGCCCTCGTGCTCGTCCCCACCCGCGAGCTGGCCGAGCAGGTGGTCGAGCGGGCCCGCGCCTACGGGCGGCATACCGGCGTGCGGTCGGCGGCGGTGTACGGCGGCGTCGCCATGGAGCCGCAGATCCGCGCCCTCAAGGAGGGAGTCGAGATCGTGATCGCCACGCCGGGCCGCCTCCTCGATCACATGGGCCGCGGCCGCGTGGACTTTTCGGCCATCGAGGTGCTGGTGCTCGACGAGGCCGACCGCATGCTCGACATGGGGTTTGCCCCGGACGTCCACCGCATCCTGGCCAAGCTGCCGGACGAGCGGCAGACGTTCTTCTTCTCCGCCACGATCTCGCCCGAAGTGGAAGGGCTTGCCCGGCGCGCGCTGCGCGAGTACACGCACGTCTCCGCGGCGCCCAAGATCGCCGCGGCGGACGGGGTCGAGCAGTTCCTCATCGCGGTGGACCGCCCGCACAAGCGCCACGTGCTGGCCCACATGCTCACCACCATGCCGGGGGGCCGCACGCTGGTCTTCACCCGCACCCGGCGCGGAGCCGACGCCCTGTCCCGCGCCCTGCGGCGGGATGGAATAGACACGCTGCCCATCCACGGCGACCTGACCCAGGCGGCGCGCACCCATGCGCTCGACCGGTTTCGGCAGGGCAAGGTCCACGTGCTGGTCGCCACGGACGTCGCCGCGCGCGGCATTGACGTGGACGACATCGTGATGGTCGTGAACTTCGACGTGCCGATGGATCCCGAGGTCTACGTGCACCGCGTGGGCCGGACGGCGCGCGCCGGCGCGCAGGGGGTGGCCGTCACGCTGATGGCGCCGGACGAGTGGATGCTCATGTGGTCGGTGGAAAAGCTCCTGGGCCGCGCGCTGCCGCGCGAGGTCGCACCGGGATTCGAGCCGTCGGTGGAGCCGATCCAGCCCATGATCGCGCGGGAACGACCGCGCGTAACCGGACCCTCCCTGCGGGCCAGACGAGGAAGCGCACGCCGCCGCTAACCGGAGGCCAGACGCGGAGGCGCCCCTCGGCGCCTCGGCGTCTCTTTCTGACGGCTGGGCGTCTCGGCGTCTCCTGCCTTCTGCTCGCGGGCGGCGTCCCGCCGGTTGCTGCCCAGACCCGCATCGCCCTTCCGTCGCCGCTGATTCCCGGCTACGCCACGACGGTCCGCGGCGAAGCGCTGGTCTACCACTCCCCGATGCCCTGGGTGGACCGGTCGCTCCTCGTGCGGTCGCTCGACCGGAGCATGGATATCGTCTGGGAGACCGCGCCGGTCCCGTCGGCCATCGGCGATACCGCGGTGTTCGTCTTCGCGCTGGGGATTGACGTCACCGACACGACCCGGCGCTTCGACCTGTTCCTCGACGGCGACTCGGTTCTCGCGTTCCACAGTCCGCCGGCCGCGGCGCTTGGCACGCACGACTGGCGCGGCCGCGACGGGGTCCGGATCGCGTTCCGCGCCACCCTGATTGACAAGTACGGCGACCTCATGGGCTACGCGTTCCTGCGCGTGCCCCGACCACGGCTCACGCCCGGGCGGCCCGTGCGCTTGCGCGTGGCCGGCGAGAGCCGCGGGCTCCGGACGTGGTTCATGGTCTTCAAGGAGCCGCTGGTCGAGGGCGTGATACTGCGGAACGCGCCGGCGCTGCTGCGCGGTCCGGAGGGAAACCGCCAGATCGTTCGGGCCGACCTGCTCTCCCTGGCCGACTCCGCCCGCTTCCAGATGTCGGGACCGGTGGGGTCGCTCGACTCGGTCGTCCCGCTCGGCCACACACGGTTCCAGCTGCCCGTCCCGGCCGTCGGCGCCAACGCGGCCGTGCGCGTGGCGATCGCGCTTGGCGACCGCGCGGCGGACGCCGCCTTTACCGTGACCACGGTCCGGCCGCTCGACGTGCACCTGATTCATCACACCCACCTCGACATCGGCTACACGGAGCACCAGGACTCGGTGGAGCGGCGGCACTGGAGCCACCTGCGGGACGCTCTGCGCCTGGGCCGCGCCACTGCGGGCCGGCCCGCCGGCGAGCGGTTCATCTGGCATCCGGAGGGGCTCTGGGCGGTCGAGTCCTACCTGGCTCGCCACCCCGGCGATTCGGCCGCAGTGGCGGAAGGCGTGCGCGAGGGGTGGCTCTCGCTCGACGCCATGTTCGCGAACCTGCTGACGGGTCTGGCGTCCACGGAGGGGCTGGCGCACGCGCTGGACGCCAAGACGCGCCTCGAGCGCCTCACCGGCGTCCCCATCGTCTCGGCCATGCAGTCCGACATTCCCGGCGCCACGTGGGGGCTGGTCTCGCTCTTCGCGCGACACGGGGTGCGCTACTTCTCGATGGGCCCCAACCAGGGCCACCGCATCGGGCACTTCACGGATGCGCTGGGCGACCGCCCCTTCTGGTGGGTTTCCCCCGACGGCGCCGATAGCGTGCTCACCTGGGTGCACGCCGCCGGCTACTCGCTGTTCCACACGGGCCTCGGGTATACGAACCTCCGCAAGGCGCTCGACGAGGACGCCATCTTCCGGTACCTGGACCAGCTGGCCGAGTCGGCGTACCCCTACGACCTCACGGTGCTGCGCTACAACATCGGCTCGGACAACGGCCCGCCCGATCCGGATCTGCCGGAGTCCGTCCGGGCGTGGAACGAGCGGTACGCCTCGCCGCGGCTCGTGATCTCGAGCGTGCCCCACGCGTTCCGCACGTTCGAGGCGAAGCATGGCCCGGGTCTTCCCGCGGGGCGCGGCGACCTCACCGGCCACTGGGAGGACGGCGTGCAGTCCACCGCCCGCGAAACGGCGGCCGTGCGTCGGGTCGCCGAGGCGCTGCAGCAGACCGAGGACCTGGCGCGTTTGTGGCGGGTGGCGCTTCCCGACGACCAGCTGGCGCAGGCGTGGCGCCTCGTGCTGCTGTACTACGAGCACACGTGGGGCGCCTGGAACAGCATCGGCGAGCCCGAGGTGGCGCCGGTCCGGGAACAGTGGGCCCGCAAGCGGTCGTTCGCCGACTCGGCGGCGTTGGTGGCGGGCCGGCTGCGCGAGCGCCTGGTGGAGGCGCGTCACGCCGGAATCGCGGCGGGCGCCATCGAAGTCTGGAACACGACCGACGTCCCCCGCACGGATCTCGTCGTGCTGGCCGGCGGAACCGGCGTGACGGACGCCCGGGGCGGGGGAGCGGCAAGTCAGGTGTTGCGCGACGGCCGGCTCGCCTTCGTCGCGCGGGACGTGCCGGCCCACGGATTCCAGACGTACCGTGTGACGCATGCGGCTGGGGGTGGGCGGGCGGACGTGGCGGGAGGGACAGACCTCGAAAACGACCGTTTCCGTGTTGCCCTGGATCCCGACCGCGGCGCCATCACGTCGCTGTTCGACCGGCGCGCGGGACGGGAGCTGGCGCGGCAGGGAGGCGACGGTGGATTGGCCCGGTACGTCTACGTGCCGGGCCGCGACCCGCGAACGGCCGTCCCCGCCCGCGCAGGGCGCCTCGAGGTGGGCGAGCGGGGGCCCGTCGTGCGGTCGCTCGTGTGGCGCGGCGATGCCCCCGGCACGCGGGGGATCGAGACGGAGGTGACGATCGCCGACGGCCTTCCTTACGTGGAAATCACGGCGCGCATCTCCAAGCGGCTGGTGTACGATCCGGAGGCGGTGCTGTACGGGTTTGCCTTTTCGGGGACGCCGGCGGACATCCGTGTCAGCATTCCCGGCGGGGCCTTTGCGCTCGAGCGCGAGCAGCTCCCGGGCGCGAACCGCAACTACCTGAACGCGCGGAGCTGGGTCGAATTGCGCGGCATCGGGGACGATGGGGCGGGCCGCGTCACCCTGGTCACGCTGGACGTTCCCATGGTCCAGGTCGGCGCCCTCGGCACGGATCCCATCGTGACGGGTTGGCGGACGCGGGTGGAGCCGTCGAGCCTCGTGTGGTCGTACGTGATGAACAACTACTGGGAGACGAACTACCGGGCCGGCCAGGAAGGTCACGTCGAATTCCGGTATCTCCTCGTCCCGGATGTGGATCCCGAGTCCGCCGCGCTCGCGGCGACGCGCCCGCTGATCGTCGTGCGCTGACCGCCGGCTTCGGCCGGCGACGGGACGCGCAATGTGGGCCCCGTCACACAATCCCAGGCCCTTCCGGCCCGCTGGAGCGCATCCATTCTCGCCCGCCGTGAGGCCCGACACGGGGACATCGGCGCCGCGGATGTGATCCCACGCACGGGAGATGGTAGCGCGTGTGCGCCACCGCACCGACGTACGGCCGACGTCGGCGCGGTACGGACACACGCGCCCTGCACGCCCCACACCTCAGCCCTCCATCGTCGTACGCACGCCGCTCCTCCTCCCGGATACGTCGTCGTTCGCGGTACTCCGATCTTGAGATCGTCCATCGGCGCTCAGCCGGAGTGGCCGGGATGGTGAGCGAAACATTCGGAGGAGTGAAATGCGGTTTGCCAGGATCGTGCATGCAGGGGGCGCCATGATGGTCGGTGTGGCGGCGTTGAGCCAGGCGGCATCGGCCCAATCCCGATCCGCGACGCTTCGCGTCTCGGCGCAGGTGATTGACGTCGGCGCGCTGGCATCCATGCCGTTTGATCCGATGGAGGTCACCGCCTCCACCGCCACCGCGATCGCCCTGCCATCGAGCCGGGCGTTCTCGGTCGTCCCGCCGCGGCATTCCGACGTCGCCGTCACCATGCACGTGCGCGGCACGACCGTCGCCGAAGGACGAAACCTGGCCATCCAGTTGTGCCGTCGGTCCGAGGGGATCGGGGCGCGCTGCCGCCGGGTGCCGTTCGTCGCGTCGCTGGATGGAGCCCAGGCCGGTGCGGTCACGGATCACGCGGTGCACATGCGGCTCCTCGGCCTGACGGATCCCGGTGCCGACACGACGCGGGTGACGATCACGCTGGCCTATCCCGGCAGTTAATGCGACCGGCGGCTGCCGGAATCCCCAATTGGACGTGCCGGGTGGCGGCCTGGCGTTTCAGGTGATCACGCCGTAGGGGCGACCCGCCGGGTCGCCCCTGCCCGTGGTTTATTCGGTGGCCGCGGTGACCGGGCCAAACTCCCGCGATGCAGGTGCCGGCCGGCGGCCGAGGACCACCTGCCGGATCTTCCCGGCCGCCGCGTGGAGCGCCACGTACGCGCTCGGCAGGACGAGCAGGGTGAGCGCCGCGGACGTGAGCAGGCCGCCCACGACCACGATGGCCAGCGGTCGCATCATCTCGGTTCCCTCACCGATCCCCAATGCGAGCGGCAGCATGGCCAGCACGGTGGTGCCGGTGGTCATGAGGATCGGGCGCAACCGGATGCTGCCCGCCTCGGCCACGGCCGCCGCGCAGTCGAGCCCGCGGGCCCGCGCCAGCTCGGCGTACTGGACCAGCAGCACGCCGTTGTTCACCACGATCCCGGCCAGCAGAATCACCCCCAGCAGCACCGGCGCGCTCAATGGCGTCCCCGTCAACCGTAGCGAGAGACCGACCCCGATGAGCCCGAGCGGCACGGAGACCATGATCGCCAGGGGGTTGGTGAGACTCTCGTACTGGACGGTCAGCACGACGAGCACCAGGAACACCGCCAGGACGATGACCGTGTTGAGGTTGCGCCGGTTCTCCCGGATGGCTTCTTCCTCGCCCCCCACCACGACGCTGTAGCCGTCGGGGAGGTCCACCTCGGGCAGCCGAGCCCGGATGGCGCCGTTCACCTCGCTGGTGGACGCGACCGACGTGTTCACGCTTCCGGTCACCCGGAGCTGGCGGCTCTGGTTGGTCCGGAGAATGGTGGTCGGCCCGGCCGCCTGCCGAATGGTCGCGACGTCGCGGAGATAGACCGGCTGCGAGCCGCCGGGGAACAAGGCCACCGAGCCCAGCGCCTCGGGCGTGGTGAACTGCTCGCGCGGCAGGCGCACCCGGATGTCGTACTCGTTGTTCTGATCCGTGAAGCGCGTGGCGATGGTGCCGTCGAGCGCCGTCCGCACCGTCTGGCCCACGGCCACCGTGCTGAGCCCGAGGTCGGCGGCGCGCTGGCGGTCCACCTCGATCACCAGTTCCGGGCTCGCCTCCTCGGTGGACTGCTGGATGTTCTCGAGGCCCGGGATGCCCCGCACCAGCAGCATCAGGTCCCGGCCAATGCGGTCGAGGACGCGCAGGTCCTCGCCGATCACGCTGAGGGCCATGTCGGCGCCGGAGAAGTTGGTGCGCAGGCCGCGCAGCTGGGGCGGGCGGGCGCCGATGCGGGCGCCCGGAATGGCGAGTGAATCGAGCTTCGCCTGGAGCACCTCCACCCACCGGCCGGCCGGCCACTCAGGGCGTTCCGTGGACCGGGTGAGCCGGATGTCGAGGGAACCGCGCCCGGCGCGTTCGGCCGTCGAGCCGCCCCAGAGGAACCCGCCCGCGGTCGTGAAGACGTGCTCGACCTCCGGCATCTGCCGCACGACCTCCTCCACCCGCAGCGCCGCCGCATTGGTCTGCTCAGCGGCGGTCCCCGGGGGCATGGACAGGAACGCGCCGACCCCGCCGTCGTCCACGATCGGGAGGAACACGTTGCCGATCCCGCGGGTCGCGAACAGCGTGACGACCAGGAGGAGGGCCGCGCTCGAGAACACCAGCACCGGACGGCGCAGCGTGGCGCCGATCAGATCGTGGTAACGCTCGGTCAACCGCCGGACCCCGCGATTGAAGGCCTGGAGCGGGCGCGACCGTTCGAGGCCGCTCGTGCGCCGGACCTTGGCCAGTTGCGCCGACAGCATCGGCACGATGGTCAGCGCCGTGACGAGCGAGGCAATGATGCCGAAGGAGATGGTCAGGATCATCTCGCGGAAGATGAGCGCGGCGAGACCCGTGATCAGCAGGAACGGCACGACCGCCGCGAGATTGGTGAACGTGGAGGCGAACAGCGCCGACGTCACCTCGCTCGCTCCCGACCGGGCGGCCTGCTCGGGGTCGGCCTCTCCCGATTCCCGGTGCCGGAAGATGTTCTCGAGCATCACGATCGAGCTGTCCACCAGCATCCCGACCGCCAGCGCCAGCCCGCCGAGGCTCATGATGTTGAGGGTCAGCCCCCCGAGTCCCATGAGCAGGAAGGTGGCGAGCACGGCGAGCGGAATGGCCAGGCCGATGATGAACGTCTTCCGCAGGCTGCCGAGGAACAGCAGGACCACCAGCATGGCGAGCCCGGCGCCGAGCAGCGCCGCGTCGCGGACGCCGCGCACGGCGTTGCGCACGAAGAACGACTGGTCGGCGAGACCCACGTACTCCACGTCGTCGGGGATGAACCTGGCGCGGGAGAGCTCGTCGAGGCGCTCCCGGACCCCGTCGGCCACCAGCACCGTGTTCGCGTCCGGCTGCTTCCGGATGGCGATCTTGACGGCCGGGACCCCGTCGAGCCGGGCCCAGAGCCGCTGCTCCCGGTGGGTGTCCTCGATCAGCGCGATACCCGACAGGGGCACCCGGGCGTCCGACCCCGGGACCCGGAGCAGGACCGACCGAATGTCGTTTACGGACCGGAACTTCCCCTCGGTCTTGCCGACGATCTCGAACGTGGACGAGCGCACGTTCCCGACCGCCACGTTCTGGTTTTCGTCCCGCAACGCCCCCAGCACGTCCGAGACCGTCAGGCTGTAGTGCCGCAGCCGCTCCTGGTCGAGCGTCACGCGGATCTCGCGCACGAGGCCGCCCGAGACGTCCACGGACGCGATGCCGGGCACCGTGAGCAGCTGTGGTCGCAGCCGCTGGTCCACCCAGTCCCGAAGGTCCACCATGCTCATCGTGGATGAGCGGAAGCCCACCTCATAGACCGGGGCCTGCGACGGATCGAACTTGAACGCCGTGGGAGGATCGGCGTCCCGCGGCAGGCGGCCGCGCGCGCGCTCCAGGTTCTTGGATGCGTCCTGGAGCGCGAAGTTGATGTCGGTGCCGTAGTCGAAGAACAGGCTCAGCGATACCCGACCCTCCGCGGTCTCGCTCTCGAGCCGCACCAGGTTCTCGGTCGTGGCGAGGCTGGTCTCGAGGACCTTGGTGACCTGCTCCTCCAGCACCTCGGGGGCCACCCCCGGATAGTTCATGTTGACACGAATCTGGGGATAGACGATCTGGGGCAGCAGGTCGAGGGGCAGGCGGCCCGCGAAAAACAGACCGAGCACGACGATGATCGAGGCGAGCGCGACGCTGCCGATGGGCCGCGCGATGGACCAGGTCGAAAGATTGCGGGACGGGGTCCCGCCGGTCCGCGACGTCATGGGGTGCCTCCCGCGGTGTCCCTGGTGCCCACGGCCGCGACGCGAACGCGCACGCCGCTCCGGAGGTTGGTGTGTCCGGACGTCACGACGCGTTCGCCCTCGGCGAGGCCCGAGACGATCTGCAGCCAGCCCCCGGCGGTGAGTCCCGTCTGCACCGGCCGGCGGATGATGGTATCGGCATCCACCATGAACACGAACGCGCCGTCCGCGGACGCGCCGAGCGCCGCGTTGGGCACCACCAGCGCGCCCTCGATGGCGTCCAGGTCCAGCCGGACGCGGGCCAGGAAGCCCGGCCGCACGACCACCCCGGCCGGCGGCGTCCCGAGGGCGATCTCGACGGGCACCAGCCGGCTCTGGGGATCGGCGCCGGGAAAGATCCGGCGGATCCGGCCCGGCATGGGGGCGTCGGGGTAGGCGTCGAGCACCACGGTCACGTGCTCCCCGCCGCCCAGATGGACCACGTCCAGTTCGGAGACCTGCACCCGTGTCACCAGCAGCGACTCGTCGGCCAGCTCGAACATCCGCTGGTTGGGGGTCACCGCGCTCCCGGCCTCGACGAGCTTGGCGGTGACGACGCCAGGGCCCGGCGCGCGGATGCGCCCGAACCCGAGGCGCGTCTCCCACAGGGCCACGTCGCTGCGCGCGGCGCCGTAGGCCGCCTGGGCCTGCTCGAACTCCGCCTCGGTGATGATCCGGCGCTCCTGCATCTCCGATGCGCGCCGGAACGCCGCCTCGGCGTTGGCGAGGGTGGCCCGGGCGCGCTCCGATTGCGCCTCCACTTCGCGCGTATCGAGCTCGGCCATGAGGTCGCCGGCCCGCAGCCGGTCCCCCTCCTGCACGAGCACGCGCAGCACTGTTCCCGTCATCTGGCTGTTGACGCCGATCCGCCGGATGGGCTCCACGGGTGCGGTCAACGTGACGCTCCGGGCCAGCGTGCGGCGGGTGACGGGGGTGACGCCCACGGCCACCGGCGGGCGGGGAGAGGCGCCCCCGGGGCCCCCGCCGGGATTGGACGAGGCGTCACCGGGTGAGCAGCTGGCTGCGGCGGCCAGCGTCAGGAGGAGCATGAGGGGGCTGCGCCCCCACGGGGAACGGCTGTCGGAAACGGGCAATCGGGATATCGTCAATGCTCTGGGCATGATGGGACGCTGTTCAAGAGACGTGGGGGCCGTCGGACGGCGACCCCGATTCCCCTATTAACGCGCGGGTGGGCCGGGGCGTTGGCCACACTCCACGGCCCGCGACCACCCGCCACGCCGAGCACCCAACACATGGCCGGCCCGGCGCGTACGAGAGGTGTTTGCACCCCGCCTGCCCCCCCGAGGTTCCCCTCGCGCGTGGGGCGCGGACCAGGTGGCGGTGCTGCCCACGGGCCGCCCGGCCGCCCGGCCGGCGCCCGCCGCGTCATCCGCGGTGACGGCAAACAGGATCTCATTGGGGAGGCATGACGCATGGCCCGACGTTCCGTGTCGCTGTCCGACGCGCGCACCCGCACGACCCCTCCGTTCTCGGCCCGGCGGCGCACGCCCGGGTGGCTCCTGGTCCTCGCGCTCGGCGCGGTCCCCATCCCGCTGGGCGCGCAGTCCGACCCGCCGGCGGTCACGAGCGCCAACTACCGGCTCGCGGCCCGCTTCGCCCCGTACAAGATACGCCGACTGGTGTACAGCACGTCGGTCACGCCGCGCTGGATCGAGGGGACCGAGCGGTTCTGGTACGAGTGGGAAACCGCCGCAGGGAAGTTCTTCTACCTCGTGGATCCCGTGACGGGCTCCAAGCGCCAGATCTTCGACAATGACCGGCTCGCGGCGGAGCTGACGCGCATCACCAGGGACCCATGGGACGGACCGCATCTGCCCATCCGCCGCATCAAGTTCCTGGACGGGAACACGCTCCAGTTCGAGGTCGAGTCCTCCCAGGACGACACGACGCGGGACGCGGAGGCCGAGCGCGGCCGGGAGCAGGAGGGAGACCAGCAGGGCCAGCGTCGGCGCCCGCCACGGGCCAAGAAGAAGGTGTTCCATTTCCAGTACGACGTCCGGACCCAGGCGCTCCGGGAGCTGGCCGACTACCAGGCGCCGGACAATCACGCCTCGTGGGCCAGCATCGCACCCGACGGCAACACCGTGATCTTCATCCGCAAGCACAATCTGTACATGATGACGGGTGACGAGTACCGGAAGATCCTCGACGCCCGCCGGGGGAAGGAAGGGGCGGCGGCGGACAGCGCGGACCAGAAGATCGAAACCACGGAAGTCCAGCTGACGACCGACGGGGAGGAGCACTACAGCTACGGGGGGCGCGGCTTCGGCGACACCGACGAGGACCGGGAGAAGAGCGAAGAGTGGCGCAAGCGGGCCAACATCAGCTGGTCCAAGGATTCGAAGCGGTTCACGCTGGTCCGAAGCGACCAGCGGAAGGTGGGCGACCTGTGGGTCATCCATTCCGTGGGCAACAAGCGGCCGAAGCTCGAGACGTACAAGTACGACATGCCGGGCGAGACCGACGTGACGCAGCAGGAGCTGCTCGTGTACGACCTGCCGGGACGCACGATGGTGACGGTCAAGGCCGAGCGGTTCAAGGACCAGCGGCTCGGCGCCTTCACGGACCGGCAGTTCGTGTACCCCGACAGCGACGAACCCCGCCGCGCACTGTGGCTGGCGGACAACTCCGACCAGGTGTACTTCTGGCGACGCAGCCGGGACCAGCACAAGGTGGACGTCTGCGTGGCGAACGCCACGACGGGCGACGCCACGGTCCTGATCGAAGAGCGGCTGCACACCTACGTGGAGCATCAGAACCTGGAGCTGCTCGCCTCGGGCGACATGCTCTGGTGGTCCGAGCGCGACGGGTGGGCCCACCTCTACCGGTTCGGGGCCGACGGGACGCTCAGGAACCGCCTGACCGGGGGACCGTTTCACGTCAACGGCGTCAACGCCGTGGACGAAGCCCGCGGGCTGGTCTACTTCTCCGCCAACGCGCGGGAGCCGGGCGAGGATCCGTACTACCGGCACCTCTACCGGGTGGGACTCGACGGGCGGGGGCTGACGCTCCTCACGCCGGGGAACTTCCATCATCAGGTGGCCGGTGGGGGCGGCGGCTTCGGCGGCTTTGGCCAGTCGGGCATGAGCGAGTCGGCCCGGTTCTTCGTGAACAACTACTCCCGCGTCAACACGGTGCCGGCCTCGGCGCTGTTCGACGCGACTACCGGTCGCAGGATCCTCGACCTCGAGGAAGCCGACCTCACGAAGCTGCTGGAGGCCGGCTACCAGTTCCCGGAGTCGTACACGGTGAAGGCGGCGGACGCCGTCACGGACCTCTACGGAGTCATGTACAAGCCGTTCGACTTCGATTCCACGAAGCGGTATCCCGTGGTGGCGTACGTCTATCCAGGGCCGCAGACGGAAGCGGTGGCAAAGTCGTTCTCGACGGCGCCGCACGAGGTCGGGCTCGCCCAGTACGGGATGATCGTGATCACGGTGGGCAACCGCGGCGGCCACCCGGACCGGTCCAAGTGGTACCACAACTACGGGTACGGCAACCTGCGGGACTACGGCCTGGCCGACAAGAAGGCCGCGATCGAGCAGCTGCGCGACCGGCACGCCTGGATGGACATTGATCGCGTGGGGATCTACGGCCACTCGGGTGGCGGGTTCATGTCCACGGCGGCGATGCTCGTCTATCCCGACTTCTTCAAGGTGGCCGTGTCGTCGTCGGGCAACCACGACAACGACGTCTACAACCTCAACTGGTCCGAGAAGCACCACGGGATCAAGGAAGTCACGAAGGGCGACAGCGTCACGTTCGAGTACGCGATCGAGCGGAACTCGGCGCTGGCGGCCAACCTCAAGGGACACCTGCTGCTCACGACCGGCGACATTGACAACAACGTCCATCCGGCCGGCACCCTGCGCATGGCGGATGCCCTGATCAAGGCCAACAAGCGGTTCGATTTCTTCGTCTTCCCGGGCCAGCGGCACGGCTACGGGAACATGAGCGACTACTGGTACTGGCTCCGGACGGAGTACTTCGTGCGGCATCTGCTGGGCGACACGCGGTGGAGCGCGAACGTCGCGGAGCTGGACAACGAGCGGGAGCGGACGCGGTAGGGGACGGTCGTTCTGTCCGTCCCCGGACTGGCGCCCTCCCGCCCGGGCCCCCACCTTGGGGCGACACCTCGTGACAGGCGGCGACATGATCGTCATTCAGGTAGTGCCTCGCGCCGGCAACGACGCGTACCGGCTCCTGCGGTCGAAGGTCCTGCACGACGCGGCGACCTGGTACTGGAGCAACAAGAAGAAGACGCGCCTGCGCCACCTGCAATCCGACGGGCATATTGACGTCTTCAAGGCCGGGACCGCCCTCGTGGCCACCGTGCATCCCAAGGAGCGGCGGGATCTCTTCTATCTGGCCGAGAAGTTCATCGGGCGCCTGGTGGCCTGGTTCGAGGAGGAACTGGCGGCCATCAACGTGCAGCTGCTCGACGACGAGTAGGGGCGGGCCTTCGGCCCGCCCGCCCCGGCTCCGAGCCCGCCCGGGTCTTCAGTACGAGTGGTCGTCCAGGACGACCTTCCCGCGGAACGTCCAGTACACGATCCCGGTGTACGCGAGCACGAACGGCATCCCGATCCCGGCAATGATCAGCCCGATCGTGAGCGTTTTGGTGCTCGACGCCGCGTTGTAGATGGTCCAACTGAGCGCCGGGTCGTTGCGCGCGTGCAGGATCGTGGGAAACACGGCCATGGCGAACAGGAACACCAGGCACGTAATCGTGAGGGTCGAGGCCACGAACGCGCGGCCGTACCGCCGGAGAAACAGCGCGCGCGGGATGTACGCGATGGCCAGCACGTTCAGGACGAGCACGATGCCCGCCCACGGATAGTGCCGGAAGTTGGCGGCCGCCTCCGGCACCACGAGCAGCGTGTAGATCGTGACGAGCAGGTACAGCGTGAGGAACGTCCCCCACACGTGCCAGACCGCGGTGGCCAGGCGCTGCTGCACGGGACCCTCGGCCTTGAGGTGCAGGAACAGCGCGCCGTGCAGCGCGAACAGCGCGACGGCCAGGAGACCCACGAGCAGCTGGTACGGCCCGAGCAGGGCCAGGAGCCCGCCGGCAAAGACGCCGTGCGTGTCGAGCGGGACACCGATGATGCCGTTGCCCACGGTGACGCCGAACAGGAGCGTGGCGCCGAGGCTCGAGCCGAAGAACGCCCAGTCCCACGCCCGCCGCCACCCTGCGCTCGCCATCTTGCCGCGGAACTCGAGGCTCACGGCGCGCGTGATCAGGGCCACCAGCAGGAGCATGAAGGCCAGGTAGAAGCCGGAGAAGATGGTGGCGTACGCCTCCGGAAACATGGCAAACAGCGCGCCGCCGAACGTCACCAGCCAGACCTCGTTCCCATCCCACAGTGGTCCGATGGCGTTGACGAACAGGCGGCGCTCGCGCTCGTCCCGCGCCAAGGGGTGCAGGATCCCCACCCCGAGATCGAATCCGTCGAGGATGGCATACCCGGTCAGCAAGGCGGCCAGGAGGACGAACCAGATGACCGGGAGACTCAAGCGGCACCTCCCTTGGCATGCGTCAGCGACGCCCGGTGGCCGGCAATGGCCCCGGCGGCGTCCAGCAGGTCGGGCGCCCGGGGATCTCTGGGTGGCTCCGGTCCCGCCTGAATCTTGTGGTGCAGCACCGCGATCCAGAGCGCGCCCAGCAACAGGTAGATGAAACCGAACAGGAGAATGGAGGTCAGCACCTGCCCGGCCGTCACCGACTCGCTCACGCCGTCGCGGGTCCGGAGCCCGGCGACGATCTCGCGACTCGTGCCGTCCGGTGCGGTGATCGTCGCCGTCGCGTACCGGAGGAAGCCGTCGGCGTCCAGGAGCGGCGCGCCGTCGGGCCCGCGCACGACCGGCGGCTGCACCACCCAGGGCTGCCGGCCCACCTCGGCGGCGACCCACCCGAACTGATTGGCCACCATGGCGCCCCCGACCGCGAAGACGAAGATCCAGAGCAGCCAGCGCGTTTCGAACAGGCGGTTGCGCCAGTGCAGGAGCGACGCCAGCAGCGTCAGGCCGATGAACGCGAGTCCCAGGCCGACCATGACCCGATAGGAAACGAATGGGAGGAGCACCGGCGGCCGGTCCTGGGGGCGGATCCGGTCGAGGCCGAGCACCGGCGCCTCGAAGTCGTCGTGCAGCAGGAAGCTCAGCCCGCCCGGAATGGCCACGTTGCCGCGAATCACGCCCGCGCGTTGGTCGGGGAGGCCGAACAGGGACAAGTCCCCCGGGCCGGTCGTGAAGTGCGCCTCGAACGCCGCGATCTTGGCAGGCTGGTGCCGATACACGTTCCGGGCCTGCGAATGGCCGCTCACCAGCGCGGCGAGGCTCGCCAGGGTCCCGAGGAGGAGGGCGCCGCCGAACGAGCGCCGCGCGAACGCCGCATGCCGGCCCTTGAGCAGGTACCACGCACTGATGCTCATGATGAAGAACGCCCCGAGGATGAACGCCCCGATCCAGACATGCACGAGCCGCTGCACGGTGGACGGGTTGAACACCAGGGCCCAGAAGTCCGTGATCTCCGCGCGCACCAGCGCCGCGCCGCCGCGCTCGACCGCCACGAGATGACTGCCGGCCGGGGTCTGCTGCCAACTGTTGGCCACCACGATCCAGACGGACGAGAAGATCGAGCCGAGCGACACCATCACGGTCGAGAAGAAGTGCATCTTCGGCCCCACCCGGTCCCACCCGAAGACGAGCACGGCCAGGAATCCCGACTCGAGGAAGAAGGCGAAGATCCCCTCGGCGGCCAGCGCCGATCCGAACACGTCGCCCACGAAGCGGGAGTAGACGGCCCAGTTGGTGCCGAACTGGAACTCCATCACGATCCCGGTGGCGACGCCCACCGCGAAGTTCAGGGCAAAGACCCGCGTCCAGAACCGCGCCGCCGTCTCGTACATCGGCTCCCGCGTCCGGAGGTACATGCCCTCGAGGTACACGAGCACCACGCCCATCCCGATTGTGAGGGGCGGGAACAGGTAGTGGAACATGATGGTGAGGGCGAACTGCAGGCGGGACAGCAGTACCACGTCCATTGCCGCACTCCGAGAGCCGGGTGGGATGCCACAAAATAGCCGATGGTTCGTCGCCGTCGCCTCCCGGCCGGGACCGCCTCCCGACTCTTGTAGTCCCGATTCCGACACGCGCTCGGGCGCATTCCCACATCCGGCCACCCGGGCGGGCGGACACCCCCTGTTCCGCGGGAGACCTATCATCCAGCGCGCCCTACGCTCCCGCCTCCGCGGGAACCGGCGACGGCAGGCGGCCGGCGGTGCGGCCACGACGAAAGAGAGAAACTCATGGAGCTGGGAGCGGACGGAAACGGGATGGTGAGCCTGGCGCCGGGACGGATCGTCCGGGACGCCCACGGCCTGGTGTGGCAGGTGGACGCGGCACCGCACTGGTTCGGTGACCAGCTGCGCGTGCGGGCGCGGCTGCTGCGATGCGATGGTGTCTGGGGGGACCTGCCGGCGGACGTGCTCGGGCCGACGGCGTTCGGCGCGGTGGGAGAGGGGTAGGAGAACCGGATGCGGGCGCAGCGACCCACCCAAAGGGTCCTCTGGACCTGGTAGCCCTCCCATGACCTTGCGCCGACGGTTGCTCTTCCATGTTGGCCTCACGGTCGCGGTGGCGATGGCGGTGGGGGTCAGCGCGGTGATCGAGCGGCGGACAGAGACTCGTCTCGCGGCGACCAACGCCCTCGCGCTCGAGATCGCCCGGCAGGCCGCCGACGCGCAGGCGCAGTTGCACCAGTATGCGCGCAACCCGCTCCCCGAGACCGCCAACGGAATCGAGGCGGCGCTAAGCGCGCTGCGAGGCCAGGTGGACTCGGTGTCCCGGCGGACTGGGGTGTCCCCGGACTGGTCGCGGCGCGTGGGTCCCGGTGCGGCGCGGGTGCAGGCGCGGTTCCGCGACGTCGGGAGGGCCGGCATGGCCGAGGCCGTGCCGGCGGCGCGGGTCGAGCCGATGCTGGCGGATGCCCGCGGCGTCGTCGCGGACGCCATGGCCCTGACCGTGTTGAGCCAGGCGCAGCTGGACGGTTTAGACCAGCGGCTGGATGCCATGGTGCTGGTGACGCTTGCCGCCCTGGTCGTCTCGCTCCTCGCCGCGGCGGTGCTCCTGGGGCGCCTGGGCCGCCACCTCTCCGCGCTGCACACCGGGGCCGTGGCACTCGCGGGCGGCAACTTCGGTCACCGCGTCCCGGTGACCGGGTCGGACGAACTCGGGGCGCTGATGACGGCCTTCAACCGGATGGCGGGCGAGGTCGAGGGCGCGGTCACCTACGCCCGCGAGAAGGTCGAGGAACGTGACACCGCGCACGCCGTCCTGCAACGGCGCGTGCGCCAGCAGGCCGCCGTGGTGGAGCTGGGCGCGCGGGCGCTCGCGGACGCCTCCCTCCCGGATCTGGAGCGTGACGCGGCACGCCTGGTGGCCGCGGGGCTCGGCGTCGAGTTCGCGAAGGTGCTGCTCGGCACGCCGGGCAGCGGCGCGTTGCAACTGGTGGCCGGCGTGGGATGGCGGCCCGGCACCGTGGGGGTGGCGACGGTGGCGACCGACGCGACGTCCCAGGCCGGCTTCACCCTGCGCGAGGGCGGGCCGGTCGTGGTGGACGATCTGGCCACGGAGACGCGCTTCACCGGCCCGTCCCTGCTCGTCGAGCACGGCGTGCGCAGCGGCATCAGTGTCGTGATCGGAGACGCCGGCCACCCCGCCGGCGTGCTCGGCGCGCACAGCGCGAGCCTCCACCGGTTCACGGACGATGACGTCGCGTTCGTGCAGTCCGTCGCCAACCTGCTCGCGCAGGCCATAAGCGCCCGGGCGGTGCGTGACGCGCTCCGGGACTCGGAGCGCCGCTATCAGGACCTCTACGACCACGCGCCCGCCCTGTACTGGTCGGTTGACCTCACCACGGGGCGGGTGCTCGCGTGCAACCTGACGGCGGCGCGCGCGCTCGGCTACGAGCGCGAGGAGCTGGTTGGCCGCTCCGTCTTCGACCTGTACGCCCCGGAGTGCCATGCGGACGTACGGGCGGGCATCCGGAACCTCCAGGCGGTGGGCGAGGTGCGGGACCAGATCCTGGCCGTCCGGACGCGGGACGGGACGACGCTGGACGTGAGCCTCCAGGCCACCGCGGTGCGGGATGCGGATGGGAACGTGATCGCGTCGCGCTCGACCTGGCAGGACATCACCGCGCGGGTGCGCGTCGAACGTGCCCTCCAGCTCTCCCGTGACCGCCTGGCGCAGGCCGAGCGCGTGGCGTCCATCGGGCACTGGCACTGGGAGACCGCCAGCAATCGCGTGACGTGGTCCGAAGGCCTGCACCGGCTCCTCGGGATCGAGACGCCGGCACTCGAAGGATGGTTCGAGGGTCATTACCGGCTGGTGCACCAGGAGGATCGGGACCGGGTGCGGGCCTGGATTGGACAGTTGGTCGAACGCCGGGGGGGCGTGGACACGGAGTATCGGATCGTGCGTCCGGACGGCGAGGTCCGGCACCTGCTCGCGGCGGCCGAAGTGGCGGTGGACGCCGCCGACCGGGTGACCTCGGTGTTCGGCACCTCGATGGACATCACGGAACGGCGCCGGCTGGAGGACCACCTGCGCCATGTGGTGGAGCACAGCACGAACGTCTTCTATACCCATACGCCGGAGCATGTCCTCACCTACGTCAGCCCTCAGGTCCGCGACGTCCTGGACTGCGAGCCCGAAGAAGCGCTCGTGCGCTGGACGGAACTCCTGACGGACCATCCGGACAACCCGGCCGGGATCGCCGCCACCGAACGGGCCATCGCCACCGGCCAGCGCCAGCCACCCTACGAGCTGGAGCTGCGCACGTTCCGGGGGCGGACCATCTGGGTGGAGGTGCGCGAAGCGCCGCTGGTGCAGGACGGGAAGACCGTCGCGATCGTGGGCGCGCTCACCGATATCACGCAGCGCCGGCAGGTGGAGGACGCGCTGCGCCGGGAGCGGGAGCTGCTCGACCGCACGGTGAACAACGTCCCGGTGATGCTGGCCCTGTATGACGCGGGCGGACGGATCCTGTTCGTGAACCGGGCCTGGGAGCGGGTCCTGGGGTGGACCCTCGGCGAATGCCGGGCGCACGCCGACCTGATGGCGGAGTTCTACCCCGACGCGGCGGAGCGGCGGCGCGCCCGCGACCACATGGGCGCGGCCACCGGGGAATGGGAGGACTTCCGCACCCGCGTCCGCGGCGGCCGGATGCTCGATACCATGTGGGCCAACGTCCGGCTCTCCGATGGGACGATGATCGGCATCGGCCAGGACATCACCGAGCGCAAGGCCGCGGAGCGCCACCTGGCCGTAAGCGAGGAACGGCTCCGCCTGGCGGTCACCGCGGCCAACCAGGGACTGTTCGACGCCGACGTCCGGACGGGCCTCTCGGTCGTCAGTCCGGAATACTGCCGGATGCTGGGCTACGAGCCCGACGAGCTCGAGATGACCCACGAGGTCTGGCTGGAGCGGATGCACCCGGACGACCGGGACACCGCGGCGCAGCGGTATGCCGACTGCATCGCGGGGCGGACGCGCGACTATGAGGCGGAGTTCCGGCTGCAGGCCAAGGACGGAACGTGGAAGTGGATTCTCGCGGTGGGCAGAGTCGTGGAATGGGACGCCAGCGGACGGCCTACCCGCTTCCTTGGCACGCACACCGACATCACCGCCCGCAGGGTGGCCGAAGAGGAAGTGCGCGCCTCGCGGGAGCGCATCCGGGAATTGGCGTTCACCCAGGAGCAGGCCCGGGAGACGGAACGCGCCCGCATGGCGCGTGAGCTGCACGATGAAATGGGACAGGCGCTCACGGGATTCAAGATGGACCTGGCGTGGTTGCGCGACCGCATTCCGGACACCGACCACGACGCGCACACCCGCGCCGCCGAGGCGCTCGGACTGGTCAACGGGATGGTGGACGTCGTCCGGCGGATGTCCGGCGAGCTGCGCCCCGGCGTGCTCGACGACCTCGGTCTCGGCGCCGCCATCCGCTCGCAGATCCGCGAATTCCAGCGGCGTTCGGGGCTGGTCACCCGCCTGGAGGGGCTGGAGACCATCCCGGAGATGGACCCGGGGCGCGCGTTGGCCATCTTCCGGATCCTCCAGGAGGCCCTGACCAACGTCGCGCGGCACGCCCAGGCCACCACCGTCGTGATCTCCGCGTCGGCCACCGCCGGGGACCTGTGCGTGGCCATCCGCGACGACGGGCGCGGCATTCACCTGGAATCCGCCACGGATCGGGCGCCGCTCGGCATTCTCGGGATGCAGGAGCGCGCGGCGGCGTGGGGTGGAACCCTCACCGTGTCGCGGGCCGAACCGGTGGGAACCGTGGTGGAGCTGGCGATGCCGGTCGCGGTCGCGACGCGGTAGTCAGGAATCGGCGGGACTGTCGCTCAGACCCACCAGAATCGCATACCGCAGGACGGCCCAGTCGGTGTCCAGGCCCAGCAGGCGGCGGATGTTCTTCCGATGAAAATGCACGGTGTGGGGGCTGAGGCCGAGAATCGCGGCCATGTCCTCCGTCGTCCGGCCCTGACCGATCATCCGGACGATCTGCTGCTGGCGCGGCGTCAGCCGATCGAACCCCATCCGGTCCATGGCCCCGCCGTGCTGCCCGCGGCGCGGCAGCCGCGGCGACACGTAGCGCCGGCCCGCCAGGACCTCGGTGATGGCCGTCCGCAACTCGTCCACGTCGGAGTCCTTGGGGACGAACGCCGCTGCCCCCATCCGCATCGCCACGTCCACCAGCACCGGATCCACGTGCATCGTGACCACCACCACGCGCACCGTGGGGTCGAGCGTCTGGAGGTCGCCCAGAATGTCCATGCCCGTGCGGTTGGGGAGCGAGAGATCCAGCAGCAGGACGTCAGGGTGGTGTTGCCGGACCGCCGCGGCGACGTCGGCGCCGTCCGGCACGACGGCCAGAATCCGGTACTCGTCCCCGATCATCGCCACCAGGCCCTGGCTGAACAGGACGTGGTCCTCGGCCACGAGCAGGCGTGGACGCCGGGTCATGGCTCCCGGGCGACGCGGGGAATCCGCGCCACGACCGTCGTTCCGCCGCCGGGCCGGCTCCGGATGACCGCCGCCCCGCCCAGCAGCCGGGCCCGCTCCTCGATCCCGACGAGACCGATGCCCGCCCCGGCGCGGCCGGCGCCGGGCTCGAACCCTCGCCCGCGGTCCTCGATCCGCAGCTCGACGACGTCGTCCATCGCCTCCAGGGTCAGCATCGCGTCGGTGACGCCGGCGTGCCGGGTCACGTTACGCAGCGCTTCCTGCGCAATGCGGAAGAGCGCCAGCGCCCGGTCCGTGGCCAGTGCCACCGTCGCGGGCGGAAGCGTCAAGCGCACCGTGAGACCGGCCGTTCGCGCGACCTCGTCGGCGAGCTGTTCGAGCGCCGGGACGAGGCCGACCTGCTCGATCACCGCGGGGTGCAGCTCGTGCGCCAGCTGCCGCAGCGTCACGGCCAGGTCGTCCACTTCGCCCACGATCCCCCCCAGACGGTGGGATTGCGCCGCCGTGAGGCCCTGGTCGCCGCGTCCGAACTCCTGCAACTCGTGGCGGAGCACGGCCAGGCGCTGAATGGCGTCGTCGTGCACCTCCCGGGCCACCCGCGCGCGCTCGGCCTCCTGGGCGGCGAGGAGCCGCTGTGCATAGGTGCGGTGCAGGGCCACCACGCGCCGCTGCGCGATCACCATCGCGACGCCGAGGGCGCCGACCAGAACGCCCACGGCGAGGACGGTGGCGAGGAAGATCCACCAGAGGACGTCGGCGGTACCGGGCACAACACTCCCCACGTGATGGCGACGAACGCCAGGATATCGCTGGCGGCCTTGGCGTTGATCGCCAGGTGAAGGAGATCCACGCGTTCCGCGGACAGCAGGTACCACGCGACCGGCTCCATCGCGGTCGTGGTCCCCGCATACAACATGAGCCCGGCAACGGTCCAGAACCAGTCACGGCGGACCATCGGCACCGTCTCGGCGAGGCTCCGGTGGATGAAGGTCCAGATGGTGGCGAGCAGGAGCACCAGGCCGCGAAAGGGCGCGGCAACGAGGCTGAACGTCTGGGGATCCTCGACCCGGAGCGTGAGCGCTGCGCTCACCGCCACGAACAGCGGGATGGCCAGCCGGAGCGCGAGCCGTCCCGTTCCTGGCGCATGCCAATGGGACAGGGCCCAGAGGGCCACGGCCCCGGTCAGCGGCATGAACAGATAGCCCACCCACAGGTTGTTGATCCGCTGCATCCCGAGGGCAAGCGAGAGGGCGTCGCTCGTCACCAGCAGCAGGCACCAGACGACGACCCACCGGCGCGGGGGCGCCGCCACCCGACCGCCGGCCACGCCGACGACGGGTGGCAGCAGCTGGGACAGCGCCGCCGCGTGCATCAACAGTGTTGGTCTCAGTGTACCACGCTCACGAGTTCAGGCCGTCCGGGTCACCGCAGTAGGGGGGACAGGGATAGTGCTGCTCGAGGATGTCCCCGTCGGTCATGTCGTTGCCTGTGTCATCCACTCCCACCAGGACCATGGCGAAACTGCCATCCGCGTTGCGGCCCTGATAGAACCGCAGCCCCATGCAGCCTGGTTGCGCCAGGAGTTGATCCAGCTGCGCCCGGTGGAACATCCCACCACGCTCCGTCTTGGGGCCGGCCGTCTCGCGGAACCGTCTGGTGAGGGCTACGGCGGCGGCCAGCGTGATCTTGTGATCGCGGGGAGGAGGTAGCGCCATGCGAAACTCCGGGGGGGGGTGACCCTACGTTGGTGGGGGCGGAGGGCGAGGGCAATACCCTGCTAGTGGTAGCAGGGGATACCCTGCTACCACTAGCAGCTTGCCGAAACCGCCCGGCATCCCCACGGTGTAATGGCGGACCTCCCTGGGAATCCCTACGTTGTGCGGCAGTGTCTCGACACTCCCGTCGGGGCCGCCGCGCCAGGACGGGAGCGTGGGAGGGGCATGACAGGACGCGTCGAGGGCCCGGAACCAGGCCGCTTTCCAGGCGCCGTTCGCGGTGCCGCGGGGGCCGTGGCCGCCCTCGGGGTGGCAATCCTCGCGGGCTGGATGTTCGAGCGTCCCGCGCTGGCCCGGCTGGGCTCCCAAGAGGTGCCCGTGGCACCCAGCACCGCGTTCCTGTTCGTGCTGTTTGCCGGTGCCATTCTTCTTCGCATGCGGGCGGCGTCGGCGCCGCGGGCCGTGGCCGGAGCCACGATCGCGGGCGGGGCCCTCGCGCTCACGCTGCTCCTCCTCTCCAGCCTGGGCATCCATCCGGATGTCGAGCATCCGTGGATTTCCATCGTGCATGCGCCCGGCAGCCCGCCGCTGGCGCACATGTCGCCGGTGACCGCGGGCTGTTTCGTGGTGGTGGCCCTGTCGCTGCTCGCGGCGGCGTGGGGCCGCCGGCCCTGGGTGCTCACGGCCGCGCGCTGGGGGGCCGGGGCCGTGACCGGGATCGGGCTGGTGCTCGGGTTGGGATACCTGTACGGCACCCCGTTCCTGTACCGCGGCGCGTTCATCCCGCCGGCGTTTCTGACGAGCGGGGGATTCCTGGTGCTTGGCGCCGCCCTGCTCGGGGTCCTCGCACCGCCCACCGGCCCGCCGACCGAAGTGCACGCGCGGTCCGCCCGCCTGCTGGTCGGGATTTTCGCGGTGCTGGCCGCGGGCACGGTCGGCGCCGGCTTCCTGCTTCAGCGGAGCTTCGAGGCGCGGTACCGCGCCGAGGTGGAGCAGGAACTCCTGGCGATCGCGGACCTCAAGACGCGGGAGCTCGAGACCTGGCGGGCGGAGCGGGTGGCCGACGCGGCCATGTTCCTCGACAATCGGGCGTTCAACGTTCTTGCGGGGCGATTGTTCACGAACGGGGCCGATGAGGCGGCGCGGGCCGCGGTGCGCGACTGGTTCGTGCGCGTGCGGGCGAACCAGTCGTACAGCCGGCTGTCGCTGCTGGACCTCACGGGCTCGGAGCGATTCGCCCTGGCGGATGCGCCGGAACCGGTGGTCGGCGCCTACCAGCCGTCCCTCCAGGAAAGCGTGCGGGAGGGGCGGATCGTCTGGGTGGACCTGCACCGCGACGTACCGGACGGCGATATCCACCTCACTGTCATCACACCGCTCGGGAACGGACGTCCGGGCTCGGAACGGCTGGGTGCCGTGGCGCTGCGAATCGACGCTGAGGCCGCTCTCTACCCGCTGCTGGCGTGGTGGCCCACCCCCAGCCGTACGGCGGACGTGTCACTCGCGCGCCTCGAGAGTGGGCACGTGCGGTACCTGACGCCGCTGCGATTCCGGGCCGACGCCGCCCTCTCGCTGCGCGCGGCCCTGACGCAGGCGGACAGGCCGGTCGTCCAGGCCGCCCTCGGAGCCACGGGAGTCGTCTACGGTCTCGGCTACCGTGGCGAGCCCGTGGTGGCCGCGGTGCGCGCGGTGCCCGGCTCCCCATGGCTGCTGGTGGCGCGGATGGATGTGGCGGAGGCGCTCGCGGCGGTGCGCGCGCGCCTCTGGCTGACCCTCCTCCTCGTCGGTGTGCTCGTGACCGGGGCGGGCGCGGGCGTCCGGACGATCTGGCAGGAGCAGCGGCTGCGGGGACTCGTGGCCGCGCGGGACCGGGAGCGGCAGCTGGCCATCATCGGCGACAACTTCCCGGGACTCGTAGCGCGGCTGGACCGCGACCTGCGGTATCGGTTTGCCAGCGCGGGGTTTGCGCAGCGTTTCGGCCTCCCGCCCGAGAGCGTCGTGGGTCGCGGACTGTCCGAGGTCATCGGTCCGGAGGCATTTGCCCTGGCGCGACCATACCTGGACCGGACGTTGGCCGGGGAGCGCGTCGCCTACGAGAACGTGCTCACGGACGTCTCCGGTGAACAGCGCCGCATGTTGGTGACGCTGGTCCCGGACCGGGGGGCCGATGACACCGTGCAGGGGGTCTTCGTCGTCGCGCTCGACATCACGGAGCGGCATCGCGTCCAGGAGGCGTTGCGGTCGAGCGAGGAACGCTACCGGAGGACGCTCGACAGCATGCGTGAGGGGTTCCAGATCATCGGCCGGGACTGGCGGTACGTCTACGTCAACGATGCGGCGGCCGCGCACGGGCGCCGTCCGAAGGATGATCTGCTCGGCCGGACCATGATGGAGGTGTACCCCGGCATCGAGCGCACCCCCATGTTCGAGGTCCTGCGGCGCTGCATGGAGGGCGGTGAGTTCCATCGGATCGAGAATACGTTCACGTATGCCGACGGCTCCATCGCCTGGTTCGATCTGAGTGTGGACCCGGTGCCCGATGGGATCTCGGTCATTTCCCTCGACGTCACGGAACGCCATCGTGCGGAAGCGGCGCTTCGCGAGGGGGAAGAGCGGCTGCGCCTGGCGCTCGCCGCCGCGAGTCAGGGAATGTACGACCTCGACGTCCAGACCGGCCGCGCGATCGTGAGCGCCGAGTATGCCCGCATGCTCGGGTACGAGCCGGAGGAACTGGAGGAAACGAACGCCCGATTCCGTGAACGTCTCCACCCCGACGACCGGGAGCCGGTGAACCGCGTCTACGATGACTACCTGGCCGAACGCCGCGAGAACTACCGGGTGGAGTGCCGGCAGCGCACCAAGGACGGCCGGTGGGTCTGGATCCTGTCGCTCGGCAAGCTGGTGGCCTGGGACGCTCAGGGCCGGCCCCTCCGGATGCTCGGGACGCACACGGACATCACGGCGCGCAAGCTGGCGGAAGAGGCGCTGCGCGAGTCGCGGGAACAGATCCGGAAGCTGGCGTTCGCCCAGGAGCAGACGCGCGAGTCGGAACGGAAGCGGTTGGCGGCGGAGCTGCACGACGAGCTGGGCGGGGCGCTCACCGCGATCAAGATGGACCTGAGCTGGCTCGCGGACCGGGCGCACCGGGATGCCATGGACCTTGGGGCGCGGGCGGCGGAGGCCATGAAACTGGTGGACACCACCGTGGACACCGTCCGCCGGATTTCCGCGGAGCTGCGACCCGGCGTACTCGACGACCTCGGCCTGGCCGCGGCCATCCAGCGGCAGGCGGGGGATTTTCAACGGCGCTCGGGCCTCCCGGTCACCCTGTCGGGGCTCGAGGCCGTGCCGCCGCTCGATCCCGGGCGGGCCCTGGCCGTGTTCCGCATCCTCCAGGAAGCGCTGACCAACGTGGCGCGACACGCCCACGCCACGCAGATTGCGGTGACCGTCGCGGTACCCCATGGTCGGCTGCGGTTGGAGATTCGGGATGACGGAGTCGGTCCGCACGCCTCCACCGCCCGGGAACGCTCGGGGCTCGGCATCCTTGGCATGCAGGAGCGCGCGGCGTCCTGGGGCGGCACCGTCCTGATTGGGAAGAACGTGCCACACGGCACCGTGGTGACCCTTGACATGCCTGTGCATCCGGCATAAGCAGAGACGCCATGATCCGAGTACTGATCGCGGACGATCATGCCCTGGTGCGGGACGGGCTCAAGCGGATGCTCGAGAGCACGCCGGACATCCGGGTCGTGGGCGAGGCCGAGACGGGTGATCAGGTGCTCGCGGCGGTCGTCGCGGAACGCCCGGATGTCGTCGTCCTCGACGTGGCCATGCCCGGCCAGGGGTTCCTCGAGATCCTCCGCGTCCTGCGGGAAGGGCATCCGCGCATCCACACGGTGGTGCTGAGCGCGCACGCGGAAGAGGAATACGCGGAGCGGGCCCTCAAGGCCGGGGCCGTCGGGTACGTCACCAAGGAGCGCACGCCGGACGACCTCCAGGAAGCCATCCGGCGGGCCGCGCGCGGCGTGCGGTACATCAGCGAGACCCTGGCCCAGCACCTGGCCGCACACCTCACGGGCGACGTAGCCCGGCCGCACCACGAAAGCCTCTCCGATCGCGAGTTTCAGGTGCTCCAGCTGCTGGGACAGGGACGCAGTGTCAAAGAGATCGGCGCGGCCCTGGAGCTCAGCCCCAAGACGATCAGTACCTACCGGGAGCGTATTCTCGAAAAGCTCGCGCTCAAGACCACCGCGGACCTCATCCGGTACGCGGTTCAGCACGGGATCGCGGAGTAGCCGCCCCACACGCGGCCGCGCGGGCCCCCGGGCATTCCCAAGCTCGGGACCGGCCGTATCTTGGGGGGGATTCGGGGGCCGGGAGCCGCGATTCACCGGTTCCAGGCGGTCCCGACGCGGGCTCATTCAAGGCAGGGTGACAGTGCGGCAGAAGGGGACCCATCCGCTGGGCGTCGTGCTCGCCGACGACTCGGAGGTCGTCCGCCAGCGGTTGCGCACCGTCATTTCGGGCCTCCCGGATGTCCTGATCGTGGGTGAAGCTGCAGACGCGGACCAGGCGCTGGCCCGGATCCGGGAGCATGCGCCGGACGTGGTGGTCCTCGACATGTTCATGCCCGGCGGCGGCGGCACCCGGGTCCTCCAGGAATTGGCCGGGGCCGACCAGCGGCCTATCGTGTTGGTATTCACCAACTTCGCCTACCCGGAGTACCGGGACGCCTGCCTCCAGCTCGGCGCCGACCACTTCCTGGACAAGTCGGCCGACCTGGAGCGCCTCCTCAGCATCCTCGGACAACTGGCCCAGGCGTCCTGAGCCCTACAGGGGCGTCGGCCTGCGGCCGACACCCCCCCTCCCCACGTCGCACACCAAACCCCCCGGCCGGCCGATAAACCCGGCGCGGGATCCGCCCTACGTTTGTGGTCCAGGAGGCGACGTACGGACCATGACGACTCAGGGCCAAACGATGCGGGTACTCATCGCGGACGACTCGGCGATCCTGCGACAGCGCATGGCAACCCAGCTTGCGCAGGACCCCGGGGTGACCGTCGTCGGGGAAGCGGGAGACACCCGGGAGACGCTCGCCCTGATTGACGCCGAGCGGCCCGATGCCGTGGTCCTCGATCTCAGCATGCCGGGCGGCGGTGGCATCGCCGTGCTCGAGGCCCTGCGGGACCGCGCGTCGGCGCCGGCCGTGGTGGTGCTGACCAATCACGTGCTGGAGGAGTATCGCGAGCGCTGTCTCGGTCTTGGGGCGGCGGCGTTCCTGGATAAGTCCGCGGATGCCGTGGGCGTCGGGCAGGCGCTGCGTGCCCTGGCCCCCCGATCGGCCGAGCCCGTGGCCGGATCGGACACGGCCTCGGCGCCCGCGGTCGAAACCGTCGAGATGTTGCCGGTGCCCATCGCCGTCCTCGATGGGGCGGCCACCATCCTCGTGGCCAACCGCGCCTGGCAGGAGTTCATGGGCCTCTGGTCGGCGGGAGCGACCTTTGCGCCCGGCGCCAACTACCTGGCGGATCTCCACGGTGCGGTCGCCCGGTTCGGGCCCGGCTTGGCACCCCTCGAGCGGCAGGTGCGCGACGCCCTCGACGGGCGCTGCGACAGCTTCTCGGTGACGGTCCCGTGCCCGGCGGGCGGGAGCCTCCCATGGGTACGCGTGGACGGGCGGCGGACCGGCGCCGACGGAACCACCCGTCTCCTCCTGCTCAAGAAGCGGGTCAGCGAGGAAGGGCGCGTCACGGACCTGGTGCGCACGACGCGCCTGATCCACGACTCCATGACCGAGCACGTCCCGGACATCCTGTTCCGCTACCGGCTCCGGCCGGACGAGGGGTTCGAGTACGTGAGCCCCGCGGTCATGCGCATCACGGGCTATGCCCCCGACGAGGTGTACTCCGACCCGACCATTCTGGATGCCGTGGTCCATCCCGACGATCAGGCGGTCGTCGAAGAGGCCCGACGCGAGGTCCAGGCGCTGCGCAAGCCGCTGGAGGTCCGTCTCATCCGCAAGGACGGCGAGCTCATCTGGCTGGACGTGCGGATCACCTACGTTCGCGACGCGGAGCGTCGCGCGGTGGCCGCCGAAGGGATCGCGCGGGACGTGACCGACCGGAAGCGGATGGAGGAGTCCCTGCGGCGGAAGGAGACGGAGTCCCGCATGCTGCTCGAGCACTCGCCCGATCCCGTGGCCGTGCTCGCGCCGGATGGGACCGTGATCTCCGTGAACCGGGCGTCCGAGGAGGTCGTTGGCGCTTCCCGGGAGCTGCTGATCGGCCCGAGAATCCAGGAACTGCCTGGCTGGGCCGCCGGGGTGGACGACGTGATCGCCCGCGTATTGGCCGTGACGGCCACCGGCCAGCCCGCGAACCCGGACGAAGTCCAGTTCACGCGCCGGGACGGCCGGCGCGTCGCGCTGGACGTGCGCGCCCAGCCGCTCGAGATCGAGGGTCAGGTTCGCGTGGTCACCGCCTCGCGGGACATGACGGACCGGCAGGACGCCGAGCGCGTGATGCGGCTCCAGTCGGTGGCGCTGGACGCCGCCGCCAACGGCGTCGTCATCACCGATCGGGCAGGAACCATCGAGTGGGTGAACCCGGCGTTCACCCGACTCACGGGGTATGCGGCGGCCGAAGCGGTGGGCCGAAACCCCCGCTTCCTCCACTCCGGGCGGCAGAACGCCGCCTTCTACCGGGACATGTGGGACGCGATTGCCGCCGGCCGGACGTGGCGGGGCGAGCTGGTGAACCGCCGCAAGGACGGGACGCTGTACCCCGAGGAGATGCACGTCACGCCCGTGCGGGACGCGGCGGGCGACATCACGCACTTCATCGCCATCAAGGAAGACGTCTCGGAGCGGAACGCGGCGCTCGCCTCGCTCCGCTACAGCGAAGGCCGGTTCCGCGCCGTCGCGGACTCCGCCTCGGACGCGATCATCGTGGCCGACGGCGACGGCCGGATCGTGTACTGGAACCGGGCGGCGGTGGAGCGCTTCGGGTACGACGCCCGGGAACTCCCCGAGACCCGCTTCACTGATCTCATCCCGGATGCCGCGCACGTCGTGGCGTTCGCCCAGACCGCGGACACCGGCGAGATGCCGAGCGACGGCCCGGTGAGTGAACTCATGGCGCGCCGTCGCGATGGCACGACCTTCCCGGTCGAGCTGGCGGTGAGCCGGTCGTGGAAGCAGGACGATCGCCGGTTCTTCAGCGCGGTGGTGCGGGACATCACCGAGCGCCGCCAGGCCGAAGCCGCCCTGCGGGAGAGCGAGGCCCGCTTCCGCGGCACGTTCGAACAGGCCGCCGTGGGCATCGCGCACCTGGACATGAAGGGCCGGTACCTGCGGGTCAATCGGCGGCTGGCCGACATGCTGGGCTACACCGTGGACGAGCTGCTGACCATGCGTTTCCACGACGTGACGGCGCCGGACGACCTCGACGGCAGCGCCGCGCTGCGCGACGAGTTGGCCGCCGGGACGCGGGAGACCGCGCAGATCGAGAAGCGGTACGTCCGCAAGGATGGCCGGCAGCTGTGGGTGATGCTCACGGTTTCGGCGGCCCGCGACGCGGACGGCGTGGTCCGGCACCTCATCTCGGTGGTGGAAGACGTGACCGAGCAGCGCCAGCTGCGCGGTCAGCTGCACCAGGCCCAGAAGATGGAGGCGGTGGGCCGCCTGGCCGGCGGGGTCGCGCACGACTTCAACAACCTGCTCACGATCATCCGCGGGGAATCGGAGCTGGCCCTGGAGGACCTGCCGGAGCCCACGCCGCTCAGAGAATCGCTGGTCGAGATCAAGAAGGCCAGCGACCGGGCGGCCGTGCTCACCGGACGGCTGCTCGCGTTCTCCCGCAAGCAGATGGTCGAGAAGCGGGTGTTGGGCCTCAACGCCCTGGTGGCGGACGCGGAGAAGATGCTGCGCCGCCTCCTCGAGGCGTCCATCCACATCGAGCTGGATCTGGCCGCCGAGGACGACATGGTGGACGCGGATCCCTCGCAGCTCGAGCAGGTGCTCGTGAACCTCGTGGTCAACGCCCGCGACGCCATGCCGCACGGCGGCACGCTTACGGTCTCTACGGAGAGCGTGGAGCTGGACGAGGACTACGTGGCCGCGCACCCGGGTGCGACCCCGGGCCCGCACGTGCTGCTCAGCGTGAGCGACACCGGATTCGGCATGGATGACGAGGTCAAGCAGCACCTCTTCGAGCCGTTCTTCACGACCAAGCCGCGCGGGCAGGGCACGGGGCTCGGGCTGGCGACCTGCTTCGGGATCGTGAAGCAGTCGGGTGGATACGTCGGCGTCTACAGCGAGCTGGGCATCGGCACCACGATGAAGGTCTACCTCCCTCGCACGTCGGCGACGCCGGCGGCGGAGGCGGAGCGGGCCCCGCGCCGTGGGCCCGACGGCCACGAGACGGTGCTGGTCGTCGAGGACGAAGAGCCCGTGCGCCGGATCGCCCGACGCCTGCTCACGCAGCACGGCTACACGGTGCTGGAGGCCAAGAGCGCGGAAGGTGGCCTGGAGCTGCTCGCCACCGTCTCCGAACACGTGCACCTCCTCCTGTCGGACGTCGTCCTGCCGGGCCTCGGGGGCCGGGAGTTCGCGGCGCGGGCGCAGGACCTCCGGCCGGACCTCCGGGTGCTGTTCATGACCGGCTATACCGACGATACCCACCTGCGACGCCTCCTCGAGGACCAGCGGGTCGCTGTGATCCACAAGCCCTTCCACCGTGACACCCTGCTGGAGAAGGTGCGGCAGGTGCTCGACCAGGCCGAGGCGGATGCCGGCCTGCATGCCTAGCGAGGACGGAGAGAACGACATGGCACGCCTGCTGATCGTGGATGACGACATCGGTTTCCAGAACACCGTGCGGCGCATGGCCGAACGCCTGGGGCACGAGGTCTGGACGGCCGCCGACGGACGCGCGGCGCTCAAGCTGTACCGCGCCCATCCCACCGACGTCGTCCTGATGGACGTCTACATGCCCGATGCGGACGGCATCGAGACGACCCTGAAGCTGAGCCAGGAGTTCCCGGGCGTGCGCGTGATCGTGACGACGGGCGGCGGCTATCTCTCGCGGGAGATCACGCTCGACCTGGCCGCGCGCCTGGGCGCGTTCCGAACGCTGCCCAAGCCGTTTGCGGTTGCCGACCTCCACGCGGCCATCGAGGCCGCGCTGGGCGGCGATGCGGCCGCGCCAGCGGGGAGCGCGTCCTGAGATGACGGCCGCCATGTCGGTCAGGCTCGATTCCCGCGCGCCCGGGCTCGACCCGCGCCCGCCGCAGGCCGTCGGCGCCGGACCCCAGCCGGCCGGGGGGCGCCATCGCATCCTGGTCGTGGACGACGACGCCGAGGTGCGGAATACCTTGGCGCGGATGCTCCGGTCGTTCGGCCACGATGTCGAAATCGCGGCGGATGGCCTTGACGGGTTCGCCAAGCTGGGCCTGAGGCCGGACCTGGTCATGCTCGACGCGGACATGCCGGGCATGGACGGGTTCGAGATCACGTCCCGGATCCGTAACGACCCCACGTGGGCCGACCTCCCGATCGTGATGATCACCGGGCTCGACGGCCGGTCGGCGCGGCTCCGCGCCATCGCAGCCGGCGTGAATGACTTCATCACAAAGCCGGTGGACCTGGCGGAGCTGCGGCTGCGGACCACTTGGCTGCTGCGCATGAAGGACTCGACCGACCGCCTCCGCGAGAGCGAGCGGGCGCTCGAAGCGCAGGTTGCCGCACGGACGGCCGCGTTGCGGGTCGCCCTCGAGCGCTCCGCCGCCGCCGAACGCGAGACCTACCGCGCCCACCTCGATACGATCCGCCGCCTCGTGGTGGCCGCCGAGTACCGCGACCACGACACGGCGCAGCACATCGAGCGGATCGGGCGGTACTCGGCGCTCATTGGCGAACGGCTGGGACTCCCGCCGGGCCGGCAGGAGGTGCTGCGCCACGCCGCCTCGCTGCACGACATCGGCAAGATCGGCGTCCCGGACGCGATCCTGCGGAAACCGGGTCCGCTGGACGAGGCCGAACGGCGGCTGATGGAGACGCACACGATCATCGGCGCCCGGATCCTCGAGGGCTCCCTGTCGGACGTGCTCCGGGTGGGCTCCGAAATTGCGCTCACGCACCACGAGCGGTGGGACGGCACGGGCTATCCGCACCGCCTCGCGGGGCCGGCGATCCCGCTGCACGGCCGGATCTGCGCGGTGTCCGACGTGTTCGACGCGCTCACGACCGACCGGCCGTACCGCGCCGCCATCCCCGCGGACACCGTCTTCACGATGCTCGCGGCGGAGCGGGGGCGGCAGTTCGATCCCGAAGTGCTGGACGCGTTCCTCGCCGATCGTGACGAGGTCGTCGCGATTCGCCGGGAGCTGATGACTCGACAGGGCGTGTGGGACCACGCGCCCATTGCAGGAGCGGCATGATGACGATTCCCAGCGAGACCCAACCGACCCGGGTCCTGATCGTGGACGACGAGGAGGGCGTGCGGAACACGCTCAGCCGCTTCCTCGCGCGACGCGGATATGACGTGCTGGAGGCCGCGTCGGGCGCCGACGCGCTCCAGCAGATGCACGACGCGCGGCCGGCCCTCGTGCTCCTCGACATCGGCCTGCCGGGAATGACCGGCACCGACGTCATTCCCGAGGTGCTCGAGATTGACCCGGACGTCGGCATCGTGATGCTCTCCGGCCAGGGCGACGCGCAGACCGTCTCCACCTGCATGCAGCGTGGCGCCCTCGACTACCTGACCAAACCGGTGGTCCTCGACGCGCTCGACCGCGCGCTCGCCAAGGCGCTGCGCAAGCGCGATACGATGGCCCAGGACCGGGAGCTGTCCGGCTGGCTCAAGCGCGAAGTCGGGCAGCGGACCCTCGAGCTGGAGCACGCCCGCCGGCGTCAGGAAGAGCTGACCGTGGCGATGCTCGAGACGCTCGTCGCGGTGCTCGAGGCCAAGAACACGTTCCTGGCTGGCCACTCGGCCCGGGTGGCGGAGTTCGCCGCCACCATCGCGGCCCAGCTCGGGCTGCCGGACGACGAGCTCGAGCAGATCCGCGCGGCCGGCCGGCTCCACGACCTGGGCATGATCGGCATCCGGGAGTCCGTGCTCGACAAGGTGGGGGCGCTCACGGAGCAGGAATACCTGCACGTCCAGGAACACCCGGTCATCGGGTCCCGGATCCTGGCCCCCCTGACGCACCTGGGGCCGGTCGCGGACTTCGTCCGCGGCCATCACGAGCGGTGGGACGGCCAGGGGTATCCGGACGGGTTGGCCGGGTACGATATCCCGCTCGGGGCCCGGATCATTCAAGCCGCGGAGGTCTACGACGCCCTTACCACCGCCCGCCCCTACCAGGAGCCGCTGCGGCCCGAGGCGGCGGTGGCCCGCATGCAGGAACTGGCGGGCACCGTCCTGGACCCGAACGTCGTGACGGCGCTCAGGTCCGCCGTCGGCCGGCGCCAGACCCTCGAGTTCGTGCGCGACGACCTGCCGGGGGTCGCCGAGGCCGGCGATCCGGGCGAGAGCCCGGACGCGCCGCCCGAGGCGGCGGCGCCCGCGCCGCGGTCCGCGTCCTCCGACGTTCCCGCCCGCCCGCCGAGCCTCCTGGCGGAGTTGGCCGACGCGCGGCGCGCCGCGGAGGCCGCCGACCGGGCGAAGAGCGCGTTCCTCGTGACGATGTCCCATGAGATCCGCACGCCGATGAACGGCGTCCTGGGCATGACGGAGCTCCTGCTCCAGGGTGAGCTGAAGCCCGAGCAGCGGGAAGCGGCCGAGCTGATCCGCACGTCCGCGCAGGGGCTTCTTGCGGTCGTCAACGACGTACTCGATTTCTCCCGGATCGAGGCCGGACGACTCGACCTCGACGCCAGCGACTTCGACCTCCACTCCGTGGCACAGTCGGTGACGCGCCTCCACGCCCCTAAGGCCCTGGAAAACGGCGTTGCCCTGGACTGTGCGATTGACCCCGAAACCCCCCGGATGGTGCGCGGCGATCCCGGGCGGTTGCGGCAGATTCTCACGAACCTCGTGGAGAACGCCGTGAAGTTCACGGCCGCCGGGGAGATTGCCGTGACAGTCGCGCCGGCCGGGCCGGGCAGCATCGCCGTCGGCGTCCGGGACACCGGCGTCGGGATCCCGGCCAACATGCGCGAGGCGATCTTCGAGCAGTTCCGGCAGGTGGAGCCGAGCCTGACGCGCCGCCACGGTGGGTCCGGGCTGGGACTCGCCATCACCCATCGCCTCGTGGAGGCCCTGGGCGGAACGCTCACGGTCACCAGCGAGGTGGACTGCGGGAGCGAATTCCGGTTCGTCCTGCCGCTCGCCCCGGCCGTCACGGAGCCGGAGCCGGCAGCCGACCCGGGCCCGAGCCCGTTGCTGGGGCTGCCCGTGCTGGTGGTGGACGATAACGCGGCGGCGCGCGAGCTGGCCCGCGCCCGGCTGACGGCGGCCGGTGCCGTGGTGGCGGAAGCGGAAAGCTCCACCGTGGCCCTCGGGCTGCTGTGGGAAGCGGGCGAGGCCGGCTCACCGTTCCGCGCCATCCTGCTCGATGCATTCCTGCGGGACGGGAGCGGGTTTGACCTGACCGAGACGATCCGGCAGGATGCCCGCACGAGCACGATCCCGATCGTCATGGTTTCGCCGGCCGGCGTCCGGGGCGACGCGGAGCGCTGTCGCGCGCTCGGGATCAACGCCTACCTCACCAGGCCGATCGGTGGAGAGGATGTGGCGGAAGCCGTGGCGGCGGTCATCGGCCGCGCGGCGCCCGGCAGCGATACGCCGTCGCTGATCACGAAGCACACGCTGCGGGAGGGTCGCCGTCGCCTGCGCGTGCTCCTGGCCGAAGACGTCCAGATCAACCAGCAGGTGGCCACCAAGCTGCTCGAGAAGCGGGGCCACACGGTAGACGTCGTGACCAACGGGCGCGAGGCCATCGCGGCCGTGCAGCGGCAGTCGTACGACGCCGTGCTGATGGACATCCAGATGCCCGAGATGGATGGCATCACCGCCACCCGCAGGATCCGCGAGGATCCCCGCTTCGCGTCGCTGCCGATCATCGCGGTGACCGCGCACGCCCTCGACTCGGATCGGGCGGCCTGTCTCGCGGCGGGCATGAACGACTACCTGGCCAAGCCGTTCCGCCCCACGGAGCTGTACGCCAAGGTGGAGCGGCGGTGGGCGAGCCCCCCCGTGCCGGCGGCCCCCGCCGGGTCCCCGCCCGTGGACCTGGGTGGAT
>DASWHL010000113.1:0-30931 GCA_036398175.1 Gemmatimonadales bacterium
TAAGCCCGTCAGCGCCGATGGTACTACGTCGGAGACGACGTGGGAGAGTAGGCCGCCGCCAGCCACCCCCCTCGAAGCCCGGGACGCCCTGCGTTCCGGGCTTCGTTGCCTTCGCCCCCGCCCGTTTGACTTCCGGACCGCCCACGGCCAAGATCAGCGGACCACCAGCCCGATTCGACGGGAGACCGCCATGCCCCTCAGTCGCGTTGCCACCCTCGCCGCGGCGATCGCCGCCGCGCCGGCGCCCCCGCTCCACGCCCAGGCCAATCCCGCGTTCGAATCCTGGAACCTCGGCTATGTCGTCCCCGCCGGCTGGCAGCTCGCCCAGCAGGTCGGCCGCGTGCACGGCTTGGCGGCTCCCTCCGGCGCCCTCATCTACGTGGCACCCGGCATGTACCAGAGCTTCACCGACGTCGCGGCCGACCTGGCCAAGGGCTTCTTCCAGGCCCTCGGTCTCACCGGCACCCCCATGGGCCCGGCGACCCCGTCCACCATCAAGGGCATGCAGGCCATGACCGCGCGCTACCTGGGCCAGAACCAGATGGGGATGTCGCTCAGGCGCACGTGACCGCAGGCCAATCCCCAGGCCGTCGCGGCCCTGCGAGGCCGGTGGATGCTCTACTCCGGGAACGCCAGCGGGGTCACCAGCGCCACCGGGGGCGGCGCGCGGAGCTACGAGGAGACCGTGGAGTTCGGCGGGGCCGGGCGCTACGCCTGGCAGTCGTCCGCGTCGGTGAGCGTGACCACGCCGGGCCTCACGGGCTCGGCCGGCGGGCGAACTAGCGGCACGGCCCGCCGGCCACCGCCCGCGACCCCATGCCAGGCCCGCCCCGGATGTTCCGGGGCGGGCCCCGTGACGTCCAGCGGCAGCGCCAGGAACGAGGCAGTCGCACGCGTCGGGTCAGTCCGGCCGCGTCCCGATCGTGACCTGATACGCGCCAAGCTCGGCCGCCGGACGGAGATCGTACGAGGACATGGCGACCTCCACCACCGTCACCGCATACGCCTCGGCCGTTGCGCCGTCCGGCACGAGCAGGCGGGCCACTCGCACGGGAGTGACCGGGAGGCCACGCCCGGACTCCGCCACCAAGGCGAGGAACGTGGGCTCCCCGGGGTCGCCGAGAAACGCCTGATACGGATCCTCCGGCTCGACCCCCTCGACCACGCCCCCAATCCTCACCAGGATCGCGCGATCCCCCGCGGTGACACCCGAGACGAACAGGTCCACCCTGTCGAGATCCGGGCCCGCCTCGCCGCACCCGCCGCCCGTGGCGAGTACCATAGTCACGGCCAGACCGAGCCGGACCCGGGTGCCGCACGTCACCGTTGGCCTCCCGTCCGGCGATGGACGGCGGCCGCTCCGGGAGCGCGCGCCGCCGTCCCGTCGAGCCAGGCCACCAGGTCGCCGAGGTCCACCCCGCCGTTGGCGTTCCCGCGGCCGTCGGCATAGGCCGCCTGGTCCGGGGGCAGGGCGGGTCCGCCCAGCAACGCGCCCGCGAACTCGGCCGTGGTGAAGGCCGCGACGACGGTCAGGCTGACGGGGAGGGTCACGGTGCCGTTAGCGGCGTTGCCGCCGAACGCGAGCCCCAGATCGTACGTCCCGGGGGCCAGCGTCGCCGGGTCGAACGCGACCCGAACGGCGTCGCTGGCGAGCGGCGCCAGCGTCCCCGACGTTTCGGCGGGCGCGAGGCCCGTGGGGATCGCACCCAGCTGCCACGCCAACTGACTCCCGCCGACGTTCTGCACCGTCACCGAGGCCGTCCGGTCCGCCTCGCCGGTGAGCACCGTGTCCGCAAGGGCGACGGGGGCGAGCGCGAGAACCGCGCCGGGGTGCGACGTGCGGACCGCGAGCGATGCCCCCGCGTAGGCCGTGGCGCCCCGCACGACCACCCGCCAGACGCCGCCGGCCGGCGCGACCATGATGCAATCGTCCACGCTCCCGACCGCCGTCCGTTCGCACCCCGCGCCCGGAAGCGCGGGCACGGGCTGGACGCTGAGGTCGGCGTCCCCGGTTCCTCCCGACAGTCGGACCCAGAGCATGCGTTCCCCGGACTCGAGGAGCACCGCGTACCCGCGCCCGGAACCCGCCTCTCCGGCCAGTCCGGCAACGACCGTGTCGCCGCCCAGCGGTGCCAGGACCGTGAGACCGACGTCGCCGCCCGGATGCACGACGATCTCCTCGACGAGGAGCCCCGAATGCCGCCCGTCGTACCGCTCGCTACCGGGTATCGTGCCGGGCCCGAAGCTCGTGTGGATCGTACCGGGGAACGGATCCCCCCCGTCACCGAAGCTCGAACCGTCGAGGTCGCCCCCGTCCGCCTCTTCGAGATCCACCAGCTTGTGCGTCTCGTCGGTCATGGCGAACACGCCCGGATCCACGTGCCAGATGAGCAGTCCCTGACCGGGCAGGTGGGCATCGGTACCGATACGCCGCCGGTTCTCCATCAGGAAGTACTCACGCGATCCCGGAAGGTTGGCGCGGAGCACCACGTGCGACAGCTCGGTCGGGGACAGACGCGCGACCGTGGCGGCGTCCTGGACCGTGACCCAGCCCAGCTGTTCGCGCGACCACGCGCTCAGGTAAGCGGGCGCGTACTCGGTCTGGTAGAGCCCGTAGCCCATCAGCCCCCACCAGCCGATGCCCTGGGAGCTGAAGTCGTAGTCGTAGAGGTCCGGGAGGCCGAACGCATGCCCGGTCTCGTGGGTCACGACGCCGGCATAGGCCGGCGCGCACACGGAGAAGCGCTGGGCGCCCTGGAACGCGACGGGCCCCGTCACCATCATCCCGCCGCGGGCAGACGGGTCGGTCGTTGAGTAGTACAGCGAGCCGCCGCCCGGCCAGATGAAGCCGTTTCGCCACTCCCCGCCGCAGTCCGTGGCGTACATGATCAGCAGCAGGTCCACGACCCCGTCGTCGTCGCCGCTGTTGGGGACGCCGTCGGGTCCGTCGTTGTCGAACGCGCTGAAGTCCACGGCGGCGTCGGCGCGGGCCATCACGGACGCGCCCCACTCGGAAAACCGGCCCCGATTGGGCCAGCCGTACTCCGCAGTGGTGAGGTAGTAGGCGGCGGCGCTGTCGAGCGTGAGCCAGTCCGTGACGAGCCCCTCGATGGAGAGGAGCCCGTTGGACACCTCCGCGTAGTACTCGGCCAGCGTCACGGTATCCGGGCCGCCGCCCGTGCCGAAGATGGCGTCGGCCAGCGTGGCGACCGGGAAGGGCGGCGTCACGTCCGGATAGGTCACCGCGACCAGCGGCACGATCAGCCGGCCGCTGAGCGCGGCCCCGCTGCGCGCCGCCGCCGGTGGGGTCAGACCGGTGAGCTGGCCCGTCCGGGCCAAGGCCTCCCGCTGGGCGCGCACCTGGGCCGCGCGCCGTGCCCAGCCCCCCCCCATCTCAGGGTCGCGCGCATGTCCCCGCAGCCAGGCAATCTGGTCGGGGGTGAGCTGCTGGCCGCCCGCCGGACGTGGGCCGAGCACGGCGGTCGCCGCGAGCAGGACAAGGAGCCGGCAGGTGTACGGCATGCGGTTCACTCCGGCCCAGGAGGGGACTCGTATGTGTAGGGGGTGGCCGCGCCCGACGCCAGGGGCAACCCGCTCGAGGAGGCGGCCGGGCGGCTCGTCGTCTCGACGGATACCTTTCGTCGGACCCCCGCTCGAGTTCCCCAGGGGGCGACTTCGGAACCCTGTCGGTGCACGGAACGCTGAACGATCTCGCGATGATGGGAGCGGAGTCGGGATGCCTCATGGTCGGCCAGGTCCTCGATGCGGGACGGTCGTTTGCGCTGCTCGATCGGGTGCTGACTGGCGTGGCCCGCGGCGCCGCGGCCGCGGGCGTACCGCTCGGGGTGGGTGACCCGAAGGTGGGCGGCCGCGGCAAGTCCCGCACGTGCGTGGCCGCGATGGCCGCGCGCGATTCTCGCACCACGATCGGCGGGCGCCGCATCGTGGACATGCTCCCGGGGGCCCAGCGGCCTCCGATCTGCTGAGTACCGCCTGTCATGACCCCCCCAGACGCCGGGGCGACCCGCTTCGGCACGATCGCCCTGGCCGGAAAGCCCAACGCCGGGAAGTCCACCCTGCTCAACGCACTCGTCGGGGAAGAGCTGGCGATCACGTCTCCCCGGCCGCAGACCACCCGGCTGCCGGTGATGGGCCTCCGCACTGAGGCGGACGTCCAGCTCCTGTTCGTGGATCCGCCCGGCCTCCTGGACCCGACCTACCTGCTGCAGCGCGCCATGCTCCAGGATGCCCTGCGGGTCCTGCAGCATGCGGACGGCATTCTCTATCTGGTGCCCGAGGGCGACCCGGACGTGCCGTCGCTCGCCGCGCTCGTCCCGGGGGCCGTGCCGACCGGCACGCCTCAGCTGCTGCTCCGCACGAAAGCTGATCTCAGCCCGGGCCGCACGGCTTCCGGGACGGCCGCGCACCTCGTCGTGTCCGCCCGCACGGGGGCCGGCATCCCGGAGGTCCTCGCGTGGTGTGCCGGTCGCGCGCGTCCCGGCCCGTTCCGCTACGACCCGGACGACCTCAGCACGCAGCCGACCCGGTTCTTCGTTTCCGAGTTCGTCCGCGAGGCGGCGTTCGACTTCCTGGGTGAGGAGCTGCCCTATGCCCTGGCGACCGACGTGGACGAGTTCCGGGAGGGCTCGTCCCCCCTGTATATTCGCGTGACCCTGTACGTCGAGCGGGACTCGCAGAAGGGCATGGTCGTGGGCCAGGGCGGTCGCATGCTCAAACGCATCGGCACCCAGGCCCGTGGGCGGATCGAGGCCTTCCTGCAGCAACCGGTGTACCTGGACTTGTGGGTGAAGACGCTGCCGAAGTGGCGTTCCCAGCCGGACGCGCTGCGTCGCCTGGGCTTCCAACCCCCGCCGGAGAAGGCGCCATGAGCATCTCGCAGGATCTGCTGGACATCCTCGTCTGCCCGAAGTGCAAGGGCGACCTCGAGCACCGGACCACGCCGGCCGAGGAGCTGGTCTGTCATGCCTGCCGGCTGCGGTACGCGGTCGAGGATGACATCCCGATCATGTTGATTGATGAGGCCACGCCGCTCTAGTCCGGCCTGGCTGTCCCTCGCGCTCGTGGCTGTTCTGCCGTCCGCTGCGGCCGGCCAGAGCGGCTCGGTCGCGAGCGGCGCGGCCTTCCTCCTGCTCCCGATTGGCGCTCGCGCCACGGCCCTTGGGCAGGCGGGGAGCACGGCATCCGGCAGCAGCGAGGCCGTGTTCTGGAACCCAGCGGGCCTCGCGACCCTCGCCTCGAGCGAGTTCGGCGTCCAGCACGCGTCCACGTTCGCGTCCGACAACACCGCACTCTCGATCTACCTCACAGCCAGCCGGCTCGGGACCGCGGGCATCACGGCGTACCTCGTGGACTACGGGTCGCAGCCCACCCGCCCGCCCGACGGCGGGCTGCCGGAAGGACGCCTGGCCCCGAAGAATGTCGAGCTGCTGGCGTCGTATGCGACGGGAATCGGGAGCGCGGTCGCGCTGGGCGTGAGCTACAAGCTGGTCCAGTTCCGCCAGGACTGTCAGGGCAACTGCGGCGAGCTGGGTGACGTGAGCGGCACCACCCACGCCGTGGACGTCGGGGCCCAGGTCGCGCTGGGTGCGGCCGATGCCCTCCGCCTCGGCATCGTCGTCCGACACGCCGGGTTCAAGCTCCAACTCGAGAACAAGGCCCAGGCTGACCCGTTGCCCACGCAGGTCGCGTTCGGGGTCGAGTACCGGCTGCCACTGCGCGCCATCGGGGCGAGCCCGGACGTCGCCGCACGGGTGCTGCTCGACCTGCAGGACGATTGGGGCGAGTACGGGAGCCCCGACGCCCGCACGGGAGTCGAGGTGGCCTACGGGGACGCGATCTTCCTGCGCGGTGGCTACGCGTTCCTCCAGTCGGAGTCCCGCGGCGCCTCGCTGGGCGTCGGCCTGCGGTTCGACCGGTTCATCGTGGACCTCACGCGCCTGTTCTACCAGACCGGCGCCTTCGACGACCCCCTCCACATCGCCCTCAGGGTGCAGCTGTGAACCCGGGGCCGCCGGCCCTGGTGCTCGCGCTGGCGCTCGCCACCGCCGGCGGGCTCGGGGCTCAGGTCCCCCCAACTTCAGCCCCCGGGCCGGGCGGACACGGACTGCTGTCCGAGCCCACCAAGGCCCTCTGGGTGCGGCCCCTGGCCTCACTCCTCGTACCGGGCACGGGGCAGCTCCTCGGCGGCCACACCCGCGGCGCGGTGTATCTGGTGGCGGAAGCACTGCTCATCACGCGAACCCTGACCTTCAACTCCGAGGGTCGGCGCGATCAGGAGCGGTACCGGGAGCTGGCCACCGTGGTGGCCCGGGCGCCGTACAGTCCGGTGACCCAGGACACCGTCTTCGAGTACTACGAGCAGATAGGCCGCTGGGTGGAGAGCGGCCCGTTCGATACGGATCCCGGCCCCGCCCTCGTGCCCCCGACCGACGAACGGACCTACAACGGGCAGATCTGGCTCCTGGCCCGCACGACGTTCTTTCCCAATCCGGACGAGATCCCGCCGACCGATTCCCCCGAGTACCAGCGCGCCCTGACGTTCTATGCCAGCCGCGCGATCGGCCCGAACTTCCAGTGGTCGTGGCGCAACGCCGGGCTCGAGCAGGATCTCTATCGCCAGACGATCAGCGCGAGCGATGAGGCGTTCCGGGCGGCAACGACGACGCTCGGCATTCTGCTGGTCAACCACCTGCTGAGCGCCGTGGATGCTTTCATCACGGAGCGCCTGACGGGAACCCGACTTCCGGTCGAGCTGCGGACCGGGCTGTGGACGGCCAGGCAGGGACGCCGGAGCGGGTTCTCCGCCGTCGTGTCCATTGGCCTCCAACGGTGACGCATGTGTTTGACTTCTCTCTTGGCGGCCCGTAAGTTTCGACCCGCCATGCAATTACGAGTGAGGGGCACGAGGTGCGATCCCGCCAATCCGTGATCTTCTTCGGGCCGGCAGACCAGCCGGTTCCCGACCTCGTGACTGCGTGGTCCGCGGGTCGCGGCCTGCCGATCGTCCGTCCCGGAACGCGCGCGGAGGTCGAGATGATCGCGGCCCGCAGCCTTCCCGCCATGATAGTCGTGGCCGCCGAAGCGGATGCCGAGGGGCACGCGCTGTGCGAGGCGCTGAAGCTGGATCCCTATACGGGCGTCATTCCGGTCGCGGTGGTGGCGCCGGGCCACCACAGCGAGGCGACGCGCGCGTGGTTCGAGATCGGGGCGGACGAAGTGATCACGCCGCTGTTCGACGCGTCGGAGCAGGCCGCCCGGCTCGACGCGCTGCTGACCCGCGCCCAGACCGCGGTGGCCGTGCATCCGTCCACCCGCCTGGCGGGCACGACCGACATCGAGCGGGAGATCCGCCGCCGGCTCGAGTCGGAGGAACACTTCGCGGTCTGCTACGCGGATCTCGACCACTTCAAGGAGTTCAACGACCGCTATAGCTACTACGATGGCGATCGTGTCATCTTTCTGCTCTCCCGCATGCTGCGCGACGTGGTGCGGGGGCTCTGCCCCGGAAACGGCTTCGTGGGCCACATCGGCGGGGACGATTTCATTTTCGTGGTGAGCGGGCACGACGTCTCGGCGGTGTGTACCGAGGTCATCGAGGTGTTCGACACGCTGATTCCGTTCCAGTATTCCGAACCGGACCGCCGGGCGGGATACTTCTTCGGGAAGGACCGCCGGGGCCAGCTGTACCGAGTGCCGCTGATGACGCTCTCGATCGGCATCGTCACCAACGAGCGGCGCACGTTCACGCACCCGGCGCAGGTGAGTACGCTGGCCACCGAGATGAAGAGCTACGCCAAGACGCTGCCGGGCTCCGTGTTCGTGGTGGATCGGCGCCACGACGAGTCCGAGGAGGCGTGAGTGAGGAGGGAGTCCAGACGATGAACGTGCGCTGCCCGTCCTGCCGCACCGTGTTCCGCGTGGACCCGGCCAAGGTCCCCGAGGCCGGCGTGCGCGCCCGGTGCGCGGTATGCGCCGCGACGATTGACGTCCGCCGGGACGGGGCGGCAGCGCCGCGGCCCGCCGTCGCCGAACCGGCGCGGGTCCCGGCCGCGGCAGTGGTGGCTCCACCGGCACCCGCACCGGTGTCGCCCCCGACGCCGGAACCGCCGCCGGCCGCGGCCGCGCGCGCACCGCGCCTCAGTCAGCCCTTCGTGGCCCCACGGGGCACCGCGCCCCCTGCACCAACGCCCGCCGCGGCGGCGCCACCGGTCGCCCGGCCGTCGGCCCCCGTGTTCCGGCCCACGCCGGGACAACCGGTCACGGTCCCGCCTCCGCGCCCGGCGGCAGCACCCCCCGCGGCGGCCGCGGCCAGCGCTCCGCCCGCAGCCGTCCCGAGGGCGCCCGCTCCGCCCGCCGCACCGCCCAAGCCGGCGGCGGCGCCAACGGAGGCGACCGCGGTCCGGCCGATCAACCCGTTCCTGCAGAAGGACCCGAAGCAGAAGGCGCGACGGCTGGCCCGGGCGCTCGTCTCGGACATGATCGTCTACCAGCCGGCCAAACGGCAGCGCGCGCTGGCGGCCGGCACGCTCAAGACCGAGTTCGACGAGGAGATTCAGAAGAGCTGGGAGGAGTACGTGGAGCAGGTCGGCGAGGCGCTGGCCACGAGCACGCCCTACTGGCGGGAGGCGCTGAACGAGATCCTCGCCGGAGGCCAGCAACTGTTCTAGGCCGCCGGGTGGTTTCGCTCCTTGTGCGGGCCTATATTGCACGCATGGGCGGGCCGTCCCTTCGACTCCCGGAGGCGACGGCCCGTCGCATACGGATCCGAGGGAGCGCGGAGTGAGCGACATCAATCTGGTGGAGGGGTTCACGGCGTTGCGGGACGGACTCGGCGAACTCCGAGGTTATCTTTGACTTGGACGCCAAGCGCGCCCGCCTCACGGAACTCGAAGGGCGGATGTCCGAGCCCGGGTTCTGGGATCAACCGGAGCGGACCCGCGCGGTCGTGGAGGACGTTCGCGTCCTGAAGCGCTGGCTGGAACCCCACGACGACCTGCGGCTGCGGATCGCGGACGCGCTCGAACTTGCCCACCTGGTCGCGGACGATCCCGACCCCGACATCACGGCCGGACTCACCCAGGAGCTTGCGCGGGCCACCACCGACCTCCGCGCGTTCGAGCTGCGCACCATGCTCCAGGGCCCCGAAGACCTGCGGGGCGCCCTGCTCACGGTCCACCCGGGCGCCGGCGGCACCGAGTCGCAGGACTGGGCGGAGATGCTCGTGCGGATGTACACGCGCTGGGCCGAGCGCCACGGGTATCAGGTCCGCATGCTCGATCTCCTGCCGGGCGAAGAGGCCGGGATCAAGTCCGCCACGATCGAGATCACCGGCGACTACGCGTACGGCTATCTCAAGGCCGAGAAGGGCGTGCACCGCCTGGTGCGCATCTCGCCGTTCGACAGCCAGGCGCGGCGCCACACGTCGTTCGCGTCGGTGTTCGTCTATCCCGACGTGGACGACACCATCGAGATTGACGTCCGGGATGACGACATCGAGATGGAGGTGTTCCGCGCCTCGGGCGCCGGCGGGCAGCACGTGAACAAGACTTCGTCCGCGGTCCGCCTGCGCCACCTCCCGACGGGGATCGTTGTGTCCTGCCAGCAGGAACGGAGCCAGGGCAAGAACCGGTCGGTGGCCATGAAGATGCTCAAGGCGGCGCTGTATCAACGGGCGCTCGACGAGCAGGAGAAGAAGCGCGCGGCGGTCGAGGCCACCAAGACGGACATCAGCTGGGGGAACCAGATCCGCTCGTACGTCTTCCAGCCCTACACGATGGTCAACGATCACCGGACGGAGCTGAAGGTGGGAGACGTCCACGCCGTGATGGACGGCGACCTCGACGAGTTCATCAAGACGTATCTCAAGCGGTTTGGAGGCCGGGCCGCGTGAGCGAGGCGCCGGAGAGCCAACTGGAGGCGGTGCGGCGGGAGGCCCTGGCCACCCTCCGCGCCCGCGGGCACGAGCCGTACGCGTACCGGTACGACCGCACGCATACGGCGGCAGCGGCCCTCGCCGCGTTCGCCCCCGACCAGGAGACGCCCGTTCGCGTCGCGGGCCGCCTGGTGGCGCTGCGCGGCCACGGCAAGACGACGTTCGCCCACCTCGAGGACGCCACCGGCCGGATCCAGCTCTACTTCCGGCAGGACGCCCTCGGCGATGCGGGATACGCGCTGGTGGGCCTGCTGCACCTCGGTGATGTGCTGGGCGTGGAGGGCACGGTCTTCGCGACGCGGACGGGCGAGATCACCGTGCGGGCCGGCGCCGTCACGCTGCTCGCCAAGGCGCTGCGGCCGCTCCCCATCGGCAAGTCGGACGCGGAGGGCCAGCAGCACGGCGGGCTCGCGGATCCGGACATCCGCTACCGGCAACGCTACGCCGACCTCGCCGTGCATCCCGCGGTCCGGGAGGTCTTTCGGATCCGCGCGGAGGCCGTGCGCCATCTGCGCCGGTTCCTCGACGAGCGGGATTTCCTCGAAGTCGAGACGCCGGTGCTGCAGCCCATCTACGGCGGGGCCATGGCGCGGCCCTTCGTGACGCATCACCTGGCCCTCGACCGCCGGCTCTACCTCCGGATCGCCACCGAGCTGTATCTCAAGCGATGCATCGTGGGTGGGCTCGAGCGCGTCTACGAGATCGGCAAGGACTTCCGGAACGAGGGCCTGGACCGCCTGCACAACCCCGAGTTCACGATGCTCGAGCTGTATCAGGCGTTCGCGGACTACGAAGACATGATGGCCCTCACGGAGGAGATGGTGGAGAGCACGGTCCGCGCCCTGTGCGGCGGCAGCCGGATCGCGCGGTTCGGCGCGGCGCTCGACTTCGGCCGCCCCTGGCGGCGGGCCACGTACCGGGACCTGGTGCGCGCCCACGCCGGCCTCGACCTGACCGCGGCCGACGATCGGGCCCTCCGGGCGGCCGTCCACGCGCGCGGGACGGATCCGGAGGGCATGAGCCGGCCGAAGCTCATGGACGAGGCGTTCAAGGAGTACGTCGAACCCACGCTCGAGCAACCCACGTTCGTGGTGGATTTCCCGATCGAGCTGTCGCCGCTCGCCAAGCCCAAACGGGGCGATCCGACGCTGGCCGAGCGGTTCGAGTTCTTCGTGCTCGGGCGGGAGCTGGCCAACGCGTTCAGCGAGCTGAACGATCCCGACGATCAGCGGCGGCGGCTCGAGACCCAGGCCGCGGCGCGGGCGGCGGGCGACCAGGAGGCGCAGGTGATGGACGAGGACTACGTCCTGGCCCTCGAGTACGGAATGCCGCCCACGGGCGGCGTGGGGCTCGGGATTGACCGCCTGGTGATGCTCCTGGCCGAACAGCCCTCCATCCGGGACGTGATCCTGTTCCCGCAGCTCCGGAGCGATCGGTGATCGGCCTCCCGGGCGTGATCGCGGGCCGCTACCTGCGGAGCCGGCGCTCCGCCCGCTTCGTGTCGCTGATCACGCTGATCGCCACGGGCGGCATCACCATCGGGGTCATGGCCCTGATCGTCGTGCTCGGCGTGATGAGCGGGCTGCAGCACGAGCTGCGGGAGAAAATCCTCATCGGCAGCCCGCACCTGCGGCTGCTCACGCTCGGCGAGGGCCTCCGGATGAACGGCTGGGCGGCCGTGCTCCCCGAGATCCGGGCCCATCCCGAGGTAGTGGCCGCCGAGCCGTTCGTGCTGACGCAGGGCCTGTTCTCCGCGGGCCACGACTATCACGAGGGGGCGTACGTCCTGGGCATCGAGCCGGACACCGGCGCCGCCGCGGTAACCAGCCTGCCGCAGACGTTCGTCCGGGGCGATCTCGCCTTCGCGACGACCCGCGACGACGTGGACGGCGGCATCGTGCTGGGCCGCCGGCTGGCGGAGCGGTTCTCCGCCTTCCCGGGTGCGACGGTGACGGCCATCTCCCCGGGCGGATCCCGCTTCAGCGTGAGCGTCGGCGGGTTCGTCCCGCGGTACTGGACGTTCGAGGTCACGGGCTATTTCGAGACCGGGATGTACGAGTACGACAACGCCTACGCCGTCCTCCCGCGGGCGCTCGCGCAGGAGTTCGCCGGGCTCGACACGGCGGTGACGGGGGTCGAAATCCGGCTCCGGGACCCGACGCGGGCCACGCTGGTCGGCCGGGAACTGGAGGAGCGGTTCGGCTACCCCTACCGCGCGGTGGACTGGCAGTCGCAGAACGCCTCCCTGTTCTCGGCCCTGCAGCTCGAGAAGCTCGCCATGGGACTCGTGCTCCTGCTCATCGTGCTCGTGGCGGCCTTCAACATCGTGAGCACCCTGACGATGGTCGTGACCGACAAGACGCGGGAGATCGGCATCCTGCGCGCCATGGGCATGCCGGCCGCGGGGATCCGCCGGATCTTCGTCTATCAGGGGACCATCATCGGGATCGTGGGGACGCTGCTGGGAACGGGCCTGGGCCTGGTGGTCGCACGGATCGTGGACGGCAGCAACCTGGTCCGGCTCGACCCCACCGTGTACTTCATCAACCGTATCCCGGTCCGCGTGGATCCGCTGGACGTGGCCATCGTCATGGCCGCGAGCTTGCTCGTGGCGGTGGTCGCCACCATCCATCCGGCCCGACGGGCGGCGGCCCTGCATCCGGTCGACGCCATCCGCCACGAATGACCCCGGCGATCGAAGCGACCGGCCTGCGGAAGGTCTACGTCGGCGGGGACCGGGTGGAGATCGAGGCCCTGAACGCCGTTGATCTGGCGGTGTACCCAGGGGAGATGGTCGCGGTCGTCGGCGCCAGCGGGGCGGGGAAGAGCACGCTGCTGCACCTGCTGGGGGCGCTCGATGACCCGACGGGCGGTCAGGTGCGCCTGGGTGGGCGCGTCTACGCCACGCTCGGCCCGCTGGAGCGGGACCGGATCCGCAACCGGGACCTCGGCTTCGTGTTCCAATTCCACCATCTGCTCCGGGAATTCACGGCGCTCGAAAACGTCGCGATGCCGCTCCGCGTGGCCGGTATGGGCGCGTCGGCCGCGCGGACCCGCGCCGCCGTCGTGCTCGCCCGGGTCGGGCTCGAGGAGCGGCTGCACCATCGGCCCGGGCAGCTGTCGGGCGGCGAGCAGCAGCGCTGCGCGGTGGCCCGGGCCATCGTGCACGCCCCCAAAGTCCTGCTGGCCGACGAGCCGAGCGGCAACCTGGATCACCGGCACAGCCGCGCGCTGCACGACCTGCTGGCCGGGCTCACCGGTTCCCTGGACACGGCCCTGGTCGTCGCGACGCACAACCGGGATCTGGCCGAGCGCGCCGACCGGGTCTTGTGGCTGGAGCACGGACGCCTGCGTCCCGCCACCGCGGCCGAGGCGATGTCCTGATGCAGTGCCAACGATGCGGGGAGCGGCCCGCGGTGATCCACCTGACCACCATCGTGGATAACACGCACACCGAGCAGCACCTGTGCGAGGCGTGCGCCGCGCAGCAGGGCATCGAGACCGAGGCGAGCCTCGCCAAGTTCCCCGTGGGCGACCTCCTGGGGAGCCTGAGCAAGGGCGCCGCCACTCAGCTCCCCACAGCGGAGGCGGCCACCCGGTGCACGGCCTGCGGGGCCACGCTGCAGGACTTCCGGGAGACCGGTCGGCTCGGGTGCGCCCACTGCTATGAGATGTTCGAGGCCCCGCTCCGGACGCTCCTGCGGCGGGTCCACGGCGCGAGCCGGCACATGGGCGAGCCGTACGTCTCCCCGGGGGGCGCCGGCGACGCGCGCGGCCCGGCGGTCGAGGTTCCCGACCTCGCCGGGCTCCGGGAGCAGATGCAGCGCGCGGTCGAGTCGGAGAACTTCGAGCTGGCCGCGCGTCTGCGGGACGAAATCCGGGAGCGCGAGTGACGCTGGATCTCGACCTCCTGCCGGACGGGGGCGTCCCGTGGCTCGATGCGAGCGGGCCGGAAGGGCAGGTCGTCCTGTCCACCCGGATGCGGCTGGCGCGGAACCTCCGGGACGCGCCGTTCCCGCCCCGGGCGAGCGACGGCGAGCGGGCGCGCGTGCGCGACACGGTGGTGCCCGCGGTGCTGGGCACCGAGGCGCTCGGGCACGGCGTCACGATCCACGTGGACGAATTGAGCCGGCTGGAACGGCAGCTGCTGCACGAACGGCACCTGATCTCCCGGGACCTGGCCGGTCTGGGCCCCGGCAGCGTCGTGCGAGGCGGGGCCGCGCTGGTCACCGCCGGGGCCACCGGCGTGATGATCAACGAGGAGGATCACGTCCGGCTGCAGGTGGTGAAATCGGGATTCGCGCCCGGCGCCGCGTACGCCGATCTCGAGCGGACCGACCGCGAGCTCGGGGCACGGATTCCCTTCGCCTTCCATCGGGAGTTTGGTTACCTTACGTCCTGCCCGACGAACGCCGGGACGGGGCTCCGCGCGTCGGTCCTCATTCACCTTCCCGGCCTCGTCCTCACGAAAGAGATCGCGAAGGTCCTCCAGGGGCTGACCCAGGTGGGGCTGACGTTCCGCGGCTTGTACGGCGAGGGAAGCGAGGTCGTCGGCAATCTCTTCCAGCTGTCCAATCAGACGACGCTGGGCAAGTCGGAGGAGGAGCTGCTCGATCACCTCGGGAAGATCGTGCGCCAGGTCATTGACTACGAGCGGCAGGCTCGCGAACGACTCCTGCGGAATGCCCCGATGGTGATCGCGGACAAGGTCTGGCGGGCGTATGGGCTGTTGCGGTACGCGCGCGGCCTTTCGTTTGAAGAAACGATGAACCTGCTCAGCGGCGTCCGGCTGGGTGCGGGGCTGAACCTGATCAGCGATGTCGGCGTATATACGCTGAACAAGCTGCTGGTCTTTACCCAGCCGGCCCATGTGGCCCGGCGGGCCGAGCGCGCGCTGACGGATCCGGACGTCCCGGCGATCCGGGCGGAATTCGTGCGCCAGTTGCTGGACGAGGACGCGCGGCGCAAGCCCCGCGGCGGAGCGGCTCCCTCAGAAGCGTGAGTGAGACACCATGAACGGCTACAACTTCACGGATCGCGTTCGGAAAGTGCTGCAGATGGCCCGCGAAGAGGCGGCCCGGCTGCATCACGAGTACGTCGGCACGGAGCACATTCTCCTGGGGCTGATCCGGGAGGGCGAAGGCGTCGCGGCCGCGGTGCTCAGCAATCTCAGCGTGGACCTCGAGGAGATCCAGCAGAAGATCGAGGAGACGGTCAAGAAGGGAAAGGCGCCGGCCGCGGCCGGGCCGCCGGACCTGCCGTACACGTCGCGCGCCAAGAAGGTGCTCGAGCTGGCGATGAGCGAAGCCCGCGAGCTGAACCACTCCTACGTCGGCACCGAGCATCTGTTGCTCGGCCTGCTCCGCGAGGAAAAGGGGATCGCCGCCCAGGTGCTGACCGACGCGGGCGTGAATCTCGAACAGGCCCGCGCGGAGACGCTGCGGCTCCTGGGCGGCGACGTGCCGCAGACGTCCAAGGCCGCCGGCGCCGCGCCCCCCACGGGCCAGCAGACGCCGCGGTCCGAGAAGAAATCCAAGACGCCGGCCCTCGACCATTTCTGCCGCGATCTCACCGCGCTCGCGGCCGAGGGCGCGCTGGATCCCACCATCGGCCGGCAGCAGGAGATCGAGCGCGTCATCGAGGTGCTGTCCCGCCGCAAGAAGAACAACCCCGTTCTCATCGGGGAAGCGGGCGTGGGGAAGACCGCCATCGTGGAGGGACTCGCGCAGCTCATCGCGGCCGGGAACGCCCCCGACTCCCTGCGGGGCCACCGCGTGCTCGCGCTCGACATGGCGGCCGTGATCGCCGGCACCAAGTACCGGGGCCAGTTCGAGGAACGGCTCAAGGCGGTGATGAACGAAATCGCCCAGAACCGGAACATCGTCCTGTTCATAGACGAGCTGCACACGCTGGTGGGGGCGGGAGCGGCGGAAGGAGCCCTTGACGCCTCCAACATGCTCAAGCCGGCCCTGGCGCGCGGGGAGCTGCAGTGCGTGGGCGCCTCGACGTTGAACGAGTACCGGAAGTACATCGAGAAGGACGGCGCGCTCGAGCGCCGGTTCCAGACCGTGATCGTAGATCCGCCAACCGTGGACGAGACCGTGGAGATCCTCAAGGGCTTGCGGCAGCGGTACGAGGACCATCACCGGGTCACGATTCCGGACCTGACGCTCGACGAGGCCACGCGGCTCGCCGAGCGCTACATCACCGACCGGTTCCTGCCGGACAAGGCCATTGACGTGATTGACGAGGCGTCGGCCCGGGCCCGGCTGGCGGCCCAGGTGCCGCCGGCGGACGTCGGGGCGCTCAAGGGCCGTCTCGAGCAGATCAACCAGGACAAGGAGGAGTCGGTCCGCGACCAGAACTTCGAGCGCGCGGCCGGCCTGCGCGACCAGGAGCGGGACCTTCAGGGCGAAATCCGGCGGCGCCAGGAGGAATGGGAGCGGGAACGCGAGACCCATCGGCCGGTGATCGCCGAGGAAGATGTCGCGTTCATCGTATCCCGGTGGACCGGGATTCCCGTCACGCGCCTGCAGGAGGCCGAGACGCAGCGCCTGCTCCGGATGGAGGAGGAGATTCACACGTCCGTCGTGGGCCAGGACCAGGCCATCCAGGCCATCGCCCGCGCCATCCGCCGGTCGCGGGCCGGCCTCAAGGACCCGCGCCGACCCATCGGGTGCTTCATCTTCTCGGGCCCCACGGGCGTCGGGAAGACCGAGCTCGCCCGCGCGCTCGCGCGGTTCCTGTTCGCCGACGACCAGGCGCTCATCCGGGTGGACATGTCGGAGTACATGGAGAAGTTCTCCGTGAGCCGGCTCATCGGCGCCCCTCCGGGGTACGTGGGCTACGAGGATTCGGGAACGCTCACGAAGGCCGTGCGGCGCAAGCCCTACTCGGTCGTCCTGCTCGACGAGATCGAGAAGGCGCACCCGGACGTGTTCAACATCCTGCTCCAGGTACTCGACGAGGGCCGCCTGACCGACAACTACGGACGCGTGATCGACTTCAAGAACACCGTGGTGATCATGACGTCCAACGTGGGCGCCCGGGACATCACGAAGGGCCGGTCGCTGGGCTTCGGCGACGCGAGCGTGGAGGCGAGCTTCGAGAGGATGGCCGAGAAGGTCAAGGACGAGATCAACCGGGTGTTCAACCCCGAGTTCCTGAACCGCCTCGACGACGTCATCGTGTTCCATCCCCTCGGGCGCGACCATATCGAGCAGATCGTCGGTATTCTGTTCGCCCAGGTCGCCGACCGCGTGGGCGAGGAGGGGTTGACCCTGCGACGCACCCAGGCGGCCACCGGGTTCCTCGTGGATCGCGGGTACGACGAGCAGTACGGGGCACGGCCACTCAAGCGGGCGATCCAGCGCTTTGTCGAGGATCCGCTCTCCGAGAAGATTCTCCTCCAGGAGATCACGAAGGGCGACGAGATCGAGGTGGATCTCGCCCCCGACGGCGACCGGTTGTCCTTCCGGGTGCTGGCCCCCACCAAGGCACCATAGGGTGGGGCGACGCGCGGGGCTGTTGGCCGCGGCCCTGGCCGCGGGGCCGGGCTGGGCCGCCGCACAGGAGGCGCCCGGCCGGCTGACCACGGTCATTGACAGTATTGACGTCGTCGGCGCCAGCCGGGTGGGGCGCGCCCAGATCCTCGCGCTCGCCAGCATCCCGCTCGGCCAGGAGATCACCTACCGCGACGTCCAGCGGGCCCTCGGCACCCTGTACGGCAGCGGGCACTTCGACGACATCCAGGTGTCCCAGGGCGAGGTCGCCGGACGCCGCATCCTCCGGTTCACCGTCGTGGAGCGCCCCGTCCTCCTCGGCTGGAGCGTCCGCGGCGTCGAGAAGCTCACCGTCCGCACCGTCCGCAGCCGCGTCCGGCTCGAGGAAGGCCGGCCGTACGATCCCGCGGCGGCGCAGCGGTCGCTGGCCGCCATTGACTCGCTCTACCGCAAGGAAGGCTTCTACCGGAGCCGCGCCACCATCCGGACGTTGCCGCAGGACGACGGCGGCGTCCGCGCGGTCGTGGACGTGGACGAAGGCCGGCGGGTCGCCATCAGCCAGGTCGTGATCGAGGGGAACACCCAGTTCTCCGACGGCCAGGTGGCCGGCGCCATGAAGACCGGCCCCGAGGGGTTCTGGTGGTTCCAGCGGGGCGACTACAACGAGAACGAGCTGGAGCGGGATCTGCGCGAGCGGGTCCCGGCGCACTACGCCTCGCGCGGGTTCATTGACTTCCGCGTCCTGCGGGACACGCTGATCGTCAACGAGGCCACCGGCAAGGGACAGCTCGTGCTCGAAGTGGCGGAGGGCGACCCCTACGAGGTCGGCACGTTCGAGATCCTCGGCAACCGGCGCTTCTCCACGGACCAGCTCCAGCAGTTCTATCCGTTCGGCGAGCGGCGGAGCGGCGGGGGCTTTCTGGGGCTGGGCGGTGGCACGCGGAACGACCGGTTCGACGACGAGCGCTGGACCGACGCGACCCGGCAGGTGCAGACCCTGTACGGCAACAACGGCTATCTCTACGCCGACGTGCGGCCGGTGATGTCCCGCCGGACCGACGGGGACGGCCGGAAGTTCGTGGACCTGCGCTGGCAGATCCTCGAGGGCGATCCCGCCACGATTCGCAAGATCGCGATCGTCGGGAACACGATCACCCACGAAGGCGTCGTGCGGCGCGCCACGTTCCCCCTGGTCCCGGGCGACGTCTTCCGCCAGGACGCGCTGATCCAGGCCTACCAGAACGTCTCCAACCTGGGATTCTTCCAGCAGCCCCTCGAGATCCCGCAGATCCAGCCGACGGACAACCGCGTGGACGTGGACGTGGTGTTCCGCGTCGAGGAACGGCGCACGGGCAACATCAACTTCGGCGCGTCGGTGGGCCAGGGAACGGGCCTCGGCGGGTTCATCGGCCTCGACGAGCCGAACCTCCTGGGCCGGGGCAAGCGGATGCAGTTCCAGTGGCAGTTCGGGCGGAACATCCAGGACTTCAATGTCACCTACAGCGACCCGGCCATCCGGGGGAGCCTGATTTCGGGGTCGTTCAGCCTGCACAGCACCCGGCTCCGCTACACGATCGCGGACCTGGGACGGATCCGGACGCGGGGCGGGAGCGTGCAGGTGGGATTCCCGTTCTTCGGCTCGCGCTACACGCGGCTGCTGACCTCGTACACGCTCGAGGAGTCGGACTACGATTCCCCGACGCTCGTCTCGCGGTTCGCGTGCGACAACTGCCTCCTCTCCGCCGTGGGGATCGGCATCGTCCGGGAGCGCCGGGTGGATCTGCCGTTTGCCACGGGCGGCTCCTACTACGAGGCCCGGTTTTCGCTGAACGGCGGTGTCCTGGGGGGCAACGGCAATTTCCGGCGGCTCACCAGCGAGGGGCGCTGGTACGCGCCGCTGTTTCAGCTGGGCGGCACGCGCCCCGGCAGCAACCCCGTCAAGTTCGTGCTCGGGTTCAAATCCGAGATCGGGTTCGTGTGGGGGGACGCCGGCCCCCATTTCCGCCAGCTCTTCGCGCTCGGCGGCACGCAGTACGGCATCCCGCTGCGCGGCTACGACGAGTTCTCGATCACGCCGGCGGGGTTCGACCCCTCCGCGAGCGGCACGCGCGCGAACACCGTGGAGGCGTTCGGCGAGTCCTACTTCGTGGGCACCACCGAGTTCGGGATGCGCCTCAGTCAGGCGCTCTACCTGAGCGCGTTCTACGACGTCGGCAACGTGTGGGCGTCGCCCGGCCGGTTCAACCCGACCCGCCTGTTCCGCGGGGCCGGAATCGGCGTGGCCGTGCTCTCGCCGCTTGGCCCGCTCGGGCTGGACTACGCCTATGGCTTCGACCGGGTAGACTTCCTCGGCAATCCGGCGCCGGCCTGGAAGCTGCACTTCCGGCTGGGCAACATCTTCTAACTCCGACAGGCATGACCCTCATGAACCAGTTCCCGTCCGTCCCGGCTGCGCGACTCCCTTCGGTGGGCGCGACCCTCCTGCTCGCGGTGCTCGCGGGACCCCTGGCCGCGCAGGACGCCCCCGCGCAGAGCACCCGCTTCGGGTGGGTGAACTCCCAGCTGATCATTCGCCAGGTCCCGGGGTACGCGGCCGCGGAGTCCACGCTCAACACCGATATCGCCGGGTACCGCGAGGAAGTGCAGCGGATGCAGACCGCGCTCGACTCCATGATCCGGGCATTCGACCAGCAGCAGATCGCCCTGTCCCCGACCAGCCGCCAGGCCAAGCAACGAGAGATCCAGGAGACGCAGCAGCGCCTGGAGCAGCGCTACAACGAGCTGCAGACGCAGGCCGCGCAGCGCGAGCGGGAGCTGGTGTCGCCCCTGGAGGAACGCGTCAAGGGGGTGATCGAGGGCCTGCGCGCGGAGCGCAACCTGATGTTCATCTTCGACGTGGGCGCGCCCGGCAACAACATCGTGGCGGCCGACCGCACGCTCGATCTCACGGCGCTGGTCGTCCAACGCCTGCAGGGCCAGTAACCCCCGGCGGAATCCCATGGCCGACGGCCGCCTGACCGCCGGAGCGATCGCGGGGCTCGTCGGCGGGGACCTGATCGGCGACCCGAACATCCCGATCGCCGGAGCCGCCTCCCTCGAGGAGGCCGGCCCCGGCGATGTCACGTTCGTCACCCACCGCTCCCTCCGTGCCGCGCTGGCACGGTCCCGTGCGGCCGCCGTCTTCCTGCCCCCGGCGCTCGAGGAACTGCCCGAAGGGCCGGCCACCCGCATCCTCGTGGGCGACCCGCGCGCGGCGATCCTCGAGGTGCTCCGGGCGCTCGAGCCCCGGGCCGCCGTCTCGTGGGGCGTGCACGCCACGGCGCGCCTCGGTCGGCGGACCCGATGGGTGGGGCGGATCGCGATCGGGGCCGGGGCCGTCGTGGGAACCGACGTGACCTTCGGGCGCGACTGCCGCGTCGGCACGGCCGCCGTCATCGGGGATGGCGCGGTGCTGGGCGAGGAGTGCATCGTGGAGCCCCACGCACTGGTGGCGCCGGAGACCACCCTGGGCAACCGGACCCGCGTGAAGACCGGCGCCCGGGTGGGCATGGACGGGTTCGCGTGGGTGGCCGGGCCGGACGGGCACCGCCGGGTCCCGCACCGCGGGGCGTGCCGGGTGGGGAACGATGTCGAAATCGGAGCGAACGCAACGGTGGACCGGGGATCGCTTGGCGCGACGGAGATCGGTGACGGCACCAAGATTGACAATCTGGTGCACATCGCGCACAACGTGCGCATCGGGGACCGCTGCGTGATCATGGCACAGGTGGGCATCGCCGGCACCACCACGATCGGCGACGAGGTGGCGATCGGCGGGCAGGCGGGGCTCGCCGGTCAACTGCGGATCGGCCCGCGCGCCCGGCTCGCGGCCCGGAGCGGCGTCATCGGGGACGTGCCCGCCGCGGCGACGGTGTCGGGCTACCCGGCGCGCGACCACCGGACCGTGCTCCGCCAGACGGCGGCCCTCGCCCGGCTCACGCCGCTCCTCCCGACCCTCGAACGGATGACCCGAGACCATGCCGACCGCGACTAGACGCACGCTCGCCGGACCAGCCGAGATCCGCGGCACCGGCTTGCACACCGGCCACACCGTCACGGCCACCCTCCGGCCCGCGGAGCCGGGCGCCGGGATCACGGTGCGCCGAACCGACGTGAAGGCCGCGCCCGTCCGCGCCGTGACCGACCACGTCCACTCGACCGATCGCGGCACGGCCCTCGGCCCGGATGGCGCCGAAGTCCGGACCCTGGAGCATTGCCTCGCGGCCGCCTACGCCCTGGGCCTGGACGACCTCGCGATCGAGGTGGATGGGCCGGAGATGCCCATCGGCGACGGGAGCGCGAGCCCCTACCTCGACGCGTTCGCCGCGGCCGGCGCTGCGGAGCGGCAAGGCCCGGCCCCTCCCGTCTGGACGGTGCACGCGCCACTCGTGGTGCGCGACGCCGATGCCCAGTACGTGATCGCGCCCGCCCAGACGCTCCGCTTGACGGTGACGATCGAGTGGGCCCATCCGCTCATCGGTCGCCAGAGCCGCTGCGTGGACGTGACGGCCAACGCGTTCACGACCGAACTGGCCGCGGCGCGCACCTTCGGCTTCGTCGCGGAGCAGGCGGCCCTCCAGGCGCGCGGCCTCGCCCTGGGCGCGGGGCCCGAGACGACGCTCGCCCTGACCGAGACGGGCCTTGCCACCGGCGCCCTGCGCTGGCCGGACGAGTTCGTGCGCCACAAGGCGCTCGACCTGCTCGGCGACCTCGCGCTCACCGGAGGTCGCGTGGCCGCCGACATCGTCGCGTTCCGGCCCAGCCATGCGGGGAATGTCGCGGTCGCCCGTGCCCTCCGGCGCCTCGCGTCGCCGGGGACGCCGCCGGTGCTCGGCATCCAGGAGATCCTCGGCACGCTGCCGCACCGCTACCCCATGCTGCTGGTGGACCGCGTGCTGGAGGTGCAGGGGGCCGAACGGATCGTCGCCATCAAGAACGTCACGTTCAACGAGCCCTTCTTCCAGGGCCACTTCCCGGACCACCCCGTGATGCCGGGCGTGCTGGTCATCGAAGCCATGGCGCAGGCGGGTGGGATGCTGCTGATGGGCGCCGTCGAGAACCCGGAGACCAAGGTCGTCTACTTTCTGTCGCTCGACGGCGTGAAGTTCCGGAGGCCCGTGGTGCCCGGCGACCAGCTGCGCTTCGAGCTGGAGATGCTCCAGTTCCGCGGGCGCAACTGCCGGATGCGCGGGGTGGCGTACGTGGACGGGGAGCGCGTCGCCGAGGCCGAGATGGCCGCCCGCATCATAGACCGGTGAGCCCCCGGATCCACCCGACCGCCGTGGTGGATCCCCGCGCGACGCTCGGGGAGGACACGGCCGTCGGACCGTACGCCGTGGTCGGGCCCGGCGTCGAGGTCGGCTGCGGATCCGAGATCCAGGCGCACGCGGTGCTCGAGCGCGACACCCGCGTGGGCCAGTCCTGCCTGATCGGCTACGGGGCCGTGCTCGGGAGCGCGCCACAGGACGTGCACTACCGGGACGAACCCACCCGCGTCGAGATCGGGGACGAGACCCGGATCCGGGAGTACGCCACCGTGCACCGGGCCACGACCGCCACGGGCGTCACCCGCGTCGGCGCGCGGTGCTTGGTGATGGCCTACGTCCACGTCGCGCATGATTGCGTGGTGGGCGACGACGTGGTGCTCGCCAACGCGGTGCAGCTGGCCGGCCACGTGCAGGTAGGGCGTCACGCATGGATCGGCGGGCTGACCCCCGTGCACCAGTTCGTCCGGATCGGCGAGCTCGCCTTCGTGGGCGGGGGATCGCGGGTTCCCCAGGACGTTCCGCCGTATGCGTGCGTCGCCGGCATCCCGCTCAAGCTGTACGGGATCAACACGGTCGGCCTCCGCCGGGCCGGGGTGCCGCCGGAGGTTCGCCTCGCGCTCAAGCACGCCTTTCGCCTCCTGTTCAACTCCAACCGGCCAATCGGAGCCGCCATCGAGGAGCTGCGCCTCGGCGCAACCCGGGTCCCGGAGGTGGACCGGCTGGTCGCGTTCGTCGCTACGTCGGCCCGGGGAGTCCTGGTCGGGTGAGCCCGCCCGCCATCTTCCTGTCCGCCGGCGAGGCCTCCGGGGATCGGCACGGCGCGTCGCTGGCCCAGGCACTCCAGACGGCCGCCCCCGACTGCCGGCTCGCGGGCATCGGGGGCGACCGCATGGCGGCGGCCGGGGTGCGCCTGATCCGGAACCTGCGTCCCCTCCAGGCCGTGGGCCTCGTCGAGGCGGTGGGCTCGCTTCCGGCACACGTGGACGCGCTCAGGAGCGCACGACGCGAGCTGCGTGCCGGGCACTACGACGTGGCGGTGCTCGTGGACTACCCGGGGTTCCACCGCCGGCTCGCGGCCGTCGCGTCAGGATTCGGGATCCCCGTCCTGCACTACATCGCGCCGCAGTTCTGGGCTTGGGGCCGCTGGCGCGTGGCCGGCCACCGCCGCACCGTGACCCACACGGCGGTGATCCTGCCGTTCGAGGAGCCGTTCTTCCGGGCGCGGTGCGTTCCCGCCACCTATGTGGGCCATCCGTTGAGAGACGCGGCGCCGATCCCACGCGCCGCGGCGCGGGCTCGGCTGGGGCTCCCGGAAGACGCGGCCGTGCTGGGGCTCTTCCCGGGAAGCCGGCCGCGGGAGCTGGCCCTGCTCTGGCCGCCGTTCCGCGACGCCGCCGACGCGTTGCGCCGGTCCCAGCCGGGGTTGCGGATCCTCGTGGCCGGCCTGGCCGAGGCGCGGCTTCCCGGGCTCACCGCCCTGGACGGGCGCTTGGCGCCCGCGGACCTCGTGGCGGCCGCCGCCGACGCGGCGATCGCCAAGTCGGGGACCACCACGCTCGAGCTCGGGCTCGCGGGAACACCCCACGTGCTGGCCTACCGAATGCACCCGGTGACGTTCGCGGCCGCCCGCCTGGCGGTTGCGGTCCCCTGGGTGGGGTTGGTCAACCTGATCCTCGACCGGCCCGTCGTCCCGGAGCTGCTGCAGTCCGCCGTGCGGTCGTCCGCAATCGCGGGCGCGGTGCGGGAGCTGTTGTCGCCGGCCAGCCCGGCGGCGGCACGGCAGCGGGCGGCGTTCGACGAGCTGCCGGGACGGCTGGGACCGCCCGGTGCCGCGCGTCGCACGGCCGAGCTGGCGCTGGGCTTCGTCGCATGACCGGGCTCACACCGCGCTCCATCGGCGTGGCCTTCCGCGGGCTCGCGGCTACCTGGCGGTTCGAGGTCGCGGGCGCCGATCACCTCGCTCGCGTCGCGTCTGGGCCGTTCGTGTTTGCCCTGTGGCACCACACGCTCCTGCCGCTGCTGTGGTGGCACCGCCACCGGGACATCACCCTGCTCGTGAGCGCGCACCGGGATGGGGAACTGGTGGCTCACGCCGCCCGCCGCATGGGCTATCGGCTGGCACGCGGATCCAGCACCCGACACGGCGCGTCCGGCTACCGCGGGCTGCTGCAGGCCCTCGCGGCAGGCTCCGTGGTGGCCGTCACCCCGGATGGCCCGACCGGACCGGCTGGCGTCGTGAAACCCGGCATCGTCCGCGCGGCACAGCGTGCCGGCGCACCGGTGCTTCCCGTGACGGCGCGGGCGGACCGCTGCTGGCGGCTGCGGTCGTGGGACCGGTTGACCGTGCCGCGGCCGTTCGCACGCGTGGTAGTGGAGTATGGCCGCCCCCTGCTGCCCCACAGGGACCCGTCCGTTGCCTCTGCCGACCTCGGCCGCGCGCTCGACGCGCTCTTCCCGGCCGCGTCGTGGGAGGCCGCCTGACCCGGCTGTGGACCTCCCGCCACCCGGCGGCGGCGGCGGGCCGGCTGGCGTTGGCGCCTGCCGCCTTCGCGTATGATGCCGCCATGCACCTCCGCGCGCGGGCATTCGCCGCGGGGTGGGGGGCGCGCCGCACCCTCCCGCTCCCCTCGGTGGGCATCGGCAGTCTCCAGGTGGGTGGGGCGGGGAAGACGCCGCTCGCATCGTGGGCGGCAGCGTGGTTTCTGGCGCGGGGCGTCCGCCCGGGGGTCCTGTTGCGGGGGTATGGTGGCGACGAAGGGGGGGTCCACCGGGAGCTGGCGCCGGGCGCGGTCGTCGTGGAAGACCCTGACCGCGTGCGGGGCGCGCGGGCGGCCCTGGGCGGCGGGGCGGAGGTCCTGGTACTCGACGACAACGCCCAGCACCTGCGGGTCGCCCCCGACCGGCAGATCCTGCTGCTGGGGATCGAAGCGCTGTTGGGAACGCGGGCGCGCCTGCCGGCCGGCCCCTGGCGCGAGCCGTGGAATGCGGGGCACGCCCAGGTGCTGGTCGTCACGCGGAAGACCGCGCTGGGACCGGACGGGGAGCGGGCGTGCGCCCTGGTGCGGGGAGCCTACGCCGGCCTCCCGATTGCCCGGGCGCATCTCACGATCACCGGGTGGCGCCCGCTCCACGGCGGTCCCGTCCTGCTGGACGCTGCGCTGGCCTCGCGGACCCTGTTCGTTCTGTGCGCGGTCGCGGACCCGCGGGCGTTCGCGGCCCACGCCGGCCGGGCGGGCCGGGTGCGGGCCAGCCGGTTCCTGCCCGACCACGCCCCCTACCGTCCGGGCCGAGTCCGCCGTCTCGCCCAGGCGGCCGAATCCGCGGGAGTCGATTACGTTGTTACCACCGCCAAGGACGCGGTGAAGCTCCGCCCGGTCTGGCCGGCGGATGCCCCGCCGGTCCTGGTGGCCCAACTCGCCGTCGCGTGGGACGAGGGCGAGGCCTTCGTGACCAGGGAACTTGCGGCCTGCCTCCCCGGCGCGCCGGAACACGCAGGCTGCACCGACGCGGCCGCCGGGACGGCCGCAGGAATGGCATGACCGACACCAACGCCTCCGCCGCCGGCGTCCGGACCGCCCGCGAGATCATCGGCCGCAGCAAGGATCCGGTTCTCAGCGAAGACAATCCGTTCGAAGCCATGATGGCGCGGTTCGATCACGCCGCCGAACTGCTCGACCTCGATCCGGGACTCTACAAGGTGCTGCGCGAGCCCGAGAAGCAGATCATCGTGGCCGTGCCGGTGATGCGCGACGTCGGCGAGGTCGAGGTCTTCACGGGCTACCGCGTCCTGCACAACACGTCCCGAGGTCCCGGCAAGGGCGGGATCCGGTTCGACCTCAACGTGACGCTCGACGAGGTCAAGGCCCTGGCCGCGTGGATGACGTGGAAGTGCGCCGTCGTGAACATCCCGTTCGGGGGCGCGAAGGGTGGCGTCGTCTGCGATCCGAGCGTCCTCTCCATCTCGGAACTCGAGCGCCTCACGCGCCGCTACACCGCCTCCCTGATCGAGACGCTGGGACCGGAGTCCGACATCCCCGCGCCCGACGTCAACACGAACGAGCGGGTCATGGCGTGGATCATGGACACGTACTCCATGCACATGCGCCACGCGGTCACGGGTGTCGTCACCGGCAAGCCGGTCGAGATGGGCGGCTCGCTGGGTCGCCGGGAGGCCACGGGCCGGGGCTGCGTCATCGTGACCAAGGAGGCGCTGCGCCACCTGGGCCTGCCGCTCCGCGGCACCAAGGTGGCCGTCCAGGGGTTCGGCAACGTGGGCTCGGTGGCGGCGCAGCTGCTGGAACAGGAGGGGCTCACGATCGTGGCGGTCAGCGACAAGTCGGGCGCCGTCTACAACCCCAACGGCATCTACATCGGTGACGCCCTCCAGTGGATCCACGAGCACCGGTTCCTGGTGGGCTACCCGGGCGCCGATCCGATTGACCAGGCCGAGATGCTCGAGCTGGACGTGGACGTGCTCGTGCCCGCCGCGGTCGAGAACGCCATCACACGGAAGAACGCCGCCCGCATCAAGGCGCGCGTGATCTGCGAGGGCGCGAACGGCCCGACCACGCCCGGCGCGGACCGCATCCTGGAGGAGAAGGGGGTATTCGTCATTCCCGACATCCTGGCCAACGCGGGCGGCGTCACGGTCTCCTACTTCGAGTGGGTGCAGGACCGCGGAGGGTACTTCTGGGACGAAGCGACGGTCAACGACCGGCTCCAGTCCATCATCCAGCGTTCGTTCCACGACGTGCTGTCGGTCGCCGGACGCCATCAGGTCAACATGCGAACCGCTGCGTACATGCTCGCGGTCGAGCGGGTGGCGGCCGTCCATCGGCTCCGCGGCATGTACGCGTGACCACCTTCCACGTCGTCGCGGTGGGTCGTGTGCGGGACGCGGCGCTGCGCGCCGCGTGCGACGAGTACCTGCGCCGGATCCGTCGGGGAGCCCGGATTGACGTGCGCGAGGTGCCGGAGGCGGGGCGCGCCGGCGTGACCCCGGCCGTCACCCAGCGGCTCGAAGGCGAACGGGTGCGGCGCGCGACGCCGGGAGGTGCCCTGCGCGTCGCCCTCACGCGGGTGGGCCGCGCCCAGACCAGCGAACAGTTCGCACGCCTGGTCGGGCGGTGGCGGGACGGGGCCCGGGACGTGGCGTTCCTGCTCGGGGGAGCCCACGGCCTCTCCGACGGCCTCGTGCGGGACGCCGACGTGGCGCTGAGCCTGTCGCACCTGACGCTGCCGCACGAGCTGGCGCGGCTGGTCCTGCTGGAGCAGCTGTACCGCGCGGGGACCATCCTGCGCGGCGAGCCGTACCACAAGGGACGACGCCCGTGACGGAGTGGTTCGAGCAGTGGTTCGGGGAGGAGTACCTCCGGCTGTACCCGCATCGCGACGACGCCGACGCGGGAGCGGCCGTAGCACTGGTGGACGGGCTGGTTCCGCTCGCCGGCCGCAGCGTGCTCGATCTGGCCTGCGGACCCGGGCGGCACGCGGCGCAGCTGGTTGCCCGCGGGGCGCGCGTGGTGGGTCTCGATCTCTCGCTGCCGCTGCTCGGGCGCGCGCGCGTGCGGACGGGCGGCGCGGTGCCGGTGGTGCGCGCGGACATGCGCCAGCTCCCGTTCCGGGTCGGGACCTTCGACATCGTGGTCAACCTCTTCACCAGTTTCGGGTACTTCGCGGAGGATGCGCAGCATCAGGCGGCGCTGACGGACGCCGCGACCCTGCTCCGGCCGGGCGGGGCCTTCGTGCTGGACTTCCTCAACGCGACCGCCGTGCGCCGGCACCTGGTGCCGCGGGAGGAGCGGGTGGTGGGTTCCCAGCGGGTGGTGATCCAGCGGTGCATTGCGCCGGACGGGCGCCACGTCGTCAAGGAGATGCACCTGCTCGACGACGGCCGCAGCTTCGTCGAGCGCGTTCGCCTGTTCACGGGCGACGAGCTGGTCACTCTCATGCGGAACGCCGGCCTGGACGTCCGGCACCGGTTCGGGGACTACGACGGCAGCGCGTTCTCCGAGGCGGCGCCCCGCGCCATCCTGATCGGGCTTCGCGCATGACCCTCGAGTTTCTCCCGACGCCGTTCGGTGGCCTCCCGTCGGCGCCCTGGCCCGAGGTGGCTGGCCGGCGCGGCGGCCCGGTGACGGCCGCGCTGCGGCCCGCCTTCACCGCCACCGGTCACGCGGTGGCGGGTCTCGACGCGCTCCTGGCGGGTGACGCGCTCTGCGTCACGACGGGGCAGCAACCGGGCCTCTTCCTGGGACCGTTGTTCACCCTGTACAAGGCGTTGTCGGCCGTGGCGCTGGCTGAGCGGCTGGAGGCCGGGCTGGGCCGGCCCATCGTGCCCGTGTTCTGGGTGGCCGGCGACGACCACGACTTCCTCGAGGCGTCCCACACGTACCAGCTGTCACGATCGTCGGACCTGACGCGGCTCGCGCTGGCGGAACGGCCGCCCGAGGCGCCGCTCACCCCCATGTACCGGGAGCGGCTGGGACCGGCCGTGACGTCGGCACTCGACGCGCTGTGGCAGGAGCAGCCCGAGACCGAGTTCCGGGCGGACATCGAGGCGTGGCTCGCCCGCCATTACGTGCCCGACGCCACCGTGGCCGACGCGTTCGGCGGCGCCCTGGCGGACCTGCTCGGTCACCTGGGGCTCGTCGTCTTCCACCCGACGCACCGGGCGGCCAAGGAGGCCATGCGGCCGTTGCTGCTCGGCGCCCTCGAGCACGCCGCGACGCTCGACGCGGCCCTGGCACGCCGGGCGGACGTCCTCCAGCGGGATGGCGGCGCGGCGCCGGTGCCCGTGGGCGAGGGGGCGTCGCTCGTCATGCTCGAGGGGGCCCAGGGGCGCGACCGCCTGATCGTGGACAACGGCGCGTACCACGCCCGGCGGTCCGGGGAGCGCTACGGCCTGGCGGACCTGACCGCGCTCGCCCAGGACGAGCCGGAGCGGTTCTCACCCAACGTGCTGCTCCGGCCGGTGGTGGAGGCGGCCCTCCTGCCGACGGTGGCCTACGTGGGCGGCCCGGGGGAGCTGGCCTACTTCCCCCAGTGCGCGCCGGTCTACGAGACCCTGGGGATCGGCCCGCAGGTGCCGGTGCCGCGGTGGTCCGCGCTCGTGATCGAGGCGCGGACGCGGAAGGTCCTGGACAAGTACGCGCTCGTGCCCGACGACCTCCGGCTGCCGGAGGGTCAGCTCGAGCAGCGCCTCGTGCGGGGCGACCTCCCGGAAACGGCGGAAGGGGCCCTGACCGCCCTGCGCGACGCCCTCGAGCGGGAGTACGGCGTGCTGCGGGAGGCGGCGGCGACCATTGATCCCACGCTGCAGAAGCCGGTCGAGTCCACGCGGAACGCGGCGCTCGCCGGCACGCGGGACATCGAGAAGCGGCTGATCGGCCACCTGAAGCAGCGCAACGAGACCCTGGTGCAGCAGATCGCCCGCGTCCGGGTGGCGCTCTTCCCCCTCGGCAAACCGCAGGAGCGGGTGCTGGGCGTGCCGCCGTTTCTGATCCGGTACGGGCGGGAGTTCCTTTCGGCGGCGCTGGCCGAGGTACGCGGGTGGGCCGCCGCTCTTGAAGCCCCCTCGCAGGGCCCATAGAATGTAGTGATGCTCTGGGCGCTCGGGTTCCTCATTCTGGTCGTGTTCCTGGCGATCCCCATCCTCGCGATCGTGCTCGATTCGCCGGTGCTGCACCGGCTGGTGGAGGCCCGCCGCGGCGGGGGGCAGGACGCCGCGACGGTGGACGAGATGCGCAAGCGTCTCGGCGTGCTCGAAGACGAGGTCGCGGACCTCACACAGCTCACCCAGACGCTCCGCGAGGAGACTCAGTTCGTCCAGCGACTGCTCGAGAGCGTCGAGGAAAAATCCGCAAGGCTCCCGCCAGGGAAGTGAACCGATGGCGGCCGCGGAGGGACGGGCCGCGACCCGGGTGGCCGCCGGGATCCTCGTCACCCGCATCCTCGGCTTCGTCCGGGAACGGGTCTTTGCCCACTACTTCGGAAACGGTGAGCTGGCCGACGCGTTCCGCGCCGCCTACCGCATCCCGAACGCCATCCGGAATCTGCTGGGGGAGGGAACGCTGTCCGCCTCCTTCATCCCGGTCTATGCGGGCCTGATCGAACGCGGGGAAACCGAGGCCGCCCGGCGCGTGGCCGGCACGATCGCGTCGCTGCTCGTG
>DASWHL010000114.1:0-2241 GCA_036398175.1 Gemmatimonadales bacterium
GGCTACCCCGATCGCGCGTCGCGCCAGGCCCTCTTCACCCGGCTCGTGGAACGCCTCGCGGGCCTCCCGGGCGCGCGGTCGGTCTCGCTCTCCACCAGCCTGCCACCGAGCGCGGGCACGTGGCGGATCGGCATCGAAGGAGAAGCGTATGCGCGCGAGCAGGACCATCCGACCGCCGAGTCTATCGCGGTCACCCCGCGGTTCTTCGAGACCTTCGAGATCCCGGTCACGCGGGGGCGGACGTTCACGGATCACGACGCCTGGGAGGGGGAGCCCGTCGCCATCGTGAACCAGCCGTTCGCGGACCGGTTCTTCCCGGGGACCGACCCAATCGGCCGGCGCTTCCGGGAGGGGACGTCGGACAGCGCCACCACGTGGATCACGATCGTCGGCCTGGTTCCCGACATGCGCCTGGACAACTTCGAGCCCGAAAGCCATCCCGCGGGATTCTTTCGGCCGCTGGTCCAGCGCGATCCCAGCTTCGTCAGCATCGCGATCAACACGAGCCGCGCCGATCCCCTCGCCATGACCGGGGAGATCCGCGACGCCGTGCGGTCGCTCGATCCCGACCTCCCGATCTACGAGGTGACCACCGAGCAGGGATTCATCCACCAGCGGACGTGGTTCTACCACGTGTTCGGCACCGTGTTCATCGTGGTCGGCGCGGTGGCGCTGTTCATGGCCACGGTCGGACTCTACGGCGTGCTCTCCTTCTCGGTGAGCCGCAGGGTCAAGGAGATGGGCATCCGGATGGCGCTGGGTGCCACGAGCCGTGACGTCGTGCGGCTCGTCCTGCGGCAGGGGGCTCTGCAGATCCTCGTCGGCCTCTCCCTCGGTCTCGTCCTGGCGTACGGCCTGACGCGCGTGATCGGCATTTTGATGTTCGAGATGAGTCCGCAGGACCCGCCGGTGTTTACCATCGTCGTTCTGGTGATCACCGTGGTGGGGCTGCTGGCGAGCTTCGTTCCCGCCCGGCGGGCGACGCGGGTGGATCCGGGGGTGGCGTTGCGGTACGAGTGAGCGTGGGAGTGCAGATCGCGGATCGCAGATTGACCCCTCTGCGTCCCGCACGTTGCCGGTGATCCCGCTGCACCCTGATCGCTGCATGCTGCACGGCCGTTATCGGATCACCTCATACACCCGCACGTACTCCACGTCCAACTCGTCCCGCCAGGGGCCGATGGCGTGGCTGGCGGCGACCTGGTGGAGTGCGAAGCCGGGCGGCATGGGCACCGTGGCGGCGGGCGCGCCGTCGGCGTCTACGGCGCCGCCGGGTCTCGGGGTCCGTCCGGGCTCGCGGGCCGCCGTGGGATCCAGCGATGCACCTGGTGACAGTACCGCTCGTACGCCGCTCCGAAAGCCCGCGCCAGCGCCGGCTCTTCGTACAGCAGGACGAACGCGTGCGCGCACCCGAGCCCCGCGGCCGCGAGCAGCGCGATCGCCGGCGATCGGACCCACAGACCCACGCCGCCCAGCAGCGAGAACCCGCCCACGTACATGGGATTCCGGACCCAGCGGTACGGGCCCACCGCCACGAACCGGCGTGGCGCATCGAACGGGGCCGGGGTGCCGCCGCCCGCCGTCACGAAGACGGCAACGCACCAGACGGCCAGCGCGCCGCCCGCCAGCATGAGGGCGGCCCCGAACCCTACGAGCCACGGGTGGAGCGGCCCGCCCAGCTCGGCGTCGAACGGCCGCACGGCCACCGCCAGCCATCCCCAGAGCAGGACGAAGCCGCTGGCGTAGACGGCGGCCCGAACGGCAACGAACACCCGACCGCCGCGTCTACATCCCCATCCCCGGGAGCGGCTTCATGCTGTTCACCACCAAGCCGGCGATCTTCCACTGCCCGTCCACGAGTCGCCAGTGGGTGAGGTAGCTGCCGCTGTCCGGGAACAGTGCCGCCATCCCGGCCGGGGCGTTGGGGCCGGGCGTGAATTGGAACACGTAGCTCCCACGCTCCACGCCCAGCGGGCCATTCGCCACGGCCGCGGCTGAGCGGATGTCCACGCTGGCCGTGCCGAGCGCGTAGAAGGCCGCCGCGTTGTCGCGGATTGCCTGCCGTCCGGTAGCCGGCGGCTGGTTCCCGAAGGCGGCAAAGGCGTCTTCGGTGTACAGGCTCGCCACCGAGTCCGCGAGCCCGGCGGCCTCGAACTGCTCGTACTTGGCCTCCACGGCCGCGAGGGCTGTACGGAACTCGGCTGTTTCACCGTCCATCCGCGCGTGCATCTGCTCGTCCGT
>DASWHL010000115.1:0-76232 GCA_036398175.1 Gemmatimonadales bacterium
CCGACCGCGCGCCCGGGAGGCCCGCGAGGCGTTCCACGAGCCGGGTGAAGAGGGCCTGGCGCGACGCGCGATCGGGGTAGCCGGTCTCGAACAGCCCGAGCCGCGCCGTGAAGACGTGGTCCGTGGCGAAGGGGAAATCGAAGTTGCGGAGCCTCGTAATGCTCTTCACCATGAGCCCCGCGCCGATCAGCAGCGCGCAGGAGAGCGCGATCTCCGCCACGACCAGGGCCCGAGTGACCCGTCCGCCCAGGATCCCCGAGGATCCCCGCGCTTCGTCTTTCAGCGTGGCGTTCACGTCGGTCCGCAGGACCTGGAACGCCGGCGCCGCGCCGGCCACCAACGCCGTCATCGTCGTGATGCCGATCACGAACGCCAGGACGGGGACGTCCAGGGCGAATCGCATGTAGTACGGCTTCCCCACAGTCTGGGTGGCGCCGTCGAACAGGGTGATGCCCACGTACGCGATCACCATGCCCGCGACGGCGCCGGCCACCGACAGGAGCAGGGTCTCGGCGAAGAACGGCATGACCACGCGCCAGCGGGACGCGCCCAGTGCGGTGCGCACGGCCGACTCCCGCGTCCGGAGGGTGGCACGCGCCAGCAGGAGGTTGGCCACGTTCGCGCAGGCGATGAGGAGCACGAAAATCGTCGCCACCTGCATGGCACCGAACACGGCCACCAGCTCGGGGCCCGTGTCATCCTCGATGAAGGTCTGGAAGCGGGTGGTCACGCCCTCGTTGGACGCCGGGTGCTCGTCCGCCAAGCGCTGCGCGATCAGGGCCATTTGGGCGCCCGCCTCGTCCAGGGTCACGCCGTCGGTCAACCGCCCAAACACGTTGAAGGTGTTGGCGCGCCGCCGGTCCGGCTCGTCCGCCCGGCTGTCGCGGCTCGCCACCCACAATTCCTGATCCGCCGGGAACATGAACCCCGCCGGCATCACACCCAGGATCGTGGCCGCCTCGCCGTTCACCGTGAGGCTCCGGCCCACGACGTCCGGGGCCGCCTCGTAGCGGGTTTCCCAGGCACGATGGCCCAGGACCACCGTGAGCGGCGCTTTCGGCGCGTCGTCGCCGGGACGGAACCCCGTCCCCAGCGCGGGCCGCACGCGCAGGAGCTCGAAGATGTTCGCGGACACGAACGCGCCGTCGTAGCGCTCCGGGCCCTCGGTACCACTGAGGTTCACGGTGCCGGTCTCGAACGTCGCCAGCCCCTCGAAGGCCGTCTGCTGCGCGCGCCAGTCGTAGAGATCGTGACTGTTCACGCCCATGAAGTCGATGTCTCGCGATGGAACGCTGCGAGAGATCAGGATCAGCCGATTCGCCTCCGGCACGTCGAGCCCGCGGAAGAACACGCCATAGACCAGGCTGAACGCGATGGTGCAGGCGCCGATGCCCAGAGCCAGCGTCAGGCTGGCGATGGCGGCGGAGGCGGGTTCCTTCCTGAGGGTGCGGAGGCCGAGCAGGAGGTCCTGAAGCAACGCGCGCATGGGGAAGTCCTCGTGGGCCGCGATGGGCCCCCTACGCACCGGGCTTGCGGAGGTTTCGGAAAGACCTCCCGGCACCTCGGAGGTGGGCGCGCAGCGTGAGCTGTTCGACGCGAGCGCGTACGGGGCCAACAACGACAACCGGTTCTACGCGGTGGCGCCCGACGATCAGCGGTTCCTGATGCTTCTGGTGAGCTCCGAGTCAGACGGCGGCTCGGGAGGGTGGATTCTCGTCGAGAACATCATCCCGGAGCTGAAGGCCGCGTTGCGAAGGTAGCGCGCGCTCGCACCCTATTTCTTCTTGGGGATCGCCTTGTCGGGATCCACGAAGGGCATCTCCACCACGGTGGCCGTACGCGTCCCGGCGTCCGGGATCTCGACGGCGAGCCGCGTTCCCGCCGCGGCGTGCGCCACCGGCACCATGGCGTAGCCGATGTTCTTCTCGAGGCGCGGCGAGTAGATGGCGGAGGTGACGCGGCCCACCGGCTGCCCGCCGGCGGCCACCGGCCACTTGGTGGCGTTGAAGCCGATGGGCGCTCCCTCGATCTCGATTCCCACCAGGCGCTGCTTCACACCCGCGGCCTTGATGCGGCGCAACGCGTCCCGGCCCAGGTAGTCGGCCGTCTTCTTCTCGTCCACCAGGCGGTCCAGGCCCAGCTCGTACGGGTTGTCGTCGAGCGTGATGTCGGCGCCCCAGTTGAGGATGCCGGCCTCGATCCGCCGGATGTCCGAGGGGCCCGTGGGCCGGATGCCGTGCGGCTTCCCGGCCGCCATGATCCGCTCCCACAGCGCGTCCCCCCGGCTGCCGTCCCGCAGGTACACCTCGTAACCCACCTCGCCGGTCCACCCGGTGCGCGTCACGATCACGGGAATGCCGTCGAGCGTGGTCTCGAGGAACCAGTAGTACGAGAGATCGAGCGCCGCCTGGCCGAACAGCGCCTCGACCACCGCCTTGGCCTTGGGACCCTGGATCTGGAGGGGCGACACGTCCGGCTCGCCGATCTGCACGTCCAGGCCGGCGTGCACGGCCACGCCGCGCGCCCACAGGAGCACGTCGCTGTCGGCCAGCGCGAGCCAGAAGTGGTTCTCCCCCAGGCGGAGCAGGACCGGATCGTTGATCACGCCGCCGTCCTCGCCGGTGATCAGGACGTACTTCCCCTGCCCCACGGCGCATTTCGCGAGGTCGCGCGGCGTCAGCATGTTGGTGAGCGTGAACGCGTCCGGCCCGGTGATCTCGACCTGCCGCTCCACCGCCACGTCCCACAGTGTTACGTGGTTGATCAGGTGCCAGTACTCCGCCTCGAGGTCGTCGAAGCAGATCGGAAACAGCATGTGGTTGTAGACCGTGTACGCCCGGGCCCCGTAGCGCTGGGTGGCGGCAAAGAACGGCGTGCGCCGCAGGCGGGCGCCGCGCTGGACGAGGCTCATGTCGAACGATGCGGGCACGGCGAACGTCCTTTCGGGAGTCGGTCACTCGTCATTCGTCATTGGGCACGGAGCCGCAAAGCTGCGCCTCGCGGCCTTCCGCCACAAGGGCCCGGCATGTAGTGTTTTGCCGGCGATGCTGAAGACCACACCGTTTCACGCGCGCACGGCGGCGCTGTGTCAGGGCCAGAACTGGCGACGCTGGGCGGGCCACGTGGTGGCCAGCTCCTACGAGCTGCAGCACGAGCGCGAGTACCACGCCATCCGCGGCGCCGCCGCGCTGCTCGACGTGTCGCCCCTCTACAAGTACGTCATTCGCGGCCCGGACGCCGCGGCGTTGCTGGACCGCGTGGTGACGCGGCACGTGGCGCGCGCCGCGGTGGGCCGGGTGCTCTACACGCCGTGGTGCGACGCCACGGGCAAGGTGCTCGACGACGGCACCGTGGCCCGCCTGGACGAGACCACATTCCGGCTCACATCCGCGGATCCCAACCTCCGCTGGCTGGGCGACAACGCGGCCGGCCTCGACGTCGCGATCGCCGACGTCTCCGACACCACCGCGGCGCTGGCCCTCCAGGGGCCCACGTCGCGGGCCATCCTCGAGCGGCTGTGCGACCGCGACCTCGCGGGGCTCCGGTACTTCCAGATCACGCCGGCCCGGCTGCGCGGCGTCGCGGTCACGATCTCCCGCACCGGCTATACCGGCGACCTGGGCTACGAGATCTGGCTCGACGCCGAGTACGCGCTGCGCGTGTGGGACGACCTGATCGAGGCGGGCACGCCGTACGGCATCACGCCGGCGGGGATCCTGGCGCTGGACATCGCGCGCATCGAAGCCGGGCTGCCGCTGCTCGAGGTGGACTACGTGTCCGCCCGGCACGCGCTCATCCCCGACCAGATGTCGTCGCCCTACGAGCTGGACCTCGGCTGGACGGTGAGCCTGGAGAAGGAGCGGTTCGTGGGGCGGGCGGCCCTGGCCGCCGAAGCGGCGCGCGGGCCCGCATGGAAGTTCGTGGGACTGGAGGTGGCGTGGGACGCCATCGAGCGCCTGTACGCGAACGTGGGCCTGGCGCCGCGTCTGCCGACCGTGGCGTGGCGCACGAGCGTGCCGGTCTACACCCCCGGAGGGGAGCAGGTGGGGTACGCCACCAGCGGCTGCTGGTCGCCGCTGCTCAAGAAATACCTGGCGTTGACACACCTCGAGGCGCGGTGGGCCGCGCCGGGCACGGCGCTGGAGATGGAGCTGACGGTGGAGCACCGGCGCAGGCGCGCGGCTGCGCGCGTCGTGCCGAAGCCGTTCTTCGACCCCGACCGGAAGCGGGCGTAGCGCCATGGCCCGACCATACGACGCCATCGTGATCGGCGGCGGGCACAACGGCCTGGTGACGGCGGCGTATCTCGCGCAGGCCGGGAAGCGGGTGGTGGTGCTCGAGCGCCGGGAGCGCGTGGGCGGGGCCGCGGTGAGCGAGCAGGTGTTTCCCGGGTTCACATACTCCGTGTTCTCGTACGTCGTGAGCCTGCTCCGGCCCGAGATCATCCGCGACCTCGAGTTGCCGCGCCACGGCCTGCACGTGCTCCCCCTCGAGAGCACGCTCACCCCGCTGCCGAACGGCGACTACCTGGCGCAGTGGGGCGACCACGACCAGAGCCGGCGCGAGCTGTACCGCCACTCCCCGCGCGACGCCGAGGCGTACGACGAGTTCGGCCGGCTGATGCACCATCTGGCGCGGGCGGTGCGGCCCATCCTCGGCATGCGCCCGCCGGATCCGACCTCGCTGTCGCCGCGCGACCTGCTGGGCCTGCTGACGCTCGGCCGGCACTTCCGCGGCCTCGACCGCCCGGTGTTCCACGCGCTCCACAAGCTCATGACCATGAGTTCGGCCGACTACCTGGACGAGTGGTTCGAGACCGAGGCCCTCAAGGCCACCAAGGGGGCGAGCGGCATCATCGGCACCCTGCTCGGCCCGCGGTCGCCGGGAACGGCCTACGTGCTGCTGCACCACTACATGGGCGAGATTGACGGCGTCTTCCGCGCGTGGGGGTTCGCCCGGGGCGGCACCGGCTCCGTGAGCGAGGCCATTGCCAGCGCGGCGCGCGGGTTCGGGGCCGAGATCCGGACCAACGCGTCCGTGGCGCGCGTGCTGCTGCGGGGCGGTCGCGCGACGGGTGTCGTGCTCGAGAGCGGCGACGAGATCGCCGCGCCCATCGTGGTGTCCGGCGCCGATCCGCGGCGCACGTTCCTGGGACTCGTCGGCGAGGCGCACCTGCCCGGCGAGTTCGTGGAGGACATCCGGCGGTTCCGGTTCCGCGGCTCGTCCGGCAAGGTGAACCTGGCGCTCGACGCGCTCCCCAACTTCACGTGTCTCCCCGGCGTGGGACCCCATCTCCGCGGCGCCGTGTCCGTGAGCCCGAGCGTGGCCTACCTGGAGCGCGCGTACGACGACGCCAAGTACGGCGAGTTCTCGCGGCGGCCGTACATGGACATCGTGATCCCGTCCATGATTGATCCCGGCATGGCGCCGCCCGGCAAGCACGTGATGTCCATCTTCGTGCAGTACTGCCCCTATCACCTGAATGGCGGGTGGACCGACGCCAAGCGCGAGGCCTTTGGCGACGCGGTGATTGACACGCTGGCGCGGTTCGCGCCCAACCTCAAGTCCATCATCCTGCACCGGCAAGTGATCACGCCGGCCGACACGGAGCGCATCGCGGGGCTGGCCGAGGGCAACATCTTCCATGGCGAGCTCACGCTCCAGCAGCTCTTCTTCCTGCGTCCGGCGCCCGCGTGGGCCGACTACCGGACGCCCATCGCCGGCCTGTACCAGTGCGGGGCCGGCACGCACCCTGGGGGCGGCATCATGGGCGGCTCGGGCCGGATGGCCGCGCGCGCCATCCTGGGGGCGCGGTCGTGACCCTGGACGCGGTGGTGATCGGCGCGGGGGCCGACGGGCTCGTGGCGGCGCACTACCTGGCGCGCGCCGGGAAGCGGGTGTTCGTGCTCGAACGGCGTGACGGGAATCCCCCGTGGCCCGACGCGGGCTGGACCCCGCCGCGGGTGGTGCGCGAGCTGGCGCTGGCGCGGCACGGGCTCCGGACGGCGGCTCCGGACCCGTGGCTCGCGGTGCCCCTGCCCGACGGCGGCCGGCTCGAGCTGTGGCGCGACGTGCGGAAGTCGGCGGACGCGATTCGCCGGCTGAGCCCGCGCGATGCCGAGCGGTGGCCGGCGTTCTGCGAGCGGATGGCCCGCCTGGCCCGGCTGCTCGAGGCGCTGTACGCCGCACCGCCGTTCGACCCGCTGAGCCGCGCGCCGGCGGACCTGTGGCGGCTGGCGCTCACCGGCCTGCGCGCGCGCCGGCTGGGACGGCAGGGCATGCTGGACCTGCTCCGGCTGCTGCCCATGCCGGTGCAGGATCTGCTCGACGACTGGTTCGAGAGCGACGTCCTGAAGGGGGCCGTGGGCGCGGCCGGCATCCTCCATCTGAAGCAGGGGCCGCGCTCGGGCGGAACCGCGTTCGGCCTGCTGCACCATCACGTCGGCAGCCCGCCGGGTGTGTTTCGTCCGCCGTCGTCGAACCTGGGCCGGGTCCTGGAATCCCTGCCGGGTGTCGAAGTCCGTCGCGGTGACCGCGCGGTGGTTGCGCGGATCGCGGTGCGCGACGGGCGCGTGACCGGGGTCGTGCTGGCCCATGGCGAGGAGATTGCCGCGCCGTGCGTGATCTCTGAAGCCGATCCCCGGACGACGCTGTGCGACCTGCTCGAACCGGGATGGCTGGATCCGGACGTGGTCGGCGCGGTCCGGCACGTCCGGTGTCGCGGGGTGACGGCCCGCGTGATGCTGACGCTCGATCGGGCGCCGGGGTTCGAGGTGCTGGCCGTGGCGCCGTCGCTCGACTACCTGGAGCGCGCCTACGACCACGCGAAATACGGTCGCATCTCGGAGCAGCCCTACCTCGAGGCCCGGCACGAGGCGGGGTCAAACGCCGGCGAGCATCGGGTGACGGTACACGCCCAGTTTGCGCCGTATGCGCCGGCGGACGGCGGGTGGGACGCCGCGCGTCGCGAGGCGTTGGGAGACCGCGGGGTGCGGACGCTGGCGGAACACGTGCCCGCGCTGTCGGACACCGTGGTTTCCCGCACCGTGCTGGCGCCGCCGGACCTCGAAGCCGCGTGGGGGTGGCCGGAAGGCCAGCCGTATCACGCGGAGCTGGCGCTCGACCAGGTGCTGTTCATGCGGCCCATGCCGCAGCTCTCGGCGTATCGCGCGCCCGTGGGTGGCCTCTATCTGTGCGGCCCGGCGATGCATCCGGGCGCCGGGATTGCCGGGGCCGCGGGCGCGAATGCGGCGAAGGTCGTGCTCCGGGACGGCTAGCGCGGGACCCTGGAACAGGGACTGGAGAACGTTCTCAGGAATCGGCGGCTTCGGGAGGAGCGCCGAGCGTCTTCCTGCCTCGCCGTGCGCGGAGCGCGGGATATCCGTCGGCGCCACATGCGGGGCAGGTGACCACCATCAGCCCCATGGCCTGGCCGCACACGCCGCAATGCGGCTGATCGGGATCGGACAGCAGATCGCCGGCCTCGGGAAAGACGTATCCGCAGAAGCAGCGCAGCACGGCGGCCGCCAGTTCCTCCTTGCACTTGGGGCAGCGTCGTGTCATTAATCCACCCCGGGAGGCGCGATGAACGTATCTCGGAGCATGGCAATCCGGATGGCCGGGCGCGCGGCGTGGAACATGTGGCGCAAGCGTCCCCTCACGGTCTCGTTTGAAGTGACCCATGCGTGCACGGCCAACTGCTGGCACTGCAACTGGGGTGGGCCGATCAAGGAGACCCGGCGCACGCCGGAGGAATATGCCGCCATCTACCGGGAACTCAAAGCACCCGTCGTGAACATCTCGGGCGGCGAGCCGTTGGCCCGTGGCAATGTGGACGACATCATCCGGGCCATCGCGACGCCGGGCGGGCTCCCCTGGGTGGTGGTGGTGACGAATGGATCCAACCTGAGCCCCGAGCGGTTCCTGCGCCTGAAGCGGGCCGGCATGCACCAGCTCTCCGTCTCCATCGATTTCCCCGACGACCGCCACAGCAGCTTCCGACGCATCCCGGGCCTGTTCGACCACCTCGACACCACGATTCCCGAGCTGGTGAAGCGCGGGGACGCCAACGACGTCAACCTGAACTGCTGCATCACCGCGTGGAACTACGAGACGTTGCCCGACATCGCGCGCCTGGCCAAGCGGTGGGGCGTGTGGCTGAACTTCTCGTCGTACTCCCTGCTGCGGATGGACGATCCCCAGGGCCTGGTGAAGGGCAACGGCAAGGCCGCCGGCCTCAAGCGCGCCATCCAGGACGTGATCGATCTGCAGGCACAGGGGTATCCGGTGTACACCTCACCGGGGACCATGTGGAAGTTCTATCAGTTCCTGGTGGAGGGGCACATCGGCGGCTGCCAGGCGGGGTATCGCTTTGTCGTGATCAATCCGGATGGCCGCCTCACGCCCTGCGCCATGGTGATGGCCTACTTCAACGACATCCGCGACATGCAGCGGGAGTTCTCCTGCAAGAACACCTGCGGGGCCTGCTACATCAGCACCCGGGCGAATGGTGAGAAGACCGCCGCGGAGCTGCTGGGCGACAACCTCCAGATTCTCTCCCGGTACGTGCCGTGGCGCCGCCGGAGCAGCGCGACCCCGGCCTGACCTGCTGCGTGCTGCCGGAGACTACGGTTCGCTACTGGGCTTTCCGCCGCAGCACGTAGTGGCTACTGGGGCCGTCCACCCGCATGATGGTCGCGGCGCCGTTGCCGCCGGCGCGCTCAAAGGTGATGATCTGCGTCGGCCCGCGGCGGAAGGTCCAGCCTTCGACCCAGGCGAGGGGCGCCGGCTGGCCACCCCCAGCGGCGACCGCGATGCCGTTGCCGGTAAGGGTGACCGTGATCGTCATCTCCTGGCCCCGGGCCGGCCCGGCATAGGTGCCCACCAGCGGCGCGGCGTCCCCGGCGAAAGGCTTGCGCTCCATCGGCGGCATCGGCAAGAGGACGTCCACCATCTCCGTGGCCAGCGCGGCGGGCGAGAGGTTGCCGGCGGTGTTGACCAGCATCACCACCACGAGATCCTCGCCGGGGTAGTACATCGTGTGCGAGACGAAGCCGGACCCGATGGCGCCTCCGTGCCCGATGGCCGGTACGCCGCGCGGGTCGATCAGCGACAATCCCATGGCATAGCGCACGGGCGTGCCGTCGTTGAGCGGCGCGGGCGTGATCATCGTCCGGTACGACGCTTCGGGCAGCACGCGTCCCCCGTGGAGCGCCCGGAGCCAGGTCACCAGGTCGCCGACGGTGGAACACAGCGAGCCGGCCGAGTAGGGCCAGAGGTGATTGGTGTACGCCCCCTGGATCAATCCCTCCCGCGTGAGCCGGTAGCCGCGCGCCTTGCTCGGCACCACATCCGTGTTGGAGCAGTAGCTCGAGCGCGCCATGCCCAGCTTGGCGAACAGCTCGGTCTCGACGTAGTCCTCATACGAGCGGCCGCTCACCTGCGCGATGATGTGACCCAGCAGGATGTAGGCCGAGTTGTTGTAGATGAGCGCCTCGCCGGGGGCGAAATCGAACGGTTCGGCGGCGATGAGGTCGAGCAGCGTGTCGCGCGGCAGGTCCTGCGTGTTGATGGTCCGGAAGCTCGCCATCTCGGTTGCGCCCTTCATGCCCGAGGTGTGGTCGAGCAGCCGGCGAACCGGGATGCGGTTGCCCTGAGTATTGAACTCCGGCAGGTACTGCGAGAGGTCGGCGTCGAGGTCGAGTTTCCCCTCGTCCCGGAGCTTGAGGATGGCGGCGGCGGTGAACTGCTTGGTGACCGAGCCGATCTCGAACACCGCGTCCACCGGCATGGGGATCCGCCATTCCAGGTCGGCCATGCCGTAACTCTTCATGAGCAGGGTGTCGGCGCCCCGCACCACGGCCACGGCCAGGCCGGCGACGCGTCCCTCGAGCACGGGCGATTCCGCGATCGAGTCCATGAGCGCGATCCGGTCGGCGCGGGACGTCTGGGCCGCGGCGGGAACGGCCGCGGACGCGAAACCAAGTACGGCAACGGTCAGCCGGCGGAGCATTGGCGCAACTCCTCGAGCAATGAGTGGTACGGAAGGCTCCCGATAGCGTACGGTTTCCGAGCATCGGGGGTTTCACCGGCCGGATCGCCCGACCTCCCGCCACCCGATTTCCGGCCACACCACCTTACCCTCGAATCCCACCGGCGGGCGGGCGGGACCGGCTCCGCCTAGTGCAGCGGCGTGGCCGTCCTGCGCCCGATGGTCTTGGCAACGTCCCGCGGGCGGGCGCCGAGGGAGATGAGCGACCGGAGCAGCAGATCGATGGATACGGACGGGTCACCGGCCTCCATCTTGGCTACGCGCGACTGGCTCGATCCAAGCTGAGCAGCCACCTCGACCTGAGTGAGCCCCGCAGCGTGGCGCTGAGCCCGCAGGGCCTCGCTCAGGGCCAGTCGCAATTCCACCATGGCGGCTTCCGCCTGGCTCAGGCCGAGGAACTTCGTGGCCGAGCCGAGGCGCCATCCCCTTGCCTCCAGGCGCTTTTGTTTTGCCTGCTTCATGCTCCCTCCTCAGCGCGGGAGGCGCGGTCGTAGACCCGGAGGCGCCGGCGACAGGCGGCGATCACGGGTCGTGGAGTGCGCGCGGTCGTCTTGCGGAACACCTCAGCGATCACGATGGCGTCGCCATCGATTCGATAGACGAGCCGCCACGTCGCATTCGCGTCGGTCACGCGAAGCTCATGACACCGGGCCCCAACGGCAGGCATCGGCCGTGAGTGGGGCATCGTGAGTGCGTGGCCTCGTTGCAGCAACCTGAGCAGGACCCCGGATTGGACTCGCGCGGACGCCGAGAACGGCGGCGTCTTGACCTCCCCATGGAGCCAGACGAGCGGCTTGTCGCCCGGCGACATCAGGAAAGATATGTCAAGACTGACATATCCGCAACATGATGCCGCCTGATCGCCTGAGGGCTGAAAGGACACCGGGCCATGGAGGAACCGACCACAAACCGAGGATACGCCGTTCCGTCAGAGCCACCAACGGCATCGTGCCGCGGGACCGAGGCGTTCGAACGCCGGAGACTGGGAATGCGTGCTGGGTGATTTGGGGTGCTGGGCTGAAGCCCAGGCTCAGCCGAGGAACCGCGTTCTGAAGAACGCCGCTTGCCGGGCAGGATCACCCTTCAGGGTCTGGTTCCTTGGCCGCGCGCGCGCTTCAGCGCGCGACTGCCACGCTACTCCGCCGACAACACCCGCCCCGGTTCCACCCTCCCCGCCCGCCGCGCCGGAACCCAAACCGCCACCGCAGCCACGGACACAAGCACCATCGCCGCCGCAGCCACGGAACCAGGATCCATCGGCCCCACGCCAAACAACAACCCCGCCAACAACCGCGTCGTCCCCCAAGCCCCAACCACTCCAACCCCAAGCCCCACTACCAGCGGCGCCAGCCCCCCAACCAACGCCGAACGCACCACGCCCCCCGCGGTCGCCCCCAGCGCCATCCGCAAACTGAACTCCCCTCGCCGGGCCCCCACCGCGTACGCCATCACGCCATACACGCCCACGGCGCCGAGCGACAACGCAAGCACCCCGAAGAACCCAAGCACGGATGCGAAGAACCGCTCCCGCGCCAACGACGCATCCATCACTTCGGCAAGCGGCCGCAGATCCGAAATCGGCACGTCGCCTCGCACCTCGTGAATGGCCGCGCGCACGGATCGCGACAGCATGCCGGGATCCCCCGCCGTCCGCACCATCACCACCATCCCCGCCACCGGAAACTGCGGCAGCGGGATGTACATCTCGGGCCGTGTCGCCTCCTTGAGCGCGTGCTGCCGCACGTCGCCCACCACGCCGATCACCGTGAACGGCCGGCTCCCGAACAGCCGGATCTCTTTCCCCACCGCGTCCTCGCCCGGCCACAACAACTCCGCCATGGCGCGGTTGATCAGCCCCACCGCAGGCGCGCCGGCGCGGTCAGCCGCTTGAACGTCCCGGCCCACCAGCACTCGCATGCCCACCGACCGGAAGTATCCCGGCGTCACGACGCGGAAGTTGGCGCTCGGCAGGCGCCCGGTGGCCTCCGGCGTGTGACCCTGCGCCAGGTACGGGAACGCCCAGTTGTTGTACGTGAGCGGCAGGAGCTGAATGGCACCCGCCTCCTCGACACCGGGCAGCGCCCGCAACCGCTCGAGCAGTTCCTCATAGAAGGCGACCGCTCGACCGCCCCCGTACGCCTCGGACGGCGGCTCGAGCCGCGCGGCCAGGACGTGTTCGACCTCGAGGCCGGGATCCACCGCACGGAGCGCCCTGAGGCTTCCCATCAGCAGGGCCGCGCCCGTCACGATCACCATCGCCAGCGCCACCTCGGCGGCAATCAGGGCAAACCCCAACCCCCGGCCGGATCGCGTGCGTCCGGGCGACCGCGCGCCCGAGCCGAGGTGCACCCTGAGGTCGCCCGCGGTGGCGCGGAGCGCGGGAAGCAGCCCGAAGCCCGCCACGGACACCGCGGACACTGTCAGCGCAAAGGCGAGCACGCGTAGATCGAGCCCGAGGTGACCGGACCGCGGCAGGCCCGAGGCGCCGCTCACGTTCACGATCCCGAGGATGACCTGGGCCACCATGACGCCCGCCACGCCGCCGAGCAGCGCCAGCACGCCGCTCTCGAACAGCTGTCCGCGGATCAATCGCTCCCGGCTGGCGCCGAGCGCCGCGCGCACCGCGAACTCCTGCCGGCGCCTGTCTCCGCGCGCGAGCAGGAGGTTGGCCAGGTTGGCGCACGCCAGCAGGAGGATCAGACCCACGGACGACAGCAGCATCCACAACGGGCCGCGAACGTCGCCCACCACGGAGTCGAGCAGGCCCATCGCGCCGGCCGCGCGGGGCGCGTCCTCGTCAATGAACGCGGCATACTCCGCGTGCAGGCGCGCCATGGCGGTGCGCACCTCCTCGGCGGCCCCCTCCACGGTGGCTCCCGCCTTCAGGCGGCCCACGATCCAATTCACGTACCACGTGCTGTCCGTGGCCACCGTGCGGCCCGGCGCCACACTGAGCGGCGCCCACGCCTCCACGTCTTGGCCCGACGGCACGAGCGGCGGCACGAAGCCGCGCGGCATGACGCCGATCACCGTGCGCAGCGTGTGCCCGGAGCCGTCCAGCTGGATCCGCCGCCCGATCACCGACGGGTCGCCCCCGAACCGGCGCTGCCACATGCCGTGACTCAGCACCACCACGTCCGACCGGCTGGGGTCCCGCTCTTCGGGCACGAACGGTCGGCCCAGCACGGGCGTCACCCCGAACACCGGAAAGAACCCTGCGTCCACGAACTGCGCCGAGACCGCGGCGGGCTCCCCCTCCCCCGTGAGCGTGAGGCTCCACAGGGAAAGCCCCGTCGTGGCTGACAGGGACGGCGCCCCCTCGGCCACCGCGTCCGCGAGCGCAATGTTGGCGTTCTGCCCGGGCAGGACCTGCACCAGCCGGTCTGCCTGGTCGTACGGCAGGGGCCGCAGCATGACGCTGTCCACCACCGTGAAGATGGCGACCGCGGCCCCGATGCCCAGTGCCAACGTGATCAGCGCCGTGAGCGAGAAGCCGGGCTCCGCGCGAAGCCTCCGCAGTGCGAGCTTCAGCTCGCGCCCGAACGTCGCCATGCCGTGCCTCCGGATTCAGTCCCGTGGTGCCTGGGTGCTGGTCAGCGCCGGGTATTAGACGCCCGGCACCGAAAAACGGTTGCTCGGACGCGAGTCTGTGGCGCGCGGGAGCGCGGCTGCAAGCCGCGGCTCGGCATCCGGCCATGCGGCTGATCGAGGCGGCCGGCGGCGTGGAGTGACTCCGGCTGGACTTCTCACCCGTGTCCGATATCTTGCCATTATGTCAGACAAATCATCGTCCCTGGGCGAGCTGGAGTCCCTGATGCTCCTCGCCGTCCTGCGCTGCGGCGACGACGCCTCCGGCATCCCGGTCCGCGACGAGATCCGCCGCCGGGCGGGACGGGCACTCACGCTCGGCACCGTGTACAAGACCCTCATGCGCCTCGAAGCCAAGGGCCACCTCTCCACCACCGTGAGCGATCCCGAGCCGCGCCGCGGCGGCCGACGCCGCAAGCTCTACCGGCTCACGGCGCACGGCCGGCGCGCGCTGCAACGCACCCTCGCAACGCTGAACCGCATGACGCGCGACCTCCCGGTGCCGCTGGGCGCGCGATGAGCGCGCACCCGCCCCGTCTGGCCGAGCGGCTGCTCGCATGGTGGCTCCCGCCGAGTGACGCGGAGTTCGTGCTCGGCGACCTGGCCGAGCAATTCGAGGGTGACCTCGAGCGCGGCCGCACGGTCGCCGCCATCCGCTACTGGAAGGAGGCCGCCGCCGCCGCGTGGCAGGTCCGCCGCCCCCCGCCCTCGCTGCCTCGTTCCCGTTCACCCCGCGGAGACCCGCCCGTGTTCGCACTCCTGAACGACCTCCTCACCGCCGCCCGGACCCTCCGCCGCGCCCCGGGTTTCACCGCCGCCAGCGCGCTGATCGCCGCCGCGGGGTTAGGCGCCGCCACCGCGATCTTCTCGGTCGTGAACCCCATCCTGCTCCGGCCGCTGCCGTACGCCGCCCCGGAGAACCTCGTGATGGTGTGGGAACGGGAGCGAGACGGCTCCAACAGCCGCATGGGTTACGCCTCGGTCGTGGACCTTGCCACGCAGTCCCGCACGCTCGAGAGCGGGGCCGCCCTGGGCTACTGGCAGCCGACGATCGCGGGCGGCACCGGCGACGCGGAGCGCCTCACGGGCCAGCGGGTCTCGTGGCGCTACTTCGACCTGCTGGGCGTGACTCCCGCGACCGGCCGGTCGTTCGTGGCCGCCGAGGACGCGTTCGGCCTGCCGCGCGTGGTGATCCTCGCGCACGGGCTGTGGCAGCGCCGGTACGGCGGCGACGCCACCATCGTGGGCCGCACCGTGACGATAGACGGCGGGCCCATGGAGGTCGTGGGGGTGCTGCCCGCCGACTTCGATGACGTGTTCGAGCCCGGCACGCAGATCTATCGCATCCTGGGTTATGACGTCTCCCAGTCCTTTGCCTGCCGCACCTGCCGCCACCTCCGCATGGTGGCCCGGATCCGGAGCGACGTGACCCACGACGCGGCCTTCGCGGAACTGAACACGCTCTCGCGGCGCATCGTGGCCGAGCACCCGACGGAGTATCCAGCGGCCGGCATCAACCTGGTGCAGGTGCAGCGGGAGGTGACGCGCCAGGTGCGCCCCGCTCTGCTGTCGGTGCTCGTGGCCGCGCTGTTCCTGCTGCTGATCGCCGGCGCCAACGTCGCGAACCTCTCGCTGGCACGCGCCGCGCGCCGCCGTGAGGAATTCGCGGTGCGCCGGGCGCTCGGGGCGGGGCGAGGACAGTTCGCGCGCCAGCTCCTCTCGGAGGGGCTCCTGCTCGCGCTGGCCGGGGGCGCGGCGGGCGTGGCAATTGCCTGGGCCGCCGTACGCGCGCTCGTCGCGCAGCTGCCGGCCGACATTCCCCGCCTGGCCGCCGTCCGGCTGGACCTCGGGGCGCTCGGCGTGGCGGCGCTCGCGACCCTGGGGCTTGGCGTGCTGGTGGGTTTGGCGCCGCTGGCCACCGCGGGCGGCCGCAACCCGTTCCCGAGCCTCGGCGCCGGTGCGCGGCTCGTCGGCCCCCGGCGGCACGCCGGCCGCTCCGGGATCGTGGTGGCCGAGGTTGCCCTCGCGCTCATGCTGCTGGTGGGCACCGGCCTGCTCGCCCGCAGTCTTTTGACGCTGCTTTCCGTGAACCCGGGCTTCGATCCGGACCACCTGCTCACGCTCGAAATCCAGTCCACGGGCCCGCGCTACGACACCGATGCCGCGGTCTGGGACTACCACGACCGGGTGCGTGAGGCGGTGACCGCCGTACCCGGCGTAGAGGTCGCCGAGGTCACGACTCAGCTCCCGTTGGGCGGGAACTTTGACGGCAACGGCATCCGCGCGCAGGACCGGCCGCTCGACAACCCCGCGCTGGCGCCGGGCGGCCAGCGGTACGCCGTGTCCGCCGGCTACCTGCGCGCCATGCGGATCGCGGTGATCGAGGGCCGTGACTTCACCCACGCGGACGCCGCGGACTCGGCGCCCAGGGTTGCCATCGTCAGCGCGTCCCTGGCCCGCCGCGTCTGGGGCGGCGAGCCCGCCCTGGGCAGGCAGATCCAGATGGGCGGCGGCGACGCGCCGTGGCGCACCGTGGTGGGCGTCGCGGCCGACGTACGGCATACGGGGCTCGACGCTACCGAGCTCAACGGCTTCTACGTGCCCGAGCGGCACTGGAGCTTCGCGAACACGTCGGTGACGCTGGTAGTCCGCACCACCATGGATCCCGCGGCGCTGGCGCCGGGCGTGGTGCGGGCGGTGCGGTCCATTGACCCGGCGCAGCCGGTCATGCGGCTGCGCACGGGCGCCGAGGTGATCGCGACCTCCACCGCGCAGCGGCGCCTGGCGTTGATGCTCTTCGCCGCGTTCGGCACGGTGGCCACCCTGCTCTCGGCGGCCGGCGTCCACGGCGTGCTCGCGGGCGCCGTGGCCGAGCGCCGCCGGGAGATCGGGATCCGCGCGGCCCTCGGCGCTACCCCGGGCGCCATCGTGCGGATGGTGCTCCGCCACGGCCTGGGTCCCGCGGTCGCGGGCCTCGCGCTGGGCCTCGCCGGCGCGCTGCTGCTCACGCGGTACCTCCGGGCCATGCTCTTCGGGATCGCGCCCACGGATCCCGTGACGCTGACGGCAACCGTGACGCTGCTTGCCGGCGTGGCGTTAACAGCGTGCCTGGTACCGGCGTGGCGCGCGATACAGGTGGATCCGGTGACGGCGCTGCGGGCGGAGTAGAACGCTCAGCGCGAGGGTGAAAAGCCGGCGAGGGGCGAGGACCGCATCATGACCACGGCGGCCGGCTAGGCAGCCGCTTCCGGAACCTCGTGAGGCGGCATCCGCGCTCGATCGCGCGTCCGGACCCTGAACCGGAGCCTCGCCACGAGCAGCACCAGCAGCACCCCCGCATAGATCAGCGGCTCCCGCGTGTCCGCCTTCACCTGCCAGTAGAAGTGCACGACGCCCGCGAGCGCCGCCACGTACACGAGCTGGTGCAGCCGCTGCCAACGCTTGCCGAGCCGGCGGATCCACCCCTTGGTGGACGTGACGGCCAGGGCCAGCAGCATGAGAAAACCCGCGAACCCCACCGTGATGTACGGCCGCTTGGCGATGTCCTCGAGCAGAATGTCGAAGGCGAAGAACAAGTCGAGCACCACGTACGTGAGCAGGTGCAGCGTCACATAGAAGAACGCGTACAGGCCGAGCATGCGGCGGACCTTGACGAGCGGGTTCCAGCCCGTGAACCGACGAATCGGGGTGACGGAGAGGGTGACCATCAGCAGCGTGATGGCCCACCAGCCGGTCCGGTGCGTGATCTCCTCGATCGGGTCGGCCGTGAGGTTCCCGCGGAATCCGTCCACCGCGAGCGCAACCGCCGGCAGGGCGGCCAGCACGAACACGACCGCCTTGAACACCCGGAACCCACGCATGGTCAGAAGTGCTTCCGCAGATCCATCCCCGCGTACAGCGAGGCCACCTGTTCGGCGTATCCGTTGAACGGGAGGGTCTTGCGACGGCGGAACTCGCCGATCCGCCGCTCCGTGGCCTGACTCCAGCGCGGGTGATCCACGTCGGGGTTCACGTTGGCGTAGAACCCGTACTCGTTGGGCGCCGAGATCTGCCAGGTGTTGCGGGGCTGGTCGCGCAGCAGCCGGATCCGCACGATGGACTTGATCCCTTTGAACCCATACTTCCACGGCACGACGAGCCGGATGGGCGCGCCGTTCTGCGGGAGGAGCGTCCGGCCGTACAGTCCGACACTCAGCAGGGTGAGCGGATGCATGGCCTCGTCCATCCGGAGCCCCTCCACGTACGGCCAGTCCAGCACGCGGCGCCGCTGGCCGGGAAACTGCACCGGATCGAGCAGCGTGGTGAACTCCACGTACCGGGCCTGCGCGGTGGGCTCGACCCGCTTCAACAGGTCGCCCAGCCGGAAGCCCCACCACGGAATGACCATGGACCACGCTTCCACGCACCGCATGCGGTACACGTGCTCCGCGGGCGGAAACAGCCGGATCAGCTCGTCCACGTCGTACACGCCCGGCTTGGCCATCTCGCCTTCGATGGCCACCGTCCACGGCCGCGGTTTGAGCGTGCCGCCGAGCTTGTGGGGATCGGCCTTGTCGGTGCCGAACTCGTAGAAATTGTTGTACGTGGTCACGTCCTTGAACGGCGTCAGCTCGTCCTGGGCGCCGGACACGCCGGCGACGTCCGCCCGGGCGCCAGGCCGTCCGCACGCGGCGAGCAGCCCCGGCGACAGCGCTCCGGCCGCCAGGGCCCCGGCCGTGGCCCGGATGAACTCGCGGCGGTTCCGGTAGAGCCCTTCATGGGTGATCTCGCTGGACGAAATATCCGGTGGACGACGGATCAGCATCGTATGAGCTTCCGCTGGGCTGGGGTCACTCCCTTAACACGCTCCCCCCCGCCGGTGTTCCCCTGGGTGGGGGCGCGCCAACGCCCGAGCACGGCCGTTCACGCGAGGCGCAACACGAGCCGCACCGTGGTGCCGTTGCCGGGCGTGCTCTCCACGGAAATGCGCCCACCCCACGACTCCACCAGGCGCCGGCAGATGGCGAGCCCGAGACCGGCCCCGCTGGTGGTGGTCGAGAACTGCGGATCGAGCACCCGCGGCAGATCGTCGGCCGGGATGCCGGGACCGTCGTCTTCCACCGCGATGCCGGCCTCGGTCCCGTCGGTGAGCCGGATGGTGACGTTGATGGCGCCCGCCGCGCGCGCGTTCTCGATGAGGTTGATCAGGACTTCCTTCAGCTCGTCCCGCCGCGTGAAGACCATCACCTGCCCCGGAGCGGTGACCGCCACGCGTCCCTGCTCGCCCAGCGCGTAGAGCGCCGCCGTGTCCTGGGCCACCGCCGCCGCGTCCACCCGGGCGAGCGGCTCCTGGCCCGCGGGCGGCGCCCCGAACCGCGAAAAGGCCCGGGCCACCGCGTCGAGCCGTTCGATCTCCGCCAGGATCTGCCGGCTCGTGTGGTCGAGCACCTCGCCGAAGTCCTGGCGCGGGGCCTCGTAGGCCCGCCGCAGGTGCTGGACGCCCAGGCGGATGGGCGTGAGCGGATTCTTGATTTCGTGGGCGATCTGCCGGGCCAGCTCGCCCCAGGCCAGCACGCGCACCACCCGCGAGAGGTCCGACACGTCGTCCAGTGCCACCACCCAGCCCCGCGCGGCGCCCACGAGCGGCGCCACCTGCGCGCGGATCTGGCGGTCGTCAATGGCGAACTCCCGCGGCTCCGGGTCGTCGGCCCCCCGACTCACTGCCGCCACCCATTCCCAGAGCGGCGCCCAGGCCGGTGGGCTGACCTGCTCCAGCACGTCGCCGGCGTGGAGGATCACGCCGAGCAGCTCCTCGGCGCGCGGGTTCGAGGTCACGATCCGCCACGATTCGTCCAGGGCCACGACCCCGGTGGCCACGTTCCGCAACACGGCCGCGGTGCGCTGCCGGGCAGCCTCCAGCGCCGCCTGCGACTTGCGCACGTCGGCGGCCATCCGCTCGAACGCCTCCATCACCGGCGCGAACTCTCCCGGCGCGTCCGGCGGGAACGGGGTGGGCAGCTCGCCGCGCCCCACCTGTTCGGCCGCGCGCTGGAGCGCCTGAACGGGTGTGGCCAGCGCCCGCGCGGCGACCGCCGCGAGCCCCATCGCGGCCACCAGGCCGCCCAGTGTCACCACGAGGAGCCCGAAGATGAGATCCCGCTCGTTGCGGAGCGTGGCCGGGTCCTCGAGCAGCCGCGGCACCGCGAGCACCAGCTCTGTGGGGCCGCCGATCTCCAGCTCCCGGTACGCGACGCGCGTGGGCCGCCCGGCAACCCGCTGGTCCGCCGCCGTCTCCAGGTCGCCGCGCATCTCCAGCGCCCGGACCACGTCGGGCCCGAGGTACCAATCCACGACGCCCAATTCGGCCAGGATCGGGGCGCTCGCTCCCCGCAGCTCGGCGCCGGCGTACAGCAGCATCTCGGCGTCCACGCGGCCCGCCAGCGCCCGCAGCGAATCGGGCTCGCCGGCGCCGCCGGCCAGCGCCCGGGCGTCGCCCGCGGCCTCCGCCAGGATCTGTCGTGTCGCGACGTCCCGCGAGCGGCGCGCCTCATCCTGGAGGCGCGTCGCCACCCAGCCGGCAAACGCCACGGTGGGGACGATGAAGAACACCGCAAAGGCCACCGCCAGGCGGCGGCGGTACGATCGCCGGCCGAGCAGCCCCGCGCCCGCGGTGGCCAGGACGGATCGTCCCATGACGTGCTCGCCGAGGGCCCACAGCAGCGCCACCGCCAGGATATCCAGCACGATCACGAGCGTGCCGCGGAGCAGCAGGCTGCCCGGCATGCCCAGGGGCACCTCCGCCACGATGCGGCGCGTGGAGGCCCCCAGCGCGGCCCGTACCTCTCCGCGCGCCACCCACCCGTCCCGCCGCCACCGCATCGGGTCCGATGGTGCCCCGGCCAACGGCGGGCCGACGGTCAGCACGTACGGATTCGGCAGCACCCGCTCCCCACGCAGGAACCGGGCGACCCGAACGGGCCGGATCAGACGCGTCCGCGGACCGAGGCCCACGGTGAGGACCTGTCCGTTCCGCATCGGCACCGCGAGGACGTAGTGGACGTCAGACGCGGCGCTCCCGCCCTCGACCACCACGATGCCAAAGGCGCCGGCCTCGAGCGCCACCCCGCGCACCAGCCCGGGCGTCAGGTTGGACAGCTCGGCCAGGGCCAGGCGAACCCGCTCCGTTCCGGTGGAATCCCAGATGCCGAGCACGGCCGGGTAGCGGTCCGCCTCGAGCGGCGACCGATGCCATCGCTGGTACAGCTCGGCCGCGGTGCGCGGCGGCGTGCCCCGCTCCACGGATCCGCCGAACCGCTCGAGCAGCCCCAGCGCGATGGGGTCACTCCCCTGCCGCACGGCGGCGGCGTCCCGGTCCGCTTGGAGGACCCGGCCGTCGGCGGCCGCTCCCCACGCGAGGGCCGCCGCATACGTTCCCGCGACCACCGCCACGAGGGCCACGGTGGCGAGCCGGCGAGCGGGCAGGACGGCCAGCGCAAAGACGGGCACACAGAGCAGCGCGTGCCACGCCGGCCACCCCTGCGCGGGCGCCCAGATGCCAAGCGCCAGCGCCGCGAGCGCGACGCTCCCCACCACGCCGGCCGCCGCGGTCCACGGCGTCCCGCGCGGCGCGCCACCCACCCGGGCGAGCCCGGCGGCCGTGAGAAGCACCGCGGCTCCCGCCGCCGCCAGCGTCAACTGCCACACGAGCCAGAGCTGGGGATCCGCCCCCTCGATGGGTGGGGTAATGCCCGTGGCCAGGCGCCGCAGCACGAAGGGAGCGCCGGCAACCAGCCCGGCGGCCGCGCCCAGCGCCCAGCGGTACCTCCACGGGCGCTCCCAGATCCCCACGATGGCGAGGATCACGAGCACCGCCGTGACGATCAGGGCGCCGCCCGACGCGGAGAAGGGGCCGAGGAGATCGGCATAGTACGAGGCCGGCGAGAAGAGGCGGCCGAGTGGCAGCCCGCGCCCGACGCCGGCAAACACCAGCACCGCGCCCAGGCCGGCGACGCCCAGCGCGCGTCCTCCGATTCCGCCGAGGATGATGGGGAGCACCAGGAGGACCACCACCGCCCCCGCCACGCGGGCCGTGCCGGCATCGAGCAGCCGCCGCCGATAGGTGCTCTGCGTGGGTGGCACCAGGCGGACGCTGAACAGCGTGTCCGGCACGGCGTCCACGGACGAACACCCGGGCACGCAGTAATCGAAGACGTCCTCGAGCTGCGGGCCGCCGCCCGGGGGAAATACCTCGAGGCGGACCCCCGAGACACGGGCGAACTGCTCGGCCAGCGCGCGGCCCGCGTCCGGCACGACGCTGTCGGCGGCCAGCAGGATGTGACCGACGGCTCGGCGGCCGGCCGTGCCCTGGCGACCGGCGGAAAGCATGGCGTAGAATGGGGTAATGCGCACTTCGAGCCCTACGGCGCCGGATGCGGGCATGCGATGGCGCCCCCCCCAGGCCCACGGGCGGCCGGCCGAGTCGAACACCATCACCCCCCGCTCGGCTCCCCGTCCCGTCGTCGCGTCGGCCAGACCGGTAAACGCCGCCTCCCGGTCGAGCGCGGCGGCCGCGATGCCGGCCTGGGCCAGCGTTCGGACGTCGGCGACCGCGCGCGCCAGCTCCGATTCGAGCCGGCGGCCGGCCGCGGCTACCAGGCGCCACCGGACCCCGACGCTGTCCAGGTCCCACCGGGTCTCCGCCTCGGACACCCGGGCCGAGGTGCGCAGCGCCACGCCCACGCCGAACAGCACCGTCGCCCCGATGGCAAGGCCGGCCACCGGCCGCGTGCGGGCGGCCAGCACGGCGGCCACCACCCCCGCCGCGAGCCCGACCACGGCCATCGCGATGTGGGGACTTCGCAGCCAGCCCGCGAGTGCCGCGGCGGTGACGACCGCGGCCACCTCCCAATGAGCGACGCGTCCTCTCAGCACGGCCCCCTGCGTCTCAAGTACCTGCGCCCGCGCCAGGTGCGGGACGTCCTGTCCCGGGATCCCCGCCTGATCGTGCCGGTCGGGACGACCGAGCAGCACGGGCCCCACCTGCCGATCGGCGCCGACACGATTCTGATCGAGCGGCTGGCGGACGACCTTTCGGCGGAGTTCCGCGTGCTGCGGGCTCCGACCGTGGAATATGGCGTCAACGCCTACACGCGCGCCCCCTACCCCGGCAATGCCGCCGTCCGCCGCAAGACGCTGCACCGGTTCATGAACGACCTGGTGGGCTCCTGGGAGGACGGCGGGGTCGAGGAGTTCATCATCCTCACGGCGCACGGCCACGATCCCCACCAGGAAGCGCTCAGCACGCTGCGGACCCAGCACGCCACGATCCGGACCGTGGACATCTTTGCGGTCCGCTTCGAAGGCGAGCACGCGGAGCAACCCATCCACGGGGGGGAGCTGGACACGTCCCTGATGCTGCACGTGGATGGCGGCCTCGTGAACCTGGCGGCGGCCGAGGACTATGTTCCCCCGCCGTCACGGACCCGAGCCTGGCGGCTCCTGGCCCGGCGCAGCATTCCTCCGGAGGGCCCCGGGTCCATGGGGCGACCGAGCCGCTCGACCGCCGAGGCGGGGGAACGGCTCTACGAGTTCATCTACGAGCGGATCGCGTCGCGCGTGTTCGGGCGCCCGGCCCGCCAGCTCGCCACCCCGAGGATCTGACCATGCGCGCTCTGCTGCCCCTTGCCTGTCTGTTCGCCGCGGCCCCGCTCGCCGCGCAGCGCCCCGCCAGCGACAGCGCCCGCCTCGTCGTCATGCAGGCGGGCAACCCGGTGGGCACCGAGGACTTCGCCTTCCGCTCCGGCGGCGAAGGCGCGGCCCTGAGCTTCGTGGCCACCACGAACGGCGGCGCCGACCCGCTGCGGGTGGCCGTGACGACCGGCCCCCGACGGATCACCGTCCGGGTGGCCTCGGGCGCCGGCGAGGCCGCCCGCGAGTATCCCGGTGGGCAGCCGGCGGTGGTGGCCGACGAGCGGGTGCTGTCGCTCTACGCCCTGCTGGCCCATGTGGATCCGGGTCCGGTCACCGTGTTCGGCCCGCCGCCTGGCGGGCGCCGGGCCGGCACGGTCGAGGACGGGGGGACCGAGGTCCCGCCGGGTGGGGGCCCCACGCTGCGGCGCCTCATCCTCCGCTCCGGCGAGGACATCGCCCGCGTCTGGCTGGACGGCGGCGGTCGCCTGATGCGGGTCGAAATCCCCAGCCGCGGCCTGACGGCGGAGCGCGTCACCCGACCCTGACCCGGTGCGGGACGCCCGCGCGGGCGTCCCAGGCTGAAACTTTCCCCCGGGTGCCGCGTACGATCACGCGACCGCAGCCCAGTCACGTCATCCGCAGGGGAAGCTCATGCGTGCGTTCACGTTGCCGATCATCCTCCTCGGGAGCCTGGCCGGCCCCGCCGTGGCCCAGCGCCCGGTGTTGCCGTCCGTCCCCCAGTCGCTCACCCTCGACGAGGCCGTGGACCTAGCGCTCCGGTACAACCGGACGTACCGGCAGGTCGCGAATGACCGGTCGGCGGCCAGCTGGGGTGTGCGGAACGCCTATAGCCAACTGTTCCTGCCCTCGGTGTCCGCCGGCTTCGGGTTCGGCTACCGCGGGGCCGGTTCGCAGGTGTTCGCGGCGAGCACCTTTGCCCAGGAATCCGGCACCATCGGCTCCGACTACAACGTGAGTCTCAACTGGCAGTTGTCGGGGGCCACGCTGACCCAGACGGGCCTGGCCAAGGCGCAGCAGCGGGCCACGCTCTCCCAGATCGAGGGAGCCGAGGTCAACCTGCGAGCGGTGGTGCAGCAGCAGTACCTGGCCGCCCTCCAGGCCGAGGCGCAGGTGCGGATCGTCCAGATCCAGGTGACGCGGAACGACGAGTTCCTCCGGCTGGCCCAGGCCCGGTTCCAGGTGGGACAGGCCACGATGCTCGACGTGCGCCAGGCGGAGGTGGCCAAGGGACAGGCGGATGTCGCCCTGCTTCAGGCGCGCCAGACCGTCCTGGTCGAGAAACTGCGGCTGTTCCATCAGGTGGGGCTGCCCGCCCCCGAGGATCCTAACGTGGTGACGCTCCCGGACACCTTCCCGGTGACCGAGCCCACCTGGGCGCTCACCGAGCTGCTCCGGGCGGCCGACGCGGGCAACCCCGACGTCGCCGCGCTGGATGCGCAGGCGGCGGCGGCGCGCTCGAATGCCAAGTCGGCCAAGGCCCAATGGCTGCCGACGCTCAACTTCTCGGCCGGCTGGTCGGGCTACACGCAGCAGTTCACCAACTCCAACTACCTGATCGCGAGCGCGCAGAACCAGCTCGACGACGCCCGTCTCGAATGCGACTACGCCAATGGGAACTGGCTGAACGATGGCGGGGCCGCGCTGCCGTGTCAGGCCCTGACGCTCTCTCCCGACGATGAGCAGGCGATCATCGCCGGAAACAACGTCTTCCCCTTCGACTTTACCAGCCAGCCGTTTTCGGCCCGGGTCTCGCTATCGCTGCCCATCTTCACGCAGTTCGGCCGGGAGGCCCGGATCTCCGAGGCGTCCCAGCTGGCGGACGACGCGCGGGAGCGGGCGGAAGACCAGCGGCTGATCGTCCGGACCAACGTCAGTCAGGCGTACTACGGCCTCGTGGCGGCGTACCAGTCCATCGGGATTCAGGAGACCAGCCGGGTGGCGGCGCAGGAGCAGCTGCGGCTCGCCACCGAGCGGTATCGCGTGGGATCGGGTACGTTCTTCGAGTTGCTCGACGCCCAGGTAGCGGAACAGCGGGCGGAAGCGGACTACATCAACGCGATCTACGCATATCACCGGACGATTGCATCGCTGGAAGCGGCGGTCGGTCGCTCCCTGCGCTGAGCATACTGGAGAGGAAGCGCCTACACCCATGAAACGGAAACGACTCATCATCGGCGGGCTGATCGTCGCGGTCGTGGGCATCGGGGGCATCGCGGCCCTGTGGGGCCGCGGTGACAAGGGCGTCGAAGTGCGTCTCGAAGAAGCCACGTCGCGGACCCTCGTCGCCACCGTTACGGCCAGCGGGAAGATCCAGCCGATGACCAAGGTGGACGTGAGCTCCGACATCACGGGCCGGATCATCGAGCTGCTCGTGCGCGAAGGCGACATGGTCAAGAAGGGCGATCTGCTGCTGCGGATCGAGCCGTCCACGTTCGAGGCCGCCGTGGCCCGGGCCGAGGCGGGGCTCGCGTCCGCCCAGGCGGCGGCCGTGCAGTCGGAGGCCAACCGCACCCAGGCGGAACGCGCGGCCCAACGGGCACGCGAGCTGCGGGCGCAAAACCCCAACCTGGTTTCGGACGAGCAGCTGGAGCAGGCGGAGACGTCGTTCCGCGTGGCCGAGGCCGTCGCGGTATCCGCCGATCGGCAGGTGGACCAGGCGCGGGCCTTCCTTCAGGAAGCCCGCGACCAGCTGGCAAAGACCGTGCTGCGCGCGCCCATGGACGGCCAGATCACCCGGGTCGCCGTCGAGGAAGGTGAGGTGGCGGTGCCGGGGACGTTTTCCCGCGAGACCGGCCTCCTGATGACGGTGAGCGACCTCTCGGTCATCCAGGTCAACGTCCAGGTGGACGAGACCGACGTGGTGCGCCTGCACCTCGGCGACTCGACGGCCGTGACCATTGACGCCTTCCCCGACACGTCGTTCACGGGCCGCGTGACCAAGGTCTCGCAGAGCTCGTCCCGTGTTACGGCCGTCGCGTCCACCGACCGGGCCGTGGATTACGACGTCGAGATCACGCTCGACAATCCGCCGCCGGACGTTCGGCCGGACCTCTCCGCGACCGCGAAGATCGTGACCGCGACGCGGGACAGCGCGCTCAGCATCCCGATCATCGCCCTCACCGTCCGGGAACACACGCCCATCTCGTCGGAGACGGCGCCGGCGGATACGACCGACGGGAAGAAAGAAACGGAGGGCGTGTTCGTGGTGCGGGGCGGCGTCGCCCAGTTTCAGCCGGTCAAGGTCGGGATCGCGGGCGAGGAGCACTTCGAGGTGCTCACCGGCCTGGCGACCGGGGATTCCATCGTGGCCGGCCCGTATCAGGCCATTCGCGATCTCAAGGACAGCTCACGGGTGCGGCCCATGAGCGCGACCACGCTGACGGCCGGGAGGCGCACATGAGCGGGAGCGGGGTGGACATCATCCGGGTCCGGGGGCTGACCCGCGAGTACGTGATGGGGAGCGAGACGATCCAGGCCCTGCGCGGCGTGGATCTGGACATCCCGCGCAACGAATACCTCGCCATCATGGGCCCGTCCGGATCGGGCAAGTCCACGATGATGAACATGATCGGCTGCCTCGACACGCCCACCGCCGGCGAGTACTGGCTGAACGGGATCGAGGTGTCGCGCATGTCGGACGACGCGCTGGCGCGGGTGCGGAACCGGGAGATCGGCTTCGTCTTTCAGACGTTCAACCTCCTGCCGCGCGCCTCCGCGCTCCACAACGTCGAGCTGCCGCTGATCTACGCCGGGGTGCGGGCGTCGGACCGGCGGGAGCGCGCCCGGCGGGCGCTCGAGCGGGTGGGCCTGGGTGACCGGATGCACCACAAGCCCAACGAGCTGTCGGGGGGCCAGCGCCAGCGGGTGGCCATCGCGCGCGCGCTGGTGAACGACCCGAGCATCCTGCTGGCCGACGAGCCCACCGGCAACCTCGACTCGGTGACCAGCGCCGAGATCATGACGGTCTTCTCCGATCTGCACGGCCAGGGCCAGACCATCGTAATGGTGACGCACGAGGCCGACATCGCGGCGCACGCCCACCGGGTGGTGACCCTGCGGGACGGCCGGGTGGACAGCGACACGCTGCGGCGCGCGGCCTGAGTCGTGCCGCTGTTCGAGGCGTTCCGGCTGGCGCTCCAGACGATCTGGACCAACAAGATGAAGACCGCCTTCAGTGTGGTCGGCGTCTTCATCGGCGTCACGTTCCTGATCGCGGTGGTCTCGATCGTGGAAGGCATGAACAGCTACATGACGGACCGGTTTGCCGGGACGCTGCTGGGCGTGAACACCTTCCACCTGCGCCGGTTCCCCAACTTCCAGACCGGTGAGGTCACCAACGAGACGTGGCGCTCGTGGGTGCGCCGCCCGCGGATCCGCTACGAGGACGCGGAGGCCGTCGAGGCCGCCCTCACGGTGGCGCACATCTCGGCCTGGGAATCCACCGCGCGGGCGGAGCTGTCGTACGGCGGCAAGGTGGCGCGCGACATCGAGGTCACCGCGGCCACGGAGAAGTACTTCGAGGTCAAGGATCTGCCCATCGTCGCCGGCCGCCCGTTCTCCGCGCAGGAGGTACGGGCGGGCGCCCCGGTGCTGGTGATCGGCTGGGAGCTGTCGGAGCGGCTGTTCGAGGACCGCGATCCGATCGGGCGGGAGGTGAAGATCCGGGGCATCCCGTACCGCGTGATCGGCGTGGTGGAAAAGCAGGGCAACCTGTTCGGCATCTCGCTCGACAAGTTCGCCATCACGACGGCGCTCGCGCCGGCCAAGCGATTCGTGAATCCGCCGGGCGTGGTGGACGCGCTGATCGTGAAGACCAACTCCCAGGCCGAGCTGGATCTGGCCATCGCGGAGGCCGAGGCCACGATGCGCACGCGTCGCCAGCTGCGGCCGACCGACGAGAACAGCTTCGCCATCGAGACGGCGGACGCCGTCCTCGACTTCTGGGGCAAGATCAACGCGGTGCTCATGGTCGCCCTGCCCGGCCTGGTCAGCATCTCGCTCGTGGTGGGCGGGATCGTGATCATGAACATCATGCTGATGGCCGTGGCGGAACGCACCCGTGAGATCGGGATCCGGAAGGCGCTGGGGGCCCGGCGGCGGGACATCATGAGCCAGTTCCTCGTCGAGTCGGGGACCATCTCCGTGGTCGGAGCGTCCGTGGGCGTGGGCGTCGGCCTCCTGGCGGCCCAGCTCGTAGACGCGTTCACCGCGGTGCCCGCGGCGGTCGCCCCCTGGTCCATCGCCCTCGGCGTGGGATTGGGCGCCGGCGTGGGGATGGTTGCCGGACTCTATCCGGCCAGCCGCGCGGCCCGGCTGGATCCCATCGCCGCCATCCGGCACGAGACATGACCGCCCGCCGCAGTGTCCTCGACCGCGGGCTGGGCGCCGTCCAGCGGACGGTAACGCCCACCCTCGAAGGCATCGGCATCGCCCTCAGCGCGCTGCGCGGCAACAAGACGCGCGCCGCGCTCACGATCCTGGGCGTCGCGATCGGCGTGATGGTGGTCATGGTGATCGCGGCCATCATCAGCGGGATCAACGCGGGCGTCACCGACATCTTCGAGGAGGCCGGGTCACGGACGTTCTATGTGAACCGCTACTTCCAGGGCGGCATCCATGTCTCGGACGGCTCCGACGAGATGAGTCCGTGGCGCCGGCGGCCGCACATGCGGATCGAGGAGGCCGAGCGGATTGCCCAGCTGCCGTCGGTGGCCTTCGTGGACGTGATGGAGTGGTGGGGTGCCACCGCGAGCTTCGAAGGCACGGAACTGGGCTCCGTGGGTACCGAAGGGCGCACCGAGAACTGGGTGCGCATCTCCGGCGGAGACGTCTACCCCGGCCGATCGTTCACGCGGGTGGAGACCCTCACCAGCGCGCGGGTCGTGGTCGTCACCGACAAGCTCGCGGAGCGGCTGTTCGGTCAACTCGACCCCGTGGGCCGGATGATCAAGCTGAACGGGCAGCCGTTCGAGGTCATCGGCCAGTACACGCCACCCGCCAACGTCTTCGGCGACGGCGAGGGCCCGCGCGCCATCATGCCCCACACGACCCTCAACAAGCACCTCAAGCCGCGGCGCGGGTGGATGCGGATCGCGGTGGCGCCGGCCGAGTCGGTGACGGTGGCGTCGTCCATTGACGAGGTCACGGTCGCGATCCGCACGCTGCGCGGCCTCCGCCCCGGCGAGGAAACCAACTTCGACATCGTCACCCAGGACAAGCTGCTCGAAACCTGGGACAAGGTCACGAGCGTGTTCTTCCTCGTGATGCTCGTGCTGTCCGGCGTGGGCCTCATGGTGGGCGGCGTGGGCGTGGTGGCGATCATGATGATCTCGGTGACCGAGCGGACCCGCGAGATCGGTGTGCGCAAGGCCATGGGAGCCACGCGCCGGGAGATTCTCTGGCAGTTCCTGGTCGAGGCCAGCACCCTCACGCTGATCGGCGGCGCCGCGGGCATGGCGCTGGGCGGCCTGATCGCGTTCGTGGTGGCTCAGACCACTCCGCTGCCGGCCGACGTCCCGCTGTGGGCCATCGCGGCGGCCCTCGGCGCGGCGGCGTTCACCGGGATCGTCTTCGGGATCTATCCGGCGGCGCGGGCGGCGCGGTTGGATCCGGTGGAGGCGTTGCGGTACGAATAGGCGTGCAGCGGGCAGCGGGCAGGGTGCAGCGTGCACTACCGACGTGGCCGATAATCGAGCGTGATCCTGGCGTGGTGGCTGCATTACTGTGCATGGCCGCCGCGGCGGGCTCTCCCCTAACACATCTCACGCGATCCGCGTGAGCCGCATCACCGCGCGAGCGGCTCTCCATTCCCAAGAATCGGGAACGCGACACTTCCATTTCGGGGGTGTTGACGTCACATGGGAGGTGTGTATGAGCAAGCTTCGCATTGTCTCTCTGAGCTGCGCCCTCGTGGCTGCCGCGGCGTGCGGTGACGACAACGGCACCGGTCCCGAGCTGGGCCGCGCGGAGGCGTACGTCGCCGATGACCCCACGACGGCAAGCCTGGCGCGGGCGGGCACCGGTCCCTCACTGGGCACCGCCGCGCCCGCCGCTTTCAGCGGCTCCATCGCGGGCGAGGTCCAGGTGGCGATCTCGGCGGACGGCGAGACGTGGGTGGACCTCGGCTCACCGAACGACATCACCCTTCAGCTCCAGAGCACCGGCACCGGCGCCACCGTCCACGGCGAGGTGGAGGTCCCGGTTGGGACGTACGCGCACGTCCGGCTCCGTTTCAGCGGCGCGGAGGCACGGCTCGCGGCGGGGAGTACCTTCGGGGCCATCACGCTGACCGCCCAGGTCAACGTGACCATGGGTGGCAGCGATGGCGAGGTCGTGATCGAGAAGACGGTGGCGCCGTTCACCGTCACCGCCGCTGCTCGGACGGTCATCACGGTGGACGTGAACGCGGAGGCGTGGCTCACCGATCAGTCGGTCACCGCGCAGTCCGCCACGGACGCCGCCATTCAGGGGGCGGTCAGTCTGGCGGTGACGTCGGCCGAGTAGCGTCCCGTTGGGGCCGTGCAGCGTGCAGGGCGCAGGGTGCAGCGGGACACGACTCGGAGGGCACGTCCGCTGCACCCTGCACGTTGCACGCTGCACGCTATTATTCCCCCATGCCGTTGTTCGAAGGCCTCCGCCTCGCCCTCCAGACGATCGCCGCGCACAAGCTTAGGTCGTTTTTCACGCTGCTCGGGATCATCGTCTCGGTGGCGTTTCTCGTGGCCGTCGTGGCGGTCATTCAGGGGATGAACGCGTACGTCCGGGACAACATCGCGGGCGCCATCGTGGGCACCAATGCGTTTCAGATCCGCCGCACGCCCATCTCCGTGGGCCTCGTGGACGACGAGGAGTACCGCCGCCTGCAACAGCGCCCGATCATCGCGCCGGAGGACGTGCCGTTCGTGGAACGCGCCATTCCCGACGCGGTGGCGATCGCGCTCCAGTCCGGCTGGCCCACCCCCATGACCGACGTGAAGTGGCGCAACCGGACCGTGGGTGACGTGCTCGTGTTCGGCGTGACGCCGCCGTACATGTCGGTCCAGGACTACGCCTTCGCGGTCGGCGAGCCGTTCACGGACGTGGACGTGCGGGAGCGCCGCGCGGTGGTGGTGCTGGGCTGGGACGTGGCGGAGAAACTGTTCGAGACGCCCGCGATGGCCCTCGACAAGCAGATCCGCGTCCGGAACGGCCTGTTCACGATCAAGGGCGTGATCGCACCCAAGGGGACCGTCCTGGGGCAGTCGTGGGACGGGTTCGCCATGCTGCCGATCACGTCGTTCGAGGCGATGTACGGGCGGCGCCAGACCACCGTGATTTCGGTCAAGATGGCGCGGGCCGATCAGGTGGCGGGCGCCATGGCGCGAGCCGAGGAGGCCATGCGCGTCGCCCACGGACTCCGGCCCGGCCAGGAAAACGACTTCACCGTGGACACGGCCGAAGGGCTCATCTCGTTCTGGCAGAGCCTGACGCGCGTGATCTTCACCGTCGTGCCGGCGGTCGTGGCCATCGGGATCGTGGTGGGCGGGATCGTGATCATGAACATCATGCTGATGTCGGTGCGCGAGCGCACGCGCGAGATCGGCATCCGGAAGTCGCTGGGAGCGACCCATCGCGACATCCGCCGGCAATTCCTGGCCGAGTCCGTCACCCTGACGACCATCGGGGGCGCGCTGGGCCTGGGCGCGGGGTTCCTCCTGGCGCTCATGGTGAGCACGCTGTCGCCGCTCCCGGCCGTCGTGACGGGATGGTCGGCGATGGTCGCCCTGGGCCTGGGCGCGTCGGTCGGGATCGTGTTCGGCGTGTATCCGGCGTCCCGGGCGGCGAGGCTCGATCCCATCGTGGCGTTGCGACATGAGTGACCCGTGCGCCTGACCGCCCTCACCGAAGGCATCGGCATCGCCCTCGACGCGATTCGTGCGAACAAGCTGCGGTCGTCGCTCACGATTCTGGGGGTCGTGATCGGCGTGTCCACGGTGATGGCCATGGCCTCCATCGTGAACGGAATCCGCGGCCAGATCATCAACACCATCGAGGTCGTGGGCCCCACGACGATCCGCGTCCTGCGGTTCTTTTCCTCCACGCCCGTGAACCCGGACGCGCTGCCGCGGGAGGTGCGCATCCGGCCGAAGCTCGAGGCCGCGGAGGCGGAGGCGCTCGCCGCGCTGCCCGAGATCGGGTACTCGGCCATCTGGGTCGGCGTGTTCGAGCGGCTCGCGTACCAGGCATCGCGCACCCAGAGCACCGTCGTGTACGGCGCGGACGACCGGTTCATGGAGATCCTCGGCGGCGGGATCATCGAGGGCCGGACGTTCACGCCGACCGAGGTGCGGGCCGGGCGCAACGTGGTGATCCTGGAGATCGAGGTCGCCGAGCGGGTGTTCGGCCGGATCAACCCCCTTGGCAAGCTCATGCGCGTTGCCGGCTCCCCGTTCACCGTGGTGGGCCTCTACCGCAAGCCGGAGAACATCTTCCAGCCGCCGGGGCAGGAGATCTCGGCCATCGTGCCGTACGAGGCCGCGCGCCGGGCGTTCCGGTACGACGACGTGAACAGCCTGATCATCCTCGTGAAACCCGTCGAGGGCGTGACCGTGGATCGCGCGATGGATCTCATCACGGTCCAGCTGCGGAAGATGCGGGGCCTCCGGCCAGGGGAGCCGAACTCGTTCGACATGGTCACGTCGGACCAGATCCTGAACCTGTTCGACCGGCTCACGGGCGTCTTCTTTCTGGCGATGATCGTGCTGTCGAGCGTGGCACTCATGGTGGGCGGGATTGGCGTTATGGCCATCATGCTCGTATCGGTCACGGACCGGACGCGCGAGATCGGCGTCCGCATGGCGCTCGGCGCCACGCGTCGCGAGATCCTGTGGCAGTTCCTGGTCGAAGCGGCCACGCTCACGGTCATCGGCGGTGTGATCGGCGTGATCGGCGGCCTGGGGCTGGGCCAGGCCATCAAGGCCCTCCTGCAGCTCGAATCGCCGGTTCCGGTGTGGAGCGCGGTGCTGGCCACCGCGGTGTCAGTGGGGATTGGGCTGGTGTTCGGATTGCTTCCCGCGAATCGGGCGGCGCGGTTGGATCCGGTGGAAGCCCTTCGGTACGAATAGAGCGGCGCGCACCGTGGACCGTGCCGCCCATCAGGATGGCGCCGGGCGGGCCGGATACCGTACCATTCATGCGCCACAATCACCCTGACTCTCGAGTCCACCTGGCGCTCGGCACGCTGGACCACGCGAGACAAGCCCATGCCTCACGCACCGGTTGATCTCCTCGCCTTCGGCGCCCATCCCGACGATGTCGAACTGACGTGCGGAGGGACGCTGATCAAGGCGGCGCGCCAGGGCTACCGGACAGGGATCGTGGATCTCACCCGGGGCGAGACTGGCACGCACGGGTCGCGGGACGTGCGCGCCGGCGAGGCCGAGCGCGCGGCGGCGCTCATGCAGGTCGCGGAGCGCCGGAACGCGGGACTGCCGGACGCGCGGCTGTTCAACACGGACGAAACCCGGAAAGTCGTGGTGGAGCTGATCCGCCACTTCCAGCCCCGGGTGGTGATCGTTCCCTACCCCATCGGCCGGCACCCGGACCACCGGATCGCGTCCGAGTTGTGCCGCGACGCGTCGTACCTGGCGGGGCTCCGCAACTACCCCGCGGCCGGCGACCCACACCGGCCGGAAAAGGTCGTGTACACCCTCGCGTACCGCGAGGACGCCGTGAAGCCCACGTTCGTCGTGGACGTGTCGGACGAGTTCGAAACGAAGCTCGCGGCCATCCGCTGCTACGCTTCCCAGTTCGACGGCAAGATGGCGGCGGGCGAGATCTTCCCGGCCGGCGACGACATCTACGAGAACGTGCGGCTGCACTCGGCGCGGGCCGGAAGCCTGATCCGCGTGGCGCATGGGGAGCCGTACCTCACGCACGAGACGGTACGGATAGACGACGTGGTGGCCATGGGCGTCCGCTCCATGTAGCCCGCGGCTCCGCCGCGAGGGAACCACGCCCGGGCAGGCGACGTACTACCTGCCGTTGCGCTCCGTCTCCGGACCACCCGCCATGCACACCGGCGCCTTCCGCCTCACCGCAGCCCTCGGGCTCGCCTGCGCGGCCTCCGCGGTCGCCCAGACGCCCGTCTTGCTCAACATCAACCCGTCGTGGTCGCCCGACGGCCGCTGGCTGGTGTTCCAGAGCGAGCGGCACGGCACGGCCAACCTCCACGTCATCGGCGCCGACGGCACGGGTGAGCGGCGGCTGACCTGGACCGACGCCGACGACACGCACCCGGCATGGGCGCCGGACGGCGTGTGGATCCTGTTCGACTCCAATCGCGACGGGAGCTGGAACCTGTATGCCATCCGGCCCGACGGCACGGATGAGCGGCGGCTCACCCGTCCGGGTGGGGCCGGCGGCACGATGTTCGGCCGCCATCCGGCATGGTCACCGGATGGGCGGCGCATTGCCTTCGACTCGGATCGCGACGGCGACGAAGAGATCTACGTGATGGACGCGGACGGCGGGAACGTGACGCGGCTGACGCACGCTCCCGGCCGTGACGGCCACGCGGCCTGGACCGCCGACGGACGGTTCCTCGTCTTCACGAGCGAGCGGAGCGGCAATCAGGACGTGTGGCTCATGCACCCGGACGGCACGGGACCGCGGCGGCTCACCGACCATCCCGCCGCGGACGGCGCCGGCCGCGTGTCGCCGGACGGGAGGCGCCTGGCGTTCTACTCCGAGCGGGACGGAAACGCCGACTTGTTCGCGATGGGTCTGGACGGCGGAGACCTCGTGAACCTGACGCGCGATTCCGCCACCACGTACGAGCTGGCGTGGTCGCCGGACGGGAAGCGGATCGCGTACTACTCGGACGCGCCGGGCCGGTTCGAGCTGTTCGTGATGGACGCCGACGGTGACAGTGTCCGCCAGCTCACCAACACGGCGTACCACAACGCCTGGCCACAGTGGTCGCCGGACGGCCGGGGCATCGTCTTTGCCTCGACGCGCGACGGCGACTGGGAGATCTACACGATTGCCGCGGACGGGACCGGCGCCCGTCGCCTGACGTTCAGCCCCGGCCGGGACGCGCATCCGTGGTACACGCCAGACGGCGCGCGCATCGTGTTCCAGTCGCCGCGCGACTACGCGGTCGGTCACGAGGTGGACCTCTACCTAATGGACGTCGACGGGCGGCGGCCGCGGCGCTTGCGCGTCGCGGCGGGCTTCGACGGCGTGCCGGTACCCTCGCCGGACGGCCAGTGGATCGCGTTCCAACGGAGTCCGGCGCCGCCGGAGGGCGGCGAATACGACTGGGAGGTGTTCGTCGTGGACTCGGCGGGGCGCCGCGAGCGGCAGCTCACGCGCAATGCCTGGAGCAGCCAGGTTCCGAGCTGGGCCCCCGACGGGCGCCGGCTGGCCATCCACGCCAATCCGGCGGGGCGCGACCAGCTCTTCCTGCTCGACGTCGAGTCCGGCGCGGTGTCCCCGCTCGCCTCCAGCGATTCGGCCGACCAGACGCCGGCGTTCTCGCCGGACGGCCGGAAGGTGGCGTTCACCTCGACGCGCGGCGGCGGGCGCGATCTCTGGCTCGTGGCCGTGGCCACCGGGACGGTCACCCGCCTGACGACGGGCCTGGAGGTGTGGTCGCAGCCGAGCTGGAGTCCGGACGCGGGCCGCCTGCTGTTCTCGGCGGCCGCCGCGGGCGTGCACGACCTCTACGTCGTGAACGCCGATGGAACGGACCTGCGGCGGCTGACCCGCGGGTTCGACGGACGGCGCTGAGCCGCGCCCGCCGGCTCACCGGCTGCGGGGCCGTCCCCCGTCCCGGCTGGTCCCCGGCGGAGCCCCGGCTGGCGGATCGCCCAAGGAGGCGGCAACTTGCAGCCAGCCCAGCGCCCCTCCGGAGCCCTGAGCTGGAGCCGCGCCCCAGACCAAGGACAGCGGAGGCACGCATGCGACGGTCGTCCACCACCGCCGCGCTCGCGGCAGCCCTTTCCTGTTTTCTGCCGCTGACGTCTCTGGCCGGCCAGGCCCGGTCGGTGGAGCGGGAGATCAGCGACGCGGTGAGCCCCCTGCCCACCGGCCTTCAGGCCGGCGCGGCGGTACGGGCCTACCGGGACGGCGCGCTCGCGGAGATCCGGGGCGGCACGAATGGCATGATCTGTCTGGCGGACAATCCGGCGCGGAAGGGGTTCCACACCGCCTGCTATTACCAGAGCCTGGAGCCGTTCATGGCGCGGGGTCGGGAGATGCGGGGCACCGGGATGAGCGCCGAGTCGGCGGATTCGGTCCGGCTGGCCGAACTCGCGTCCGGCGCGCTTGCGGTGCCGGCGCCGGGCGCCTCGCTCTACTCGATCTCGCACGACGATGACGCGTTCGACCCATCGGGTGACGCGGCCACCGGCATGCGGCGCCTGTACGTCGTCTATCTCCCGTACGCCACCGAGGCCGGCACGGGCATTTCCGCGACGCCGGCCCGCGATCGGCCATGGCTGATGTACCCGGGGAAGCCGACGGCGCATCTGATGATCAGCCGATAGCCGGCGGCCGTGGCTCACGCTCCGGGACGCCCGAAGCCGGTGAAGGCCGGCAGCGCAGAGGACATGAGGACATGACCACCCGCAAACCCACCGACGCCGACATTGACGTCCACGGCCTCACCCACCCGGGCAAGGTCCGCAAGGAGAATCAGGACCACTTCCTGATCGCCGCCTTGTCCCGCCAGATGCGGGTGGACCGGACGAGCCTCCCGGCCGGCCTGCACCTGCCGGTCCGGTCCGAGCGGATGGCGTCCTTGGCGATGGTCGCCGACGGCGTGGGGAGCGGGGTCGGAGAAGAAGCGAGCCGCTCCACGCTGCTCGCCATCGCGGCGTACGTGGAGCGCAGCGCGAACGCGTTCTACACGTCCGAGGCCGAGGACGGCGACCGGTTCTCGCAGATCCTGTCGGACGCCGCCATGCAGTGTCACGCGGACCTTGTCGAGCGCGGCGCGTCGGGGCCGGGCCGCGGGCGCATGGCCACCACGCTGACCCTCTGGCTCGGCCTCTGGCCGCATGCCTACCTGCTCCACGTGGGCGACAGCCGCTGTTACATGTTCCGCGACAACCAGCTCTCGCAGCTCTCGCGCGACCAGACGATGGCGCAGGATCTCGTGGACGACGGCGTGCTGACGCAGACCAAGGCGCACCGCACGCGCTGGGCGAACGTCCTGTCGAGCGCCATCGGGGGCCAGGAGGCCGCCCCGGTGGTCTCCCGCATCGTCCGGGACTGGGGGACGGTGGTGCTCCTGTGCAGTGACGGGTTGTTCAAGCACGTGCCGGACGAGCGGATCGCGGAGCGGTTGCGGACCATGACGAGCTCCCAGCAGGCGTGCGAGGCCCTGCTCCAGGACGCGCTGGACGACGGGGGCACAGACAACGTCACGATCATCATCGGGCGGACGATCCGGCCGGCGGACGCGTGATGGCGGACCGCCGCAAGCCGCAGGACAGCGAGATAGACGTCTACGGGCTCACGCACGTCGGCAAGCTCCGGAAGGAGAATCAGGATCACTTTCTGATCGCCTCGTTGAACCGGCAGATGCTGGTCCACCAGACGAGCCTGCCGGACGACGCGGCCCTGGCGCGCGAGCCCGAGCGGATGGCCTTTGTGGCCATGGTGGCGGACGGCGTGGGGAGCGGGGCCGGGGAGGAGGCCAGCCGCTTCGCGGTCCAGGCCATCTCCCAGTACATCATGCGCACCGTCCGGACCTCGTATGCGGCGTACGCCAGCGACCCGAACGCCTTTGCCCGCGAGCTGGAGGAGGCCGCGCTCCAGTGCCACGCCGGCGTGCTCGAGCGCGCGTCGCAGGACGAGGACCGCCGCCACATGGCGACGACGCTGACGTTGTGGATCGGGCTGTGGCCGACCTCCTACCTGCTCCAGGTCGGGGACAGTCGCTGCTACATCTTCTGGGACGGCGCCCTCACCCAGGTGTCGCGGGACCAGACCATGGCGCAGGCGCTGGTGGACCAGGGCGTCCTCACCCAGACCCGCGCGCACAGCACGCGGTGGGCGCACGTGCTGGCGAGCGCCATCGGCGGGTCGCAGGCGGCACCGGTGGTGACCCAATTCGAGCAGCGCTGGGGGCTGATCGGCCTCCTGTGCAGCGACGGACTCACCAAGCACGTGCCGGACGATCGGATCGCCGAACGGCTGGCCACCATGACGTCGGCCCAGCAGGTGTGTGAAGCCCTGCTCCAGGACGCGCTCGATGGCGGCGGCAGCGACAATATCACCGTCGTGGCGGGACGAACGATCAAGCGGGACTGAGCGCCCGGGATTTCGGACTCTCCGCTGCACGCGGTCCCCTCCACCGTCGAATTGATGACCGGGACGATCCCGCTAGGTTTTGCCACTCCGCTCCCAGCACCGCAATCGGGCAGATGGACCCAATCGCGCACCAAATGGGTGCACCTCGATTCGTGTGGTCCAACGGCCGGGCACCACTGCCTGTTTCTTGCGGAGGCCAATCTGGGGGGGATTCCGATCATGACCCAGCGCAAACGCCGAAGCGGTGAGCGCCGTCTCAGCTCCGGCCGCCGAATGAACGCGGATCGCCGACGCGAGGCCAGTCGAGCCGACGTCGAGCGGCGCAGTGAAGCTGAGCGCCGGTCGAGACTGGATCGCCGGTCCCGCGACGAGCGCCGCTCCGGCAGCGGCCGGGATTCCGGCGGACTGGGCGGCCCTTGGCTGCATTCTGGTGCATAGCGCCAGACGATTCCGATCAGCAGGCAGACCACTCGATCAAGGCTAAGTTATGTAGAAACAACAAGATACAAAATGTGGCACCGCGCTCTGGGGGCGTGGCACTGGCATTGCTTTGCGGCGGGCGACACCTTCTTGGTGTTCGACGCCGCGGCACTCCCCCAGAGTGGTGTGCCCGAGTGGCCGCGGTCGAGGATCCCAGGACCGCCACCACACGGAGTAGGGAACCCATGCCAGCTCGAGACAGGGAACACCGCCCCCCGGTCCCCACCGACGTCCTCAGCGAACTCGTGGCTCACCTCAGGCGCAACCGGACGGAGTTGCGCGAGGAGTGGGTGCGCCGCATCACCGAGTCCCGGCTCCTCACGTCCATGACGAAAGAGGAGATCTTCGCCGAGGCCACCTCGGTGTTCGACAACTATGTCGAGGTGCTGGAGACGGGAAGCGTGGAGGCGCTCCAGGCGTACGCCCGCAACCTGTCCGAACGCATCATTCCCCGCGGCGTGGACACGCCGGAAGTCCTGGGGATCGTGCTGCTGCTGCGCGACGTGCTGGCCCGATCCCTCTTCGAGAAGTACCAGGGCGACTTCGGCCTCCTCAACCGCGTCCTCGACGCGTACGAGCCCGCCGCCAACCGGATCGCCACGACCGTGGGCGTGGGCTTCGTGCAGGAGCGCGAGCGCGTCATCCGGCAACAGCAGGAGGCCATCCGGGAGCTGTCCACGCCGGTGCTGCAGGTGCGCGAGCGGCTCCTGATTCTCCCCATCATCGGCATCGTGGATTCGGAACGGGCACGCCAGCTCACGGAGCAGCTGCTGCGGGGCATCCGGTCGAACCGCGCGAAAGTCGTGGTGATGGACATCACCGGCGTGCCGTCGGTGGACGCGACGGTCGCGAACCACTTCGTGCAGACGGTGGAGGCGGCGCGGCTCCTGGGCGCCACGGTCATCGTGACCGGTCTGTCGCCCGAGATCGCCCAGACGCTCGTCACGATCGGCGTGGATCTGAGCAAGATGAACACGGTCGGCGACCTGCAGGGCGGCATTGAGGAAGCGGAGCGAGTGCTCGGCTACCGGGTGCTCAGCGTCGGCGAATCCGGTGCGGCGACCCCCGAGGGCTAGGGCCACCGATCCATGCTGGTCCCGATCCTCAAACAGGGCGATTACCTCATCGCGTCCATCCAGTCCGCGCTGTCGGACACGGACTTGATCCGCCTGCGCGACGACCTGGTGGAACAGGTGGGCCGGTATCGCTCCCGCGGCGTCATCGTGGACGTCACCGTGCTCGACGTGATGGATTCGTTCGCGGCCCGCACGCTCAGCACGCTGTCGCAGATGATCACGCTGCGCGGCGCCGAGACCGTCATCGTGGGGATCCAGCCCGACGTGGCGTTCGCGATGGTGCAGCTCGGCCTCACGCTGAGCGGGGTCGCGGCCGCGCTCGATCTCGAGGAGGGGCTCGCGTACCTCAACGAGCGCGCGAAGCGGAGCCGGCGGCGTGAATCCTGAGCTGCGGATCCCCATCGCCACCGATCGCGACATCGTCGCCGCGCGGCAGGAGGGCCGACGTATCGCGGCGACGCTGAACTTCTCTCAGAGCGACCTGACGGTCATTGCCGCCGCCATCTCCGAAGTGGCCCGGAACATCCTCACCTACGCCGCGACCGGCCACATTGCCATCCAGGTGGTCGAGCGGGCCGGCCGCCGGGGTGTGGCCCTCGTCGCACACGACGAGGGCCCCGGCATTCAGGATATCACCCTGGCCCTCCAGGACGGATACTCGACGTCCGGCAGTCTCGGCCTGGGCCTCCCCGGCGCCCGCCGGCTGATGGACGAATTCGAGATTCACTCGAACGCCGGCCGTGGGACCACGGTCACGATGCGAAAATGGGCGCGCTAGGCACGCGACAGGCGACCCAGGAGTCGCCGGTCCTGACGTGGGGCGTGGCGGCCGCCGCCCACCCGGGGGAAGCGGTGTCCGGCGACCTCCACGTGGTGCAGGCGTGGCGCGACGGCGCCCTCGTGGCGGTCGTGGACGGGATCGGCCACGGGACGGAGGCCGCGGTCGCGGCGCGCCGCGCGGTGACGACCGCCACCCAGCACGCGGGCGAGTCGGTGATCACGATCGTGCGGCGCTGTCACGAGGCGCTGATCGGGACCCGAGGGGTGGCGATGAGCGTGGCGAGCTTCAACGTCGCCGACCACACGATGAGCTGGCTCGGCATCGGCAACGTGGAGGGCGTGCTGGTGCGCGCCGACCCGCGGGCCGATCCGCAGGAGGAAGCCATTCTCCTGCGGAGCGGCGTCGTGGGGCTCCAGCTTCCCCTGCTCAAGGCCTCCGTCACGGCCGTCGCCCCGGGCGATCTGCTGGTCATGGCGACGGACGGACTTGCGCCGTCCTGCGTGGCACGGCTCACGCCCACCGGCCCGCCGCAGGCGTTCGCCGAGCAGCTGCTGGCACGCCATCGCCGCGGCACCGACGATGCGCTGGTGCTGGTCGCCCACTACCGCGGCAACACACCCGGCGAGCCATGACGACCATGGATCGGCCCGCCACCCTGGGCGCCACCGCCCCACACGGCCAGCTCCGCCTGCTCGTCGTGGGCCGGGACGCGACGGTCCTGCGGGAGCTGGCCCATTACGCCGAAATGGAGAGCGGCGTCCTCGAACAGGTCGCCGACCCCCCGTCCGCGCTGCGGGTGCTGACCGGCGACGTGGAGTTGGCCGCCGTAATCGTGCTGCTCGATCACGACCCCGACGAGCAGCTGGGCTGGTGGGTGGACGTGCTGCGTCGCATGCCCCGGCGGCCGCGCCTGGTGGCGCTCGTTCCCGCCCCGTCCATCGGGTTTACCCTGCGCGCCGCGCAACTCGGCGTCCTCGAGGTCCTCCCGCTCCCCGTGGGCCGGGAGCGGTTCCTGGATCTGCTGCGCCGCATCCAGGCGGCGGCCGACGAGGTCGCCCTGCCGCTCCCCGAGGTCACACCCCTCGGCATCGGCGCGTTCCAGGTGGTCTCGCAGAGCCCGGCGATGATGTCGGTGTTCCGCGTCATCGCCCAGGTGGCGCCCAGCACGGCCACGGTGCTCATCTACGGCGAGTCGGGCACCGGCAAGGAGTTGGTCGCGCGGGCAATTCACGAGCACGGGCCGCGCGCCAAAGCGGCGTTCGTGGCCGTGAACTGCGCCGCGATTCCCGAAAATCTCCTCGAGAGCGAGCTCTTCGGGCACGAGAAGGGCGCATTCACCGGCGCGGTGGCCCGCAAGACGGGCCGCTTCGAGCGGGCGAGCGGCGGGACGCTGTTCATGGACGAGATCGGCGACATGAGCGTCGCCCTGCAGAGCAAGATCCTCCGCGCCGTGCAGGAGCGCGAGATCGAGCGTGTCGGGAGCACCGATTCCATCCCGGTGGACGTCCGCCTGATCGCCGCCACCAACCAGGACCTGAAGGCGCTCATCGCGCAGGGGCGGTTCCGCGAAGACCTGTACTACCGCCTCGCGGTGGTCACGATTGCGCTGCCACCGCTCGCGGAGCGCGGGGACGACCTGCTGGCGCTCACCGCCCACTTTCTGCGGGAGTTCGGCCAGCGGTACGGCAAGACCTTCACCGGCATCGCCGATCGCGCCCTGGATCTGCTCCGTCACCATGATTGGGTCGGGAACGTGCGCGAGCTCCGCAACGTGGTCGAGCGGGCCGTGCTGGTGGCGGACGGCCCGGTACTGCGGGCCGAGCACTTGCCCGAAGAGTGGCGCACCGGCGCACCCGCGGGACGGTCGCCCGAGGTGCCGGCGCTCACGACCCTCAACGAAATGGAGGCGCGCCACATCAGCCGCGTGCTGGAGCACACCGCCGGGCAGATCGGCGAAGCCGCGCGCATTCTCGGGGTGCACCGCAACACCCTGGCCCGCAAGATCCGGGAGTACGGCCTGTGAGCCGGGGTACGGAGTTGCCGCCGCCCCTCCGGGTCGAACAGGCGCTGCGGCTCCTGCCCGACGTGGACGCGCTGACGCCGCTGCGCGCCCTGCTCGTGTCCCGGTCCCGGGCGCGGCCATCGGCGGAACCGTACCGCACGGTCGGCAAGCGGTTCGTGCAGACCACGGATCTCGCGGAGCTGGTCCCGCAGGCCGTGGCACGGGTCAGCGAGCATCTCGCCGCGCTGTATCAGGCGGCGGTCGAGGCGCTCGAGGCGGACCAGCGCGATGACCTGGCCGCCGCCGTTCGCGCCCTGCTCCGGGCCGGCGCCCTGGAGGAGCGCGTGGGGCGGGACACGCAGGCACACGCGTGGTACGAGCACGCCCTGGGACTCGCCGAGGGGTTGCGCGATCGCCAGCCCGAGATCGAGACGCTGCGTCACCTCGGCCACCTCGAGGCCACCCGAGGCCGGTTCGAGGATGCCGCGCGGCGGTACCAGCGTAGCCTCGCCCTTGCCGAGGCGGAGCTCGACGACGACGGCACCGCGCGCGCGTGCCTCGGGCTGGGAGGCGTAGCCCAGGCGCAGGCCCGCTGGCAGGGGGCCGCGTCCTGGTACGCGCGCGGACTCCGCCACGCGGAGGCCGATCGCGGCCTCACCGCGGACCTGCTCTTCGGCCTCGGGGATCTGGCGCGCGAGCGCGAACAGTTCGACGTGGCCGAAGACCACCTCGGACGGGCGCAGGCCGCGTTCGAGGACATCGGGAAGGTGGACGGCGCCGCCCGGGTGCTCAATGCCTGGGGCGCGCTCGAGGCAAGCCGCGAGCGTCGGGCGGAGGCCCTCCGCCGCTACCACGAAGGGCTGGCCCGGCTCCAGGGAGCCGGCCGCAATGCGCAGCTCGAAATGGCGATCCGGCTGAATCTGGCCCGGCTGTACCTCGACTGGCAACGCCTCCCCGACGCGGAGGACGAAATCCGCGTCGCCGAGGAGATTGCCATCGTGTACAACCTCACCCGGCAGCTCGCCCGGCTCTACGTGGTGCTGGGGATGGTGCGCGGACAGCAGCGCGACGAAACCGGTTTCGTCTTCTTCGAGAAGGCCATCGAGCTGTGTCGCGGCGACGAGCCGCTCCCCCGCCTGGAAGCGGAGGTGTACGTCGAGTACGCGCTCTTCCGCAAGGCGCTCGGCGAGCCGGACGAAGCGCGCGGATACCTCGAACGGGCGCGCGAGATCCTGGAGGTCGTCCATCACGGCGCGCTTCTGGCCCGGGTGGACGCCGAACTCGCCCAACTCGCATTGCCATAAGCACCCCTGCGACGACCGCCACCTGCCCGCTTCAGGTGCGCGACAACTTGTGACGTACCCCACATTAGCCCACAAACGGGGCCCACGTAACCAGGGCTCCCGTGATCGCTTCCCATCTCAAGCGCTTCATTCACAGCGAGTTACGGCAACACCTTCGGAACGGCCCGAGCCCTGCATTGCCTAGCGGATCGGACCAATGCCCATGTCCACGCGCCCTTCCGAGAGACCCCCGGAGCCGACCGCTGTGGACCCTGCCGCCGGACGGGCAGGGCCCGACCGTTTCTACGCGACGCGGCTTCGACAGCTCGCGCACCTGGATCTGGAGGAAGCGGAAGCGCGAGACCTGTGGCACCGCGTGGGACTGCATCGGCAGACGTTGCGTGAGCGGCTGGGACGTGACGTCGGGCAACGAGTCGCGCTGCTCGACTACCTCATGAACGTCCGGCGCCAGGTGCACGATCCGCAGATCATCGAGCGGGCCGACCTTCAGGTCATCGAGCACCAGGCGATCGTGGACCCGCTCACGGGCCTCTACAACCGGCGCTACTTCGACACCGCGCTGGCGCGCGAGGCCGAGCGCTGCCGCCGCTACGGGACGCAGTCGTCGCTGGTGCTCGTGGACCTGGACCACTTCAAGGAAGTCAACGACCGGTTCGGCCACCAGGTGGGTGACGAGGTGCTGCGCCGCGTGGGGGCGCTGATCGCTCAGCACGTGCGCGCGCCGGACGTGGCGTGCCGCTGTGGCGGCGACGAGTTCGCGCTGCTGCTTCCGGACACGCCGTTGAGTGAGGCCGTCGTGGTGGCCGAGCGGGTACGCCGGGGCGTCCACACGTCGTTTCGCCGGGAGCCCGTGCGCGGCCACACGCTGGCACTCACGGCGAGCGCGGGCGCCGCCGCCATGACGCAGGAGGCCGGCTCCGTCGAGCGACTCGTGGGCTGGGCCGACCGCGCCATGTACACCACCAAGCGCCGCGGGGGCGACGGCGTTTCCGAGACGCCCATCTAGGCAACGCGGCCGGCCATGCGCACCGGATTGGGGCATCCCGCGTCCCTCCCGTGCGCACCAGGATGGGGCGCGCGATGCCGCGAATCTGTGACATCACGCATTGACTCGTCCTCGGGCGCCGACTACTTTGCCCATCGCATCGCGGTAGTTCCTCCCGAGAGTGGTCGCTCGACCTAGGGCAGCACCAGCCGCAGCAGACAACACAAGCACGCTGCTCAGAGCAAATCCGCTGAAAAGCGGTGGCGCAGAGCTACGGGGCTTCGGTGATCGGTTCCGATCGCCATGCCCGCCGGGCCGCCAGCGACAGTTCCGGATCGCGCTGGGAGGACCGGTATATGGTATTCGTTTTTCAGCTGGCGAAGCTGGCCAAGCGGCTGGCTCTGCTCGGCGGTATCGCCGCCGCGGCGGTCGTCGCGGGAGGCGCGTGCACCGGAGCGGACACGCTCCTGGCACCGTCCCCGGACGACCCGCCCGGTTCTGACGCGCCACCGGTTGCGGCCGTCATCGTCTCTCCCCCCGCCGACAGCACCGCCGTCGGCGCCACCGTTCGCTTTACCGCCATTGTTCAAGATTCTCTCGGGACCGTGCTCACGGGCCGGCCCGTGACGTGGATCACCGGTGATTCCACCATCGCCGTGGTAGACACGTCCGGCGTGGTCACGGGGCTCGCTCCCGGCGTCGTACCGGTCGTCGCCTCGAGCGGCGGCGCGACGGCACAGGCAACGCTCATCGTGGGCCCCACGCCGGTGGCGGCCGTCGTGGTCCTCCCGACGGAAGGGCGCGTGGCCGTCGGGACCTCGTCGCGGATGACCGCGACGGCGCTCGACGCGGCCGGACAGCCGCTGGCCGGACGGACGATTGCCTGGGCCACGAGCAACCCGGACGTGGCCGCCGTCTCGGCGGACGGCCTGGTGACGGGCGTCGCCGCGGGCAGCGCGAACATCGCGGCGACCTGCGAAGGAATGAGCGACACCGCGGTCATCACCGTCGAGACCGTGCCGGTCGCATCCGTGACCGTGAGCCCGGCGAGCGCGACCCTGGTCGAGGGGGAAAGCACGCAGTTCGACGCGTCGGTCCGGGACGAGGGCGGGCAGACCCTCGCGGACCGGGTCGTTGCCTGGGCCACGAGCGACCCCACGATCGCGACCGTCAGCGCCACCGGCCTGGTGACAGGCGTGGCGGCGGGCACGGCGCGGATCAGCGCCACCAGCGAAGGGAAGAGTGACACGGCCACCGTGACCGTGAATCCCGTGCCGGTGGCGTCGGTGAGCGTGAGCCCCGCGTCGGCGAGCGTGCTCGTGGGCGCCACGACCCAGCTCACCGCCACCGTGCGAGACGGCGCCGGCACGACACTGACCGGCCGGACGGTGACGTGGGCGACGAGCGCGGCGGCCGTGGCCACGGTCGGCGGCGCCGGGCTGGTGACGGGAGTCGCGGCGGGGACGGCCACGATCACCGCGACGAGCGAAGGGGTGAGCGGCACCGCCACGATCACCGCCAGTGTGCCCACGACCTCCACCTGCGACGCCACCGGCAGCGGCGTGTGCCGCTACGTGGACGCCGCGAGCGGCAACGACGCCAACCCCGGCACGAGCAGCCAGCCGTATCGCACGCTCCAGCAGGCGGCGAACGTGGTGAATCCCGGCGACGTGGTGATCGTGCGGAACGGGGTCTACACCGGCGGTTCGACGGTGCTCGGCATCAGCCGCAGCGGCACGAGCACCAACGGGATCGTGTTCCGGGCGGAGACCCGCTGGGGCGCGGTGATTGACGGGCAGAACAGCAGCTCCAGCGGGGGCGTCAATATCTCGGGCAGCTACATCCGGGTGCAGGGCTTCGAGGTGCGCGGCACCAGCCGGTACGGGATCGAGGCCTACGGGGGCCGGGACGTGCAGGTGGCGCAGAATCACATTCACGCCATCGGGAACGTCTGCTCGAGTTCCTCGGGCGGGATCGTGGGGATCAACGCCTACGTCTCGAACATGGTGATCGAGCGGAACCTGGTGCACGACGTCGGCCGGTATGCGGACGGCGAGAACGGATGCAGTCCCACCAACACCTACTGGCAGAACCACGATCACGGGATCTACCACGGCCAGGGTGATAACGTGATCATCCGGAACAACGTGTTCTACGACCTGACACACGGGTGGGCCATCCAGCGCTACAACGGCGGCGGCACCGTCGCGAGCAACCTGTCCATCGTGAACAACACGTTCGTGGGGGCCAATCCCTATCGCGACGGCCAGATCATCATCGCGACGGGCACGAGCAACCTGCTGATCGCGAACAACCTCTTCTACCAACCGAAGACGGCCGGCGTGTACTTCGACGCGGGTGGCCTGACGGGAACGATGGCGAACAACCTCACGTACGGGGCCTCGCTCAGCACGGGGAGCACCTCGAGCATCGTCATCACCAGCAACCTGGTGAATCAGGATCCAAAGTTCGTCAACACCGGAACCCGCGACTTCCACCTCCAGGCCGGCAGTCCCGCGATCAGCGCGGGGCTGATGCTGTCGGGTGTGCTGGACGATTTCGACGGCCTGCTGCGTCTGGCCGGTGTCGCGCCCGAGATCGGAGCCTACCGGTACCAGTAGAGCCGGGAACTCCGGTGGAGGGTTCAAGGGGGGCCGGCCCGCCCCCCTTGACCCGTTTCACAGCCGCGCGGGCGCCGCCCGGCCCCAGAACGGTGCCGCTCCATCGCATGGATTCGGCGGCGCGCGGGACGTTCGCCTCCGCCGCGACGATGTGCCCATCCCCGCGTGAGTTACCGCATCGCCGCCGGAGGACAACGGAGCCACGAGAGGCACACGACTTGCCCCCCCAACCTGCAAAAAGGGGGATCGCATGTGCGGCATCGCGGGGATCGTCAACCTGGGACGTCCGGTGGACCTGCGGGTACTTCAGCGGATGGCGGACCTGCAGGAGCACCGTGGTCCCGACGGCCAGGGATTCGTGGCCGCGTGGCCAACCGGCGGTCGGTTGCACCACGCCTTTCTGACGCACACGAGCCAGTGGCGGGCGGCCGCGCCGCTCACGGTGGGCCTGGGCCACCGCCGGCTGGCGATCCTCGATCTGTCCGGCCGCGGGCGCCAGCCCATGACGGTCGGGGACACCGGCCAGTGGATCGTGTTCAACGGCGAGATCTACAACCACCGTGAGCTGCGTCGCGATCTCGAAGCGCGTGGATATCGCTTCACCACCAGGACCGACACCGAGGTGCTGCTCCAGGCGTACCGGCACTGGGGCGAGGCGTGCCTCGCCCACCTCGACGGGATGTTCGCCTTCGCCGTCTGGGACGGTCCGCGGGGCCGGCTGTTCTGCGCTCGGGATCGCCTGGGGATCAAGCCGTTCTACTACGCGACGCCCCCCGGAGCGTTCATCTTCGCCTCGGAGGTGAAGGCCCTGCTGGCGTACCCGGCGCTCGATACGACACTCGACGACGCCGCCGTGCTGGACTTCCTGATCCACGGCAATTGCGACTATGGCGACCGCACGTTGCTCCGGGCCGTCAAGGCGCTGCCGCCCGGCCACGCCGTCTCCCTGGACGTCAGCGGCGGCGCCGTGGCCCCGCGACGCTACTGGACGCTGCGCCCCGATGCGCAGGACGGCGCGCGCGATGCGGAGCGGATTGACACGCTGCGGGCGCTGCTCACCGAGACCACCGACCGGCATCTCGTCAGCGACGTGCGCGTGGGCAGCTGCCTGTCCGGCGGCCTCGACTCGTCCACCGTCGTGTCCCTGATCGGCAAGGTGGCCAGGGAACGACCGGAGACCGCCCGGGTGCTCGGGGACGGTCTCGCGACGTTCACGGCGTGCTATCAGAACCCCGCGTTCGACGAACGCGAGTACGCGTTGGCCGTGGCGGAGACCGTCGGCGCCAACCCGCATCTCGTGTTCCCGTCCGCCCCGGACTTTCTCGCGACGTTCGAGCGCATGGCGTGGCACCAGGACATGCCGTTCGGCGAACCCACCTACTACGCCCAGTGGTGCGTGATGCGGGCCGCGAAGGACGCCGGGGTCAAGGTCCTGCTCGACGGTCAGGGTGGCGACGAGGTATTCGGCGGCTATGCCAAGTTCCGGTACGCGTATCTCGCGTCGCTGCTCCGCTCCGGTCGCCTCACCCGCGCCACGCGGGAACTCGGCGCCACGCTGCTCCAGCGCGACGGGTATGTCCTGAACCTGCGGAACGGGTACCGGTATCTCCCGCGGCGCCTCCGCCGAATGCTGGGGGTGGACACGCTGGTCCGCCGGGCCATCCGGACCGACTGGGACCGCGCGGTGTCCGGGGAGAGCACGCCGGGCACGCGTTGGTGGCGCTACGCGGTGTCCGCGCGGGACGGCTCGCCGGCCACCCTGATGCAACGGATGCAGGTGGATGACATCTGCACGGATACGCTGCCCACGCTGCTCCGCACCGAGGACCGGTCGTCCATGGCCTTCTCGCTCGAGGCCCGGGTCCCGCTGCTGGATCACCGGGTGGTCGAGTACGGGATCGGGCTGCCCGATCACCTCAAGATCCGGGACGGGTGGAGCAAGTTCGCCGTCCGCCAGGCCATGGAGGGCCTCCTGCCGGACACGGTGCGGCTCCGCAAGACGAAACTGGGCTTTGCCGTCCCCACCCGCGACTGGCTCGCCCTCGACCTGCGGCCCCACGTCACGGCGCTCCTCGAGGACGACCTCCGGTGCCAGGACTACGTCCATCCGCGGATCGTGCGTGACTGGTACCGGTCGCCCGAGGCGGCGACGGCCACCAAGGAGGCGTACCTCGGTCTCTTCCGCATGCTGTCGCTCGAGATGTGGATGCGCGCGTTCAGCCGGGATTACATCGCCGCCGCCGCGGCCTGACGGGCCTTCCCGACATCCCGGCGCTCCGCGCGACGGCCGAGCACCGACCGATAGACGGCGATCACCTGCTGGGTCGTCCGCTCCTCGGCGAGATCCCCCACGGCGTCGCGGCCGTTGCTGCGCTGGCCCCGTCGCAGGACGCGCTCGAGCGCCGCCGCGATGGCTTCCGGTCGCTCGTCCTGGCAGAGTTCGCAGCCCACGACGCCGCGCAGCCGCTCCGCGACGTCGCCGACGGGAACCGACACCACCGGCACGTTGCAGGCCAGCGCCTCCTTCACCGCATTCGGCGACCCTTCCTGCATGGACGTGAACAGCAGGGCATCGGCCGCGTTCAGGTAGAGCGGGATGTCCGCGTGCTGGATGCCCCAGGCCACCACCAGCTCGGTGGGCAGCGACTGGTTGACGAGGTCCATCGCCCGACGAGCCAGAGGGTATCGCTTCCGCGGCGTGGCGGGTTTGCCCACGAAGAGCACCACGCGCCGGTCCAGCGGCCACCCGAGACGTTGCCGAGCCTCCTCTTTCGGCATGGGCCGGAACAGGCGGAGATCGAGCCCGGACGGAATGACGTAGGTGCAGGTCGAAGGGGGCAGCAAGGCACGCATGTGGTCCGAGACGAGGATCACGGCATCGGCCGCCCGGGCCACGGCGCGTGTGGCCAGCCGGAGCACGTGCCCGACCGGGGTCACCCGCAGCCGCCGGCCCACGATGCCGCCGACATCGTCGCCGCGCAGCGTCACCACCAGCGGTACCTGCTTGGGGAGCGCGAGCAGTCCGCTCTGGCCCCACTGGGCGTGCACGACGTCATAGGTGTTGCGCCGCAGGCGCCTGCGCGCCTGGGCCCATCCTCGCAGATAGTTCCAGGGGTTCTTCGCGGCCTGGTAGTGCAGCACGTCCACCTCGACTCCCGCCGCATGGAGGAACGCCGCCTGGCGCTTGATGAAGTGGGTGGTGCGCGGGCGTCCGCCCGGCGTGGGCCACTCGCCGGTGATCATCAGCACCCGAAGGCCGGTGCCCGAGGTGATCCTATCGGTCGCGACGGTCCGTGACATGCGCTCTCCGTGCTCGGGGGCCAAAGGCGGCCGACGGCGTAGTGGGTGCCGTCGTGCGTTCCACATACCAGCGGTACAGCGGCGGAGCGATCGCGCGCGCGGCCAGCTTGAGGCGCCGGACGAGTGCCGCCGCCCTCCAGCCGCGATGCCGGGTCAGCGCGCGGATACGCTCGGGCGACGTGCCGGCCCGCACCGCGAAGCGACCCACAATCCAGCAGCCGGCGACGGCGCGAGGCACGAGCGACGGCTCGGACGTGAACAGGAACCGGAGCCCGGCCCGCGCGGCCGCCGCGAACACCGCGGGCGAGCTGTCTCCGCCCGGGACGGCTCCGGCCAGGCATGCCTCGCCGAGCAGGTCGCTCAGGGCCTCGCCGCTCACGCGCCACTCCGCGAGCATCGCCGCGGGCGACAGCGCGCGGAACACGTCGGGGTGCGTGTGCGAATGGGTGCCCACGAGGTGGCCCCGGCGCCGCAGCTCGCACACGCCGGCGCGGTCGAGGAACGTCCGCCCGCCGATCCGCCCGGTGACGACGAAGAAGTGCCCGCGCCATCCGCGCCGCTCCAGTTGATCGGCGGCGTACAACGCGCTCCGTCCGCCGTCGTCGAACGTGAGCAGCAGCGCGCGGTCCGCGGCCACGTCGGTCACGAGCGACGGCGCAACCGGACTCTCCGCGATCACGTCCAGATGGGCCGCGAACCGGGCGGGCGTGCACGCGTACCGCCGGGCCCCCGGTCGCTGGAATCCGGAGGTGGCCTGGTCGGGCTTCACTTCGTGATACGTCAGACTCGCAATCCGCGCATCCATGTGCACCGGACCTCCGCCTACCGTGACAGGGGAACGGCCATCGGCCCGGCGGGTTGCCGTCGCGCGGCCAGATCCCAGAGGCCGCGCCAGTAGCCGAGACCGTAGCTCGTGTGGATCACCGGGAACACGGCGGCGAGCGCCAGCCCGTCGCGGAGGCCGTGGCTGCCGGTGACTCGCGCCGCGCACGCCAGCACGGCAAGCGCGTACGCGCCGACCACCGCGGCCCAGAGGGGAATCAGCGCCGGCCAGAGGAGCGCGAGCGCGGGGCCCGCAGCGAAGCCCAGCACGAACGCGCCAGGAACCAGCGACCGGAGCGTGACGATCCGCCCCGCCTTGCGCGCGGCCAGCGGCTTGAAGCATCCGTACTGGTAGAACATCCGGGCGACGCGGCCGAGCGAATCACGGGCATAGTAGTAGGCGATGACGTCCGGCACGAGCAGCACCGACCCGCCACGGTGGATGAGCCGGTGATTGAACTCGTCGTCCTGGTTCCGGATCAGCTCCTCGTCGAACAGTCCGATGCGCTCGAAGACTTCGCGCCGATAGCACCCGAACGGCACCGTATCCACCTTGCGCGGACGTGCCGCGCCCACGCGGAAGTGCGAGTTCCCCACGCCGAACCGGTGGCCGAGGGCGAGGGCGATGGCGCGCGCCATGGGCCGATCGCCGGCCGGCAGGGTCACGATGCAGCCGCCCACGTTGTCCGCGCCGGACGCGATCAGGGCGCGCACCAGCCGTGGGAGATAATCGGGCGGGTAGATCGCGTGCGCGTCCATGCGCACGATGACCTCGCCGCCGGCCGCGCGGATGCCGCGGTTCAGCGCGGCCGGGACCGTCCGGGCGGGATTGGAGAGAATGCGGATGCGCGGATCCATCCCGGCGTAGCCCGCCGCCACGAGGCGCGTCGTGTCGTCGCTCTCGCCATCCACCACGAAGATCTCGAGGCGATCGCGGGGATACGCGCTGGCGAGGATGGAATCCAGGCACCGGGCAAGGTACCGCTCCTCGTTGCGGCACGGCACGATGATGGACACGAGCGGCGGCATGCTACGCCGTTCCCTTGCGAATGACGCCCAGGTAATGCGTGCGCAGGAACGGAATCCGCGCCAGGAGGTACGCCGCGAGCCAGGAGCGGCGGGCGACGGTCCGGACGAGGGGGGGCGCGAGCGTGATCCGTTGCAGGTGGACCAGCCGGAGGACCTGCCGTTCGCGATCCTGGACCTGAAAGACGTGGCCCGGCGAGAACCAGGAGTGGCTCGTGCCCCTGGCCGCGCGCCGCGCGTACGCGATCCAGATACGCCGTTCCTCCACGGCGAACGCCGTGAGCCGCCCGGGAGAAGAGAGCACCGGGTTACGCCTCCTCGACCGGGCGTGCGCGCAGCATGACCGGCCGTCGCGGGGGCTCGACGAGCCGTTCCTGGCGTCGCCACTCGATCAGTTCCGTGAGCCCCTGCACCCACTCCCCGACGGCGGGCCAGGGATCGGCGCGATCCCAGATCTCGAGTCGCGCGCCCGCCGGCTGCGCACCCAGCAGTTCCCGCAGGCCCTGCCGGACGCCCGGATAGACGCCGGCATACCCGGGCGGCGGACCCCGCAGGATGTGCATCAGCCGCTTCACGTCGCCCCAGAGCCACCGGAGCGTGGCACCGACCGCGTACGGGCCCGAGGGAAGCACCTCCTCGCCCCGGAGGAGCCGCACCCACAGCAGCGGGAAATCCACCCCTGACGCGACGGCGAGCTGGAGCGAGCCCCAGAACCGGCCGTTCATTTCCATGAGCCAGGGCGGATGCTCGCCGTTGTCGCGAAACTCGAGCATGGCGGGGCCGTGCCATTCCATGGCGCGCAGCAGGCGTGCGGACGCGTCGCGCAGGCGCGGGTCGAGCGGCGCGGAGCGCCGCAGACTGCTCCCCGAACCCGACGGCCGGATGTCGCGGAGCCGCTGATGGGCGAACCACGCAAGTGGCCGGCCATGGTCGCACAGCGCGAACACGCCCTTCCCTTCCCCCGGGACGTACTGCTGGAGGAGCGGCCAGTACTGGAGCTGCCGGCGGGCGCCGACCACGTCGGCGATGGCCGCCGGGCGGTCCACGTAGGCGACGCCCCGGTCCGGCAGGATGGACGTGCCGTGCCACGCATTGGAGAAGCGCGGCTTCACCACGCAGGGGAATCCCAGCTCCTGCGCGGCGGCGTGGTACCCGTCGAGCGACGTCGGCGACCGCGTCTCGGGCACCGCGATCCCGCAGCGAGCGGCGATCTCCAGCGTGCGCGCCTTGTCGAAGGCCAGCACCAGCATCGGGGTGGGCGCACAGCCGAGCGTCATCCCGTCCGCTTCCCAGACGTCCCGCTCGGCGTTGCAGAGGATGCAGGCCGCCTCGGTGAGCGGCAGGACGATCTGCACGCCGACCGTGTGGGCCCACCGGCGCAGCGCGGCGTACGCTTCACGGGTCTGATCCACGAGCCGGAACGACCCGCGGCAGTACCGCGACCACGCCCCGATCGGCCACCGGTAGTGGCTGGCCACGAAGACGTCAAAGCCCGCGCGCCCGAGCGAACGCACGCAGGCGAGGGCCTGGTTCGTCTGCCCATCGAGCACCAGGACGCGCCCCGCCTCGCTGCCGTTGGTCAGTGGTCGCCGCCGCACGGTGCCGCGCTCCTTACGAGGCCGCCGGCCGCCGCCAGCCGGCGCCGACCGCGACCACGGGGTACAGACAAAGCCGGGCGGCGGGAGCCCAGTCGCCCGCCGCGAGCCGATCGCGGAGCTGCTGGAGGCACAGCCGCGCCGTGTCGCGGACCACGGGAAACCGATAGCTGCCCTCCCGGAACTCCACCGGTCCCCAGGCGCGACGCCCGAGGCGCCCCCGTATGCCCGCCTCCAGGAGCGAACGGCCGAAGAGTCGTTCGTGAATCTGGTCCGCGTAGTCGAGGTGACAGCTCAGGCCCGGCAGGAGGCCCGTCAGTTCCGCGGCGGGCAGCAGGGCGTCCCAGCGCACGCGGCCGCCGCGCAGTGTGGCCAGCGTCCAGTACACGTCGCCCAACCGGAGCGTCCGCCGCCCACCGGACTGCGCCACCGCCTGGAGCAGCAGCTGATCCTCCAGCGACGGCGTGAAGCAGGTGACGGACCCGACCCGCGCGAGCGTGCGCCGGCGCAGCACCAGATCGGCGCCGCGCGCATGCTCACCGAGGCGTCCCAGGCGACCGTGATGGAGGTCGAGGACGGCCGCGCACGCGGGCACCTGATAGGTCGTGGTGGCGGCCAGCCGGTGGTGCAACCGACGCTGTCCGCGGATGACGGACAGGTGGTCGAGCACCGTGTGGTCGGCCGCGGGCGAACGGTCGGCCAGCAGGAGGTCCACGTCCTGGCCGGCATCGGGGTACGGTTGCCTGAGCTTGAGAAACACATGCGGGATGCCCTGGCGCTCGCACGTTTCCCCGAGCCGTGCCGCAAGGGAGAGCAGGTGATCGCGACGGGCCGCGTCGCGCGCGACGGCGTCCGCAAAGCGCGGGGGCACGCGCACCCCACGACGCCGGAGACACGCCGCAAGGCGCTGCGGGACGCGGTCGCGCCGCGCCATGCCGCCGACCACCCGCCAGTCGATCCGGCCCGGATCCACCGAGGGATCGTCGAGCAGGAGCCGCAGCACCAGCGCGGCGCTATCGGCTTCAGGCAGCGCGGGCATGGCGTAGGCGTTCCGCGACCGCGCGGGCGAGCGCGAGTTTGGCCGTGTCCAGCTCCCGCGCCGACAGGCGCAACGGCGCCCGCACGTTCTGGAAGACGCGGCGGTACCCGGCGTCACGGTCGCGCAGGTACTGCACCGTGTACTCCCCCTTCCGTGCGAACGCCTCCTCGGGCGAAATCTCCAGGAACACCGGGAGGTCCGGGCTGGGCGTCAGGCGGGCGAGCCAGCGCGGGACGCCACGCGCGCGCCCGGCCACGACGTCCACCAGCGTGTCGTAGAAATAGCGGTCCATGATGAGGACCCGGCCGCGCAGTTTCTCGACCACGGCCCGATAGCAGAGGAAGATCAGGAGGTCCACCGGGTACAGCAGCTGGCGCACGGCGCCGCTCCACACCACCGCGTCGCGGAGCCGGCCGAGACCCGTCGGGTGCGGCGCCATCCGGGGTGGCCCGTCGGGACGCCGGCCGCGCAGCCGGTCGCGGATCGCGCGGAGATAGGCATAGATCCCGACGTGATCGTTGAGGTGGAGCACGGTGACGCCCCGCCGCTCCCGTTCGATTTCGGAGCGCAGCCACTCGGCCAGCGTGCTCTTGCCGGCGCCGTCGAGGCCGGACAACGTGATCAGCATGCGCGCGTCACCATGTGAGGTGGTGCTCGCGGAGCCACAGCTCGAGCGCGAGCAGCGTCAGGACCCGTTGGTACAGCCCCCCCCGGCTCACGGCGCCGCCGCGCGGCTGCTCGCGCGCCTGACGGAACGCGTCGAGCCAGCTCCGCACGACCGCGCCGCTCAACATGGTGCGCGTGCGGGCCGAGGGCGTGCCGAGCAGATCCTCGAGCGCGTCATGGAATCCGGCGGGGACCATCCGGTCGAGAGGAATCGTGAAGCCGTGCTTCGGATGCGTAGCGACGTTGGCCGGCAACCAGCGGCGCGCGAGCGCGCGCAGCACGAGCTTGCCGGAGCGACCGTCGGTCTTGAGCCGGTGCGGCAGGCGGAGGCCCATCGCCACCAGCGACTCGTCCAGCAGCGGCACGCGCACCTCGATGCCCGCGCGCATGCTCATCATGTCCACCTTCCGGAGCATGTTCGAGGGCAGACTCACGGCGAACAGCTTCTCGGTGATCCGTCGCGACAGCTCCTCCAGGTCCGTGACCGCGGCCGTGGGATACCCGTCGTAGAGCCGGTAGACGGGCAGCAGCGCCTCCCGGGCGGCCGGGTCGAGCAGCGCGGCCTTTTCCTCCTCGCTCAGGTAGTTGGACAGTCCGGCGAGCAGCCGGGCCGCGTCGCCAGGCCCGGCGTCCGAGAGGCGCGCCGCCTTCGCCAGCTGGCGACCCCAGTCGCGCGTCACGTCCGTCGCCGCGGTACCGACCCGCACGCCGGCGCGCCGCACCCACCTCGGGAGACCCATGAGCCGCATCAGGCGGTTCGCGCGCCAGAAGGGCGCGTAGCCGCCGAACGCCTCGTCGCCGCCGTCGCCGGACAGGGCGCACGTGTACCCGGCCTGCCGGATCGTTGTGGCGAGCCAGTAGGTCGGGATGCAGCTCGGGTCCGCGAACGGCTGGTCGAAGTGCCGGAGCAGCGCGAGGATCGCGTCCGTCGTGAGGGCGCCGCCGTCGAGGTCCACGGTGCGATGCTCGGTCCCGCAATGCGCGGCCGCGGCCAGCGCCGTCGGGGTCTCGTCGTGCCGCGGATCGGGGAACCGGACGTTGAACGTCCGGATCGGCGTGCCGGTGGCCCGGGCGTGCGCCGCGACCACGAGTGAGGAGTCAATGCCGCCGCTGAGCAGGGCCGCCACCGGCACGTCCGCCACCGCCTGGGCGGCCACGGCGTCGAGCAGCGTGCCTTCCAGCGCGCCGACCGTCAGCTCGAGCCCGCGCGCCGGATCGGGACACGCCGCCACCCGGTGATAGGCCACCTCGCTGCACCCGCGGGCCGAGGCGACCACCAACGATCCCGGCGGCAGCGCGCGCACGTTGCCGAACCCCGTGGCGGGCTCCGGAACGTACCCCAGCCCGAGGAAGTCATAGCATGCCTGCCGGTCGAGCCAGGGCACGAAATCGGGCAGCGCCAGGATCGCCTTGATTTCACTCGCGAATACCAGCTGCCGTGCGTGCGCGGCGTAGAACAGCGGCTTCACACCGAACCGGTCGCGGGCGAGCACCAGCTGCCGGCGGTCGCGGTCGTACACGGCGAACGCGAAAATCCCTTGGAGCTGGTGCACCAGGTCCGGGCCGTGCTCCTCGTACAGGTGGACCAGCACCTCGGTATCGGACGTGCCCCGGAACCCGTGGCCGCGCCGCGCCAGGCGCGCGCGCAGCTCGCGATGATTGTAGATCTCGCCGTTGAAGACGACGAACACGCTCCCGTCCTCGTTGGGCAGGGGCTGGTGGCCCGTGGGCGAGAGATCGAGCAGGGCAAGCCGCCGATGCACCAGCTCACACCGGCCGTCGCCGTACCGGCCGGCGCCGTCGGGGCCGCGGTGCGCGAGCAACGCGTCGGCCCGCTCGGCCCAGCCCGGCGCGTCCGGCAGCGCCGCCGGATGAAACCGTCCCGCTAGGCCGCACATGGGATCCGGCCTCCGTTCGCCGTGCGCGCGTCCGCCCAGTGGGCCCCCGCGGCCAGGGCGAGCCCCAGCCACACGATCTTCGCGGCAATCCACGTTCCGGTGACCGTGCCCGCGAGAACGGCGACGAGCAGGGCGAGCGGAAGGGCGCCGAGCATCCCGCCTCGCGCGCCCCAGGCGGTCCAGAAACAGCAACCGATCCCGACCAGAAACGGAACCGCGCCCACGACGCCGGTGGCGGTAAGCAGTTCGAGGACGAGGTTATGGACGTCGCGCCGCGCCAGATCACGATCAGCAATCCGGCGCGCGATCTCGAACTGATTGTCAATCGGTCCCCACCCCAGGAGCGGTCGCTCGCTGAACATCTCGAGGGCCGTGGGATAGATCACCTCCCGGCCGGCCAGCTGTCCTCCCTCCGCCTGCTCGAATCGCCCGCGCATCATGGGAGAATGCAGCGCCACCCAGGCGAGCACGCCCACGGCCGCCAGCGCCAGGAGCCCGTTGCGGAGCCGCTGCCCCGGCGACCGCCCCCGGAACAGGAACGTGGCCACGCCGAGCCCGGCGCACAGCAATCCACCGCGCGAGCCGGTCTGGACGATCGCCGTCCCCAGGAGAGCCACCACGGGCCAGGTGAGGACGCCCAGCCGCGGGAGCCGATCGTCCCGGCTCGCGTGCAGGCCCACGACCACGACCAGGCCCGCCGACAGGATGATGGCGCTGAGGTTCGCGTTCTGACCGAGCATCGTGACACGCGCGCCGCCGGTCCAGAGTTCGTGCGCGGTGGCGCCGATGCCCAGCACCTGGAGGCCGGCACGCACCGTACACGCGGCCACCAGGGCGAGGAGGACGCCGCGGAGGACCCGACCATCCGCCAGCATGTTGTAGATCACGGCGAAGAGGAGCACGAGTTGCGCCATCGTGATGAACAGCCGGAGCACGAGCCCCCGCTGCTCCACCCCCTGCACGAGTGTGATGATCAGGAACACCCACAGGTACCCGCCGAACCACAGGAGCGCCGGCGGCAGCCGGCGATAGCACACGCTGGGATTGAGGGGCGTGGCGGCGAGGAGCGCGAAGCCGGCCAACGTGGGGATCTCCATCGGGAGCGAGCGATGCGGAAACTCGAAGGGGACCGAAAGCACGAACAGGTACAGCAGCGCGCGGACGATCGGGTTCACCCGCGCGTCCGCCGCCGGGGATGCCACCGGCAGATACGGGGAGGCGAGCCCGAGCCCGGTCACGCTCCGCGTCCTCTCGCGAGCAGGGTCCGGAATCGGCGCGCGATGGCACGCCGCCCCTCGCCCGTGGGCCCGGCCACCACTGCGAGGCCCGCCACCAGCGCCAGGCTCGCGCCGACCCCGGCGATCCACGTCAGCCAGTTGGTGACCAGGACCCGTTCGCCCATCAGCGCGGCGCTGCCCAGGAGCGCCGCCGTCACGGCGGCGAGGCGCAGGCCGCCGGCGCCGGCGTCCCCCGATCCCGCGGCGGGTCCGAGACTCGCGCGCGCGAGCAGCGGGTAGGCCACCGTTTGCACCCCGCGCGCCGCGAGCATCGCCACGCAGAGCCCCACGATGCCGAAGAGGCGCGTCAGCACGATGCCCAGGGAGAGCCCCAGCACGGCCGCCACGGCGCCGATCAGGACGCGCTGCCGGGGGCGCAGCGCGGCATCGAGGACGTAGGCGTCTACCCGGATGAACGCGGTCTGCACGGCGAGGAGCACGATGAGCAGGTTCACCCACGTGCCCGCGTAATGCCCGGCACCCACCCAGAGGCCGAGGAAGGACCGGTTCCAGAGGAGCACCGTGGCGCCCACCGCCGTGACGAACAGCCACGTGAAGAGGACCAGCTCGCGTCGCGCCCGTGCCGCGCGGTCGTACTGGCCGGCGCCGAGGACCCCGCCGAGCCCGGGAATCGCCGCCCCCGCCGCGAAGACGTGGATGCCGACGGCGGTGCGCGCCGCGTAGCCGGTGAGGACGTACGTGGTCACCAGGGCGGGGGCGACCACCGCGCCGAGGATGACCACGTCGCTCGCCAGCAGGAGCTTGGCCACGACGTCGCCCGCCGACAGCCACACGCTCATGCCGAAGAGGGTCTTGACCTCGCGCAGGGCCGGGCGGGCCACGCCGAGCCAGCGCACCCAGGCCCGCGCGAGCAGCAGGAAGCACAAGCCGGTGACCGCGGCGCGGATGACCGCCGCGCCGCCGAGTCCCGTGAGCCCGAGGCCGGTCCAGACCGCGGCCACCGCCAACGCGCCGCCGAGCAGGTTGAGCGCCGCCTGCACGCCCATGCCCTTGTAACCGAGGTTCATGCCGCGGAACACCGATTCGGGAACGCCGGCCATGCCGCCCAGCAGGAAACTCGCGACGAGGAGTGCGCAGGTCACCCGCACGGGCCCCCGCAGATCCGCCGAGGCATGGGTGAGCGTGGGGGCGAGCCAGACCAGCACTGCCGCGCCGGCCAGCACCAGCGGGAGCACGAGGGCCCACACGACGAGCGCCGCCCCCACGTACCGCCGCTTGGCTGCGTCATCGGCGTGGCCCTGGCGCTGCGCGACGATCAGCCGGAGCGCTTCCGTGGGCCGGCCGTCGGTGGCGCCCATGTAGCTTCCGAGGCGGCCGAGCATTTCCCACACGCCGAACAGTGAGCGCCCCAGACCACTGACGAGAATCGGCGTCACGACCAGGCCCACGACGATCTTGGCGCCGTAGTCCAGCAGCGACGCGGCCGCATTCAGCGAGGCGCGGCGGGTCAGGGGCCCGAGGCCGTCGCGCGCGGCCGGGGCGAGCGCTGGCGCCGCGACGTCAACGGCCACGGCGCGCATCCTCCAGCAGGGGCCTGAGCAGCGCCGCGGTCTCCGACGCATCGGCGCCGTCCGTCCGGACCCGCAGCACTACGACGCGGCCGGTCGCCTCCAGCTCCCCCACCACGCGGCCGAAGGCCCGGCGAAATCGCTCGGAGAACGCGAAGATCTCGCGATCGGGTCGGTCCTTCACCATGTGCGGCTTCTCGCGGGTGCGGATACGGGCCGCGAGCGTGGCATTGGACGCGTCGAGCTGGACGACCGCGTCGAGGCGGCGCGCCCACGCGCCCAGCGTGTCGGTCCGCCACCGCGCCCAGCCGCGATCGCCGTTCCTCCCGAAGAACACGTCCAGCCACGCGAGCGCGAACACCGGACCCTCGTCGAGCACGAGGCGGTCACAGCCCACCCCCGCGGCCCGGTCCACCGCGCGCGCCAGCGCCCCCACGCGGACCATCTGACCGACCTCCGCCGGGCGCAGAGGGCGACCCGCCCAGGCCGCCCGCGCGACCGGAGACGCAAGCGACTTCGCACCCTCGAGCAGGAGCCGCCGGGGCAGTCCCCACAGGCCCAGGCCCGACCGGGATTGCGGGTCCAGTGCTCCCAGGGCGCGCGCGATCGAGGACTTGCCGACGCCCGCCGGCCCCACGAGCTCCACCACCTGGGCGCCCGCACGGGCGCGCGCGACCGCCGCGGCGGACGCCATGCTAGAGCGCCTCCCAGATCCGGGCGCGCAGCGTGGCGACCACGGCCGGCAGGGGCTCCCCCGCGTCCACCAGCTCGACGTGGTCGGACGACCACTCGGTGTTCCAGAGAATCCGCGCCCGCGCGCGCACGTAGGGCTCGGGCTCCCCGGGCTTCCGGAGCACCGCGGTCTCGGGGTCCACCCGCAGCGCGAGCACCAGGTCCGGGGGCGAGAGCCGCGCGTAGTAGCGGGACTCCAGACGGCGCAGCAGCGTGGCCAGTGGCCCGGAGGCGTCGGTGGCCACGCCCTGCGCGTAGCTGGGCCCCACGAGGGCGCGGTTTTCGGGAATCGGATACCGCTCGCAGATGACGATCGCGCCCGCGGCGGCGCGGCGGCGCAGGCGCCGATGGAGCAGGAAGCGGTCACGGGCCGTGCAGACGCATCGCAGCAGCGTCAGGTGCCCGTCCCGCACGCGGCGCCCGCGATGCGGCAGGACCGCAGCCAGCCGCCGCGCGAGCTTCACGGCCGCGCCGATCGCCAGCGTTACCGCCGTGCGCGGCGGGCGGCCCATGTGGGCGTGCTCGACGTCCAGCTCCGGGGTGAGCCACGACTCCAGTGCGCGCGCGCACGTGGACTTTCCCGACCCGTCCGGCCCGACCAGCGCGATCACCGCGCCTCCGGTTGCCAGGTGCTTTCCGCCGCGCGCCGGCCGGGCCCCGAGCGCCCGCGCGGCCGCCCGCGCGACCCTCCGGACAGCCACGGTGGCCGGTGGGCGGCGGGCGTGCGCGGTGAGCCGCCGCTCGAGCAGCATGCGCGTCGCGACGCGGCGCCACGCGGGCGCGCCCGGCTCCAGCGTGGCGAGGCAGGCGTCCAGGCACGCGCGGTCCATTTCGGGAACGTGCCGCTCGATCGTCTCCAGAAGGGCCGCGCGGCCCACCCCGTGCCGCACGTGCGCCAGCTCCGCGCGCGTCGTTCGGAGCCATGGCGGGTCGCCACGCCGCACGAGATCGCGGACGTCGTGCTGCAGCGTGCCCCGCACCACGAGGAGCAGGAGCGCGAACTCCGGCGCGGGAACCCGGAACGGCATCCCACGCACCGCCGACGCCAGCACCGCCGCTTCGATGGGCAGGCGCGTATGCCGGGCCCATGGGCGACCCACCACGAGCTGAAAGTGCGCGTGCACGTGGATCAGTCGCCCGAGCGCGGGGTCCGGGGCCAGGTAGCTCAGGACGCCCGGCACCTCCAGGCCGGGCGGAGCGACCGCCTCCCGAAAGCCCAGGCCGGCGAGCACCCGCGCGAACACCACCGCGCTCGACCGGTCAATCAGGAGATCGAGGTCGCCGAGACCAGCCGCCCACCGATCCCGCCCCGCCAGGCCCTTCCACTGGCAGTAGCGGATGCCCGTGGCCTCGAGGACGGCCCCAAGCTCCGCCACGAGCGCGCTCGCGGGCGGCCGGGCCCGTGGGGCCGCCCGCGGCGCGGGAGGGTCCAGGACGGCGCCGTCCAGCGTCAATGGCATGCGCCGGAGCCCGAATCGGTGAAGCTCTCTCCGGCCACCGGCAGGAATTCCCAGTCATAGCCACCGGCGCGGAGGGTGAGCGTGAGCACGCCGAACACGGCCGCCCGCACCTCGCTCTGGGGGTGAATCGCGAGCGTGGGCAACTCGATGCTCTCCCCTCCCGTCCCCACCGTGAACTGACGAATGCCGCCCGCATCGTCGCGCGTTCCATCCGGGCGCATCGGCGCCATGCGCTCGTAGTGGTGTTCCTGGCCGTTCACCACGACGTCCACACCCGCCGCCTGCAGCCGATCCCAGATCACCTTCCGGCTCGGGTTGCTGGTGTAGCCGTCGAAGTTCGACGACAGGAAGAGCGGCACATGCCAGAGCGCGATGGCGCACGCCTTGTCGTTCGCCGCGAGATCCTCGACCAACCACGTGTCCTGCGGCGAGCCCGCCGCGAACGACACGTAATTCCGATTGTCGTTGAGCACGATCACGTGCCAGTCGCCCACGTCCACGCTGTAGTAGCCCAGGTCCCGCGGCCCGGCCCGCGCGCCGAAGTAGTCGAACGCCCCGCCGGCGTCGCCCGTGCCGTATTCGTGATTTCCGAGCACCGCGAACGTGCGGCTCCGGTGGCGGCCCCAGGTGGGGTCGTAGCACTGCGTGTAGTCGGCGAACGTCCCGTCCGGGAACGCGTTGTCGCCCAGCGCCGCCACCCAGCCGGGCCGTCCATCCAACAGCGCCGCCGTCGCCTCGTCATTGTCATTGGTGCACTTGGCAATGTTGCCGGCGCCCGTGAGCACGACCGGCGCCGCGGCGCTGTTCGTGATCGTCGCGGCGGTGATTCCGGGAGCGCTCGCCGCTCCTGTCGCGTCGCGCACCGTGAGCGTCACGGCGTAGACGCCGTCGGCCGCATAGGTGTGCGTGGGACCGACGCCGGACCCCGTGTTGCCGTCGCCGAAGTCCCACACGTAGGTGAGCGGCAGGTCGCCGTCGGGATCGGTCGAGCCGCCGCCGTCGAACCGGACGGTTCCGTTGCCCACGTAGGGACCGCCGGGATCGGCCACGGGCGGCAGCGTGCCCCCCAACACCAGTCCATCCGGCGCCGCCGGATCCGCCGGACCGCGGGCGTCGCGGCAGGAAGCCGTGACCAGAACGATCGCCAGTATGCCAAGCGTGAATTTCATGGGATCCCCCGTCCGTCTCAGTGACACGCCGCCGAGCCGGAGTCCGAGAATGTGCCGCCCGCGACGGACACGAACTCCCACCGGTAGTGCTCGGGGGCGAGGGTGAGCTTCAGCACGCCAAGGCTGGTGTTGTCCCGCACCTCCAGGTTCGGCGCGGGCTCCAGCTGCACCTCGAGACCGCGACCTCCCGTTCCGACCGTGAACTGCCGCATGCCGTTCTCGGCGTCGGGATTACCGTCGGTGTCCTGGGGCGCGTACCGCTCGTACAGATGGAAGTGCGCGTTGACGACGACGTCCGCGCCCGCCGCCACCAGGGCGTCCCAGAAGGCCGTCACGTTGCCGTTCTTGTTCCAGGGACCCTGGTAGAAGCGCGGGTGGTGCCAGATGGCGAGCGTGCAGCCCGTGTTCCGGGCCGTCGCGAGATCGTGCCGCAGCCACGCCTCCTGCGCCCCGCCCCGCTCCGTGGAGACCCGGTCGGCCACGCTGTTCAGCACGATGACGTGCCAGTCACCGAGATCGAGGCTGTAATAGCCCAGCCCGCGCGGGCCCGCCCGCTCCCCGAAGAAGTCAAAGTGGGGATCCGCAGTCCCCGTGTCGTATTCGTGATTCCCCAGGACCGGGTAGGTGCGGTCGCGATGCCGGCCCCACGACGGGCCGTAGCACGTCTCAAAGCTGTCGCCGGGGTTGTCCGGATAGAGGTTGTCGCCGGCCGCGAAGACGGTGCCCTCGAGCGAACCGAGCAGGGCGGCCGTGGCCTCGTCACCGTCGCGCCCGCAGGTGGCGATGTTGCCCGCGGCCAGCACGACGACCGACGATCCCGCCGCGTCGTCGGTCGAGGGTGGCCCCGGGTCCTGGCAGCCGGCCGCGGTCGCGACGGCTACCAGCCACACGAGGGAGGGGAGTCGGCGTCTCACGGGCCGTGCCCCCCGGACGGCCGGGCCGGGCGCAGCACTAACTGGGGCGGCCGCGGCCGAGCCGCCGCGGGGCGGGCGAGCCGCGCCATCCCGCGGGCCCACCCGGCGCCGATGAGCGGCATAGGATCGTCCCACGCAAAGGCCGACAGGGCCTCGCATCCGGCCGCCCACAACAGCCACTGGAGGAACGGGACGCCGCCGGCGCGGGCCATCGGCCAGTCGGACCACACCTTGCACCAGCGGACGCCGGCCCGCGCGCGGAGCGTCCGCGGCGGCCGCGGCTGGTGCACCAGGTCGCCATGGACGAGCGCTGGGATGTTGACCCCCGCGACCGCGCCTGCGTGGTGCCACAGGGTGAACCGCGGATTCACTTCCAGCAGGTGCAGACGCCCGTCCGGCCCGCGCTTGAAGTCGAGCTTGGCAACGCCCGTCAACGCGAGCCGCCGCACGATGTCCTGCCCCACTTCCGCCACATCGGGCGCGTCGGTGATCTCGAGCGCCGTGGTGTCGCCAAAGGCCGCGGGACGCGTCCGGATCTTCCGCCCGGTGAAGTACGCCACCCGTTCGCCCCGCTCGTCCACGTAGACGTGGTAGCTCTCGATCTGCGTTTCGGGCCCGGGGATGAGGCTCTGCGCAAGGACGGGGAGGTGCGCCGTCGCGAGTCGCGGCCACAGCGCGCGTAGCGCCTCGGGACCCTCGAGCCGGACGGCCTTCCCCGCTCCCGCGATGGGTTCCCATTGTTCCGGCCGCCGGGTCAGCGGTTTCAGGAGCATCGGGTAGTCGATCCCGACGTCCTCCCGGTACGGCTCGTCGCCCGGGAAGAGCGCCTGGGTGGGGGGCACGGGCAGGCCGAGCCGCGCCGCGAGCGTGTGGAACCGCGCCTTGTCCACGAGTTGCTCGACGAGCGCCGCGTCCGGAACGACGAACCGGAACGCCTGACGCAGCCGGCCCGCATGGCGGGCGACCAGGAGCAGCGCGGCGTCGTCCTGATAGAACAGGACCGGCGGCTCGGGCTGCCGCGTCCCGTGCTCGACCAACGCCTCGACCAAGTCGTCCGGTCGCTCCCAGGGGTCCATCCATTCCACGGCCGCCCGGACGAACCGCGAATAGCGCGACGCGTCCCCCCGCGGCGCGACGATCGTGCACGGCACGCCGGCCAGGCCGAGGGCCCGCACCAGGTCCACATCACCCAGCACGCACGCGGACGCCCGAAGGTCGTGGCCGGTGTGCGCGCGCGGCATCACCATCGCGCCCGCCCGCGCCGCGAAGCGCGCCGTGCGGCCGCGCACGGCCTGCTGCCACCGGAACGCGGATTCCGCGGCGTGCCGCGCCGGCAACAGCCAGCCCGGGCGGCTGCGCATCCAGCGCCACTTGGTGAGGTCCGGTTCGGCCCCGAACTTCGCCTTGAACTCGCCGGCGCCCATGAAGTCGAACTGCTCGCAGCCCGCCCGCATGGCCTGCTGCATCACCGTCCACGTCATCAGCTCCGTGGGCCGGTACCAGCGGTAATGCGCCAGGTGCGCCCAGCCCCACAGCAGCAGCTCCGTGCCCTCGATCAGGAACATCCCCGTGGCGATGCTGGTCCGGCCGGCCGGCAGATACACGGCGGGCGCGAGCAGGGCGCCGGCCGCTTTCAGGTGGCGGAAACACTCGAGGACGCGCTGCCGCGAGAACGGGATCGCATGGCCGCCCCGCTGGAATACCTCGCACAGCTGCGCGTAGTGCTCGTCCACGAACCGCTCGTCCTCGCAGAACCGCACCACCAGGCCAAGCCGTTCCGCCCGCCGCACGTTCCGGCGCGCGCTGTCCTTCATGGCCCGGAACGCACGGTCCGGATCGCCCGGAAACAGCGGCGCGCGGTACGTGGGAACCGCCTGCCCTTCGAAGCCGAGGGCCCGCATGGAGTCGGGATCGAGCCCGCTGTGCATCAGCTCGATGTGGGCGACGTGATGGTGCCGCTCGAGGTACTGCACGGTGGCCGCCAGGAGATCCGCCGTGGACACGCGGGCGGGATCGAACGCGGGCCCCATGCTGACCGTCTGCCATCCGGAGAGGGGCGATCCGAAGAGTCGCAGGCCCGCCACCGTCGTCACGAGCCCGGGCAGACACGCCACGGTCTCGCCGTCCCGCTCGAACACCAGATAGACCGGGCGGCCGCGCCCCGACGTTTCGAGCGACTCGACCCAGGCCCGCAGGTGGACCACCCGGTGATTCGCGAAGCGCCGGACGATGTCGTCCCAGCGGTCGAGGTCGGGGCCCGTGGCCTCGCGCACGTGGAGCCCTCCGACCAGGGTGGGCACCGTCATGCTCCGGGCTCCGCGGGCGGGGGGGCCCCGTGGCACGTCGCGCTGCCCGAGTCCGTGAACGTCCGGCCGGCCACCGGCACGAAGCTCCATTCGTACGCGCCCGGCAGCAGCCGGATCGCGAGCACCCCCTCGGTTCCGGCTTCCCGCACCTCGCTGTTCGGCAACGGGGTCCCGAACCCGTACCCGCTCCGCCCACCGGTCCCTACCACGAACTGGCGGATGCCGTACGCGGCATCGAGCGCGCCCGCCGGTGTCTGCGGCGCAAAGCGCTCATAGTTGTGCTCGTGGCCGACGAGGATCACGTCGGCGCCGGCGTCGTACAGAATCCGCCAGGCCTCCTCCGAGCGGGTGGAGCTGCCGTGCCGGCTGCCCGAGCTGAAGCGCGGCGAGTGCCAGTACGCCAGAAGGCATTGCCGCGGATGCGCGGCGAGGTCCGTGCGCAGCCAGGCCATCTGCGTCGAGCTCGCGCTCATGTCTACCTCGCTGTTGAGCGCGACGATGTGCCACTCGCCGATGCCGTAGCTGTAGTAGCCCTTGCCCCGTTCGCCGGCGGCCGCGCCGTAGTAGTCGAAGTAGCCCGCCGCGTCCGGCGTCCAATATTCATGGTTGCCGGGCACGGGCCGCGTGCGAGCGCGGTGCCGGCCCCAGCCTGTGTGGTAACAGCGCTCGTAGTCGGCCAGCGAGCCGTCGGGATACGCGTTGTCGCCCGTGGTGTAGACCGTGCCGCCGAGGCTGTCGAGCAGGCGGGCGGTGGCCTCGTCGCCGTCCCACCCGCAACTCGCGATGTCGCCGGCGCCCACGAGCAGCGTGGAGTCCGCGCGCCGCTCGACGGGATCGGGCGCCGCCTCCTGCTCGCGACCCGGTTCCGGATCGGTGCACCCGAGCATCGCGCCCACCAGGCCGAACACCAGCATGGCCGCGGACAGGGGTGGACGCCCGCGGCCCCGTCGGGCCGGCACCACCAGAGACCGGGCAACGGCCAACTCGGGGGGCTCCGGGAACCGGCGCCGGCCGAACAGCTTGCCCAGGAGGACCGTGACCGTCCGCCCCATCAGGGCGAGATCGTAGGCGACCGACGCGCGGCGGACGTACACGAGGTCGAGCGCCAGCTTGAGGGGGAGCAGGTGCTCGACGTACCGGGCTTCGGGATCGCCGCCCGCGAGCACCGGGAAACCGTGGGTGTCGTGGTACAGGCTGCCGGGGCTCGCGAGGCCGGGCCGGACGTTCAGGGTTTCGCGGTGCGCGGGCGCGTAGTGCGCGGCCACCAGATCCGGGTCCTCCGGGCGCGGTCCGATGATGGACATGTCGCCCCGCAGCACGTTCACGAGCTGGGGCAGCTCGTCAATCTTGGCGCGCCGCAACAACTCTCCGACCGGAAACACGCGCGGATCGTCCACCCCCGTGATGCGGCTCCGTGCCCCGCCGTGGTCCACACGCATCGTGCGGAGCTTGTACATGGTGAAGGAACGACCGCCCAGGCCCGTCCGTCGCGCGCGATGGAGGATGGGGCCCGGACTCGTCACGCGAATCGCAAGGGCGGCGAGCGCCATGACCGGGGCGGTGAGCACCAGTCCCACCACCGCGTACAGGATATCCAGCAGCCGTCGGGTCATGACGCGTCGCCCTTCCGCCGCGCGCGCTCGTCCCACCGCCGGCCCGTCCACGGTTGCTCGCTCAGCTCCGGCCCCGTCAGAATGGCGCCGTCGTCGCGTTCGACTTCGAGCAGCACGATGTGTCCCTCCCCGCACGCCACCACCTGCCCGCACGCCGCCGCAACCGGGCTCACGATCGGCCCGAGGATCTCGCCGGCCCGCGCGACGCCGCCCGGCGACGCGGGTGGCAGCGCGGCCTCCCAGATCAGCCAGCGTCGCCCGTCGAGCACGCCGAACGCTCCCGGGTGGGGACGCGTCAGGGCCCGGATGGCGTCGTAAACCGCCCGCGCCGGCCGGCTCCAGTCGAGCCGGCCGTCGGCCCGGCGACGGCGCGTCAGCAGGGGGCCGTTCGCCCGGGACTGGGGGCGACCCGGTCGCTCGCCCGCGAGGAGGCGGGGCAGCAGCCGCACCAGCATGTCGCGGTTGGCGGCGGCGACCTTCCCGTAGAGCGAGGCACACGTGTCGTACGGCGTCACGGGAATCGGCATCTGGTCGATGATGTCTCCGGCGTTCACGTTCTCGGCGAGCCAGACGAGTGTGCTGCCCGTCTGCCGCTCGCCGCGGATCAGCGACCACGGGATCGGGGCGCTGCCCCGATTGTGCGGGAGCAGCGACGCATGCGATCCGATCGTCCCCACGCGCGGCACCGCCAGCGCCGCGGAACGCACGACCTGGGGCCACCCCACGACGAACACGACGTCCGGCGCGAGCTCGCCCAGCAGGCGCACCGCGTGGGCATCGTTGACGTTGGCGACGTAGTGCAGGGGGACGCCGTACCGCTCGCACACGGTGCCGTAGTCGGCGGCGGCCGCGCGCTTCGCCGCCAGATCCGGACGCAGCGTCAGCAGGCCGCGGATGGGGGCGCCCGCGGCGAGCAGCGCCTCGAGCACGGAGATGCCGTCGGCGTGCAGCCCCACCCAGGCGAACCGCACCCCGCCCCCTAGCGACGGTACGCACGAACCACGTCGAGCACGACATCAATCACGTCCTCTACGTCCCCGTCCGTGAGTTGCGGGTGGAGCGGCAGGCTCAGCAGGCGTTGGCCGTTGGTGTACGCCACGGGGAACGCGTCCGGCCGGTAGCCGTATTTGTCCCGGTAGAACGGATGGAGGTGGATCGGAACGAAGTGCACGGACGCGCCGATCCCCCGCTCGCACAGCTCCTCGAGGAACCGGTCTCGATCAATGCGCAGCGCATCGAGGCGCAGCCGCAAGGGATACAGATGCCACGCATGCCGGACGTGCGGGTGCTCCACCGGCGGCTCGAGGGCCTCGTGGCCCCCGAACGCCGCCGTGTACCGCGTGGCGACGTCGCGGCGCCGGCGGTGGAAGCGGTCGAGCTTCCGCAGCTGGCAGAGCCCGATGGCCGCCTGGATGTCCGTCATGTTGTACTTGAAGCCGGGGAGGTGCACCTCATAGCGCCAACTCCCCTTCGCCGCGTAGCGCTGCCACGCGTCGCGGCTCAGCCCGTGCAGGCTGATGATCCGGGCCCGGTTCAGGAACTCCGGGTCGCCCGTCAGCATGCCCCCCTCGCCCGTGGTCATGTTCTTCGTGGCGTAGAAGCTGAACGCGACCGGGTTGCTGCCGCTCCCGATATGCTCCCCCCGATAGGTGGCGGGCAACGCATGCGCGGCATCCTCGATCAGGGCGAGTCCGCGGCGCGCCGCGAGCGCGCGCAGCGCGTCGAGCTCCACCGGATGGCCGGCGTAATGGACGGCGATGAGCGCGCGTGTCCGGGACGTGAGGACCGCCGCGACGCACGCAGGGTCGATATTGAGGGTGTCCGGGGTGACATCGGCAAGGACCGGGCGCGCGCCCACGTGCTCGATGACGTTGACGGTGGCCGTGAACGTCATGGGCGTGGTGATGACCTCGTCGCCGGGACCCACCCCGAGGGCCACCAGCGCCGTGTGCAGCCCCGCCGTGCACGAGTTGAGCGCCAGGGCGTCCGGCGCGTCCAGATAGGCCGCGAACTCCCGCTCGAACTGATGCGTCTTCGGGCCCGTGGTGATCCACGGCGAGCGCAGCGTGTCGAGCACCGCCGCTTCTTCCTCCGGGCCCAGCCCCGGCACCGCGAACGGCAGGAAGTCCCGCCGAGCGGCACGCGGCGCGACCGGGGCGGCGCGGACCACCCCGGTCATGCGGCACCTCCCGTCACACGGCGGGCGGGCAGGGTGAGCGCGAGGGTTGCCCCCGACCGCCGCGCCGCGGGCGGCCGCTGTCCGCGCCGGTGCCCGTTGCCGTTGCCGTTGCCGTTGCCATTGCCATGACCGTTGCCGTTGCCGTTGATGGCCGCCAGCACGAACTCGTGCAGCGGCGGCTGATACTCGGGTGCCAGGGCGGACAGCACTCGTCGGAGCGCCACCTCGTCGTGTCCGGCGGCTACCTGGATGAGGCGCCGCAGCCGCCGCGCCAGGCCTTCCGCCGGGAGGCTCGTGCGCTCCACCAGCCGGATCTTGTCCACGCTCGTCTCCACCACCTGCTCGTCCGGGCCGAACAGCTCCTCCTCCAGCTTCTCACCCGGCCGCAGGCCCGTGAACACGATGTCCACGTCCTTATGAGGAATGAGGCCCGCCAGCCGGATCAGCTGCTCAGCCAGGTCGACGATGCGCACCTGCGTCCCCATTTCGAGCAGTGCGATGCGTCCGGCCGCCTCCGGCAACGCGGTGGCCTGGAGCACCAGCTGCACCGCCTCGGGGATCGTCATGAAGTACCGGCGCACCTCCGGGTGCGTCACGGTGAGCGGCCCACCCGCCGCGAGCTGGCGTCGGAACAAGGGAAGCACGCTGCCGTCCGAGTTCAGCACGTTGCCGAACCGCACCACGCGGAAGTCCGTGGCGGTGTCCCGCAACGACGGCAGCTCGCGGACAATGCGCTCGGCGATCAGCTTCGTGACACCCAACACGCTGGTCGGCTTGACCGCCTTGTCCGTGGAGATCAGCACGAATTTCCCGCAGTTCGTGCGCGCCGCGCTCCGGGCGACGCACAGCGTTCCCACCACGTTGTTCCACACGCCTTCCACGAGGTTGCCCTCCAGGAGGGGCACGTGCTTGTACGCGGCCGCGTGGAAGACGCAATCCGGGCGGTACCGCTCGAACACCCGCCGGAGCCGGTCGGCGTTCGTGACGCTGGCGAGGACGGGCACGACCCCGACGGCGGGATTGGCCTGCGAGATCTCCAGTTGGATGAAGTAGAGCGGGCTCTCGGCGCGATCAATCAGCACCAACTGCAGCGGGTGATACTGCGCGATCTGCCGGGCCAGCTCGGAGCCGATGGACCCTCCGGCCCCCGTGACCACGACGACCTTGCCCGCCAGATCGGGGCCGACCGCGTTTAGATCCAGCCTCACCGGCTCACGGCCGAGCAGGTCGTTGACCTGGACGTCGCGCACCCGACTCACGCTGACGTCCTCGGGCACCAGGTCCGTGAGCGTCGGCGGCAGGATCTTCACGTCCACGCGCGCGTCCGTGCACCGATCCACCAGCCGTCGCAGCTCCGCGGGCGTGGCGGAGGGCACCGCGATCAACGCGGCGCGGACATCGTACAACGCCACGAGACCGGAGAGCTGCTCGGCGGTCCCGAGCACCGACACGTCGTGCAGCGACCGGCCCCGCTTGGCCGGATCGTCGTCAATCAGTCCGACGACGTCGAACGCGCCGGGCCCGCCATGCAGGATGTGCCGCAGCAGCCGCTCGCCGGCCACTCCGGCGCCGATGATGAACGTCCGCTGGCCGCGCGCCGCGGGAACCGGCCGCGCCCGCTCGCGCACGACGCGCGCGACGACGCGAACGCCGGCCATCAGCGCGACCACGAGCACCCAGTCCAGCACAAAGACCGAGGGCGGGATGCCTTCCAGTGTCCCGAACAGAAGAAGGGCCGCCGGGAAGAGCACGGAGCCGACCGTGGCGGCGGCCGTCAGCTGGAACAGATCCCTCAGACCGACATGCTGCCAATAGCCGCGGTCGAGCCGGAAGTAGTGCGACGCTCCGAGACGCAGGACCAGCAGATACGGCAGCGTCTCGAGGCACCGTGCGAACGCCTCGGCGGGGATCGCCAGATCGAACCGGAGCGCGTACGCGCCAAGGTACGCGAGCACCGTGAGCGCGCAGTGGCACGCGACGACGAACGCGCGGTGTCTGACCGGTGAGCCGGGAATGGTTGGCAGGTGCATATGCCAGTGGCCCGTTGGCAGGTTCCGCGCCCACCGCTGCAAACGGCGCGCATTCGATGGCCGGTCGAGCGCGATTTCGGCTTGCGCACCACGGAGTTAGCGCGTTCGCGGCACCGCTGTTTCATGCCGTCTGCCGGGCGCGCGCCCCGGCCACAAAACGCAGCCAGCGCGCCGCCGACTCGCCGCGAAACAGTGCCCGCCCGACGCGGCGTCGCGCACAACATCACGAGTTACCGTCGGTTACGAACGGTCCCGCGTTTGCATACGGCACCATGTGCGGTCGCGTCGAAACGCGTCGGCGCCGCCGCCGTCACCGGCATTCAAGGAATCGAGCACGCCAACCATGGCTGACGACCCCAAGCTTCCAGCCCCCAGGCACGCCGCGAACGTGAGCATCGCGCCGGTGACGGAGTTGGGGATCGCCCACGCCGCCCCGCCGGCGCCCGAACCGCCGAGCGACTGGCAACGGTACTTCCTCGCGTTGAGCCGTCATCGCTGGTTGGTGCTGGCCGTGACCCTCGCGGGCACCGCGATCGGCGCCACGGCCACGCAGTTCCTCGATTCGCGCTATGCCGCGCGCGCGATCCTCTGGATGGAGCCCGGGGGCCGGGAGCCCGATCGCAGCCTGATCGGGGACGAGGCGGCGGTCGCCGCGGCGGGCTGGATCGAGCTGGTGACCTCGAACGCCGTCCTGGACAGCGTCGTGCGCCAGTTGCGCCTCTACCTGCGGCCGCGCACGCCCGCGGACTCGGCGGCGCTCGAGACGTTCCAGCTCGCGGAGGGACGGCAGCGGCCGGGTCGGTATCGGTTGACCGCGGATCGTCGCGGCCAGAGCCTCACGCTCGCGCTCGACGACGTCACGCTCGCCCGGAACACGGCCCTCGGTGATACGCTGGGATCCGGCCTCGGATTCGTGTGGGCACCGCCCGCCGCCGCGCTGACGCCCGGCCGGGAGGTCACGTTCACGCTCGTCGCCCCGTACGAGACGGCCCGGGACCTCGGGGCCGCCCTCCGGGTCCGGCTGGATCCGGTCGGCAATTTCCTGCGGATCGAGCTGCGCGGGACGAATCCCTCGCTCACCACCGCCACCGTGAACGCGATTGCCGACCGCGTCGTCGTCGTTGCGGCGGAGCTCAAGCGGCAGAAATTCGAAGAGCTGGCGAGGATCCTCGGCGGACAGTACGCGCACGCCCAGCGCCGCCTGGCCACGGCAGAGGCCGCGCTCGCGGACGCGCGGTCGCGAAACGCGGGCGTCCTGCGCGATCACACCCCGCCGCTCTCGCTGCGGGTCGAGGCCCGGGACGATCCGGCCTTCGCGCGAGCCTTCGAGCGGAAACTCGCGCTGGACGACGTCCGCCGCGACCGCCGGGCCATCGAGGCGGTGCTGGCGGCGGCGCCGGAGCGCGGGCTCGAGCTGGAGGCCCTCGCGGCCATCGGGGCCGTGCGGGCGTCGCCTCAGCTCAGCCTCGCGCTGGATGAGGCCACCAGCAAGCGGGTCGAGCTGCGCGCGCTCCGCTACAAGTACACGGAGGAGAGCGCCCCCGTCCAGGAGCTGAAGGCGGCCGTGGAGGTGCTGGAGCAGCGCTCCCTGCCGCTCCTGGCGCGGCAGCTGGCGAGCGAACTCGCCGCCCGCGAGGCCGCGCTCGCGCCGGACGTGGATTCCGCGTTCGAGCACCTGCGCCGCGTTCCCTCGCTCGCGCTGGAGCAGGGACGGCTCGAGCGGGACGTCGCGAGCGCCGAGGAACTGTTCACCGACGTGCGCCAGCGCTACGAGGCGGCGCGGCTGGCGCTGATCAGCAGCCTGCCGGACATCCGCATCATGGACCCCGCGGTCGTGCCCGTGCGGCCGGCGGCCGACTTCGGCCCGCTGGTCGTCGTCCTCTCGCTGGTCACGAGCTTCGGGCTCGCGACCATGGGCGTCACCCTGCGCGACCGCTGGGATCCGAAGGTCCGCTACCCGGAGCAGGTCACCCGGACCATGCGGCTCCCCATCCTCGGTGCCGTGCCCCACCTGCGCTGGCGCACCGCCCGGCGGGACGGCGGCGTCGAGGTGATCGAGGCCCTGCGCGGGCTGCGTCTGCGCGTCCTGCACGCGCACGGCGCGAGCGGCCCCCTGCTCCTCACCGTGACGAGCCCCGCCATGGGCGACGGAAAGTCGTTCATCACGGCGAACCTGGCGATGTCCTTCGCGCACGCCGGCTACCGGACGCTGCTGGTGGACGGCGACCTGCGGCGTGGCGGCCAGCACCGCGCGCTGGAGGCGCCCCAGCGTCCCGGCCTCACCGACATTCTGGCCGGCGACGCAACCCTGGAATCCGCCCTGCGGGAGACCAGCCACGATGGGCTCGCGTTCCTCGCCTGCGGGACGCGCATGGAGCGTGCGCCCGAACTGCTCATGTCGCCGAGCCTCCGGGAGCTGATGGCGCGGCTCCGCGCGATGTACGGCGTGGTCATCGTGGACAGCCCACCGCTCGCGGCGGGCGTGGATCCGCTGGTCTACGCCACGGTCACCGGGAAACTGCTGCTGGTGCTGCGCGCCGGCGCCACCGATCTGGCGCTGGCGCTGTCCAAGCTCGAAGTGGTGGAAGCGCTGCCGGTCCGCGCGATCGGCGCTGTGCTCAACGACGTCCGCGGGACCGACGCGTTCCGCTACTATCGCTACGACGCATCGGACTACGCGGAGCCGGTCGCCGCCGGCGTCGGCGATGTCCGGTCGCGCATTCTGGGGAGGGGCGCATGAGGCGTCGCACGCATGGATGGCCGGGCCTCGTTGCCCTGGCCCTGCTCGCGCTGGCGGCA
>DASWHL010000116.1:0-16442 GCA_036398175.1 Gemmatimonadales bacterium
TGAACGCGGTGCGTCTAGGAGAGGCCATGTTGGACGTCGATGGTATCCTTTTGGTGCAGGAACTTCGTCCTCACCCTGTGAGCCTCATCGTACGTATCGCGCTTACCGGCCTGCTTGTGGCGTTGCTCGCGATGGCGGCCGCCAGGGCGTCGCCAATGCAGTTCCGCGAGTATTGGAAGCGCCTGGTCTTGATCCTCTGAATCGGTCGGATCCCCTGGGGCTTGATCCAGATTGCCCAAGCCCGTATGTGTGCCTCCCTCACTTCTTCCCTCATTCGTAAACTAGAGCCTCCTGTAACATCCCACCACGTAAAGCGTTCAGAAGCTCTCGCAACTGCAGCGGAATCATAATCCGCGTGTCGGGGGTTCGAATCCCTCCTCCGCTATTCGCAAGCGTCTCAGCGACCTGAGTGTCGCTGGGGCGCTCTTGCTTTGGACCCTGTGCCGCCCGCAGCCGCTGGCGGTCTGCGTCGAGGTACCGGTCGGACGCGTAGCCCAAGTGACGATCGGTCACGTCCTCGCGCGCGGCGTTTTCCCCGGTCCGCCCCCGGAGGCGCGTGCGCGGGATGCCTGCTGGTGCCCATCGCCGCCGGGGCGACCGGGGGCGTGGCGGCGACCCCTTCGCCGGTCCTGGCAGGAAACTTGCCAACGTCTTTGCAAGGTTTCTCTCCTGGACTCGCGACGAGCGCCATCGCTCCCATGGGCGATTGGGGTCGCCCACACGCCGGAACCAACAATGACTCTGCCACCGGTCGCTTCGCACAGGGGCGTGGTTCGACAGGCGACGTCCCTCGGGTTCGTGGTCCTCCATGCCGCGGCCGCCGCCTTTGCCGTCGTCACACTGACCCGACCGGCGCTCTTCCGTGAGCTCCTCGCGCTCGGCGTCGGGACCACCAACTACAACGTGGTGCGGGCACTGATCCCGTACGCGGCCAGCGTCATCCTGCTGCTTCTGGTCGCGGGACTCGCACTGGTGGAATCGCGAAAGGCGGCCCGGCGGTGGCGCAGGGCGGAGGCCGAGCCGGATGTCTTTCTGCGGCTCCGCGTGCTGTTCTACGCCGCGGCGGCGTGCGTCATGCTCAGCGCCTTCGTGTGGTCAACCCCCGAATCGTATGTCGGACCTTTCAGGCTGCGGTATCCCATCCTGGGCTCGGTGACCGCGGCGGGCGCGTACGGCCTGTTCGCGCTTTGGTATGCCCTGCTGCCGCGCCTGCGACGGTGGATTCCCGCCGCCGGGCGGCGCGGATTGGACTTGGTCGCCATGAACGCCTGCCTCACGCTGCTCCTGGCAGAAGGCAGCCTCCGGGTCCTGGCGCGGGCAGGCGCCTCGTCACTGTTGGTCACCGAGTCCGTCCCGCTCCAGGTTCGACGCGACGCGCACCGCCAGGCCCCGGGGACCAGGTGGTTCGGGTTCCCCATGAACCGGGGTGGTCACTACGACACCGAGTTCGTGCCCTCGTCCGACGTTCCCGGTCCTCTCGTGGTCAGCATCGGTGACTCGTTCAGCTACGGAGCGGTTCCGCACGCCTATCACTTCACGACCGTTGCCGAAGACGAGCGCCCGGGCGTCGAGATCTACAACATGGGGTACTCCGCCATCGGTCCCAGTGACTACCTCCACCTCCTGCAGCAGGAGGCCCTGCCCCTGAAGCCCGATCTCGTCGTCGTCCACCTGTTCGTGGGAAACGACATCACGGACGGCCGCACCCCTGCGGGTCCGCCGCGGTGGTACGACGGGGACAGCTACCTCCTCGCGGTCGTGTGGCATCGCCTGCGGAACATGAAGCGCTCCGGTTTTGCCAACGTGGGGCAGGGCGCCCTGCCGTCCGACGCGACGCGCGAAGCACTCGTGGCCGCCTTTCCGTTCCTCGCCGATCCCCTGCTCGAACCCCCGAGCGTTTCCGCGGAGGTCTTTCGCGACCTCGCGCGCACCAACGCCGAACGGGTGTGCCTTGCGCGGGAGACCGACGCGCAACGGTTGGCCTACGAGGGGTTCTTCCAGACGCTCGAGGAAATCGTGCAGGCGGCGGGGGATACTCCCCTTGGGTTCGTGCTGATCCCGGAGGAGTTTCAGGTCGAGGACGACGTGTGGGATCTGGTCGTACGGAGCGGCAGCCCACTTCTGGACCGCGACCTTCCACAGCGAAGGACTGGCGCGTGGCTGGAAGCGCGTGGCGTGCCGGTACTTGACCTGCTACCGATCCTCAGGGACGTGGCGCCGCTGGAGGACGGGCGCCGACACCTCTATCATCTGCACGACTTGCACTTCAACGCCAGGGGCAACGCCGTTGTCGGCCGGGCACTTGCCCGCTTCCTGGGACCCCTACCCCCGGCACGCCTCCCGCTCCGCCTCACGTTCGCAAACGGCACCATCCCCCGAACCATGCGGTCGGGATGGATCCGCGGCGGCCCGGCCGGTGACGAGCCGTTGGTGTGGAGCGATGGTTTGGAGTCCCTGATGACGATTGCCCTTCCGGCCCGCCGCGACATCCAGATGGACATCGAGGTGTCTCCGTTTGTGTTTCCGGACAGTCCGGAGCAGCGCGTGACGATCTTGCTCGATGGGATCACGCTGGGAGACCACGTGCTGCGCCCCGGGCGCCACCGGTATTCGGTGATCCTCCCAGGGAGCCTGCTCACCGGCTCAACGAGCACGCTCGCTTTCCGGTACGCCTACGCGCAGGCGCCCCGGGACGTACGTCCGGATTCGTTGGGCGTCCGCCTGCTGGCGATCGGGTGGCATGCCCTGCACTTCGCGGAGCGGCTGCCCTGATGCCGCCGGGCCCGGCGCCCGTGTGCCACGGACGCGGTTGGGTGAGACCATTCCTGGGGCTTCTGTCCGAGGCGGGACACGGGCGTCCACCACGTCGTGACGCCGGACGGCTGAACGGTCGGGCTACCCCGGCGGCGTCGCCGTCAGCACGGAGTTGGCCACGTAGCCCACGACGCCACCGCCGGCATGCAGCTCCCACCACCCCTGACGCATCTCGCGCACCTCGACCGCGCGGCCCGGAGGCAGCACCCGCACCACCGCGGACTCCACCGACCGCGCCGCCCGGACGTTGGTCCACTCCGTCGTCCAGCGGGTCACCACGCCCCGGGTTCCCACGGGACGACGTTCCGATGCCGGGGCCGTCGTGTCGGCGGCCACCGACCGCACCGGCGCGGGAGGCACCGCGGTGGCGCCGCCCTGGACGGTGGTATCGGGCGCCGCCACCAGGATCGGAGCAGCGCTCGGGTCGCCGGCATCCTCGGCGGGCAGGGCGGGGAGGGGAGCGGGTGCCGGCGTGCCCTGGTCCGAGGCCGCCGGGCGCCCGCCCCCCCGCGTGGCCTCCAGCAATGCCTCGAGCAAGCCCGATCGCCAGATGCCCACGCCGGCCGCGACCGCCACCACGATGCCCGCGACGCCGATGGCCACCTGCCGCGCGATCCGGGCGGCGCGCACCCGGTGGCCGCAATAGGGGCAGAGCGTGACGTCCCGCTCGATGTGCTTCCCGCAGCGGCCGCACGCCCGCAGCGCCCCCCAATCGTGGGTCTCGAGGGGATTCTGGATCAGCACCCGCCCGCAGCTGGGGCAGGACGAGGCGACGTCGAGGGCGCGCTGGCCGCAGCCGGGGCAGCGGATCATCACCATGCCCGCGAATCTAACGTACATTCCGCGCCGCATGCGACCCGCCGCCCCGCCCCGCCCGATCGTGGCCGGGCACGTTGCCCTGGCCGGCGCGCAGGTGGCGTTCGGTCTCCTGCCGATCTTCGGCACCATCGTGTTTCGGCCCGGGGGACTCTCGCCCCGCGTGGCGCTGGCCCTGGCCGGGCTGCTCCCGCTGCTGTTCGCGAGTGGACTCCGGTCGCTCGGCGCGTACGGATTCGGCAACCTGCTGATGGTGGCCAACGCCTTCTGCTACTCGACCTTCCTCGTCCTCACGAAGCCCCTGACCCGGCGCTACCCGACGCTCGTCATCCTCGCCTGGGCCTATCTGTTCTCGCTGGTGGGGCTCGTCGTCTTCCTGCCGGGCCAGCGACTGGTGCCCGCGCCGCACGCGGCCGCCGCGTGGTGGGGGATCGCGTACATCGTGATCTTCCCGACGATCGTCGCGTACATCCGGAACGTGTTCGCCCTGGCCCGCCTCCGCGCGTCCACCACGGCGGTGTACGTGTACGGCCGGGAAACCCGTGCTGGCCGAGCGCTGAGCGGGACCCGCCCGATCAGACGTGCGCGGGCTGGGCCTGCCCGGCCACGTGCTCGCCGATCAGGATCTTGCTGATCTCTTCGCGCTGGATCTGGTTGGTGCCCTCGTAGATCTGCATGATCTTGGCGTCCCGCATGTACTTCGCGATGGGGTAGTCCCGCATGTAGCCGTAGCCGCCGAACACCTGCACGGCGTCGGTGGTGACCTGCATGGCGACGTCGCCCGCGAAACACTTGGACATCGCCGAGTAGATCGTCGGCCGCTCCTTCGGATTCGAGTCCACGTAACGGGCCGTGGCGTACACGAGGGCGCCCTGCGCGATGCCCACGGCCTGGGCGGCGACGCCCGGGCGGGAGGCGTCGAAGGTCCGCATGGCCACGATGAACATGGCCCGCTGCTCCTCGGTCAGGCCGTAGTCGAGCACGGGACGTCTCCGCGTGCGCCCGCGGTCAGCGGGACGCCAAGGCGTCGGGGAAGAAGTAGGGTTCCTGCACCCATGCCGCGCCGTCCTGGAACAGCAGGCGCACGTGATCGTCCGGGTGGCGGTCGTCGAACGAACGGATGTCAATCGAGCCGTGCAGCGTGCCGGCGCCCGCGAGGGCCACGAGCCGGTCCACGAGCAGCCGGGGATCCAGGTTGACCTCGCGCAGCTCGACGTCCACGGTCCCCGCGCGCTTCGCGGGCTTCGCCCGGAAGTCGCCCTCGGGATAGAGGCCCTCGTACGTGTCCGCGACGCGTTGCAGGTCGCGCACCGCCCCGGCGGCATCCGTCGCCCCGAAGGTCAGCGCACCGTTCAAGCGGCAATACACGCCTTCGATCGGGATGACGTGGGCGTCGTACGCGCGCTTCCGCGACGCGGCGAAGTCCGGATGGGCCCAGTCAATCCGAACGCCGCCACCCGGCTGCACGCGCATCCGCACGAGATGCGGGCTGTCTTCGGTGTGAACGTGAAGATCACCACCCTCGATCTGCCCGTGGAGGGCCACCGGGATCTCGGCGAGCATGCGCACCAGCTCGGCCGCGATCGTCGGCAGCGTGGGAGCGGTGGTGGGCTGGACGTGACGGACCACGATCGCCCCGGCCGGGGCGTCGAACTCGAGCCATTCGCCGGGGAGCGCGGCGAGCCGCGCGGTCACGTCGCCGGGCACCGACCCGACGCGGACGCGGCCCTGACAGCCTTCCTCATAGAACATGCGGCGTTCCTCGCGCGTGGGTTGCCGCGGCCCCGGCCGGACCGGCCGGAACCGCTCCCCAGGCAAATAGATGAATCGGCGTGAAGAAACCGCAGGAAGACTCTGAAGAAACGGTGAACGAGCTGCGGGGACCTTACTCCGGCCGCTCCGTCGGGCGTCGCGGACCGAGTCGGCGCTCCCCGGAGCGGCGCAGCGCCGACGCGCGCCGGTCGGGCGTCGCGCGGCGGTCCGCCAGGAGCCCCGGCGGGAGGGCCGGGGATACCGTGCGGCGGCGATCGTCGCCGCTCCGGCGCTCGAAGCTGGCGCGCCGGTCAACGAGGATGCCGGACGGGAACCAGAACTTCCGGCGGGCCGTCCAGCGCCGATCCTCGGGCTGATCCATGTAAGCTCTCCCTCATCAAGCGCTTGGCGTCCCACCCCTGCTGACGGGCCCCAACATGCGAAACTGATGCCAGAAACGCCAGTTGGGCTTCATCCCGGGCTTCATGGACCCTTCCTCCGGGGTTCACGCGGGGTTCAGCCGGTTCGCTCCATCATTCGCCTGTGAGTCGGAACCCTCTGGGAGGACGTGATGCACGACGCGAAGATCGCTGACGGCGCCAACCCGTTCGAGGACCACGACTGCGGCCATCTTCCGTGCCCGCCCTGGATCGAGGAGGGTGACGGCGCGGCGCAAACTGTCGCGGTGGAGCCTCAGGTCGAGCCGGAGCTGGACCCGCCGCACCACGTCCACGACCTCTGGGCGGTGCTCGGCCTCGGCGAGGAGTAAACGCTCCGGGGCGTCAGCCCGTCTCGGTCCAGCCCACCTCGCCGCGGTAGCCGCAACCCGGGCAGACCGCCTGTACCTGTCCCGGGCCAACCCGTACCCGATGTCCGGAGGCGGGACACACGGCGTACATCCGGCCGAGGTCCCGCCGCGAGCCGGCGTGCGGATTCGGGTCGCCCGAGCCCAGGCGAACCACCGTGAAGCGGTGCGGTCGGCTCTTCTGCACCTCGAGGAGGCGGGCCGGGACGCGCACGTTCCGGTTCTTGATGACGAGCGTCACGTGGCCGTTGGGGCGGTCGTCGTCAACGACCGGGTACCAGGCGCCGAGACGGAGGGCTTTGCGGGCCATGAGGGCCGTGACGGCCCAGGGCCGGGCCCAGGCTTGAGGCTTGGCCGGGGGCTGGTCGAACAGGTCGGTCATGCAGGGGTCTCCGCATGCTGAAGGTCCAGAGGGCTCGGGGGAAGGTTGGGGCGCCGGTCGCTTGGCTGCCGTGACGGTGCGCACCGGTCGCCGGATCGAATGCCGGGTTGGCGGAGTTGGGAGCGGTGCCGGGCTAAGTGGAACAACGGCGGTAGGTTGCGTCGGGTCACGCCCCCGGTTTGGATTCCCATCCCCTACAGGTAAAGTATTGTTTCACATGTAGTTACGTGACAATGACTGCCGGCGTGAGTGGGCCGTCCCCGGCCGCGAGGCGGCGCCCCTCCTTGCGGCAGGGCCGTCGTCTCGCTTTTCTAGGGTAACCCCGCTCCCCGAGCCCCCAACCTCCATGCGTGACGACCAGCGTCCGCCATCCAATCTCCACAGCCTCGCCCGGCCCGTCTGCGTGGCCGGCGCGCTGACGCTCGCCTTTGCGCTGGGCGCCGGCGTCTGGCCGATGCGGAAGGGCCAGCCCGACGCCGAGGCCAAGACCTAGCGTTTTGGGGCTGCTCGAGTGGCTTCGCAAGCAGATTGGCCAAGTGCCACCGGATCTCGAGGTCTGTGAGTTTCGGTGTTCGCGCACGAGCTGCCGCCACGGGGACTGGGAGCGTTGCGACTGGAGGCTCCGGGGCGGCCTGCCCACCGACCTCCCGGATGCCAACCAGGGGCCTGCGGCGTCCGGCGCCGATTCGTCTCCCTGACGCCGTTCCGGGCTCCGCTTCCGGCCCCTCGATGTTCCCGAGGCGGGCTGCCTCCAGCCCCTCGGGGTGAGGCCCGGAACGCGTGAACGGTACGCCATTGCCCGTCCCCGCTACCGACTTCGCAAGCCGCCTCGCGGCCGCGCTCGCCCCCGAGTACGAACTCAGGGAACTCCTCGGTCGTGGCGGATTCGGCGAGGTCTACGCGGCATGGGATCCCAGCCTCAAGCGCGAAGTGGCCATCAAGACCCTGCGGCCGGACCTCGCTTCTCAGGACGACATCGTGCGCCGCTTCCGGCGGGAAGCGGAAGCGGCCGCGGGGCTGCGCCACCAGAGCATTCTCCCGGTCTACGCGGTCGGCGAGCGCGCGGGCATCGTCTGGTTCTCGATGCCGCGCGTCCATGGGGAATCGCTGCGGGACTGGCTCCGGCGGGAGCCGCAACCTCCCATCGGGGAGGTCCGGCGGATCCTCGGGGAAGTGGCCGCGGCGCTCGGCGCCGCGCACGAGGCCGGCGTCGTCCACCGTGACGTCAAGCCCGACAACATCCTGCTCGAGGGCGACGACCGGCGGGTGCTGGTGACGGACTTCGGGATCGCAAAGGCCGTGGATGCCGGCGACACCGGGCTGACGCTGCCGGGCGTGGCGGTGGGCTCCCCGGATTACATGAGTCCCGAGCAGGCTGCCGGCGACCCTGTGGATCACCGGGCGGACATCTACTCGCTGGGCGTGCTCGGGTTCGAGATGGTCGCCGGGCATCTCCCGTTCGGCGCGGGAACGGTCGCGGTCGTGCTGCTGCGGCACGCCACCGAAGCGCCGCCCTCGCTGCTCGACGTGCGACCGGCCTGTCCGTCGCACCTGGCCGCGGTCATGTCCCGCTGTCTCGCCAAGGAACCGGCGGCCCGATGGCCCACGATGGGCGCGCTGCGCGAGGCCCTGATGCCCCACGCCGAGATGGCGGCCGCTCGGTCGGAAGGGCGTGCCGCTTCGCGCACGGACCGGGGACTCGGGCGGCGCGCGGCCGCCTACGCCGTGCTGTGGATCGGAGCGGTCGTCGCCGACGTCGCGGGCTGGCTGGATTGGTCGGCCGCGCCCGTCGCGTCCGGCGGGCTGGCGCTCGCGGCGGCGCTCGAGCTTGGCGCGCTGCGGGCCCGCGGGCTGGGATGGCGGGATGCCCTTCATGGCCGGCGGGCGCGACACGGGCCGCATGCCTCGCTCCCGACGCCCGCGGCCACCGCCCGGTTCGGTGGGTGGGCCGTGGTCGTGGGTCGCGTGTTGGCCGACCGCATGGCCGTCCGGGGCATGGTGGCGCGTCTGCCGGCGTCGGAGCGCAAGAGCATTCAGGATCTGCTGCCGATCCTGGACCGGCTCGTGGCGGAGGCCATTGATGCGGCCGAGCAGCTCGCGACGCTCGAGCGGGAGGTCGCGGACGGCAGGTCGCTGGAGGACCGCGTCGAGCGCCGCCGCGAGCTGTCGGGCCAGATGGATCGTTCGGCCCGCGCCGTTGCCGACCTGCGCCGGGCGGTCCGCGCCGCCGACGCCGAGGGAATGGCCCGGCTCCGCGACGATGTGAACCGATTGACCGGCGGCGTGCTAGTGCGCGCGGCGCCGGTGGGCGACCAGCACGGCGAGCGCCAGGAACAGGCCGACCGTCCCGACCGACGTTCCTAGCGCGCTCACGCCCACGGTCGGCCGTCCCGGCCCGCGTCCGAACCGTGCTGCAACCCACCCGCGGGTCCACGTGCCGAGATCCATGCCCATCGCGCCGGCGAACGCGTCCGCGAACGTGCCGTCGTGGCGCCAGAAGGAGGCGAACCGCTCCGGCCCGATCTCGGTCAACAGGTCGCTCAGGTACGTGGCCGGTGTCGCGCTGGCGCTCCAAGGGAACTCGTGGTGTACGCCTAGCGCGCGCAGGGACCGGTTGCCGGCCCGGGTTCCCGTGACGAAATCACGGCAGCCCTCCTCGCGACCCGCCAGGCACGCGTTCAGCGACAGGCGGAACTCCAGGCGCTGGTCAATCCACCACCACAGGCCCTCGCCCCGCAACGTGGCCAGCAGCAGCTCGCGCGGCGTGCCACGCGGAGGGTGCCGCTCCGGAGGCGGGTAGCCCGGCGAGGTGATCGCCAGGGCCGATCCCCCGGTCCGGAGCCACGCGTCCACGGCCCGGCCGGGCCGCCCGAACCGGAAGTAGTACGCGCACGGGCCGAGGAGCGCGGGGCCGGCACGCCGGTAGAATGGGCGTGCGCCTGCCGGGCGCTCCGCGTAGATGGCGACACAGGCGTCCCCGTCCTTCTCCGGAAGCGCGTAGTAGAGGGCGGGGGTGGGGCCGAACATCGTGTCGCGTACGAACGCGACGATGGCGACCCCCGCCCCCGGTCCCGCGCCCGCGATCTCGCGGACGCGCGCCGAGAGCCATTCCCGTTCTCCGGACCGCCAGGTCCCGTCGAATCCCGTGTGCATCCGCCCGTCCGACGCCTGCCCGGCCGCGGCCCGGAGGGAGTCGCGCACGATCCGCATGGCCACGGCTCGACGGGCGGAGGCCAGCGCCTGCTCGGCGGCGCGCGCGGCGGTGTGCACGTACGTATCACTCCGCTCCAGCCGTCGCGGCTCGGGGGGCAGGAGGAACGTGGCCGCCGCGGCCGCCGCGATCAGCGCCAGGGCTCCAAGCCGCGCCGGCGTCAGCGCCATCGGGTGCTCCGCGTGGCGAGCGCCGCCAGTCCCAACACACTGGCGACGGCCAGCCACTGCGTCCCGGCGGGGATGCTCGTTGCGGGCGGCCGGTGTGCCAGGATGGTCGCCCGCCAGCCGGCGAGCAGGGAATCGAGCGGGACGCCGGCGGCGGCCTCGAGCCGCGGCACCAGCGCCGCGGCCGAGTCTGCGAAGAACCGCGTGACCCCGTCGGCGCCGGCCAGGTTTCGCGCCGCGAGCAGCACGGTGCCGCGTGCCCGGGTGGAGAGTGACGGCACCTCGGCGCCGATGAGGTCGAGGAACACGACACAGGCGCCGGGATCCCGCGGCCCGACGCACGCGGCGTAAGGGCGGGCCAGGGCAGGTTCATTGGCGCGCCAGCGATACCGCTGCTCGACGAACGCGGGCAGGCCCTCCGCCTGATCGAGGGGCGGGCCGCCGGTGTCCGTGACGATCCGGAGCGCGTCGCCGCACGCGGCGAGAAGGCCCTGGAAGCATTGTCGCGCGCCCGGCAGGTGACTGGTCACCAGCTCGATGTACGTGGCTTCGAGAAGCGGAGTGGGATCCTCGAACAGTCGCAGATCCGCGCGCCACGCGGTCATGCTCCGGCCGCCCCGCCTCATGAGGATCTGTTGCACGCCATGCGCCAGCTGCCGCCCGACCCGCTGCGGCGTGGCAGCGCCCCGTGGTGCCTGGATGAACTGCGCGTCACCCGCGATCAGGCGCCCCCAGGCCGGATCGGGCGGGCCGAACCGCACGACGAGCACGGCGCCTTCGAGGGTCGTGACGTGCTCTGTCCCCAAGGCCTCGATCAGCTGCGCACGCAGGCGGTCCAGCGCGGTTCGGAGGACCGGTGCGGCCGCCGAGTCGGTGAGCACGAGGAGCGGCCCCACGCGGAGCGTGTCGTGGTGGACCAGGGCCAGGCTGTCGGTCCGCTCGCGCCGCGTGGCGAACGCGGCAGCCCGCTGCTCGAGCCGCGCCAGCCACGCCCGCTCCTCGGGTGTCTGGGCGCGCGCCCCCGACGCCACGCCAAGCAGGAGCAAGCCGAGGGGCAGACGGATCCTAGACACCGATCAACGTCCACGGACCCGCGAAGATCTCGAACGGACCGAGCCGGCCCACGAGCAGGTCAACCAGCAGGCCGAGTCCGGCGGCCGCCAGCACCTCGGTCAGCGCGAGCATCACGGCGACGCCACCAAGGACCATGGCGGACGTTCGCTTGCTGCCGGCCGCCAGGGCGAACATCAGCGCGTACCCCACGAGTGCGGCGAGGGTGAAGCGGAGCGTCACGGCCATGGCGTACGTGCGCAGGCCCACCGGCAGGTCGAGGCTTCCGATGGCCAGTGCGCAGCCGAGGCCCACCGCGGCGGTGATCGGCACGACCAGGAGGGCCCCGGCGCCGAAGCGCAGGAGCACGTAGTACCATCGGGGAACCGGCAGGGTCAGCGCGTAGACGTGATCGCCCTGGTGATCGGCGGACCACGCGCTCACGGCCAACGCCAGGCCGACGATAACCGCCAGCACCGGGAAGAGCGTGCCGGTGGTTTCGACCGACGTAAGCATGTTCACGAGGTCCCACGCGCGGCGATCCCCGACGGAGAACCCCGCCCGCTGCACCGCGAGCAGCGGCACGGTGAACCCGGCCACCGCGAGCAGGACCACCGCGGTGAACGAAGCCTTCCACTGGACCCGGCAGACGGCGGCGAACACGATCAGGCCCCCCGCGGGGTGCGGGCGGTGCGCAGCAGCTCCACGAACCCCTCCTCGAGATCGAGGTCCACGACGTCCTGCAGGACGGCGCCGATGCCCTCGAAGTACTGGTACATCGTGGGCTGCCATCCCCGGACCACCCAGACTTCGGTGCCGCTCGCGCCGTCGCCCCGCTCGCGGGCGAGCAGCACGAACGGCGCGTCCCCGACCTGGGCCGGCGCGTTCCGGATGCGCAGCCGCTTGATCCCGTTCTTGAAACTGTGCATCGGCACGTCCGCCACGAGCCGCCCGCGATCCATGACGCCCACCCAGTCGCAGATGCGTTCCAGCTCATGGATCAGGTGGCTCGAGACGAACACCGTCGCGCCCGATTCGGACACGAAGTCAATGACCGCCATGAGGACGTCGCGCCGGACGACCGGGTCGAGACCGTCGGTGGGCTCGTCCAGCACCAGGAGATCCGGGCGCTGCGCCAGCGCCATCAGCATGAGCAGCTTGCCGCTCTCGCCCTTGGACAACCGGTTGATCCGGGTCTCCGGCTCCAGGGCGAAGCTGCGCAGCAACTCCGCCGCCGCCGCCCGGTCCCACCGCGGGTGAAAGGCGCCGTGAAACGCGAGCGTCTCCCGTACCGTGAGCGTGGGATACAGGTGGGGGCGTTCCGGGACGTAGCCCACGCGCGCGAACATCCGGGGCGTGTCACCGGGAATGGTGTGGCCGAGAACGTGCACGGTCCCCCGGGCGGCCCGCAGCAGCCCCAGACAGAGCCGGATCGTAGTGGTCTTGCCGGACCCGTTGGGGCCCAGGAAACCGTAGATGGAGCCGGTCGGGACGCGAAGGTTCAGGTCGCCAAGCTCGAACGCCTTGCCGGCCCGGTAGTGGAGTCCCGATGTCTCGATGGCGTAGCTCATCCTTCCCCCGCTCCAAGCTCCCGTCGCATGGCGTGCACGACGTCCTCCCCGCGGATCCCGAGTCGGGCGGCCTCGTCGAGCAGGCCCCGCGCCAGCCTGGCGGCCTGGTCTTCCTGCGTCCGCTTGCGGCGGTCCGCGCCCACGCCGCGCGCATAGGTCCCCGAGCCCTGTCGCATCTCCACGAACCCCTCGCCTTCGAGCACCCGGTAGGCCTGGACCACCGTGGCCGGATTGATGCGCAGCCGCGCCGCGAGCTGCCGGACCGAGGGCAGGGCCGCGCCCTCGGCGATGTCCCCGGCGGCCACCGCGAGCCGAATCCGGCTCGCGATCTGGTCGTACAGGGGTATGGGGCTGCGCGGATCAACGTCGTCGAACATGCGATTGAGTGTGTTGGTGTAGTAATACACTAAGACTAAAGGCCCGGACTGTCAAGCGGTGCGCCGGTCCACGTTGCCGGGGCCGGAGGCCGCGACTAAACTCGCGGCATGAACGGCACGAAACCGGCCTTCCGTCCGCTCGACTTCCAGCGGCTCCCTCCCGAGGAAATGACCGCGCGGGGCCGCGCGTTCCTCGATCGCATGTGGGAGCGGCGGTCCGTCCGCGAGTTCGCTCCCGACCCCGTGCCGCGGGCGTGCGTCGAGCTGGCGATCCGCACGGCCATGAGCGCCCCCTCCGGCGCGCATCGCCAGCCCTGGCGGTTCGTGGTGGTGGACGATCCCGCGCTCAAGCGGCGGATCCGGGCGGCGGCGGAAGAGGAAGAGCGGGAGAACTATCAACACCGCTTCCCGGACGAATGGAAAGAAGCGCTGGCGCCCTTCGGGACCGACTGGCGCAAGCCGTTTCTGGAAACGGTCCCGTACCTCGTGGTGGTGTTTCGGGAGTCGCACGGCCTGGCTCCGGACGGCCGTCGCATCACCAACTACTACGTGAGCGAGAGCGTCGGCATTGCCTGCGGGCTCTTCATCGCCGCCCTCCACACCATGGGTCTCGCGACGCTCACGCACACGCCCAACCCGATGGGCTTCCTCGCGGACCTGCTCGGTCGCCCGTCCAACGAGAAACCGTACATCCTGTTCCCGGTCGGCTATCCGGCCCCGGACGCGCGGGTCCCGGCCATCGAACGCAAGACGCTCGAGGAGGTCGTGCAATGGAACGCGGCTCCGCGGTGACGGGCCGGCGCGCGACCGCTGCCCGGGCGGGGTGGGTCGCGCTCGTGGTAGTGCTGGGGGGCTGTGCGATCGAGTATGCGCCGCCCGACGAGCCGCGGGCGCGGATGGCGCCCGACGCGGACACCACGCTGGTGCTCGCCGAGCTGCGCAGCTACTACCGCGACTTTTCCGACCGCAACTGGACACTGTTCGCGGATCACTTCTGGTCCGGCGCCACCATTACGACCGTCTGGCAGCCGCCCGGGGCCGACGCGCCGCGCGTCACGACCACGACGATCCCCGAGTTCGTGGCCGCGGCGCCCGAGGGTCCGGGAAGCCGGGCGCTCTTCGAGGAGTCCATGCTGCACGCGCGCATCCGCCGGACCGGCGGGCTGGCCCAGGCGTGGGTGCGGTATCACGCGCGCTTCGGGGATCCCGGCGACGTGCGGGAATGGGAAGGCGTGGACGCGTTCACCCTCCTCGAGCACCACGGACGGTGGCGGATCGTGTCCCTGGCGTTTCAGGGCGAAGGCGGGGGGCCGTAGCGACGATGGCGCCGGTCCCCGCGAGTGACCTGCCCGACCGCTTCCGCGGGCACGTCGCGTCGGCCCGGCTGTTCGCGCCGCCCGGCCGCGTGCTCGTGGCCGTGAGCGGCGGACCGGACTCGCTGGCCCTGCTGTTCCTCCTCCATGCCACGGCCGAAGGCCTGGGCCTCGATGTCGTCGTGGGCCACACGGACCACGGGATCCATCCGGAGAGCGCCCGGTGGGCCGCCGCGGTCGCCGACGTGGCTGCCGGCCTCGGTCGCCCGTTGCTGCTCCGCGCGCTCGCGCTCGGCGCCGGGAGCGGCGAAACGCGCGCGCGCGCCGCCCGCTACGCCGCCCTGCGGTCCATGCAGCAGGCCGCGGGCGCGCCCTACCTTGCCACCGCGCACCACGCGGACGATCAGGCGGAAACGGTCATGTTCCGGCTGCTCAGAGGCTCCGGTCCCGCGGGACTGGCCGGCATTCCGGCGCGCGGACCGGACGGGCTTCGGCGCCCGCTCCTGCCGTTCGCGCGCGAGGAGCTGCGGGAGTGGCTGGCCGCGGCCCACCCCGCGGCCGTGCCCATCGAGGATCCCGCGAACGCGGACGAGCGTCACGACCGGGTGTGGATTCGACGGGTCGCGATGCCGCTGCTCCGGACCCGCTTTCCGGACGCGGGCGACGCGCTCCGTCGCACCGCATCGCAGGCGGCGTCGCAGCGGCGGGCGTGGGAGGCGTTGCTGCGCGATCAGCCTGCGTTCGGCCTCACGGTGACGCCCGAGGCCGTCGAGGTTGAACGCTCTCCCTTCTCCGGGTATCATAACACGTTGTCCGCGGCTCTCTTGCGCAGCCTCTGCGGGATGGTTGGCTGCCGGGTGCGCGCGGGCCGCCTGGCGGCGCTGCTCCGTTTCGCGGTCACCGCGCCGAGTGGCCGCGTGCTCGAGTTGGGCGACGAGTGGACCGCCGAGACCGTGTTTGGACGCCTGCGCATCGCGCGGCGTTCCGACACACCCGGCACGGACGAGCCGGCCGCCTCCGCGACGTGGGGCGGGAGCGCCGATGCCGGCGAAGCCCGATGGGGACAGTGGGGTATCACGTGGTGTCGGGAGCCGGCGGGTCGGGTGAGCCGCGCGACGTGGTCCACGTGGATCCTCGGCGAGGGTGGCGAGGTTCGCGCGGTGCGGGCCGGCGATGCGCTCCGGCCGCTGGGCGGTACGGGACGCCGGTCGGCGCGGCGGCTGCTGATGGAGGCGCGCGTTCCTCGGGCGGAGCGCGCGCGGTACCCGCTGGTCGCGCAGGGCGACCGGATTCTGTGGATTCCCGGTGTGTGCCGGGGTGACGTTGCGCTTCCCCGGCCGGGCGAACCGGCAGTGAGGGTGGATGTTCGCCGATTCGGAGATCCTGAGCCGCACGGGCGGTCGCGCGATCGCGGACGTGGTCTATGATGCCGAGACGATCGGCGCCCGTGTCACCGAGCTGGGGCGGGAGGTCACCGCGCATTACGGGGACGGGCAGCTCCTCGTGCTCGGGTTGCTCAAGGGGAGCTTCATCTTCCTGAGCGACCTCGTGCGCGCCATCCTGCGGCCGCACCAGGTGGACTTCCTGGTCGCGGCGTCGTACGGCAGCGGTACGAAGTCGAGCGGGCAGGTGCGCCTGCTGTACGATCCCGAGACGGTGCTGGCGGGCCGTCACATCCTGCTGGTCGAGGACATCGTGGACTCGGGCAACACGATGAACGAGCTGGTTCGGGTGCTGCGTGACCGGCGTCCGCGGAGCCTGGAAATCTGTACCTTGCTGCACAAACGTCTCGCGGCCCGGCTCGAGCTGGAGCCCCGCTTCGTGGGATTCGACGCCCCGCCGCAGTTTCTCGTCGGCTACGGGCTCGACCACGCGGAGGACTTCCGCCACCTGCCGTGCATCGCGAGCCTGAAGGTGTGAGGCCATGACAGACCGACAGCCGCCCAAAGGGAAGGTCAAGTGGAGCCAGCTGAGCCGCACGGCGGTGTTCTGGCTGCTGGTGATTCTGCTGCCGGTGGCGTTCTATCAGATCCTGGGCTCGAGCCGCGAGGACTTCGTCGAGGTGCCGTACTCGACGTTCAACCGCGAGCTCGAGCGCAACAACATCGTGGAGGTGGAGATCACCAGCGGGCAGCTCGTGCGGGGGGAGTTCAAGCAGAGCATCCCCGTCGAGGGCGAGCGGGT
>DASWHL010000117.1:0-18749 GCA_036398175.1 Gemmatimonadales bacterium
CCGAGTCGCCGGCGGCCGCGACCTGGAACCGGTAGAGCTTGGCGAGCCGGTTGGCCCGATGCGGGGCTTCGCAGTCGGCCTCCACCAGCGAGTCGCTGACCGTCGTGGCCGCCGCCACCGCCTGCTCCCGGCACGGCTGCACCGCGAACCGGACCGCCACCTCCGTGGGGTCCGCCGATGCGTCGGCCGGGCCAATGCGCACCGTGTCGTGATACTCGCCCACGAAGAGGCCCGCGGGGTTGAGCGAGAGGGTGAGCGTGTCCGGCGTCGAGCCCGACGCACCGCTCAACACGAGCCACGCGCTACCGCGGGCCCGGGTGGCGGTCCAGGCAATCGTGCCGGGGCCCGTGCTGGTGAGCGCGATCTTCTGCGCCCGCATGGGCCGGCTGCCCACGGCGGCCGAATCGCGCGCGGCCGCGGGGCTCACCGCCAGCCCCCCCGGCGGCGACGGGCTCACCAGCTCCCCGACCTGGCACGTGGCGAGCGCGACGCCCACGGCGAGGGGCGCCGCAGCGCGACCCGCGAGCCCGGCGCGCTTCAGCAGGCCCCTGATTCGGTTCCCTAATACCTGTCGCATGAGACCGGACAAACTATCCGCGAGGACTGTGCCCGGTGAGCCTCGGGTAAGTCCATGCCCGCACAGCGCTCACGCGTCCGGGTTTCTACGGGGTGTTGCGGCGCCGCAACGGACGGCCTTCCGCCCAGCCGCCACCCCTCCAGCCAGGCTCAGGTCAGCAGCTTCCGCTCCTTCGCTGCCGTCTCCAGATCCTCCTGGAACCGTGGATCCGCGATCCCGATGAGCGCCTCCACCCGCTCACGCAGGTTCTTCCCGAACAGGTTGGCCACGCCGTGCTCGGTGACCACCCAATGGACGTCGGCACGGCTGGTCACGACACCCGCCCCCTCCTTGAGGTACGGGACGATCCGCGACATGAGCCCGTTCTTGGCCGAGCTGGGCAGGGCGATGATGGGCCGGCCGCCCTTCGACCGCGCGGCGCCGCGGATGAAGTCCACCTGCCCGCCGAAGCCCGAGTAGATGTAGGGGCCGATCGAGTCGGAGCAGACCTGGCCCGTGAGATCCACCTCGATGGCCGAGTTCACCGCCACCATGTTGTCGTTGCGCGCCACGACCTCGGGGTCGTTCACGTAGCTCACCGGGTGGGCTTCGATGAGCGGGTTGTTGTCGAGAAAGTCGTACAGCTTGGCCGTGCCGAGCGCGAACGTCACGATGATCTTGCCCTGGTGCTGCGACTTCCGCGTGCCGGTCACGACGCCGCGCTCGACGGCCCGCATGGCCCCGTCCGACATCATCTCGGTGTGGATCCCGAGCTCGAGGTTCCCCTCCATCCCCTCGTAGATGGAGTCCGGGATGCCGCCGATGCCCATCTGGACGGTGCAGCCCGGCTGGATGAGACCGATCACGTTGCGCGCGATGGCCCGTTCGACCTCGGTGGCGGGGTCCAGGTGCAGCTCCGGCAGCGGTTCCGTGGCCTCGACGATGCTCTGGACCCGGCTCACGTGCAGGAAGCAGTCGCCCAGGACGCGCGGCATCCGCTCGTTGACCTGGACGATCACGATGTTTGCGGCCTGGCTGGCCGCCACGGACGCGAGCGTCTCGACACCGAGGCTCAGGAAGCCGTGCTCGTCGGGCGGGGAGACGTGGAGCATGGCGACGTCGAGCGGCACGATCTTCTCGCGGAACAGCCGCGGGATCTGGTGCAGAAAGATCGGGACGTAGTCCGCGCGGCCGTCGTTGACGGCCTTGCGGTCGGCCGGCCCCACGAACAGCGAGTTGTGGCGAAAGTGTCCCTCCATCCCGGGCGCCGAGAGGGGATCCTCGCCGATCAGGAGCACGTGGTTGAGCTGGACATTCGTCAACGCGTCCCGGCGCTGGGCCAGGGCCCGCACCAGCGCCTGCGGGATGGCCGCGTTGCCGCCGTAGTACACGCGGTCCCCGCTGTTCACGCGGGCGACGGCCGCCTCCGCGCTCTGGAGTTTGTTCCGGTAGTCGTCCATCCAGGTCATGGCCGGCTCCCGGCCTTGGGGAGCAGCGTGCGCAACTGCCGGGCGGGACCACCCATCGCCCGGGCCAGCTGGGCGTTCACGATCTCGCCGCGATACACGGAAACCCCCGCCGCCAGCCCGGGATCCTCCCGCAGCGCGCGGTCCACGCCCAGGGTGGCCAGGGTGGTCACCGGCTGGAGCACCGCGTCCGACAGCGCGCGCGACGCGGTGCGGGCCACGTTGGCCGTCATGTTGGGGACGCAGTAGTGCACGACGCCATGGGTCACGAACACGGGGTCGGCGGGCGTGGTGGGCCGGCTCGTCTCCACGCAGCCGCCCTGGTCAATGGACACGTCAATGATCACGCTGCCCTCGCGCATGCCGCGCACCATCTCCTCGGTGACGAGGAACGGGGCCCGCGCGCCCGGGATGAGAATGGCGCCGATCAGCACGTCCGCGATGGCGGTATAGCGTTCCAGGCGATCCGGGGTCGCCAGCTGGGTGACGATCTGCGGCCCGACGACCCGCTGAAGGGCGCGCAGCTTCTCGAGGCCGTCGTCCATCACGATGACGTGCGCGCCGATGGCGGCCGCGCGGGCCGCCGCCGCGCGCCCCACGGTCCCCGCGCCGAGCACGACCACGGTGGGCGGCGCGATCCCCGGGACAGCGCCCAGCAGGATGCCGCGGCCGCCCTCCTCGTTCTGGAGGTAGTGCCCCGCCACGTACACGGCCATCTCCCCCGCCATCTCGGACATCGGGATCAGCAGGGGCCGCCGGCCTTCGGCATCCTCGACCAGCTCGTAGCCGATGGTGGTCATGCGGAGCCCGCACAGCCGCTCGACCACGGCGCGCGGCGCCACGGAGAGGTGGTGGAAGCCGCAGAGGACCGATTCGGGCCGCAGGAGATCCAGGTCGTCTCCCCTGAGCAGCGTCACGCACAGGACCACGTCCGCGCGCTTGAACGCCTCCTCGCGCCCGTACACCACGGTCGCACCGGCGGCCGCGTACTCGTCGTCGGTGAACCGGGCGCCGGCCCCGGCGCCCTTCTCCACCACGACGGTGTGGCCGAGCCGAACGAGGTGACCGGCCGCCCACGGCGTCAGCCCGACCCGGCGCTCGTGCGGTCCGGTTTCCCGGGGGACTCCGATATGCATCGCGTCCTTCTCCCGTTCCCGTTTCGTCTTCAGGTCCCGGCCGGCGCCGCGGCCGCGTGGTACGCGCGCCCGCCCCAGGCGAACGCTTCCTCGTTGAGCGGCAGCAGCGCGCAATGGTGCTCGAAGGCCCGCCGCAGCACGGTCAGGAAGCTCTCCACCGGGAGCAGCGCGGTCGCGGCCTGGAACGCGCCCAGGGCCACGATGTTCTTCACGCGCGCGGCGCCGAGATCCAGCGCGATCCGCGTGAAAGGAATCCCCACCACGTGAATGCTCGGGTCGAGCGGGGGAACGTCCACGACGACCGACGCGTCGTACAGGATCATCCCGCCGGGCCGCACGTGGGGCCCGAACTTCTGGAGGCTCTCGGGATTGAACGCGACGAGCACGTGGGGCTGCGGCGCCGCCGGCGAGAGGACGGTGCCGCGCGCCACGTGCAGGTCGGCGTACGACGTGCCGCCCCGCGACTCGGGTCCGTAACTCGGGATGTAGGTCGAATCGAACCCCTCGTTGATGGCCGCCCGGTTGGCGAGCGACGCGATGGTCTGCGCGCCGTCCCCACCGGCGCCCGCGAACTTGATGGCGACGTCCGCCGGATCGAGGTGCGCCGGGAACGCGCGCCCGAACCGCGGCGGCCGCTCCCGCGGCGCGCCGATCGCCTCCAGCACGGCGTCGGGCTCGAACGTGGGCGTGCCGAGGTCGAACCAGGGCTCGGGCGCCTCGTCCTTCTTCACGCCGAGCGGGAAGTACGGGAGCATGTGCTCCTTGACCCACTGCTCCGCCTCCACCGGCGTCATCTTGAGGTGCGTCGGGCACTCGGCCAGCACCTCCACGAACGCGAGCCCGCGGTTCTCCACCTGGAGCCGGACGGCTTTCTTGATGGCCAGCTCCGCGCGGTGGCGCTGCTTGTTGTCGAACAGGGCCACACGCTCCACGTATATCGGCGCGTCCATCTGCGCGATCAGCTCCGCCATGCGCAGCGGGCCACCCTGGAGCCGCCCGCGCCCCTCGGGCGTCGTCGTCGTCCACTGGCCGGGCAGCGTGGTGGGCGCCATCTGGCCACCGGTCATGCCGTAAATGGCGTTGTTGACGAAGATGAACGTCATCGGGAGCCCGAGCTGCGCCGCCTGTATGATCTCCGCGAGCCCAATGGACGCGAGGTCGCCGTCGCCCTGGTAGCTGATCACGATGCTGTCCGGATTCGCCACCTTGTGCCCGATGGCCACGGCCGGCGCCCGCCCGTGGGCCGCCTGCGTGTTGCCGACGTCCAGGTAGTAGTACAGGAAGACCGCGCACCCGACCGGCGAGATCGCGACCACGCGATCCTGAACGCCCAGTTCGTCAATGGCCGCCGCCAGGAACTTGTGCACGAGACCGTGCCCGCAGCCCGGGCAGTAGTGGGTCGAGAGGCCCTTCAGGCCCTCGCCGTGCGCATGGCGCTCGAAGCGCGAGTAGAACACGCTATCCATGGGTCGCCTCCACCAGGCCCTGCACGCAGTCCACGATTTCGCTCAACGCGGGCAGCACCCCGCCGTGGTGCCGCACCGCGTGGATCGGCGGCGGCGCCACGCCCCGCCGGCTCAGCGCGAGCCGGAGCTCGTCCTCCAGCTGGCCGGGGCCGGCCTCCACCATCACGAGCCCGCGGGCCCGCGCCAGCAGCGGGACCAGCCGGTCCACCGGGAACGGCCACAGCGTTACCGGCCGGAACAGCCCCGCCCGGAGGCCCCGCTCCCGGAGCTGCCGAACCGCGCCGCCCGCCGTGCGGCCCGGCGTGTTCGTCGCCACCACCAGCCACTCGGCGTCGTCGCATTCCAGGCACTCGGCCCGCTGCTCGTCCCGCTGCATCGCGGCGTACTTGGCGTTGAGCCGCTCGTTGTGCGCCTCGAGGTCGGTTTCCGCGATGAAGATCGAGGTGATCAGGTTCCCCCGGTGCGTCGCGTCCCCGTGCACCGCCCAGGCCGGCATGCCCGGCGCCACGAGGTGGTCCGGGAGCATCACCCGGCCCGCGACCTGTCCCAGGTATCCGTCCCCCGCGATGATCACCGGGTTCCGGTACCGGAACGCCAGCGCGAACGCCTCCATCGTGAGGTCGAGCATCTCCTGCGGGGTGGACGGCGCCAGCACGATGGCGTGCGTGTTGCCGTGGCCCAGGCCGCGGCAGACGAGCTTGATGTCCCCCTGTTCCGGGCCGATGTTGCCGAGCCCCGGCCCGCCCCGCATCACGTTCACGAAGACGCCCGGCACCTCGGCGCCGATCATATAGCTGATGCCTTCGAGCATGAGGGAGAAGCCGGGCGACGACGTGAACGTCAGGCAGCGGAGGCCCGCGCCGCCGCAGCCGTACATCATGTTGACCGTCGCCACCTCGCTCACCGCCTGCACGAACACGCCCTGCATCTTCGGGAGCACCCTGGCCATCAACTCCGCGCCCTCGGTGGACGGCGTGATGGGGTACCCGAAGAAATGACGGCATCCGGCCAGGATGGCGCCGACCGCGGCCGCGTAGTTGCCCTTGAGCACCATCGGCTCCGTCGCGGGCAGCGGTATCCGGCGATCCGGAATCTCCGTGGCCGGCGCCGCGGCGTGGGCACGCGGGCCGAACACCGAGTATGGGTCGCTCACCACCAGATCCACGCCCGCGAGGTCGGCCGAGCGCGGCAGGAGGCCGTACGGCTCGGGACAGGCGTCGAAGCAGAGCCCGCACCCGTTGCACAGGTCCTCGTGCACCACGATCGGCGTGAGACCGCTCCGTGGGTCAATCTCCGTCGCGAACTCGATGCAGTGCTTCGGGCAGGCGTCAATGCACCGCCCGCAGGCCTTGCAGAGCTGCGGAAAGAGGAACGGCTTCGGTCGGAGCCTGGTCTGCGCAGTCACCATGGGCGTTCCCTTCAGGTCAGGTGCCGGCGCCCGTCAGCACGGCCGCCTCCGCAGGGGCCGCCGCCCCGTGAGTCCGTCCGACGATCCGGGCCAGGGTCCGCAGCGCGCGGTCCATGGTCCGGAAGGTCGGGATGCGATGGCGGTCGAGGTACGCGGCGAGCGGATCGTAGGCCGGACCGGCGTCCACGACCACCACGAACGGCGTGTCCAGCACGTGGCGGAGTCGAGCCAGCCGGGCCGCGATGGCGCCCGTCGCGTCGAGCCGCTCCCGATGGCCGTCGGCGGCCGGGAGCGTCTGCAACGCCCCGGTGAGTGGTACGAGGCCCACCACCCCCACGTCCACCGCGTCGTCCACCAGCAGGAGGCCCACCGCCTCGGCCAGCCCGGCGTCGTCCATCATGGGCGTCACGTCCAGCGGATGACGGACGTCCACGACGCCCTGGAGGCGCTGCTGCTCCAGCAGCGCCGTCACGCCGGCCAGGGTCTCCGGCGCCAGCACCGGGAACTCCAGCACCCCGGCCGCGTCCCCGAACGCCACGCATTCGAATCCCGCGTTGGTCACCGCCCCTACGCGCGGGCCTCGCGGCGGACAGTCCGCGAGCAGCGCCGTCACGCGGAGCAGATCGTCGAACTCGTCGAGCGTCTCGGCCACGAGCACTCCTGCCGCACCGGCCAGCGCCCGGGTCACCACGTAGTCGCCCGCGACGGCCGCGGTGTGCGACCGGCCCGCGTCGCGCCCCTCGGCGGTCCGCGCGGCGCGGTAGAGCAGCACCGTCCGACCCGCGGCCACGATCCGGCGCGCGGCCCGGAGCCAGCGGTCGCCGTCGCCGGGGCGGAAGGCCTCGACGTAGCAGGCAAACACGGCCACGTCGGGATCGTCCGCGAGATACGTCAGGTAGTCGCCGATCGTGAGGTCGGTCTGATTCCCCACGGAGACGAGATAACGGGGCGCGGCGCCGCCCAGCTTGCTCCAGCGGGCCACCGCGAACGCGCCGCTCTGCGCCAGCAGGGCCACCGGGACGACGGCGCCGGACGCCGCACCGAGCTTGTGCGCCGGGATGAACGTGGTGTCGAAACGGCCCGGCACCGAGCAGACGCCGAGACAGTTGCCGCCGTTCACCACCGGGCCGCCCCACGCCGTCGCGCGCGCCGCGACAATCGTCCCGCGCATGCGGTCTTCGAGCGTGCCGGAGCCCGCGCGCTCGCCCAGCCCGCCCGGGATCACGATCACGCTTTCCGCCCGGCGGGTCCGCACGATCTCGTCGAGCAGGTCCGGGATCCGGGGGGCCGCCACGGCCAGGACGCAGAGGTCCACGGGCTCCGGAAGGTCCGCGAGCGACGGGAGGCAGCGTACGCCGTCCAACCGATCGGCGCCGGGCTTGATGATCCGCACCCGATCGGAGGGGAACCCCTCGCTCAGCACGTTGCGGAGGATCACCCGTCCCGCGTTGACGCCCTCCGACACCCCCACGAGGGCCATGGACCCGGGGCGCAGCAGGTGCTCCAGCTTGTGGAGGGGGCGCGGAGGGGGCGGCGCCGGCGGCGTCGGACGCAGCCGCGTGAGGACATCGAGCGCCACGGGGCCGGTCGCGGCGAGCGCGAGCGGATTCACTTCCAGCTCGGCCACCCGAACGCCGACCGGGCCGGTCCCGAACGCCAGCAGCCGCAGGACCAGGTCCGCCAGGGTCTCCAGCGCCACCAGCTGGGAGGCGCCGCGCGCCGCACCGCCGGCGATCCGCGTCACCGGGAGCGAACCGAGCCGCGAGACGACCGAGTCCACCGTTGCGTCGGCGGCGAAGATCGCCACGTCCGCCCCGGGCCGCAGGCTCGCGGCCAGCAGCTCCGCCCGCACACCGCCCGCTCCGACCGAGACGACCGGACCGAAATCGTCGGTCTGGCGCAGCGCCAGCAGCAGCTCGCAGCCGAACGCCTGGCCGTGGGGTACGTGCTCCAGGAGGAGGAACCCCTCGACGGGCAGCGGGGCGACCCGCGCGGTCATGTCTTCGATGGCCGCGCGCACGACGGATGGCGAGTTCTCGACCGTCGCGACGCCGCCCACGTCGCTCTTGTGGGCAACGGCTCGCGACGAGACCTTCACCACGACCCGGGTTCCGAGTCTGGCGAGCTCGGATTGGGGAACGGCCTCCCCCGCGGGGGCGTAGACCCACGCCGGCGTCCGGACGCCGAGCGCCGCGAGCAGGGTGTACCCCTCGTGCTCGAGCAGCGACGCTCGCCCTGCGGTCAGGGCACGCTCGATCAGCCCTGCGGCGACCTGGATCGCTGGGTCGAGTCCCGGCACGGTCCTCCCCGAGGGCTCGGGTGTCGGGGGTCCGGCGGTATGTCGGACTCCTCGAGCCAAAGGTGGCCGGGTGGCCGTAAGCCGCCGTTAAACGGTTCATTAAGGGGCGCTTAACTCAAGCGCCGTATATATTTCGCCTCCTTTCGACGGGCACGCTCCGCGCGATGGACGAACACGAGAACCAGGACCGGGACCAGATTCGGGAGCGGCTCGAGGCGGCCATCGCGAGCAGCTACGCCATCGAGCGCGGTCTGGGCGAAGGCGGCATGGCGTTCGTGTACCTGGCGAACGACGTCAAGCACGGACGCCAGGTAGCCATCAAGGTGCTGAAACCGGAGCTGGCGGCCTCGCTCGGGGCCGAGCGGTTCCTGCGCGAGATCCGGATCACCGCCAAGCTCCAGCACCCGAACATCCTCCCGCTCTACGACTCCGGCGCCCTTGACGGGTTGCTGTACTACGTGATGCCCTTCGTGATGGGGGAGTCGCTGAGCGATCAGATCGCGCGCGAGAAGCAGCTCGCGATTCACGACGCCGTGCAGATTACCCGCGAGGTGGCCGAAGCGCTGGCCTACGCGCACAGCTACGGGCTGGTGCACCGCGACATCAAGCCCGACAACGTCATGATGTCCAACGGCCACGCCATCGTGGCGGACTTCGGGATCGCCCGGGCCATGTCGGAGGCGGGCGCGGACAAGCTCACGCAGACGGGGATGGCGGTGGGCACCCCGGCCTACATGAGCCCCGAGCAGGCGGCCGGGGAGTCGGACGTGGACGGCCGCTCGGACATCTACAGTCTCGGCTGCGTGTTCTACGAGCTGCTGGTGGGCCAGGTCCCGTTCACGGGTCCCAATTCCGTGGCCATCATGGCGCGTCACTCCATGGACAGCATCACCGCCCCGTCCATCATGCGGCAGTCCATTCCGCCGGAAGTCGAGGACATCATCTTCAAGACGATGGAGAAGCTGCCCGCCGACCGGTACCGGACGGCGCACGAGATGGTGGAGGCGCTGAAGGCCATCGAGCGGGGCGAGGTCTCCATCCCCACCGCGCGCGCCTCGCAGCTCGGGATGCGGCAATCGCAGCTCGGCATGCGTGGGTCGCCGATGGACCTGCGCATGTCGCGGATGGGCCTGCGCCCGTCGCAGCTGGGGCTCGACGCCGTGGACCTCCCGGCGGGGCGGCGGCGGTGGCCGCTGGTGGCGGGGATCGGCGCCGGCGCCGCGGCGGCGCTCGCGGTGATCGGCTGGCTGATATTCAGCGGCGGCCAGACTCCGGGGCTGACCGGCGGTGGCCTCGATGCCCGGGACGTCGCGGTGCTCTACTTCGACGACGTCTCGAACGACGCCTCGCTCGGGCCCGTGGCCGACGGCATCACCGATGGGCTCATCGAGCAGCTGAGCCGCGTGGAGGGGTTGCGGCTGGTGTCGCGCAACGGGGTGGCGCCGTTCCGGGAAAGCGCGCTTCCCTATGACTCGGTCGGCCGCGCGCTCAAGGTGGGCTCGATCGTACTCGGCAGCGTCGGCACGTCGGGGGGCGACCTCACCGTCAGCGTCCGGCTCGTGGACGGCAACAGCGGCGCGGACCTCGGCGTCGGCGGCCGCGCCAGCTTCCGGCTGCCGGCCTCGGACCCCCTGGCGGCTCGGGATTCCGTGGTGGGCCTCGTGGCCGGGCTCCTGCGCCAGCGTATCGGCATGGAGGTCCGCACCCGCGCAACGCAGGCGGAAACGCGCTCGGTGCGGGCGTGGACCCTGCTGCAGCGCGCCGTCCGGGCTCGCGCCGAGGCGGCGGCGGGGACGGTGGAGGCGGCCGCGGCACGCCTGACCGAGGCGGATTCCCTCCTCCGGCTCGCGGCCGCGGCCGATCCGGCGTGGCCGGAGCCGTTGATCCAGCGGGGGTGGGTGGTGCTCGATCGGGCGCGACACACGCGCGGCCGGGCCGCGGCGTCCCACTACGACGAGGCTATCTCGCTCGCCGGGGAAGCGCTGGCCGCGAGCCCCGGCAACGCACGGGCGCTCGAACTGCGGGGCACTACCCGCTTCCGCTACTACGAGGCCAAGCTCACCGACAACCCGACGGCCTGGGAGCGCCTGAAGACCGGCGCGAGGGAGGATCTGGAGGCGGCCGTTGGGGCGGATCGCAGCCTGGCCAGCGCCTACCTCACGTTGAGCGTGCTGTACTACGCCTTCGACGACGTCGGCAGCGCGCTGATCGCGGCCCAGAGCGCCTACCAGGCCGACATGTACCTCGAGCGGGCCGAGGACGTTATCGAGCGCATCTTCTGGGGCTCGCTGGACCGCGGGGATTTCGGAACCGCCGAGAACTGGTGCATGCGCGGAGCCGCACGCTTCCCCCGAGACCCCCGATTCGTGACCTGCCAGCTGTTCATTCTGGTGACGCCGGAGTTCAACCACGACGTCCCGCGTGCCTGGCAGCTGGTAGCGCGCCTCGACACGCTGGAGGCCACACCGTTCGCGCGTGCGCAGGCCCGCGTGCTGATGGGCGGCGTGCTCGCGCGGGCCGGGCTGGCCGACAGCGCGCAAAGCGTCTGGCAGCGCGCGCGGCAGGAGACCACCGGCGACGTGGACCCGGGACGGATTCTGCCCGCGCTGGAGGCGTACACCCGCACGCTGGCCGACGACTGGGACGAGGCCATTGACCTGCTGAAACGCGCGGTGGCGGCCAACCCGGACCATGACTTTGCCGGCGCCGCGGGCCAGTACTGGTGGTGGGACCGGTTGCGCCAGCACCCGCGGTGGCGTGAGATCAAGCGCGCACCGTAGTGTAGCGGTAGCACTACGCCTGATGGACCCCGGCTCGGCCGCCGAGCGCCGACCGGCATTGCCCCAGGACGCCCAAGCGTTTGAGGCTGATGCACTTATCTGGTGCACTCGGGGCCCCGACCCGGCCTCAAACCGGGGATCGCTCCTTGCGAAAGTCGTGATGCAGCGCACACCTGCGGCTCGCCCCACCCAGCGGGGGGCGATCCTGTGCGTGATCCCCGAACGCCGCGTGAGGAATCCGGTCCGTGAAACGTCTCGCTCTGTTGTTGCCGGTGGCGCTCGTGATGGTGGGCTGTCAGGACATCCAACACCCCACGGCGAACTATCAGGTTTCCGACGGAAGCAGCTTCGGGGGCAACGGAAACCCGCACTTCTTCTTCCTTCCGCCGCTGGTGCCCGCCCCCAGCTACTCCGGCACGTTCGACCCGTCGCTGCTGCCATACCTGAGCATCCGGGTTTCCGGCCCGTTCGACACGGATGCGGACGCCGTCTGTGGAGATGCTGGCTTGGTGTTCGATGCGTCGAACGGTCTCACCTTGGAGAACGAGAGCTACGCCTTCGGGTGGAACACGGGGAGCGCCGGCCTCGAGAGCAACAAGGTGTACCGAGTCTGCGTTCGCCTCACGCCGCCAGGCGTCGGCGGGACGGACCTCGGCTTCCGAGACGTGAGCCCCACGCAGGGCGGCGGGTCCGTGGCTGAAGACCCGGTCTACCTGTTCAACAATGGCAGCAACCTGGCCATCAAGTTCCGCGTCGAAGTGGGCGTCCTGAATACCGTGCTCTGCACGTCGGGTGAGCTGGGCGACGACTACGACTGCACGGCCCAGATCCTGAACTCGAACGAGACGGCACTCTGTGAGAATCAGACCTGCCTGCTGACCACCGGCGTGATGGCCGCATCCGAGCTGTTCCTGGTCGAGAAGTTCGGGGTGGATAACCCGCGGTGCTTCGAATCCGATGGAACCAGCACGGTGGACGGCTTCCCGCTCAGCATTGACATCCCCCAGTACGCGGGATGCGTGCGGGTCACGCTGTTCGACGAGGACCTCTCCTTCCAGGGCTTCCTGAACAGCTTCGGCACCGTGGGCGCCTGCTTCTATCCGGGCAGCAACCCCTATCCGCTCAAGCCGCAGCAGGATGAAGCCATCCAGCTTCACATCCAGTATCCGGGCGCGGAGCCAACGGTGTGGGCGCTTCCGTGGGGAGCCACCGGAGAGATCTTCGCGGAGTGCGAGCTGATCGAGCAGCAGGCCGGCGCTGGCGGTCTTCTGGGGCAGGCCCAGTTGGCCGCTCGGAAGCTCTGGCGCGGCGCGCAGCGCGTCCTCAATCCCTGGTTTGCCCCGCCACCCGTGTGGGCCTTCCATACCGGGTTCGGCGGCCACTCGTCGTTCATCGAAGACGAGTCGGGCTTCGACTCCGGCACCGACGGCGGGACGCTTTCCGTTCGCGTGGATGACGGGACGCCGGTCGTGTCCGCATCGGGGGCGGTGGGCGCGCTTATGACGGACGAGACGGTGAAGGTGTTCCACCTGGCGTGGGCGCTCCCCTCCCAGATGGCCGCGGCGGCGTTCTGCGCGGGCGCCGGCTGCGAGGGCGTGGGGGAGTCACCGCTGCGCGTCAATGTCGGCGACGTGGTGACGGTCAGCGTGCAGGTCACGGACAACGGCGCGGTGCCGGACGCGAGCGCGGCCGGCGGCCGCAGTCTCGACGACCCCAGGGCGGTGCACGGAGCAACGGTCACGTTTGCCGCTTCGGATGGCGCCACGCAGGAGACAATCTCCAACGCCGACGGGCTCGCCACCTTCCAGTGGACGGCCACTGCGGAGGGTCCGGCCACGATCACGGCCTCTGGGTTCGGCATCGGCACCACGGGTGGCCCGTTCGACGCGTTCGCAAACGGCGCCTACACCGGGCTGCCCACCTTGCTCGCCCTCGGGCAGCTGGCGTTCGACGTCGAGGTCTGCGCGCCGGCGCCCAACGTGGTGGACGGAAGCGTGACGGACGCCGATGAGTACCCGACGACGTCTGACGGGTGGCGGAGCATCCCGGTGAACCTCGGGGGGAATTCGAGCGGCACCGCGTACCTCTACATCACCAACGACTGCGACAACCTGTATCTGACGTTCCTGATGCCGAGTGATCCCACGAAGGACAACAAGCTCCGGTTCGTGTTCGCCCAGAACGGGCAGACCGAGGGGCCGCTCGACGACATCCTGAGCCTCTCGGCCGCGGGATTCCGCGATCGCTATCTGTCGCAGGCATGTATCGGCAGCAAGCAGGCGGACTGCGGGCCCGACGATCCCGACACGCGGGACGGCACGGGTGTCGCCGATCACCAGGTGTTCGCCAGCCCGTATCTGGGCAGCTCGACCTGGTTCGTCTACGAGATGCAGCACCCGCTCTCGACCGGCAGTGCGTACGACCTGAACCTGAAGGTCGGCGACACGGTGTACTTCTACGGCGCCGTGAGCCTGGGCGGCGGGAGCAAGGGGAACACGGAGTTCCCGGACCAGAAGGGTAACTTCAAGAACTACGGGTATAGCTACACCGTCCAGGGGGAGAGTTAGCGGCGCTCGGCCTTGAGGGCGCCGAGGAACCCGGCCGCCCAGTCCTGCACGGTGTTGGCCTGCACGGCGCCGCGGAGCTGCCGCATCCGGCGCCGCTGCTCGGCGGGTGACATGGCCAGCGCGCGCTCGACCGCGTCCGCCATCCCGTTCACGTCGTGCGGGTTCACGAGCAGCGCGCCCCGCAGCTCGGCCGCGGCGCCGGCAAACTCGCTCAGGATCAGGGTCCCCCGACCATCCGTCCGGCTCGCGACGTACTCCTTGGCCACGAGATTCATGCCGTCGGCCAGCGGGGTCACGACCATGACGTCGGCGAGCGCGTACATCGCCACCAGGTCCTCGAGATCCAGGTTGCGGCGCACGTAGCTCACGGGTTCCACGCCCACGTCGCCGTGTTCCCCGTTGAGGCGGCCCACCATGGCATCCACGCGCTCCTGGAGTCGCTGGTACTCCGCCACCCGGCCGCGGCTCGGCACCGCCACCTGGACCAGGACCGTCCGGGTGGCCAGCTCCGGCCGCCGGGTGAGCACCTCCGCGTAGGCCTTGAGCCGGAGGTCAATGCCCTTGGTGTAGTCAAGCCGGTCCACGCCGAGGAGGACCTTGCGCCCTCGCCCCAGGGTCCGCCGCAGCTCGTCCACCCGTCGGCGCACCCGCGGCAGCGCGGCCACCGCCTCGATCCGGGCGACATCCACCGAAATCGGAAACGCGCCGACCACCACCTGGTGCCCCGCCAGGGAGACGACGTTCCCCCGCACGTCCGCCCCGGCAAACCGCCGGGCGAGCCGCAGGAGATTGCGCGCGGCGCCCGGCGTCTGGACCCCGACCACGTCGGCGCCGAGCATGCCCTCGAGCACCTGCTGGCGCCAGGGGAGGCGCACGAAGAGGTCCTCGGTTGGGAAGGGCACGTGGAGGAAGAAGCCGACCCGGAGGTCCGGCCGGCGCCGGCGCAAGAGCGCCGGCAGGAGCAGGAGGTGGTAGTCCTGCACCCACACCGTGCCGCCCGGGCTCGCGGACCGCGCGACCGCGTCGGCGAACCGCTCGTTGACCGTCGCGTAGGCACGCCACCACGGACGGTGGTACTCGGGCTCGCGGATGGCGCCGTGGAACAAGGGCCACAGCGTGCCATTGCAGAAGCCCTCGTAGTACTCGACGATGTCCTGCCGGGACAGCGACACGGGCACCATGGAGATGCCGCCGTGCCGGAACGGCGCCAGCGTCTGCCCGGCCGAGCCGGTCCAGCCGATCCAGGCGCCTCCCGCCTCGCGCACGATGGGCGTGAGCGCGCTCGCGAGGCCACCGGGGGCCGCCACCCACCGAGCCCGTCCCAGCTCGCGCTTGCGACGGATCGGGAGCGTATTGGCGGCAATGACCAGCGGCTCCCGCGAGCGCCGGCGGGAGGGTCTTTTCGGGGTCCGCGTACCCATCGCTGCAAGGTAGCGCCCTATATTGGAACGTGCCTTCCTTCCCGACTCTGGCGGGCGCCGCGCCCCCATTGCCGACGCCCGACACGGCGCTCTTCCTCGATCTCGACGGCACACTCCTCGAACTCCAGGATATCCCGTCGGCGGTCCAGGTCGAGCCGTCGCTGCGGCGGCTGCTCGCCGCGCTCGAGGGGACGTTCGGCGGCGCGCTGGCCCTCGTGAGCGGGCGGGCCATTGCCGACCTCGACCGGCTCCTCGCCCCCGTGTTCCTGCCGTCCGCGGGCCAGCACGGGCTGGAGTGGCGCGGGGCCGACGGGATCCTCCGGCACCATCCGGCGCCCGACCTTCCGGCCCGGGTTCCGCAGGCGCTGGCGGCGTTTGCCGCGGCGCATCCCGGCACCCTGTTCGAGCCCAAGGGCGCGTCCTTTGCGCTCCATTTCCGGGGGCACCCCGAGGCCGCCCGTGCCGCCACCGCGCTCGTGACCGACCTCGCCGCGCAGGCGGGCGGCGCCTGGGAGGTGCTCCACGGCAAGATGCTGGTGGAACTGCGGCCGGCGGGCGTCCACAAAGGTGTCGCCATCCGCCGGCTGCTGGAGCAACCGCCGTTCGCCGGCCGGCACCCGGTGTTCCTGGGCGATGACTGGACCGATGAGGACGGCTTTCACGCGGTGAACGAGCTGGGAGGGACCTCGGTGGCGGTGGCGGTGGACCGCGACAGCGCCGCGCGTTACCGTCTGGGCGGCGTGGCGGACGTCCTGGCCTGGTTGCGCCAGAACGTCGAGGTCCTGCACGGGCGGGGGCCCGCATGAGCGATCTCAATCTCGCCGTCATCGGGAACTGCAGCTTCGCGGCCCTCCTGGATGCGCGCGCGCGCATCGTCTGGGCATGCCTGCCGCATTTCGACGGCGATCCGTTCTTCGGAAGCCTGCTCCAGCCGTCCGCGCCGGACGACGAGGCGGCCCGGGGATTCTACGATGTCGTCCTCGACGGCCAGACACGCAGCGAGCAGCACTACCAGGCCAATACGGCCATCCTCGTCACCACCCTCGAGGATGACGCGGGCTCCGCGGTGGAGGTCACCGACTTCGCTCCACGGTTCCGCCACTACGGGCGCTACTTCCACCCGCCGTCCATCGTGCGGCTCGTGCGCCCCCTGCGGGGCACGCCCCGCATCCGCATCCGGCTGCGCCCGATGACCGACTACGGCGCGAACGCCCCGGCCATCACCACGGGCAGCAATCACGTGCGGTACGTGGCGTCCGGCATCACGATGCGGCTCACGACCAGCGCGCCGCTTTCCTACGTCCTGCGGGAGACGCCGTTTCTCCTGCGGGATCCGGTCACGCTCATCCTCGGCCCCGACGAGAGCCTGACGCAGCCCGTCACGGCCACGGGCCGGGACCTGTTCGAGCGGACCCGCGACTACTGGCACGACTTCGTGCGGTTCCTGCACCTGCCGTTCGAGTGGCAGAGCGCGGTGATCCGCGCCGCCATCACGCTCAAGCTGTGCAGCTTCGAGGATACGGGCGCCATCGTGGCCGCGGTCACGACGTCCCTCCCGGAAGCCCCGAACAGCGGCCGCAACTGGGACTACCGGTATTGCTGGCTGCGCGACGCGTACTTCGTGGTGCGCGCGCTGAATCGCCTCGGGACGACCGAGACCCTGGAGCGCTACCTCGGCTACCTCAGCAACCTCGCGGCCGGGGCTCCCGACGGGTATCTGCAACCGGTCTACGGCATTCACCTCGAGCAGGCCCTGGCCGAACGCGAGGCGCCGGCGCTCCCGGGCTTCCGGGGCATGGGCCCCGTGCGGATCGGCAATCAGGCCCACGAACAGGTCCAGAACGACGGGTACGGCAGCGCCATCCTGGCCGTCGCCCAGGTGTTCTACGACGAGCGGCTCCAGGGCGCGTCCCCCGACCTGTTCGACCGCCTCGAGAAGCTGGGGGAGCAGGCGCGGCGCCGGTTCGATCAGCCGGACGCCGGCCCGTGGGAGTTCCGGATGCGCCCGCGGGTCCACACGTTCTCGAGCGTGATGTGCTGGGCGGCGTGCAGCGGTCTCGCGCGGATCGCGCGCCACCTCGGGCGCACGGACCGGGAGGGCCACTGGCAGACGGCGGCCGACGAGATGCACGCCACGATCTGCGAGCGGGCCTGGAACCCCAGGATGGGCCGGTTTGCGGCCGTCTGGGACGACGAGGGCACCGACGCCAGCCTGCTCCTGCTCCACCACGTGGGCTTCCTGGAGCGGACGGACCCCCGGTTCCAGCAGACCGTGGACGGCGTGGCCGCGGAGCTGCGCGCCGGCCGGCTCCTGTACCGGTATCGGGAGGACGAGTTCGGTCACGCCGAGACGGCGTTCCTGGTCTGCACGTTCTGGTATATCGAGGCGCTGGCGTCGCTCGGCCGGCGCGACGAAGCGCGCGAGCTGTTCGAGCACGTCCTGACGCTGCGGAATCCCCTGGGCCTGTATGCGGAAGACGTTCACCCGGCGACGGGCGAACAGTGGGGCAACTTCCCCCAGACCTACTCCATGGTGGGGCTGATCAACTCTGCGATGCGGCTGAGCCGGCCGTGGGAGGATGCGTTCTAGGGACGCCGCACCCGTCGCGCGTGACGGGCATGGACCGTCCTAGCGGTTCCGCCCCATCGTCCCCCACAGCAGGTCCCACAGCGGCGAGCTGACGCCGAAGTTCCGGGTCGAGTCGTAGTAATGATGGCGGAAGTGCCGCTTCTTCTGGTAGCGGCCCAGGGCCGTCTTGCCGGCGCTGTGGTGCGTGAAGTAGTGCGTCGTGTCGTAGGCCAGGTATCCCCCGACCAGCCCGGCAAACGCGGCGGGCGTCAGCGGACCGATGACCCACTGGAACAGAAAGTAGAAGATCACCGCGAGCGGGATGCTCACGCTCGGCGGCATCACCAGCCGGCCCGAGTCGTTGGGGTAGTCGTGGTGCACGCCATGCACCAGGAAATAGAACTTGTGGCGCCACGAGGGGAGCGCCGGAATGACCGCCTGGCCCGGATGCAGGGACGCGGTAACCGCCCGGGTCTCGTCCTCGACCCACTGGGGCGGGTGAAACAGGAAGCGGTGAATGACGTACTCGAGCAGGCTCCACACCAGCGCACCGCCCAGCACGAGCAGCACGATCTGACCGGGGGCCTGTCCCGCGCGCACGGCCAGGACCAGCGCCACGGTGATCACGGGCAGGTAGAGCAGGTGCGGAACGGCCGGATGCACGTGGCTCAGCCGCTCCAGCAGATCGCTGCCGAACATCCGGCAGGTCTCGTCCTCGTTCGACACGTAACGCCGCTCGCGCGGACGCGGCTCGGTTGCGACGGTCATGCGGGCCCCCGGCGGAAAACCGCCCTGTCGAGCGGTAGGTAACCGTAAGCAGGGATTGGCGATAGTGCAAGTCGGGTTTGTCGCCGTGCCCAACGCGGCCCCCCGGCGCCTTTCCCGCCCTTTGGCCGGGTGTGACCGCTCTCACATACGGCGGCGCCGGGAGGCTCTACCCTCCCAGGCAGCAGAGCACCAGCCAAACGGGAGGTGCGTCATGCCAGCGACCATTCTGTGGGCGATCGTGGCAGCCTGGTTCGTCCTCGTCGCCATTGCCGTCGTGGAGTTGTGGCGCGGCCGGGCCCGGGCCCCGCCGCGG
>DASWHL010000118.1:0-46322 GCA_036398175.1 Gemmatimonadales bacterium
CGGGGTGCCGTCCGCCTGGAAGCTCGGGATCTTCCAGAACCAGGACTGGGTCTGGGGCCTGGGCCTCATGGTCTCCGGCCTGTTTATCGCCATCGCGCTCGCGATCTTCGGCACCGACCGGTTCCGGCGCGAGCTGATCAACACCGAGGACGAGCCGCATCCCGTCGGCGCCTGGTTCACGTTCGTCATGCGGTACGTCGTGCCGCTCGAGTTCATGGCCCTGATGGTGTGGTGGTTCTATCAGTCCGCCGCCAACTACGACCGCGAGGGCTGGTGGGACCCGCGCCACACCTACAGCGTGGGCACGACCGTCGTCCAGTGGGGGCTCCTGATCGTCCTGCTCCTGCTCGTGAACCGGTGGTGGGCGGCGCGCGTCGGCGCCAAGGAGCGATAAGATGCAGACGAGCGGCTGGATCATGATGGTGCTTGTGTTGGGCGGTGTCTGGGGAGGGTTCGTCTACCTGCTCGTGAGGAGCGTACGGCAAGACGAGCGGTGAGCTTGGTAACCGGGAGGGCATCATGGCGGGGATCAGTGTGGGACGGTGGGTCGCGGGGGGGATTGCCGCAGGCCTCATCGTCTGGCTCCTGGAGGGCGCGGCCGGTCTTCTCTACCTGGACGACATGGAGGCAGCCCTGTTGCGCCTGGGGCTGGTTACCGACTCGAACACCACGATGCGGGCGCTCACCGTGGCCACGAGCCTGATCGTCGGCTTCGCCCTCGTATTCTTCTATGCCGCCGCCCGGCCCCGGTTCGGACCGGGACCAGGGACCGCCGTCATCGTGGCGGTGTGCCTCTGGGTGAGCGGATACCTGCTGTCGCTCATCGGGTACTACATCATCGGGATCTATCCGACGAGCTTGCTCGTGACGTGGGGCATCGCGAGGCTGCTCGAGATGATCATGGCCTCCCTGGTGGGGGGGTGGGTATACCGGGAGGCGGCGGCCGCCTGACGGCTGCCCACGAGCGGAAGCGGAGCTGCCCCCCCGGCCCGTTTCGGACCGACCCGGGAAACCCCAGCGTTTCTGGCGCGTATGGATGGCGACAGGGTCGGGAGTGATCCGGCCACCACCCGCACGAGGTCCAACGGCATGGCCCTACAACACTTAGCGGCATCGCGCCAGTTGGTCGCGGTGTCACTGGCGCTCGTCGCCTGCTCCACCGCCGGGGGCAACGACGACGCCCCCGCCTCCGCCCTCAAGGTCGGAGTCGCGGACCGCGGGTTGGTCCGCGTCACGATCGAGGAAACCGGCCTGGTCGAGCCGGAGCGGCAGATCGTGGTCAAGTCGCCCATTTCCGGCGTGGTCCGCGACCTGCCCGTGCAGCCCGGCGACGCCGTGCGCGCGGGCCAGGTTCTGGCGGTGGTCGTCCCGGACATCGCGCAGGCCAACGCGTTGGCCCAGCTGAGCAGTGACCACGCGTCGGCCCAGATCGCGGTGGACAACCTGCGCCGGGAATACGAGCGCGCGCAGGAACTCCAGCGCCGGAACCTGGCGTCCGAGGCCGAGCTGGAGACCCGCCGCACCGCGCTCGACCAGGCGGAGAACCAGTTCCGGGCCACCGCCGAGCGCCTCCGGCTGATGGAGGCGAGCGGGGTGCGGGCCACGGCGGATTTCCAGTCGGCCCGGATCACGGCGCCGTCGGCGGGTGTCGTCCTCCTGCGGGGCGTCGAGATCGGGGAGACGGTGGTCGGCGGGACCAGCGCGTTCGGCGGCGGGACCGAGCTGTTCACCATCGCCGATCTCTCGACCCTGCTCGTCAAGGCGGCCATCAACGAGGTGGACGTCGGCAAGGTCGCGGCCGGCGACACGGTCCGCATCACGGTGGACGCGTTCCCCGGCGATACGGCCCGCGGCGTGGTGCGGCTCGTCCCGCCGGCCGCGCGGCAGCAGGACCGGATCCGGGTGTTCGACGTCGAAATCGTCGTCACGGCCAACGCGCGGCTGCTCCGGCCCGGCATGACCGCCAACGTGAGCATCGCGGGCCCGGTGCGGGAGAACGCGCTCCGCATCCCGGTCGAGGCCGTCTTCTTCGTCGAAGGCCAGCCCACCGCGTATCGCGTGGCGGGCGGCGCCACCACCCGCGCCCCGCTCACGCTCGGGCTCACGGACCTGGCCTACGTCGAGATCCTGGACGGTCTGGCCGAGGGCGACTCGATCGCGCTCGAAGACCCGGCGGTCGCGGCGCGGCGGGCCGCCACGGGGCGCTGACCCATGCCGCTGATCGAGGCGCTCGGGCTCACCAAGGTATACCAGCTCGGCCGCGTCGAGGTCCGGGCGCTGCGCGGCGTGGACGTGGTGGTCGAGCGCGGGGAGTACGTGGCCGTCACCGGTCCCTCCGGTTCGGGCAAGAGCACCCTCATGCACATCCTGGGCTGCCTCGATTCCCCCACCAGCGGCGCCTACGAGCTGGACGGGAAAAGCGTCGCGGGGCTCCGCGGGCGCGCCCTGGCGCACGTCCGGAATCGCAAGGTGGGATTCGTCTTCCAGACGTTCAACCTCATGCCCCGCATGACGGTCGAGGAGAACGTGGCGCTGCCGCTCCAGTACCGGGGCGGCCCTTCGCGCCAGGCGCGTCTCCGGCGGGCGCGGACGCTGCTCGAGCGGTTCGGACTGGGCGACCGCATCGGCCATCGCCCCGACGAGCTGTCGGGGGGCGAGCGCCAGCGCGTCGCGGTCGCGCGCGCCCTGATCGGGGACCCGGCCATTCTGATGGTGGATGAGCCCACGGGGAACCTGGACTCGGAGGCCGGCGCGGAGATCCTGCGCGCGTTCCGCGAGGTGCACGCCGCCGGCAACACCATCGTCATGGTGACCCATGACGCGGCGGTCGCGGCGGAGGCGGACCGCGGCATCCACATCGCGGACGGCCAGGTGGCCGCGTGAGCCTCCTCGAGGCGCTGCTCGTGGGACTCGCCGAGGCGCGGCGCCACCTCGGGCAGACGCTCCTCTCGCTGCTCGGCCTCATTCTCGGCACCAGCAGCATCGTTACCGTGCTGGCCCTGTTCGGCGGCCAGTCGAAGGTGACGCAGGACTACATTGCCGAGGTGGGCGGGTTCGGCACGGTGATCGTGCGGGATCGCGAGCAGTCGCAACGGCCCACGGCCCGCGAGCTGGCCTCCGACCGGCTCACCTATCGCGACGCCCGATACCTCAAGGAGCGGGCCACCACGCTGAGCGCCGTCGCCCCCGGCTATTTCAGCGAGTTCGAGTACCGGGCGGGCGGGATCCACTTCCGGGGTCCCGTGATCGGCACGACTCCCGACTACGCCGCCATCAACGACATCACGCCGCTCGTCGGTCGCTACCTCAGCGACCTCGACGTCTGGCGGAAGGCGCGGGTCGCGGTCCTGGGGTGGAAATACGCGGATTCCCTGTTCGGCACGCCGGACGCGGCGCTCGGGCGGCGGGTGGACATCGGCGGGCGGAGCTTCACCGTGGTCGGCGTGCTCGAACGGGAGTACTTCTCATTCGCCGTCTGGGCGGGGAACGAACTCGAATACCGCAACGAGCGCGCCTACATCCCGGTCACCACGGCCTTCAACCAGTTCACCGGCAACGACGACCGCCTGAGCTTCCTCACGCTCAAGGCGGCGTCTCCCACGGGCGCGCGCGTGGCCCAGCAGCAGGTCACGGCGCTGCTCCGGTTCCGCCATGGCGTCGAGGATTTCGATATCACGCCCTCCGGCGGGGGCGGCAACTCGGACGCCGACTTCTTCCTGCTGTTCAACTTCATCTTCCTCGTGGTAGGCGTCGTGTCGCTGGTGGCGGGCGGGGTCGTGATCGCCAACATCCTGCTCGCCTCGGTGGTGGAGCGGGTGCGCGAGTTCGGGACGCGGATGGCGCTGGGGGCCACCGGCTTCCAGATCTTCGCCCAGGTGCTGGCGCAGGTCGTGGTCGTCGCGGTCATCGGCGGCGCGCTCGGACTGACGCTGGGATGGGCGCTCACGGGCACGGTCGCGTACTTCATGAAGATGCCGGCCGCGGTGACGCCCATGATCGCCACCCTCGCCATCGTCACCTCGCTGACCGTCGGGTTCGTGGCGGGGCTGTACCCCGCCTTCCGCGCCGCCCGCCTCTCGCCGGTCGAGGCCCTGCGGTATGCGTGACGGCCCGACGGGCGCGGGCCTGGTCTGGGTCGCCGGCTGGGGGGAGTTGACCCTCGAGGCCCTGCGCGAAGTGTGGAGCCACAAGGTCCGCTCGCTCCTCACGCTCTTCGGGATCGTCTTCGGGGCCGCGTCGGTCGTCTCGCTCACGTCGCTCGCCACCGCGCTCAAGGACATGGCGTACGCCGAGCTGACCGCCATGGGCATGCCGGCCACCGTGGCGTTCCGCGACCGGCCGCCGCCCATCGCCGCCACGCGGGCCGCGGATCTGCGGTACGCCGGGCTTACCCTGGGCGACGTGGATGCGCTGCGGGGACGCGCCGACCTGGTGGGGGTGTATGGGCGCAACTTCCCGCGCCAGCTGCTCGTCACGACCCCGGCGGACCAGCGCGTGGTCCCCGTCGAGGGCGTGGATGCCGGCTACCTGACCTTCCGGCGTTGGCGCATCGTGCGCGGGCGTGAGTTCGTGCCGCTCGACGTCCGCCACGCGTCCCGCGTGGCGGTGATCGGCGAGGAGCTGGTGGAGCCGTTCTTCGGGGCGGCGGACCCCATCGGGCGCACGCTCCGGATCGAGGGCATTCCGTTCACGGTCGTGGGCGTGCTGGCGCCGTTCGAGCTGGAACTGGTGCCCGCCGACTTCTCGTTCCTCGCGCGCCGGGTCTACGTCCCGTTCACCTACGTCACGCGCGCCCAGCTCGGCGCCCGCCGCGTGCAGAACGTGCTCGTGCAGGCCAGGGTGGACGCCGACTTCGCCGCGACCCTCACCGGCACCCGGGCGTTCCTGCGGGACCGCCACCGGGGCGCCGACGACCTCGAGACCGAGAACGAGGCCGCCGATCTGGCCGAGGACCTGGCCATGGCCGACGGCATCCTCGCTGGCTGGAACGTGGTTCTCTACAGCATCGCCGCCATCACGCTCGCGGTCGGTGGCATTGGCCTCTTCAGTGTGCTGCTGATCGCGGTCCGGGAACGGGTCCGCGAGATCGGTATCCGGATGGCGCTCGGCGCCGACGACCGGGACATCCGGCGTCTCTTCCTGTCCGAGTCCGTCGTGCTGGCCCTGCTCGGCGCCCTGATCGGCATCGCGGGCGGGGTGGGGCTGATCAAGGTCACGGAGGCCATCGCCGGGAACTTCGGCAAGGACTTTGCGATCGCCGTCTCCCTCCCCGGAACGGTCATGGCCATCGGATTCGCCGCGGTCGTGGGCCTCCTCTTCGGCTGGTACCCCGCCAGCCGCGCGGCCCGCCTCAACCCCGTGGAGGCCGTCCGCGAGCTCTAGGGAGCCGGGACGAGCCGGAAGGCGGATCTTGCGCTTGCTCTTGCGCATCGGGCGCCAAAGGGGGATTCTTGAGCTTCTGTATCCTTAAGGAGCCTGTCTGCGCCCGCTTCGGATAGCCATCGTTGACCTCGTGACCAAGGGACCGACCCGATCCCTGTGGGCTCGCGTCATGCACGCCAATTTCGCGAGTGTGATGCCGCAAGCCCTTGCGGTGTGGTGCGAGGAGGCGGGCCACGAGGTGTCCGTCGTCTGCTACACGGGGTTCGAGACCCTGCCGCTCGACCTCCCCCACAAGCCTGACGTCGTGTTCATCGGCGCGTTCACGCAGGCCGCCCAGATGTCGTACGCCTTGAGCGCCATGTTCCGCGCCCAGGGCGCCGTGACGGTCCTCGGCGGCCCCCACGCGCGCTGTTATCCGGAAGACGCCTGCCAGTATTTCGATTACGTGCTGGGCTTCACCGACCGCGAGCTCGTGCGGAACCTCCTGGCCGACGCCCGGCCGCAGCCCAACGGCGGCGTGCACCTCCAGGCGGCCACTCAGCCCACCACGCTGCCCGGGGTGCGGGAGCGCTGGAAGTTCATCGAACCCACGCTCAAGAAGGCACCGGTCATTCAGATCGTGCCGATGCTCAGCAGCATCGGCTGCCCGTACACGTGCAGTTTCTGCATTGACTCGTCGGTCCCCTACCAGCCGCTCGATTTCGACAGCATGAAAGAGGACCTGCGCTTCCTGCGCACGAAGTTCCGTCGTCCGCGGGTCGCGTGGCACGACCCGAACTTCGGCGTGAAGTTCGACGAGGTGATGGACGCCATCGAGGAGGCGGTGCCGCCGGGCAGCATTGACTTTATCGCCGAGAGCAGCCTGTCGCTGCTCTCCGAGGCCCATCTCCAGCGGATGCAGCGGAACGGCTTCAAGGCCATCCTGCCCGGCGTCGAGTCGTGGTACGACCTCGGCAACAAGTCCCGCACCGGGAAGCAGCAAGGCATGGACAAGGTGCTCAAGGTCTCCGAGCACATCAATATGATCCAGCGGTACATCCCCTACATCCAGGCCAACTTCGTCCTGGGGCTGGACGGCGACAGCGGGCGCGAGCCGTTCGAGCTGACCAAGGAATTCATCAACCGGACGCCCTCGGCGTTCCCCGGCTATTCGCTCCTGTCCGCGTTCGGCCGCGCCGCGCCGCTCAACCTGGACTATCAGCGCGAAAACCGGGTGCTGGGGTTCCCGTTCCATTTCCTGAACAACAACCAGGCGATGAACGTGAAGCCCGCCAACTACGAGTGGCCCGACTTCTACGGCCACGTGATTGACCTCACGCGGCACAGCTTCTCCTGGCGGAACATCGGCCGGCGTTTCCAGGCCATCAAGGCGCGGATTCCGCGCTGGATGAACGTGGTGCGCGCCATCTCGTCGGAAGGGTTCGGCCGGATCCGCTATTACGGCGAGGTGCGACGCCAGTTGATCGAGGACCGGATGTTCCGCGGCTACTTCGAGGGCGAGCACACGCACATCCCCAAGTTCTTCCTGAGCCGGATGCAGCGGGACCTGGGCCCGCTGTGGGAGTGGCTGCCCAAGGGCGCCATCACGCACGACCCCAAGGCCTACCTGAAGGCGCATGAGAGCGCGGGCCTGACGCCCATCACGCGGGTCGCGGGGATGGCCGCCGCGCGCTGAAGGCCCGGCGTGCGGGCGCCGCCCCCCCGACCCAACCCTCGGAGGTCTGCATGGTTTCGCTTGCGTCGTTGTGGTTGCCCATCGTCCTGTCAGCCGCGTTCGCGTTCATCCTGAGTTCCGTGATTCACATGTTCCTGACCTATCACCGGAGCGACGTCACGGGCGTTCCGCAGGAGGATCAGGTCCGCGCCGCCCTGCGTCCCTTCAACCTCCCCCCGGGCGACTACATGATCCCGCACGCCGGGAGCATGGAGGCCATGAAGTCCCCCGAGTTCCAGGAGAAACTGGTCCAGGGACCGATCGCGATCGTCACGGTCATCCCGAACGGCCCGATCAGCATGGGGAAGAGCCTGGTTCAGTGGTTCGGCTACTGCGTGCTCGTGAGCGTGTTCGCGGCGTACGTCACGAGCCGGGCCGTGGCGCCGGGGGCGCCCTATCTCGGCGTGTTCCGGTTCGCGGGCGCCGTGGCGTTCGCGGGGTACGGGCTGGCGCTGCTCCAGAACTCCATCTGGTGGAACCGGAAGTGGAGTGCCACGCTCAAGGGGGTGTTCGACGCGCTGCTCTACGCGCTGGTCACGGCGGGCACGTTCGGCTGGCTCTGGCCCTCGTAGCCCACGGCGTCGCGTCGCCTGACCCACGGCCGCCCCATGTCAGGGCGGCCGTGCTGTTTTTGCGATGTCCGGCCGCCGGCCTTAGGCTACGGGACGCCTTTCTCATCCTCACGGGAGCGATCGGATGGAATTTCTGAACATCGTCATGCTGGGCAACTCGGTGCGCCAATGGCTCGTGGCCGCGGTGGTGGCGACCGCGGTGGTGCTGCTGCTGCGCGCCGTGGCGGCGGTGCTCGTCACCCGGATCGCCGCGCTGTCGCGCCGGACCACCACGGAGTGGGACGACATCATCGCGGGCGCGCTGGCCAAGACCAAGTTCCTGTTTCTGCTCGCGCTCGGTGTCTTCGCGGGCACGCACGCGCTGACGCTCTCCGGCCGCGCGCGCGGCGCGCTGGACAGCCTCGTGGTGGTGGCGCTCCTGATCCAGAGCGGCCTCTGGGCCGGTTTCGTGCTCTCGCGGTGGCTCGAGTCCTACCGCAAGCGGGAGATGCAGGAGGATCCGGCCGCGGCCACCACCGTGAGCGCGCTGGGGTTCGTGGGCAAGATCGCTTTGTGGGCCGCCATCCTGCTGCTGGCGCTGGACAACGTGGGCGTGGACATCACGACGCTGGTGGCGGGCCTCGGCATCGGCGGGGTGGCCGTGGCGCTCGCCCTCCAGAGCATCCTGGGCGACCTCTTCGCATCGCTGTCCATCGTCCTTGACAAGCCGTTCGTGCTGGGCGACTTCCTCATCGTCGGCGAGCACCTGGGCAACGTCGAGCACATCGGGCTCAAGACCACCCGGGTCCGGAGCCTCTGGGGCGAGCAGCTCATCTTCTCCAATTCGGATCTCCTCAACAGCCGGATCCGGAACTTCGGCCGCATGTACGAGCGGCGGATCGTGTTTCCGCTGGGCGTGACCTACCAGACCCCGCGGGACAAACTCACGAGGATCCCGGGGATCGTTCGCGAGGCGGTCGAGGCCCAGGAGAAGACCCGGTTCGATCGGTCGCATTTCAAGACGTACGGAGACTTCTCGCTCCACTTCGAGACCGTCTACTACGTCACGGTCCCGGATTTCAACACCTACATGGACGTCCAGCAGGCCATCAACCTGCGGATTCACGAGCGGTTCGAGCAGGAGGGGATCGAGTTTGCGTACCCCACGCAGACGCTGTTCCTGGTGAAGCAGGACGCGCCGGCGGACCTGGCTGGGTGACCCGGCCCCGTCGCGCGGACACGCCCCGGGACGCGGTGGCGCCCCGGGGCGTGTCGGCGGCATGCGCCGCGTAGGAATCGAACCTACAACCTACGGATTAAGAGTCCGTTGCTCTGCCAGTTGAGCTAGCGGCGCGGAGCGCTAAGGATAGCGGGCTCCCCCCGCCGGTTCAACCCCGCACGGCCGCGCGCGGAACCGCGGTGGCCCCGCGGGACGGCGCGCGGCCCCCGACCAGCCGCCGCGCTACGGATTCACCGTAATGACGACCGTGGCCTGCGGCAGCGCGATGAACGTGGGGATGGTCGCGAAGACGGTCGTGGATCCGGTCATCAGCGGATCGAAAGCCACGCCGCCGGCCGCCACGTTGCTCGGCGACGACGTGGACCCCGCCGGGATCTGGACCGTGACGCTGGTCCCCGTGCTGGCGGTCGTGACCAGCTGGCCCACCCCGTTGTCCTCCGTCTGGACCGTGGCCGTGAGCGGTCCCGGCGCCCCGGCCCGCACGGCCTGGACCTGCGACATGAAGGTGTTATTCACGTCCGGAACGCCGACGAAGACCGTGAACGGATCGTCCACGCCGCCCGCGGTGGTGCTCGTGGACAGCCCCGAGATCTGGAGGGCCGGGGTGACGATGGCGGACGACGACGAGCCATCCGTGAACCCGCTGGCCCGCGCCGTGATCAGCACCGAGCCCGTCTGGAACTCGACGCCCTGGATGTAGAAGCTGAAGCTCGAGAACCCGTTGGCCAGGAACACCACGATCGAGTCCGTGCCGGGCGTGGAGACGTTGGGCGAAACGAGGGCCACCGCGGGATTGGAGCTCTTCACCACCACGTCCACGCCCCCGTGCTGGGTGGCGCCCAGCGCGACGGTCGAATTCACCTGGAGGCCGGACCCCACCGTCCGGCTCTGGACGGTGATACCGGGCGTCGAGACCGTCACCGTGACGTCGCTCAATTCGGCCACCAGCCCCGGAATGGCGGTGGTCACGAGGGTGGTCCCGGCCGTCAGCGGGTCGAACGCCACACCGCCCGCGGTGACGGTGGACGGCGACGACGACGCCTGCGCCGGGATCGTCACGGTCCGCTGGCCGGCCGCACCGTCGGTCGTCACCAGCTGGCCAACGCCCGGCGTGCCGCTCGTGAGGGTCGCGGTGAGGCCCGTGCCGCCGGCCCGCACCGCCTGGAACTGGTTGATGAAAGTGTTCCCAACGTTCATCACGCCCACCAGCACCTGGAACGGATCGTCCGGCGACAGCGTCGTGGTGGTTGTGTTGAGGCCGTTGAGCCGGTAGCCCGCCCGCCGCACCGTGTGCGTCACCGTGTCCGTCGTGAACCCGGCCGCCCGCACCTCCACCGGCGCTCCCGCCGGCCCCGTGTCCGCCACCCCCTCCAGCCCCTGCAGCGTGTAACTGAAGAACGTGGTGCCGTTCGGCAGGAACACCACCAGCGAGTCACCACCCAGCGTGGACGCATTCGGCGCGATCAGCACGAGCCCCGGATCCAGGCTCTTGACGATCACGTCCACGCCGCCATGGTCCGACGCCCCCAGCGAGCCGGACGCGCCGATCTGGAGCCCCGACCCCACCCCATAGAACACCGGGCTCCCGCTGATCCCCGGCGCCGTGATGGTCACCGTGGTGGCGTTGCTCTCCGCCACCAGCCCCGGAATCGTGGCCGTGACCGTCGTGGTTCCGGCCGCCTGTGGATCCAAGGCGATGCCGCCGGCCGCCACGCTGCCCGGCGACGAGTTACTCTGCACCGCGATCTGCACGGTGGCCGTGCCGCCCGTGTCCGCCAGCGTCACGAGATCGGCCACAGCCGAATCACTCAGCACCACGGTAGCGGTCAGCGCCGTCCCTCCGGCCCGCACCGCCTGGAACTGGTTGATGGCCGTGTTCCCGACGTTCATCACGCCCACGAGCACCTGGAACGGATCGCTCGGCGTCAACGACGTCGTGCTCGGGTTCACGCCGCTGAGCCGGTACCCCGCGCGCCGCACCACGTGGGTCACCGTGTCCGTGGTGAACCCCGCCGCCCGTACCTCTACCGGCGCACTCGCATCCCCGGTATCCGCCACCCCCTCCAGCCCCTGGAGCGTATAGCCGAAGAACGTGGTGCCGTTCGGCAGGAACACCACCAGCGAGTCACTGCCCATCGTGGACGTGTTCGGCGCGATCAGCACGAGCCCCGGATCCAGACTCTTGACGATCACGTCCACCCCGCCGTGCTGCGACGCGCCCAGCGAGCCCGAGGAGCCGATCTGCAACCCTGCCCCCACCCCATAGAACGCCGCGCTCAGGTTGATGCCCGGCGGCGGGTTCACCGTGACGTTGACCGAGTCCGCCGTGATGTTCTCCGCCGTGGCCACCACCCAGCTCGTGCACGGCAGCGTAGCGGTCCCACCGTAGGAGATGGCGCTCGTGGCGCTGACCAGCCCGGTGGTGATGGTGACCGGGGTCTCCGCCGCCACACATGTGGGGTTGGCGGGGGTCAGCGTCACCGGCACCCCGGGACTCGGCGCCGCAATGGGCGAGCCGCCGCTCTCGAGTCGCACGGTGAGATCCGCGCCGAAGCTCGCGTCGATCGTCACGTTGGCCACGGTGATGTTGAGGGTGGCCGTCACCGTGGCCGCCGTGACCGCCGCGCCGAAGTCGGCGGTGGTGCCGGTCACGTTCGCGGGGCCGGGGAGGAGGCCCTCGAGCGTGGCGTTGGCGGTTTGCGACCCTTCGGCGATCGTGACCGTGGGAGTCGCGACGTTGAGCAGCGTGGGGGCGTCGCTCACCAGCGTCACGGTCACCCCACCCTCGGGCGCCGGCGCCGAGATCTGCACCGGCAGCGACGCCGTGGCGCCGAACGGCACGTTCAGCGTGCTCGGCATGCTCAGCACCTGCACGGACACGGGCACGCTCAGCACGCCGTTCGCGAACCCGGCGGCGCTCGCCGTGAGGGTCACCGTCCCGCCCGTGAGACCCTCGACGAACACGAGACCCGTGGTCCCCCCCTCGGGGATGAGCACACCACCCGTGGTGGTGTCCACGCGCAGAATGGCCGGGTTGCTGGACACGACGCTCACGAACACCCCGTCCACCCCCGCGGGCGCGGTGAGCGTCACCTCGAGCGTGTCGCTGGTGCCCACCCGCACCCGGTCACCACCCTGCATCACGAGCAGGATGGAAGGATTGGGGAAGATGGCCGTGGCCGTGAAGACCGCGGGCGTGAGCCCGGACACCGTGGCGGTGGCGGTCTGCGTGACCTTGTTGGTGCTGAGCGTCCAGCTGGCCTGCGCCCGTCCGGTGGCGCCCGTGGTGGCCGACGGCGGGGTGATGGTCCCGTCCAGCGTGGCCCACGACACGGTGACGCCGGGTACCGGGTTCCCGGCCGAGTCCCGCACCTCCACCACCAGCGGGTCCGCCAGCGTGGTCCCCGCGGTGTCGCTCTGGGCGTCGCCCGACACGATGATGACCTGCGCCGGCGCGCCCACGGTGGCGTCGGCCGAGAACGAGACGTTGGGCAGGCCGGGCAGGCTGGCCGTGAGCGTATTGGTGCCCGGGGCCCCAAGCGTCCACACACCGACCGACGCGATCCCGCTGGCGTCGCTCGCCGGTGTGGTGTCCGCCAGGGTGCCGCCGCCCCCGATGGTGAACGGCACCTCCACACCCGCCACCGGCGCACCCGCCGTATCCGTGAGGAGCACCGACGGCGCAATGGACACCGCCGTGCCGGCCAGGGTGGTCTGCCCGTCGCCCGCGTTGAGGGTCATGCTGGTGACACCGCCCGTGCTCGTGGCGAGCGCCACGAACTGCACCGGCGTGAGTGCGCCCACCGCCGCGGTCAGGGCGTTGAGCCCGACCGCCGCCCCCAGCGTCCAGCTGCCCACCGACGCCAGCCCCTGGGCGTCCGTGGTGGCGGTGGCGCCCGTGACGGAGCCACCCCCCTGCGTCACCGCGAACACGACCTCTTCGTTCGGGACCGGATTGCCCTGGGCATCGGTCACCCGCACCTGCGGAGCGGTCCCCACGGCCGTCCCCACGAGCGCGCTCTGGTTGTTGCCCGCGACGACCGTGATGGCGCCCGCCCCGGTCGCGACGCTCGTGGCCGTGAACGCCACGGGGGGAATGCCGGGCACCGTGGCCGCTACGGTCTGTGCGCCGACGATGTTGCCGAGCGTCCAGTCCACCCGCGCGCCGCCGGTGCCGTCGGTGAGCACCGAGTCCGCGGAGACGGACCCGCCGCCCAGCGTGACCGCGAAGCGGACCCACACGTCGGGCACCCCGACCCCGTCGCTCGCGGTCACGCGCGCGACGAGCGGCGCGGGCAGCAGTCCGGCCGCGGGCCCGGTCTGACCGGATCCCGAGTCCGCGACGAGCACCGACGGCGGCAGGGTCACGCTCACCAGCCCGGTGTCGGCCGGACCGGTGAGCAGTTCCGCCACCACCCGCGCGGACCCGCGGGCCACGCCGAGCACCGCGCCGATCGCCACGTCGGGTACCGTGGCGATCAACGGATCGAGCGACCGGAACGCGACCGGGACGCCCGGGATGGGCTGCCCGGCGGAGTCGAACGCCGCCGCGAGCACCGGTGTGGGCACCCCCGCGACGATCGGCCCGTCCGGCAGGATGAGCACCACGGACGCCGCGTTGGCGCCGACCCCGGTGTAGGTGAGCGGCACGTCAATGGGTGCCGGCGCGCCGGAGGAGCTGGGGGTCACCTCGAGCGGCCCCGCCCGGAACACCGTATCGTTGGCGGGCGCGGGTCCGATCAGCGCAATGGAGAGGAGCAACGTCTCGCCGGGCGCCTGGAGCGAGACCGTGAGCGAGAGGTCCACCGAGTCGGCATCCGGCGCGATCGCGAGGATCGTGTCGAGGGCGACCTCACCGCCCGGCTGCCGCGTGAGCACGAACCGGCCCCGCGCCACCGGCACGATCCCGGCTGACGACGCCTCGAACCGGGGCGCGAGCGCCAGGTACCCCGGCACCGGACCGTGGGGCCCGGTCTCGTCCGAGCAGGTCGAGACCGCCAGACTGCCGACCAGCAGCCACAGGGTGCGGCGTCCGCGCGCGTGGCGGGCGAACGGCACGAGGGCCGGACGGGGGCTGGAGGCAGTCGGGGGCATGGGGGGGGGTTCGCTAGGGCTGCAAAGTGCCCCTCAGGAAAGGCCGCGGCAAGGGACAGGCGACGGGCGGCCTAGCGGAGCAACATGTGTGCCGATGGGAGGGGGCGGGATGACCGGGAGCCAAACGGCATGCCCCCAAGGGGAATCGAACCCCTGTTCCCACCTTGAAAGAGTGGTGTCCTGGCCGTTAGACGATGGGGGCGGCGGGGGATAGCGGTAACGGGATTCGAACCCGTGTTTCGGCCTTGAGAGGGCCGCGTCCTAGTCCCCTAGACGATACCGCCGCGGGGCGGAATATCGCCGAGGCTCTAGGCCGACGCAACCCGTTCGAGGGCCCAGTCGTCCCCCGACCGGAGCAGCTCTTCCACCTCGCGCGGACCGAGGGGTCCGGCGAACAGAAAGCCCTGCATGGACTCGCAACCGAGGCCGTGCAGGAACGTGCGCTGGCCGACACTCTCCACGCCTTCGGCCACGACGGCCATCCGCAGGTTCTTCGCGAGGGCCACGATGGTCTTGACGATCTCGCGGTTCTCGGGATCGGCCTCCAGCCGGCTCACGAACGACGCGTCCACCTTGAGCGCGTCGAGAGGGAACTTGTGGAGGTAGCCCAGCGAGGAGTACCCGGTCCCGAAGTCGTCCACCTGGATCTGGACGCCCAGCGCCTTGAGCCGATCCAGCATGCGCACCGAGGTCTCGGCGTGGTCCATCAGGACGCTCTCGGTGATCTCGAGCCGCAGCGCGCGCGACGGGAGCCCGGTGATGGCGAGCGTCGTCGCGACCATGTCCACGAGCCGCGGATCGGCGAACTGGCGGGCCGACAGGTTCACGCTCACCGGAAGCGCCTCGGCGCCGGGCGGGAGCAGCAGTTGCCACTTCTGTACCTGCTGGCAGGCTTCCCACAGCACCCACTCGCCGATGGCGTTGATCAGGCCGGTCTCCTCGGCCAGGTGGATGAAATCGCCCGGCGGCACCAGCCCCCGTTCCGGGTGGTGCCACCGGATCAGCGCCTCGAGCCCCGCCAGCCGCCCCGTCTGCGTATCCACGATCGGCTGGAACACCAGCCGGAACTCGTTGCGGTCGAGCGCGTGGCGCAGGTCCGTTTCCAGCGTCAGCTGATCCAGCGCCTCCCGGTGCATGTCCACGTCGAAGACTTCGTGGCGCGCGCGCCCGTAGGACTTGGCCCGGTACATCGCGATGTCGGCGTCGCGCAGCACTTCCTCCGGCCGGTGGTACCGGGCGTCGCTCAGCGCGATCCCGATGCTGGCGCTCGTGTACGTCTCGTGCCCGCCGAGCACGATGGGGCTCGTCAGCTCGGCCTGGATCCGCTCGGCCACGCGCAGCGCGTCATCCGGCCCCTCCACGTCGTCCAGCAGGATGGTGAACTCGTCGCCGCCCAGCCGGGCCACCGTGTCCTCGGGCCGGATGCAACGGACCAGGCGGCGGGACACCTCGACCAGGAACTGGTCGCCCACCATGTGCCCCAGGCTGTCGTTGATCACCTTGAACCGGTCGAGATCCAGGAACAGCACGGCAAACCGGTAGTCCCGGCGGCGGCGGAGCCGCCCGAGGGAACGGTCCAGCAGGGTCTCGAACAGCGCCCGGTTGGGCAGGCCCGTGAGCACGTCGTGGACCGCGTCGTGGACCAGGCGTTCCTCGGCGATCTTGCGGCTGGTGACGTCGGTCAGCGAGCCGGCCATCCGCGTGGCGCGGCCCGTGGCGTTTCGCACGGCCACGCCGCGCGCGAGCACCCACCGGTAGGTCCCGTCCTTGTGCAGCACCCGATGCTCGGTCTCGAAGTGCGGCGTCGGACTCCGCAGGTGTTCCTGGAGGCCGGCCTGGACCCGGGACGCGTCCTCGGGATGCATCCGCCGTGTCCACTCCTCGGGGGCGTTCCCGATCTCGCCAGTCGTATAGCCCAGGATTTCCTTCCAGCGCGCCGAGTAGTAGATCGTGCCCCGCTCGACGTCCCAGTCCCACAACCCGTCGTTGGCGCCGCGCGCGGCCAGGGCGTAGCGGGCCTCGCTCTCCCGCAGGGCCGCTTCCGTCTGGGTCCGGTCGGTCACGTCGCGCATGATGCCGCGATAGCCGATGATCCAGCCGCTCCCGTCCCGGACCGGTGCCACCGACGCCTCCACCGTGCGCCGTTCCCCGTCCGGCCGCAGGATCTCCCAGTCCACGGCGCGCTGCGCGGTGCCGCTCGCGTACACCTCGTTGAGCGCCGCCGCCACGCGCTGCGCGTTGGGGACGTCCACGAAGTCCCGGTAGTTGAGCCGCGGCGTGGCGCCGGGCTCCTGACCGAGCAGCCGGGCGAGCGCCGAGTTGCACGCCGTCAGGCGGCCCGTCGTGTCCAGCTCGTAATAGCCGTCTTCGATGGTCTCGACGATGGTGCGGTAGCGCTCCTCGCTTTCGCGCAGCGCCTGCTCCGCCCGCACCCGTTCCGTGATGTCGTGGGTCATGGCCAGCAGGCAGCGCTCCCCGCGGAACTCGATGAGGTCCGCGGAGAAGATGCCGTGCCGGACCTCGCCCGTGCGCGTCCGGAAGCGGTACTCGAAGCCGCGGACGTGACCGGTGTCCGCCAACCGCTCCAGCACCCGCTCGCGATCGCGCTGGTCCACCCAGATGCCGAGGTCGTGCGTCGTTCGGCCCACCGCCTCCACCGAGGTGTAGCCCATCACCTCGACGAACGCGTCGTTCACCTCGAGCAGGCGACCGTCCGCCAGGCCGCTGATCGTGGCGGCTCCCGGCGTGGAGCGGAACGCGCTCGCGAACTGCGCCTCGGACGTGCGGAGCGCCTCGACCATCCGCCGGATCGGGCCGATGTCCCGGTAGATCCCGTAGACCGCAACCTGGCTGCCCCGCACGTGAATGGGGGTGCCGAGGACCGCGACTTCCACGATGGAGCCGTCCTTGCGGCGGCGGCGCGTCTCGAACGCCACCTGCCCGCCCTGGGCAACCTGGGCCGTCGCGTCCACCGCTTCCTGCCGGAGATCGGGCGGCGCGAGCAGCTCGTCGAGGGACCGCCCGCGCGCTTCCTCCGGCCCGTAGCCGAACAGCCGGGTGAATTCCGCGTTGGTGCGGATCACCCGGCTCTGCTTGTCGGCGAGGACGATGGCCTCCGGCGAACTCTCGAACAGGCGGTCGAGCAGAATCCGCTCGGACCCGTCGAGACTCGACGCATGTTGATCGGCCGTGGAAGCGGTGCGAGGTGGCGCCAGCATCTCCCCGAAGCCTAGGCGGTCCAAGGTGACGGCGCTTCGGGCACAACACCCGGCGCCGAGAAGCCTGCTCTGCACAGGACCTCAGCGCAAAGTCTAGACCGCCGCGGGGATGCGGACCGTGCGTCGCCTCACACCCGTGCGCCCCCGGGACCGGAATGTGCGCTGCGTCACATTCCGCCGTGCGTCAGTTCTGCACGATCCGGTAGAGGGAGCCGGACTGCGTCATGACGTAGACCTCGCCTCGCGCATCCTCTCCGAAGGACGTCACGCCCGTTCCCGGGGACAGGTCCGGCCACTGGCGCAGGTCCACCGCCTGGCCGCCGAACAGCGTGAAGCTGCGGACGAAGCCGGCACAGTAGTCGGCATAGAGGTACCGCCCCTGGAGGTCGGGGACGTCCGCGCCCCGGTACACCACCCCCCCGGTGACGCTGCAGCCCTCGGCGTGGCTGTACTCCACCAGGGGAAGCGTGAGGCCCGCGGTGGAGCACGTGGCGGCGTTGTAGCAGGACGTCCCTTCCATGACGTTCCAGCCGAAGTTGGTCCCACCCCCGGCCGGCCACGTGAGGACATCCACTTCCTCCAGCGCCCCCTGGCCCACGTCCCCCACGTAGAAGTCGCCGAGCGACCGATCGAAACTGAAGCGCCACGGATTTCGGAGGCCGTACACCCAGATCTCGCCGCGGGCGCCGGCCTGGCCCACGAACGGATTGTCCGCCGGAATGGCGTAGGGGGATCCGGCGTCCACGTCGAGCCGCAGGATGGAGCCCAGCAGCGTCCCGAGGTTCTGGCCGTTGCCCTGCGGATCCCCGCCGCTGCCGCCGTCGCCCAGGCCCACGTAGAGCATGCCGTCCGGCCCGAACGTGACCAGCCCGCCGTTGTGGTTCGCGAAGGGCTGAGACACCGACAGCACCTCGAGGGCCGTCGCGGGGTTCGCGGTTTCGGGATCGCTCGCCTGATACCGGACCACCTTCGAGGTGCCGGTCGGGTCGGTGTACGAGACGTACACGTATCCGTTGGTGGCGTACTCAGGATGGAAGGCCATCGAGAGCAGGCCCTGTTCGCCCCCCGTGCTCACCAGCGTCCGGATGTCGAGAAACGGGGACGGCAGCAGCGTGTCGTTGCGCAGGACGCGGATGGTGCCACGCTTCTCCACCGCGAACAACCGGGCCACATCGCCCGGCGGGGAGACCGCAAAGACGGGCGCGGAGAGCGCGGTGGTGATCCGCCGGAGCCCGACCGGCGGCGGTCCGCTTCCCCCGGTCACCACGATCGGCACCGAGTCCGTCACGCCGCCGAAATCCGCCACGATGCGCGTGTTGCCCGCCCCGACACCCATGACGAGGCCGGCGTTGGTCACGGAGGCGACGGCGTCGCTGCGGCTGGTCCACCCCGGCTGCACGTTGACGGTATCGGTGTCGGCCACCACGAGCACGGCCGTCAGGAGCTGGGTCGAACCGATCGCCAGGCTGACGCCCGTCGGCGACAGCACGAGGATGGAGTCCACGGGATCCGGCGGCTCGGTGGTGCCGCCGCCACAGGCCGCCGCGCCGACCAGCGCCAGCACGGGCCACGGGGAGAGGCGTGTCATGCCCGTAACATAGCGCGACTGCCGCCACGCTCCAGCGTGGGGCTCGCTATCTTGGGACGTGCGCCGCGCGCTCACGGCTCTGCTCGTTCCGGAAGGGCTGCTCCTCCTCGGAGCGGCAGCCGCCGTGCGTTGGCCGGTGGTGCTGGCCCCGGCCGCGCCGGTGATTCCCGTGCTGCCCGCCCTCGTTGGAGGCGTGGGCGTGGTGTTGGCCATCCGGTTCCGCCGCTCGGGGGTGGTCCTCGGCCTGCTGACGCTCGCGGCCGCGGGCGGCGCCCTTGCCGCGGAGGCGCCGGCCTCGGGCCTGGGGAGCATCATCGCGATCCTGTTGCCCCTGAACCTCCTGGCGTACGCGCTGCTGCCGGAGCGCGGCCTCGCCGGGGCCGCGGCCGCGCGGCGGGGGGCGGCCCTGGCGGCCCAGGCCGCGGTCCTGCTGATCCTGGTGCGAACGGGCCAGGACGCGCTCCTCGCACCCCTGGCGCGGCGGACCTTCTCGGCGCCGCTGCTTCCCCCCGGCACGCCGGTGGGGGACGCGGCGTTGGTGGCGTCGGCCGGGGCGCTGGCGGTGCTGGCCGCACTGCTGCTCCGGCAGCCCGACCCGGTGCGGCGCGGCTTCCTGTGGGCCGTTGCCGCCGCCCTGCTCGCGCTCCTCGCGGCGCCGGATCGGGACGTGGGCGGCCTCGCCGCCCCCGCGTTCCTCCTGACGGTCGCCGCCCTCGCGATCGTCATTGCCCTGGTCGAGGCCGCCCACGCGCTCGCCTACCGGGACGCCCTCACCAGCCTCCCGAATCGTCGCGCGCTCGACGACGAGCTGCGGCGCCTGGACGGGCCGTACACGATCGCCATGGCGGACGTGGACCACTTCAAGGCCGTCAACGACACGCACGGCCACGACGTCGGCGACCAGGTGCTGCGCCTCGTGGCCGCCCACCTGGACGCCGTCGGCGAGGGCGGGCGCACGTTCCGCTACGGGGGCGAGGAGTTCGCCATCCTGTTCCCGGGCCGCGCCGCCCCCGACGTCCTCGACGCGCTCGAGGCGGTCCGCGCGGCGGTGGCCGGCGCACCCTTCACGCTCCGCGGGCCCGACCGCCCCCGCCGACGGCCGAAACATCCGCGCCGGCGGAGCGGGGCCTCCCGGCTGGCCGTCACCATCTCGATGGGCGTGGCCCAGCGCGCCGCCGGCGACGCCACCCCCGACGCGACCGTCCAACGCGCCGACGCGGCCCTGTATCGGGCCAAGAAGGGCGGCCGGAACCGGATCGCGTCCGGAAAAGCCACGCGCGGCGCCTGAACTGGTTCACCCGCCGCACGGGTGTTACCCTTCCCCCGTTCCCCATCTTCCCGAGGACCCACGATGACTCCCGTGACGCTCGAGCGCTTCGTGCAGGAGCTGGAAATCCTCAAGAACGAGATGACCGTCGGGGCGCTCCGCCATGGCGAGTACGATCAGCGCCTCGCGCGCATCATCGGTGAGCTGCGGGACCGCAAGATTGACGCGGACCGCGATCAGATCGTGGCGACTCTGGACGCGCTGCTCGCCCGCAGCGTGATCACCCCGGGGGTGAAGGACCATATTCTGAAGCGGTTGGGGATCGCGTGACGGCAGGGGACGGTAGGCGACGGTAGGGGGGTGGCCGGCGGGGGGCGGGAGGGCGGCGAATGCCGGCCCCCGCCCCCTGTTGCTGCCGCTAGAAGAAGATCGCGTACAGCGCAATGGCCGCGGCGATCACACCGAACGAGAGCACGTCGAACACCCGGTCGGGCGCCGGCCGCTCGACCGCCTCGACCGCCTCGCGCGCCCGGACCGCCCCGACCGCCCCGACCGCCGACCGCAGGGACACCGCCACCAGCATCGCCGCCAGGATCAGCCCCGCCACCCACATCTGGTTCAGGAACGCGGACCCGGCCATGACGCCCTTGAGGGCCAGGGTCACGGGGAGCGTCGCGGCGAGCACGGTGACGGCCGCGGCCGCGGACGTGCGGCGCCAGAACAGGCCACCCAGGAAGACCACCGCGACGCCCGGCGTGATGAGCCCCCAGAATTCCTGGATGTAGCTGAAGACGCGGTCGAACCGCAGCAGGAACGGCGCCCACGCCGCCGCCAGCACGAGGAACGCCACGGTGCTCCAGCGCCCGACCGTCATCAGGTGTCGGTCCGGCGATCCCGGCCGGATCCAGACGCGGTACAGGTCCATCGTGAAGATCGTGGCCGTGGAGTTCAGCATCGAGTCGAGGCTCGACATGATGGCCGCGATCAACGCCGCGAACACGAGACCGGTGAGGCCCGAGGGCAGGAGCCGCGCGATGAGCATGGGGTAGGCCTGGTCCGGCCGCTCGAGCTCGGCCCCGTACAGGGTCCAGGCGATGATGCCGGGCACCACGATGACGAACGGCAGCGCGAGCTTGAGCCACGCCGCGAGCACGACCCCGTAGCGCGCCTGGCGCACGTCCCGCGCGCCGAGGACGCGCTGGGTGATGAACTGGTTGCAACCCCAGTAGAACAGGTTGGCAATCCACAGCCCGCCGAAGAACACGGCGAACCAGGGCAGCTCGGGATGGTCGAGCGGCAGCACCATGTGGAGCTTGTCCGCCGCCTGCTCGCGGAACGCGCCCCACCCGCCCACCGCCCGGAGACCCAGGAACGTCGCGAGCGCGCCGCCGCCGAGCAGGGCAATGCCCTGGAGGAGATCGGTCCAGACCACGGCCTTGAGCCCGCCGTACGCGGTATACGCGCCCGCCGTGGCGGCGAGAATCACGATGCCCCAGCCCAGGGGGAGCCCGAAGATGGTCTGGAGCGCGAGGCCGCCGGAGTAGAGCACCGTCGCCATCGCCACGAACACGTAGGCCAGGAGCATGTAGCCGGCCAGCAGCCCGCGCGAGCGGATATCGAAGCGCCGCTCGAGGTACTCCGGCATGGTGGTCACGTTGTGCGCCAGCAGGCGCGGCACGAACCAGCGCGCGACGATCACCAGCGTGACCGCGGCCATCCACTCGTACGACGCGATGGCCAGGCCGAACGTGACCCCGGAGCCGGCCATTCCCACGAAGTGCTCGGTCGAGATATTGCTCGCGATGAGGCTGATGCCGATGAGCCACCACGGCAGCGCCCGGCCCGCCAGGAAATAGTCGCTCGCGCTCCGCTCGCGCCGCGAAACCAGGATGCCGATGAGCACGATGGCGGCGAAGTACGCCACCACGACCGTCAGGTCCAGCCCCGTGAGGTGTTCCATGGATCAGCGCGCCTCCGTCGTCGCTGCAACCCGCCCGAACGGCACGCCGTCCAGCTCGGCGCCCGCGACCGTCCCATCCGGCCCGATGCGGAACGACACCAGGGCCGGCTGGAGCCAGCCGCGATCCCAGTGGACGGCGAACGTATCGAAGTGCCAGTGCTCCAGGGTGCCCGTCAGGAACGGAGAACGCGACAGGGCCAGGCGGCCGTCCGCGACGCGCACCGCCACCGCGCCACGCGCGCTGTCCGCGTAGGTGCCGGCGTACGCTTCCAAGGCCAGGGTCGGCCGTGTGTCGCGGACCCGCTCGGCGGCCCGCGCCGCGCGCCGCGCCGCCTGCCGCGCGTCGAGGCTGTCGTACATCGCCTTCAGCTCGGCGCTCCAGTCCCGCTCGGCCCCGCCCAGATAGGCGTCGAACACCCGCAACATGATGGCGTGGCGCAGCTCGGCGTGGTCCCGATTCGCGAACACGACCACCCCGAGCCGGTGCTCGGGCACCAGTCCCACGATGGCCACGTAACCGTCAATGGAGCCCGTGTGCATGGCCACGAACTCGCCCCGGTAGTCCTGGAGGAACCAGCCCAGGCCGTACGCCGTAAAATGGGCGCCGGTGCGCCGCGCGGTGGGATAGAACGACTCCCGCGGAATCAGCGTCTGGGGCCGGAACAGCTCCGCCAGCGTCGCGGGACGCACGAGCGCGGAATCGCCGAGGCGCCCGCCGCGCAGCAGGAACCGCAGCCAGCGGGACATGTCGAGCACGTTCGAGTACATCGCGCCGGCCGGGGCGATGCCGTCCACCAGCGATCCGACGCCCGCGATCACGCGCAGCGTGTCGTGCACGCGGTCGTGCGGCAGCGCCACGTCCCCGTCCGCCGGCAGGAAGCGTCCCTGCGTCACCGTCGCGGTCATGCCGAGCGGTGTCAGGATCCGGTCCCGCACGAGGGCGTCCCAGCCCGCCCCGTAGGCCCGGCCCGCGATCGCGCCGGCCGCCGCATAGGTGACGTTGTTGTACGCGTACCGCGCCCGGAAGCTCGACTGCGGCTCCACGAACCGGAGCCGCCGGAACATCTCGTCCGCGGAGAGCTCGGTGCCGTACCACAGGTACCCCGGATCCCCGAACCCGACGCGGTGGGCCAGCATGTCGCGCAGCGTGAGCTCGCGCGCCGCGTACGGATCCCGCAACAGCAGCGTGGGCAGGCGATCCGCCGCCCGATCATCCCACGCGAGCTTTCCCTCGTCCACCATCATCCCGACCGCGAGTGCCGTAAACGCCTTCGTGGTGGACGCGTTGGCGAACAGGGTGGAGGTCGTCACGGGCGCCGCCGACCCGAGCGCGCGAACGCCGTACCCGCGGGCGAACGCGATCGAGTCGTCCTTCACGACGGCGACCGCGAGCCCGGGCACCTCCCAGTCGCGGAGCGCGCCGGCAATCCAGGCGTCGAGCTGGCGCAGCTCCCGGGGCGGGCGGTCCTGGGCAATGGCGAGGGGAGGCGGGAGAAGGAGGAGGATGGTGAAGGCGAGCCGGTGCATGGGGGCGCTCCGGGGGATGGGATCGTGTAGCGTGAGCACGTGAAACCTGAAACGTGAGACGTGAGACGTGAAACGTGAAACGTGAAACGTGAGACGTGAGACGTGAGACGTGAGACGTGAAACGGGCGGAAGTTCGGCTTTGGGGACGGGGGCGTCAAGCACATGGGTGGCGGTTGGCGGGCCTCGGCGGTTATTTCGACCCGACTGCATCCGTTGTGGGGGGGACAATGCGCTTGCTCCGTGTGCTATTCGTTGTCGCGCCAATGCTCACCATGGGCGGAGATGCCACCGCGCAGGGGTTGCCCTTCCCGCGCGAGCTCGAGGATCCGGACTTGGTCGGGCGCAACCGGCTGCCGCCGCACGCGTTTGCCATTCCGTTCGCGACCGTGCCGGATGCCCTGACCCGCGACCCCCATCGCTCGCCATTCTACCGGTCGCTGAACGGGGTCTGGCAATTCCGGTATGCGGCCAACCCCGCCGACCGGCCGGCCGGGCTCTGGCGCAGTCAGGCCGACCTTTCCGGGTGGGATTCCATCACAGTGCCGGGCAACTGGGAGGTCCAGGGGTTCGGCGTGCCCATCTACACGAACATCCCCTACCTCTACCCGCCCAATCCGCCTTTCGTCCCGCACGACGACAACCCGGTCGGCTCGTTCCGGCGGACGTTTACCGTGCCCGACGCGTGGCGCGGCCTTCGCGTCATCCTGCACTTCGGGAGCGTGAAGTCGGCGGCGTTCGTCTGGGTGAACGGCCGGGAGGTGGGCTTCACGAAAGGCAGCAAAACGCCGTCCGAATTCGACGTCACGGAACATCTCCGGACCGGCGAGAACACCCTCGCCGTCCAGGTCTACCGCTTCTCCGACGGCGACTACCTCGAGGACCAGGACTACTGGAAGATCAGCGGCCTCGAGCGCGACGTCTTCCTGTATGCGCTCCCCACGACGCACATCGCGGACTACTGGGTCCGGCCGCTGCTGGATTCGACCCTGCGGCGCGCCACGCTCGAAGTGGACGTGGACGTGCGACACGCGTCCGCCCGACCGATGGAGCCGGTGCGCGTCGTGGCGCGTCTCCTCGGGCCCGACGGCCGGCCGGCGCTGGCCCGCCCGTTGACGGCCGACCTGCGCGGGGAAGCGGACACGACCATCACGCTCCGGGCCGTCGTTGCGAACCCCGCCCGCTGGTCGGCGGAGGCGCCGCGGCTCTACACCGCGGTACTGGCGCTCGTGAACGCGCGGGGCGACACCACCCAGGTCGTCACGCAGCGCGTCGGCTTCCGCCGCGTGGAGATCAAGGACGGCCTGCTGCTCCTGAACGGGACCCCCGTCACGATTCGGGGCGTGAACCGTCACGAGCACGATCCGTGGACGGGCCGCACGGTGAGCGAGGCGTCCATGCGACGCGACCTCGAGCTCATGAAGCAGGCGAACATCAACGCGGTCCGCACGAGCCACTACCCCAACGATCCCCGCTGGTACGACCTCGCCGACGAGTACGGGCTCTACCTGGTGGACGAGGCCAACATCGAGTCGCACGGGATGGGCTATCACCCCGACACGACGCTGGGCAACAACCCGGCGTGGCGCGACGCCCACCTCGACCGCACGATCCGGATGGTCGAGCGGGACAAGAACCACCCCTCGGTGATCCTCTGGTCGCTGGGCAACGAGGCCGGCGACGGGGTGAACTTCGAGGCCACGTATACCTGGACCCGTCGGCGCGACCCGTCGCGACCCGTCATGTACGAGCGCGCCCGGTGGCATACGCGCGTAGACCTCGTGACGCCCATGTACACGCCGATCACGGGGCTGCTGGACTACGTGAAGGAGTGGCGCGACCGGCCGCTCATCATGTGCGAGTACGCCCACGCCATGGGCAACAGCGTGGGGAATCTCCAGGACTACTGGGACGTGATCTACGCCCACCCGCAGTTGCAGGGGGGCTTCATCTGGGACTGGGTGGATCAGGGACTCGCCGCGACGACACCCGACGGCAAGCCGTTCTGGGCGTACGGCGGCGACTACGGACCTCCCGGCACGCCCAGTGACGGGAACTTCCTCGCCAACGGTCTCGTCCGGCCGGACCGCCGCCCGAATCCCCACTACCTCGAGGTCCGGAAGGTCTACCAGCCGGCGCACGCGCGCCTGGTGGACGCGGGGCGCGGCACCGTGCGCATCGTGAATCGCTACGACTTCCGCACCCTCGACCACCTGACGCTCCGGTGGACGCTGACGGCCGATGCCGACACGGTTGGGGCCGGCGAGATGCCGGCACCTGCCGTGGCGCCGCACGACTCGAGCGACATCGTGCTCCGCGGGTGGAGTGGGCGCGACGGGTACGACGGGCGGGAACGCGTGCTCACGATCGAGTTCGTGCTGCCCAACGCCGAGCCGTTCCTGCCGGCGGGGTGGATCGTGGCCTGGGACCAAGTCGAGCTTGGGGCTGGAACGACGGGGGCGACGGGTACGACGGGAGTGGCGCTCGTGGTCGCCGAGGAGGGTCCCTCGATCGTCGTGCGCGGGGAACGCTTTGCGGCCGTGTTCGATCGCATCCAGGGAACGCTCGCATCGCTCGCGTACGACGGCACGGAGCTGCTGCGCACCGGACTCGAGCCCAACTTCTGGCGCGCGCCCACCGACAACGACTTTGGCAACCGCATGCCGCGGCGGCAGCGGGTGTGGCGCCGGGCGGGTCCCGATCGCCATGTGGACAGCGTTGCCGCCCGTCAGGACCATGGGAACGTCGTCGTGTGGGTCGCGCAGTCGCTGCACGCGGGCGACGCGACACTCGAGACGACCTACACCGTGCGCCCGTCCGGGGACATCACGGTGCACAACCGCTTCGTCCCCGGGGACACCAGCCTTCCCGAGCTGCCTCGGCTGGGCATGCGGTTCACGATGCCCGGGTCGTTCGACCGCGTCACCTGGTGGGGACGCGGGCCGCACGAGAGCTACTGGGACCGGAAGACGGGGGCGCGCGTCGGCCTGTATGCCGCGCCGGCCGCCGATCTCTACCACCCGTACGTCCGGCCACAGGAGAACGGCACGCGGTCCGACGTGCGCTGGATGGCCATCACCAACGCCCAGGGGCGTGGGCTGCTCGCCGTGGGCATACCCTTGCTGGAGGCATCCGCCCTGCCCTATCTCCAGGAGGATTTCGACGAGGGACAGGAGAAGGTCAACCGGCACGTGACGGACGTGGCGTCGCGGGATCTCGTGGAGGTGCGGCTCGACTGGCACCAGATGGGGGTGGGCGGGGACAACAGCTGGGGCGCGCAGGCGCTGGAGCGGTACCGGCTCCCGCTCCGAGCCTACGAGTGGACGTTCAGGCTGCGGCCCGTCGGTCCCGGGGACCAGGACCCCTTCACGCTGGCACGCCAGCGCTGACCGAGACGCGTGACGCTCCCGCCGTGAAGCCGCCCGCCGTGCGGACCGATGTTCTCGAGGCCTTCCGGACACGGTTCGGCGCGCCGGGACGGGCGTTCCTGGTACGGGCCCCCGGTCGGGTGAACCTGATCGGCGAGCACATTGACTACAACGACTTGTCGGTGCTGCCGATGGCCATTCAGCGGCAGGTGACCCTGCTCGTGCGGCCGCGCACCGACCGCGTCGTCCGGGTTGCGAGCACCGCGCCGGGCCTCGACCTTCGCGAGTTCGCGCTTGCCGATACGATCCTGCCGTTCGCCGCGGGCGACTGGGGGAACTATGTCAAGGCGGCGGTGCAGGCGCTGGGGCGTGCATCCGGCTCCCTGGCCGGCTTCGACGCGCTGATCCACTCCACTGTTCCCGTCGCGGCGGGTCTCAGCTCGTCGTCCGCGCTGGTGATTGGCGTGGCGCTCGCGCTGCTTGCCTCCAATCGGCGGTCCTGGGATCCGCTCCGGCTCGCCGAGGCCATGGCCCTGGCCGAGCGGTATACGGGCACGCAGGGTGGTGGCATGGACCAGGCCATCTCCCTGGGGGCGGTGGAAGGCACGGCGAGCCGCGTGGACTTTGCACCGCTCCGGATCACGCCCGTCCCCGTGCCCCCCTCCTGGCGCTTCATCGTTGCCCACTCGCTGTCGCGCGCGGAGAAGTCGGGCGGCGCACAGGCCACGTACAATCGGCGCACCGTGGAATGCCGGGAGGCCCTGGAGCGCGTCGAGCGGGCAGCCGGCGTCACCGGCGGTCGGGAATCCGGGGGATACCGGGGACTCCTGTCGCGCTTCGATGCGCGCGCGCTGGTGGGAGTGGCCGAGTCGGCGCTGGATGGCGATCTGCTGCGGCGCTTCCGGCACGTGGTGACCGAAGCGGACCGGGTGCGCCGGGCGGAAGCCGCGCTGCGGGCCGCGGATCTCCCCGCGTTCGGGGCCCTGCTCCGTGGGTCGCACGCGAGCCTCAAGAACGACTACGAAGTGAGCAGTCCCGCCCTCGACGACCTGGTGGCGCTGGCGGAAGATGCCGGCGCCGCTGGCGCCCGCCTCACCGGCGCCGGCATGGGCGGCTGCATCGTGGCCGCGGCGGCGGCTGAAGCGGCGGGAGGCGTAGTGGACCGCCTGCGCACGGAGTTCTACGCGCGAAGGGAGCTTCCGGGCCCGCTCGACGACTACCTCTTCGTGGCGGAGCCGTCGGCGGGGGCGACCGTAGGGCCAGCCTAGACAAGGGAGCAGAGGCAGAGCTATTCGAACCTCACCCTCGGCAACGTCTTGAACAGTCCATACGCCGCCCCGGCCGCCACCGCGAGCAGGAGCGCCGCGATTCCCATGCGCCCGTAGAGCGCGAACCCCGTGCCGAACAGCGTGGCGTACACCACGCCGCATCCCAGGAACCAGCAGGCGAGGGCGGCCGTGAAGCTGTCGTTGTCGGGACGCGTGGTGACGGCGCGCCGCCAGCCAAAGGCGAACGGTCGGATCCGGTCGTAGAACGCCTGGAGCGTGGCGGTGGGCGTGGGCGCGGTGAGCAGCGTGACACTGAACCAGCCGAGCGTCGTGATGGCCACGCCCACGACCAGCTGCACCGCCGGATCGAGCGCGGCCAGGCCAACCTGCACGTGTCCGAACTGGAACCAGAGCGCCACCGAGAACGAGATCGCCATGGCCGAGATCTCGGACCAGGCGTTGATCCGCCACCAGAACCACCGCAGCAGGAAGATCAGACCCGTGCCCGCGCCGATCTGGAGCATGATCTGGAACGCCTGCACGGCGTTCTCGAGCCACAGCGAGACGACGGCCGACAACGCGACGAGCACCACGGTGACGAGGCGCGCCAGCGCGACGTAGTGCCGATCGTCGCGGTCCGGCGCGAGGAAGCGCTTGTAGACGTCGTCCACCACGTATGACGCCCCCCAGTTGAGGTGCGTGCTGATGGTGGACATGTACGCTGCCGCGAGCGACGCCACGACGAGGCCCAGCAACCCGTGCGGCAGGAAGACCAGCATGGCGGGGTAGCCCAGGTCGTGCCGCACGATCCGCGGATCGAGGTGGGGGAACCGCGCCGCGATGGTGGCCAGGTCCGGATACACGATGATGGACGCCAGCGCCACCACGATCCATGGCCACGGCCGCAGGGCGTAGTGGGCGATGTTGAACCACAGCGTCGCCTTCATGGCGTGCCGCTCGTCGCGAGCCGCCAGCATCCGCTGCGCGATGTAGCCGCCGCCGCCGGGCTCGGCACCCGGATACCATGTGCTCCACCATTGCACGGCAATCGGGATCACGAAGACCATGAGCGCGGTGCGCCAGTCCGTGAAGTCCGGCAGGAACGCCAGCTTGTCCGCGACCGCCGGGTGCGCGAGGAGCCCGTCCAGACCGCCCACGGCCGGATGGCCGAGCGCGTAGTAGGCGGCGGCGAACGCCCCGAAGATGGCGATGGCAAACTGGAGAAAGTCGGTGACGACCACGCCCCACAGGCCGGACGACGCCGCATAGACCATCGTGACGCCGGCGGCCACCACCACGGTGGTGTACTTGTCCACGCCGAGCAGCACGCCGGAGATCTTGATGGCGGCCAGCGTGACGCTGGCCATGATGATCACGTTGAAGAAGACGCCCAGGTAGAGCGCGCGGAATCCCCGCAGGAACGCGGCCCGCCAACCCGCATACCGCAGCTCGTAGAAGCCGATGTCGGTGAGGACCTGGGAGCGGCGCCACAGCTTGGCGTAGAAGAACACCGTGCACATGCCGGTGAGCAGGAACGCCCACCATATCCAGTTCTGGCGCACGCCGCCCGACCGCACCAGGTCCGTGACGAGGTTCGGCGTGTCTGTGGAAAACGTGGTGGCGACCATGGACGTCCCCAGGAGCCACCAGGGAAGCTGCCGTCCCGACAGGAAGAACTCCTGAATGCCCTTGCCGGCCCGGCGCGCGAACGCGAGCCCGATGGTGAGGCTGACGACGCCGTAGAGGACGACCACGAGCCAGTCGAGCATCGAGAGCTGCATTCAGCGTCGCTCCGTCGTCAGGAAGGGAAACCGAGGCTGGGAGGATACCGTCCTTCCGCCGCCAGCGCACGGAGCCGGGCGGCCACGGGCTCCCGATCGTCCGGATGCGTGACGCCCATCCAGCGCTCTGTCGTTGGCAGGACCTCCAGCCGGACGCGATCCGCGGCGGCCAGCTCGCCGAGCGCGCTGCTGACCAGGAACTCGCCGGTGCCGCCGGCCGGCCTGGCGAGAAACGCGCGGAACGCCTCTTCGAGGACGGCGAACACGGTCGGCCGGAACCCCCACAGGTTCATCGAGACCAGCGCGTCGCCCCGCAGCTCCCGCAGGCGCCCGTCGGGCGCCCTGCCCCGGAGATCGGCTCCATCGCGGCGGATGTCGAGGATCTCGGTGATCTCCCGCACCCGGTGCCCCTCCAGCACGCACACCGCGCGCGAGACGCCCCCGTGCGGCGACAGGGTCTGGTCCAGTCGGTAGCCCACGAGGGCGTGCGCGTCGTCCGCGGCGGCCAGGTGGGCCGCGAGCGCGGCATACGCCGCCGGCCCGTAGAAGTCGTCGGCGTTGCTCACGGCGCACGCGCCCCTCACCAGCGGCGCCGCCGCCAGCACGGCGTGGGCCGTACCCCACGGCTTCACCCGGCCCGTCGGCACCACCATGCCCGCGGGCAGCTGGTCCAGCGTCTGGTGCGCGAACGCGATCGGCACCGCGCCCCACCGTGCGTCGCAATGGGCGCGGAATGCTCCTTCCAGCTCCGGGCGGATGACGAGCACGATCCGCTCGAAGCCCGCCCGGCGCGCGTCATGAATCCCGTAATCGAGCAGCGCCTCGCCGGACGGTCCCACCGGCTCGAGCTGCTTGAGCCTTCCGTACCGGGTGGACATGCCCGCGGCGAGGATGACGAGGGTGAGCATGGGTCGCTGGAGCCTCAGGAGACGATACCGCAGACGTGAAACGTGGGACGTGAAACCCAAGACGTGAAACGTGAAAAGTGAAACGTGAAACGTGATCGCATGGACGGGGGGTTCGTTTCACGTTTCACGTTTCACGTTTCACGTCTTCAGTTCGTCGCCGGCACCGCCGCCTTCCGCGGCATCATCTCGTCCCGCGTGGCCAGATGGTACACCGTCGCCGCCACCACCACCGCCGCCTGCTCGAGGTCGTCCAACTCCAGGTGATCGTAGACGTCCAGGAACGTGTGGTGGGTCATCGTGCCGTACGCGATGGGATCCTGGATGAAGTTGAAGCCCGGGATGCCCGCGCGATCGAACGACAGGTGGTCCGTGCCGCCCGTGTTGCCGTGCTTCACGGCCACGACACCGAGGTCGCGGAACGGCCAGAGCAGTTGCTCGAACACGGGAATGGCGGCGGCGTTCGCCTGGTCCCAGATGCCCCGGATCTTCCCGGTTCCGTTGTCCACGTTGACGTAGGCGGAAATCTTCGCGTGCAGCTCGGGGTGGTTTTCGACCCAGTTGCGCGAGCCGAGCAGCCCCTGCTCTTCCCCGCTCCAGAGGGCGATCCGGATGGTGCGGCGCGGCTGGAGCCCGAGCGTCTTGAGAATCCGCATGGCCTCCATCATCACCACCGACCCAGCGGCGTTGTCGGTGGCCCCGCCACCGAGGTGCCAGGAATCGAGGTGCGCGCCCAGCATGACGTACTCGCCCGCCTTGTCCGTGCCCGGCAGGTCGGCGAGGGTGTTGTAGGCTTTGGTGTCCTGAGGGAAGAACTCGTTCTGGACGTTGAGCTCCACCCGGACGCCAATCCCGCGTTCCACGTTGCGGTACAGGCGGGCGTACTGCTCCTGCGACACGACCAGCTCGGGCAGCGGCTCGGGCTGCTTGGGATCCCGGCCGGGCGTGCTCCCGCCCCCGCGGAGGATGCCGTACGCGCGGGAGGACGGCGTGAGGATGGCCACCACGCCTTCCGCGCGGAACACGCGGAACACGCTGTCCGCCGCCTGGCGCACCTCGCGCATCCGGCGGAACCGCTCCATCCTCTGCTGCCGCTCGGCGGGATCCGCGTCGCCGCGGCCGCGCGGCTCCACGGGCGTGAGCAGCTCCTCGAGGGACGTGCGCTGCGCGGCGGCCTCCCACGCGGCGTCCACGTCCGGCGCCGCCTGGGCGAGCACCACGGCGCCCTTGAGCTTGCCCCGGTACGCGGCGAGGGCCGCCGCGCTGTCGGCCCGAACGATCACGACCGGCGCCGCCACGGTCCCCTTCGTGGACCCGGTCCACGCCGTCGGAATGGACTGGAGCGCCTCGACGTAGGGGGTGAGCACGCGCCCGCTGTAGCTCATGCGTTCCCACCCGCGTCCGAACTCGCCCCACGGTTCCACCATCACGTTGGTGAGCCCCCACTCGGTGAACTTCGTCGCGGTCCAGTCATTGGCCCGCTTCATGGCGGGAGATCCCGTGAGCCGCGGGCCGATCACCTCGGTGAGGTAGCCGGCCAGCTCGGGGACCTGCGACCGCTGGAGCCCCTCTTCGCGGATCCGGCGGACCGCATCGAGGTCCACCTTCTCCTGGGCAACCTGCGCCACGGCGGGGGCAGCCATGGTCAGCGCCAGGGACGTGAGCGTGAAAAGGCGAACGCCGCAGTGCATGGAAAGCCTCGGGTTGAGCGGGATCAGCGGGATGAACGGGACGACCAACCACAGTAAAGTGAAACGGGGGACCGAGAAGCGGTAGCCCCTCGATCCCCCGTCTCACCACCAAGTCACGTCGTTTCGGCCATCGGCCATCAGCCATCGGCCATCGGCCCCTCGACAGTCACTTCCCTCCCAACAACTCCTCCACCAGCGCACCCGCGCCGTACACCGTCCGGAGCGCTTCCACGATCCCGCGCGCGTCCACCCACACCGACCGGGCCGTGGTCTGCGTGTACAGGAACCGGTTGGGCAGCTGCTCGATGTTGCCATCGAAGATCAACCCCACGATCTCCGCGTCCCGGCTGATGACCGCGCTGCCGGAGTTGCCGCCGATGATGTCGTTGGTGGACACCGCGTTGACCGGCAGGGACAGGTCAATCTTGTCCTTCGCGTCAATCCAGCGCTGGTGCATCCGCCACGGGTCCTTCCCGCCGAACGCCGTCCACCGGTCGTAGAGACCGTAGAAGGTCGTGTACGGCGCGGCCACCGTGCCGTTGTACGGGTAGCGGGCGACCACGCCGTCCGAGATACGGAGGCTGAACGTGGCGTCCGGCGCGACCTTCGACCCGAACACGGCCAGCAGCGCGCGGGCGATCCGCTCGTCCTGCTGGGCCTCCTGGTCCCGGAGCGCGGTCACCGTGGCGCCCATCTCGCGCTCGAGCGGCTCGATCACGCGCGCCAGCGCAACGATGGGGTCGGAGCGGGCGGTGATGGCTGCCTGACCGCCCTCGAGGAGCAGCCGGACCTGGTCGGGCTGGCCGAGCGTGGTGGCCGCGACCATGGCGGCCGCGGCGGCTTCGGGCGTCCGCCCACCCAGGGCCACGCGGCGGACCGGGTCGTCGGCCGGCAGTTCCTTGTCCATGGCCTGGAGCCACGCGGTGAGCATCCGGCGCTCCATCAGCGTATCCGTGGGGGCGCCGAAGAACCGGTTGAGCTGGGCCTTGGCCTCCTCGCGGAAGATGCCCATCCGCTCGCCGTCCGGCTTCTTCAGCTCGGCGGGGGCGCGCACCAGCAGCCCGGCAACCGTCAGGAGCCGCGAGCCGTACGCATTGAAGCTGTGGTACCGGCGCCGGACGTCGAGGGACGCCAGCTCCTGGTTGATCTTCTCGACCTCGGCCCACGCCGTGCCGTACCTGGCCTTGAGCGCGGGGTCCGCCTGCACCTTGGCCCGGAAGTCGCCTTCCCATTTCCGCTTCCACGTCATCAGGGTGGGATCTATCAGGCCGGCGCGATAGCCGGTGACGGCCTTCAGCGAGTTCTCGAGCCCGAAGATGCGGTTCCGCAGCGCCCGGGCGCGCGCCGGATCGGCGTTCGCCAGCTCGTGCAGGATCGGGATCTGACGGACGTAGACGTCCAGTGTCGCGGGATACTGGACGTCGCGCAGGTACTCCATCTGCGCCACGGTGTTGAGCCGTCCGGTCGAGCCGGGGTTCCCGACCACGAAAACCAGATCGCCCTCGGACGAGCCCTTGGCGCTCCACGTGAAGTGGTGATCCGCCTTGACCGGCTGCCCGTTCTCGTAGGCACGGTAGAAGCTCACGTCAATGTCGTAGCGCGGATAGGTGAAGTTGTCCGGATCGCCGCCAAAGAACGCGGCCGGGCCGTCCGGCGCGAACACCAGCCGGACGTCGTCGTAGCGGCGGAACGTGTACAGCTTGTACTGGCCGCCGCGGTACATCGTGACGACCTGGCAGTTGAGGTGCGCACCCGTGGCGCGGCACCGGTCCTGGATGTCCGTGATGGCCGCCGCGCGCGCCTCGGCCGCCTGCGTGGGCGTCGCCCCGCTTGCCACGGCGGACGTGACGCTGTCCGTCACGTCGCGGATCGAGAGGAGCTGATCGAGCCAGAAGTTGGGGCAGCGGCGTTCCTCGGCGCGGGACCCGGCGTAGAAGCCGTTCTCGATGAAGTCCTCGCCCTCGCGGGTCACGCCTTCGATGCAGCCTCGCGCGCAGTGGTGGTTGGTCATGACCAGCCCGTCGCCGGACACGAACGAGGCCGAGCAGCCGGGCTGCCGCACGGACGAGAGCCGGACGTGTTCCAGCCAGTCCGCGGTGGGCCGGAACATGTACCGCGCGGCCCAGTAGTCGAGCGGCGGCACGTCGAACGTCCACATGGTCCCGGTCTCGAGGCCCGGGTACTCCTTCACCAGCTCCTGGGCCACCGCCGGGCGCGCGGCAAAACCCGCCGCCAGCGCCAGCGCAGCCAACATCGTACGTCGCATGAGTGCTTCTCCCCCGTCAGAATGGGCGGTACCTTGGCGTCGTGCAGGACGGCCGTGGACGCCGACAGATGTAGATAATGTATGTGCTGGTACCGGCCTTGAAGGAGTCCTGAAGACGGGATGAAAGGGTCTGGTGGGGGCGGCGGGATACGGGCGACAGGTGGGAGGGTGCGATGCGATGGTTCGGGTTGGCAGTCATGCTGGGGGGACCGGTGGTGGCGAGTGGGCAGGAGCCGGTGACGTGGGGAGACACGTTGCGGTTCGCCACGTTCTCCATCGCCGCGGTGGATTCGGCCACCGGCGAGGTCGGCGTTGCCGTCACGACCCGTGTGGCCTGCGTGGGGAACGCCGTCCCGTGGGTGCGGGCGGGCGTGGGCGCCGTGGCGACACAGGCCTTCACGCGCGTTGACTACGGCCCTGAGCTGCTCGACCTGCTGGCGTCGGGCGTCCCGGCGGCCGACGCGCTGCGGCGCACGACCGCGGCGGACTCGGGTGCGGCGCAGCGCCAGGTCGGCGTGATCGGTCTCGCGGGCGGAAGCGCGCAGCACACCGGCGACAGCGCCAACGCCTGGGCCGGCCACCGGGCGGGCCCGGGTTACGTCACCCAGGGGAACCTGCTGGTGGGCCCCGCCGTGCTCGAGGCCGTGGCGACGACGTTCGAGGCCGGCGCGGGCAGCGGGCGGCATCTGGCGGACCGGCTGATCGCGGCGCTGGCGGCCGGGCAGGCCGCAGGCGGCGACGCGCGGAAGGGGCGGGCGCAGTCGGCCGCGGTCGTGGTGGCAGACGCGCGGCCCGGCATGTCGCGCCGGCCGGACGGCATCACGGCGCAGATCAACGTTTGTGAGCATCCGACCCCGGTGGCCGAGCTGCGCCGGATCTACGACGCGATCTCCGAGACGCTGGGCTTCCGCGAGCTGCAGCAGTTCGCGGGCAGCGACGTGTACCAGCTCCGCGTGATGCTGCACGCCCTCGGCCACTACCGGCCCGAGGTCGCGTCCATTCCCCGCCGGCGCACGTCCATGGTCTACACGCAGGACCTGGTGGACGCCGTGGACGCGTTTCGCGCCGACGTCGGCCTGGCGACGCCGGCGCTGGGGTCGCCGCCGGGGTACGTGGACGCGGAGTTCCTGGCGCGGGTGTGGAAGGCGCTCGCGGAGGCCGGCAAGGCCGATAGCGTGCGGGCGCGGCTGCGAGAGGTGACGCAGGTGCGGCGTTAGGAGACCCTCCGGTCCTAAAGCCCCCATGAACTGGACGTGAATTCCCGGCGCCGGTGCTTCCTCTCCGCGCCGGGCAGGGTCATCTTCGCGCCATGCGTTCGGCCGCCGGAGGAGCGCCATGGTCAGGCAGTACGTGTCGAACAAGGACGTCTCGGTCCGGATCTTCCGCAGCGATCTCCTGGAGTTCTTCTCGCACGTGCACTGGACCGTGCCGCACCTGATCTACGTGCCGGTGATCGTGGTCATGGCGGCGCTCGCGGCGCGCGCGCTGTCCTGGGGCCCGGTGGCGGCGTACGCCGCGCTGGGCGCGCTGATCTGGACTCCGTTCGAGTACTTCGCGCACCGGTTCATCTTCCACGCGGGGCCCACGATCGAGTCCGAGGTGCGCGACATCGTTGCGGGCCTCACACCCGGCGAGCCCGCCCTGCGGCACATGCGGACGCTGCGCCAGCGGCACTACTTCATTGCGCACGGCGTGCACCACGACTTCCCCAACGACACCAAGCGCCTGGTCATGCCGCCGTCGGTGAGCATCCCGCTCGCGGTCGTGTTCTTCCTGGTGTTCCGCTGGCTCGCTGGTCCGGCGGCCGGCCCGGCCCTGTTCGCGGGCTTCGTGGCGGGATACCTGGCGTACGACACCATCCATTACGCCGTCCACCACTTCTCCCTGCACAACCCGGTGTTGCTGTCTCTCAAGAAGCACCACTACCGGCACCACTACAACGACTCGACCAGGGACTTCGGCGTCAGCAGTATCGTCTGGGATCTCGTGATGGGCACGTACAGCGGGCGGACCAAGTAGGGGCAGCGGCGACCATCGTGGACGCACGAGAGACGGGAACGCCCCGGCCGGCCGGCGGAGCGCTCACGTGTCACTGCCGATCTCGCACGACGTCGCCCCGCCGGAGCGGGGCGGAGGGTGCGTCAGGCCTGTCCGCTGAAGACGTTGGCGTCGAGCCAGCGGGTCAGCTGCCGCTCGAGGGCCTCCGGATCCTGATCGGGATCGTGCGGCACGGCCACCCACCGCGCGCCGCCGCTCATCAGGTACCACGTCGCCCCCATGGCCGGGATCCCGCGTCCGGGATCCGCGTTCTGCGCGTCATAGGACACGAAGTGGAAGTCACGGCCGCGGTGGGTGATACGGCGCTGCTCGACCTTGTACTGGCCGAGTCGCGGATTGGGCCCGCGCGTGGACGTCATCGTGATCGTGCTCCGAGGCGGCGGGACACCCCGGCCCTGTGCTCGTGGATGGTCATGCAGGAACTATACGTGGGTCGTCAAGCGCGGGGCCACCACGCGCGTCAATCGTCGTTGCGCCGCTCGCCGACCAGCTCCGCCAGCCCGGCGGGCGCCTCGCCTTCGGCGTCTAGGTCCGCCCCCGTTCCTCGCGGGCCAGACGGTCGAGCGCGCTCCGTGCCTGTGCCACCCACGGCTGCAGGAGCGCGTCGGCCTCGTCGAGCAGCCGCACCAGTCGGGTGTAGTACTCGACGGCATTGGCCCGGTCTCCGGCCGCTTCCGTCATCTCGCCCAGTCGGAGATAGCCGTGCGCCACATGCCCGGCGTCCCACCAGATCGCGCTGGACGGCGTATCCACCAGCCGCTGGTACATCACTCGGGCCGAGTCCGTCTGTCCGGCGCGCTCGTACGCCCGCGCCAGCCACGGCGCGGCGCACGTGCGGCAGGCGTTCCCATCGTCGAACCGCCGGAGCGCAGCGAGCGCGTCGTCCAGGCGACCTTCCGCCAGCGCCGCGACACCGGCGGCCCCTTCCTTCCACAGCTCCGCCCCCGCGGCGTGGTCGGCGTCCGGGGTCGCGTCGAACTCCGCGAGCAGGCGGCGCGCCCGTGCCGGCTCGTCCACCGCCGCGTACGCGAGGGCCAGACTCCCGTACGGCCGGTCCAGCGGGGTCACGCGCTCGAGCGGATAGCGCGCCAGGGCTTCATCCAGGATGCGCCGCGCCCGCGTCGGATCGTCCCGCAAGAGCCGCTCGGTGATGGCCCGGCGGGCCGCGCGGGTCAGATACTGTCCCTGGAGATCGCGGCCGGCGGTGATGGCGAAGGCCCGCGCCCAGCGGCGTTCGGCCGAGCCCAGCCGGCCGCGCATCGCGTCCAGCTGCGCAAGCCACTCGTACGCGATGGCCTCCCAGAAGACGATCCCCTTCTGCTCGTCCATCAGTTCCGCGCCGAGCACCTCGGCCCGGGCGTAGTCCTTCTGATACGCGGCGTTGATGATGCGGGCGATCTTGACCTCGGGGTTCCCGGGGAACCGCGCGGCGAAGTGCTCGATGACCGTCGCGGCCGTGTCCCAGCGCCCCTGCTGCCCCAGCGCCGATGCGAGGTTGGAGTAGTGCAGGCGCAGGGTCGAGTCCACGCGCAGGGCCCGCTCGTAGAGGTCGGCGGCGCGCGCGGGATCCTTCAACTGGGAGTAGATCACGCCCAGGTTGTTGAGCCCGTACGTGTCGTCCGGGTAGAGGTCCAGCAGCGTGCGGTACGCGCTGATCACCTGGTCCCGGTTGCCGGTCACGACCGAATGGTAGGCCGCGACCACGAGGTGGCGCTCGCGGTCCGTGAGCCGGTCGCGGTAGTGGTAGGCTTTGGTCGCCGCCTCCACGGCGCGGGACCGTCGTTCGTCAGAGTTGCTGAGCACGATGGCGAGCTTCCGGTAGGCCATGGCGAAGGTCGTGTCGAGCCCGATCGCCTCCTCGAGCAGCTGCATGGCCCGCGCGTCGTCGCCCTCGTTGGACGCCCGGAGCCCCTGCGAGAATACCCGGAGCGCGGCGTGCGACCGCGTCGTGACCTGCTCCAGCCGCTGCGACCGCGCGATGGACCGCAGGCTCTCGCCGAAGCGCTCGCGCAGGCTGAGCGAGAGCTGGTCCACCGCGGCCACCAGATCGTCGTCACTCCGCGCCGAGGCCTGCTGAGCAGTCAGGACTTCCCCCGCAACCGACACCAGCCGGGCGGCAATCGAGTACCCGCCGCCCACCGAAACGACTTCCCCGGTCACGATGGCCTTGATGCCCTCGCGCTCGGCGGCCAGGAGCGCGACCGAGTCACTCACGCCAGCGGCCGGGTCGAGCGCCATGAGCCGGAGGATCCGTCCCACCTGCATGGGGTCGAGCACGGACACCGCCTGCGACCGGGACAGTCCGATGCGCATCAGCTCCGTTACGGTGGCGCCGTGTGTGGCCTCGGCGGTCCGGTTCTCGAAATCCGCCAGGATCACGCGCTCCCGCTCGCCGATGGCGCCCGTAGCAAGCAGCGTCCCCGCGGGCCCGATCCCGAGCACGCGGGACGCGGCGTATCCGGCCACCACCAGCGCGAGGGCCGCGAAGGCCAGCCCGCCGCCGAGCAGGGTATTGCGCCAGGTGAGCAGGCCGCGCACGCCACCACCCGCGGGCGCCGCGTGCCGCCGGCGCTCCACGAGGCTCGTTGCCACCACGAGGGGCAGCCCGATCGCGAGCAGCCCCACCGCCGCTCCCAGCACCCACGCCGGTAACCCGAGCTCCCGCACCAGCAGATAGGCCACCGCCACCGCGGCCACCGCGGCCAGCCCAAAGGCCCCCGCGGCCCGGAGCGGGTCCGTGCCGATGGCATCCGGCGGGGCCGGCACCGCGCCCGGCCGGAGGGCTTCGGCGAACTGCGCCGCGGGACTGAAGCGGTCGGCCGGCGTCTTGGCCAGCACGCGCTGCAGCGCCGCCGCCACCGTGGGCGGCACGGCGGGGCGCAGGAAGGTGATGGCGGGCGGCTCCGCCGTGAGATGCTGGTGCACCATGCTCTCGAGCGGGCCCGTGAACGGCGGATGCCCCGCGAGCATCTCGTACAGCACGCACCCCAGGCTGTAAAGGTCACTCCGCCCGTCGAGGTCCGTGCTCCCCGCGGCCTGCTCCGGGCTCATGTACGTGGGCGTGCCGATGGCGAGTCCGGTGCCGGTGAGCCGCTCCCCGCCGGCCTCCGTGATGGCGCGCGCGATCCCGAAGTCGGCGACCCGGGCGTGCCCGCCCGCCAGCAGAATGTTCTCCGGCTTGATGTCCCGGTGCACGACGTCGCGGCTGTGCGCGTAGGAGAGGGCGTCGGCCACCTCGCGCGCGATCTGCAGAGCCTCCTCGGTCGGCAACTGTTTCTCACGCCTCAGCCGATCCCGCAGCGATTCACCTTCCACGAACGGCATCACATAGTACAGGAACTCGCCGCCCGCCCCGCCCACACGGCCGCTGTCGTAGAGCGGCAGGATGTGCGGATGGTCCAGTCGCGCCGCGATCTCGATCTCCCGCAGGAACCGCTCGGGACCGAGCGCGCCCGCCAACTCCGGCCGGAGGACCTTGACGGCCACATGGCGGCCGTGCTTCAGGTCTTCGGCCAGGTAGACCGTCGCCATGCCGCCCCGTCCCAGCTCGCGCACGATGGCGTACTGGTCGGCGAGGGCGGCTGAGAGGCGTTCAAGCTGACTGGGGGGCATCGCTGGTCTCCGGGATTGAGGGCAATCTACGGCTCGCCCCGGAGGTCGGCCAACACGGGCACCCGGCACCGAGGCCCGTGAGCTCCGGGGCCAGGGCCACTCGCGTCCCCACCGGGGCCGGGTGAGATTCCCGGCCGTTCGACGCTCTGCCTTCCTCTTGACGGGATCCCGGCATGGACACGCCCTACACGGCGCCACTCGAAGGCGCGCTCCGCGCCTCCCTGACCTTTCTCGACGGCCACGGGGACGCGTCGGTTGGCGCCACCGTGACGCGCGACCAGCTGTATCGGCTCCTCGACCGCCCGCTGGCGGACCATGGCCTGGAGGCCGAGCGGGTGATTGACGAGATGGTGGCCGGGATGGGGGGCGGGCTCGTGCGGAGCGGCGGCGGCCGATTCTTCGCGTGGGTGATAGGCGGCTCGGTCCCCGCGGCGCTCGCCGCCGACTGGCTCACCTCTACCTGGGACCAGAACGCCGGGCTCTACGCCTGCTCGCCGGCATCCGCGGTCGTCGAGGAGATCGCCGGCACCTGGCTCAAGGAGCTCCTCGGCCTTCCGTCGTCCGCGGCGTTCGCGTTCGTCACGGGGTGCCAGATGGCCCATTTCACGTGCCTCGCGGCGGCGCGGAACCACCTGCTGCGCGCGCGGGACTGGGATGTCGAGCGCGGGGGCCTCACGGGCGGGCCGCCGGTCCGCGTGCTCACCAACGATCAGTACCACGGCACGCTTACCCGCGCGCTCCGTTACCTGGGACTTGGCACGGACGCGCTCGTCACGGTGGCGGCGGACGACCACGGTCATCTCGTGCCGGCCGCGCTGGACGAAGCCCTGCGCGCCGCCCCCGAGACAGCCACGATCGTGCACCTTCAGGCCGGCGACATCAACACGGGCGTGTTCGAGGACTTCCCGGCCCTGATCCGCGTGGCGCACGCCCATGCCGCGTGGGCGCACGTGGACGGCGCGTTCGGTCTCTGGGCCGCGGCGAGCCCGCGGCACCGCCCCCTGCTCCGAGGCGTGGAAGCAGCCGACTCGTGGGCCACGGATGGGCACAAGTGGCTCAACGTCCCGTACGACAGCGGCTACGCGTTCGTGGCGCACGCCGACGCCCTGCGCGGCGCCATGTCCCTGCGCGCGAGCTACCTCACGCACGCGGACGAGGCCCGGGACCAGATGGACTGGACGCCCGAATTCTCCAGGCGGGCGCGCGGCTTCGCGACCTATGCGGCCATCCGCCAGCTCGGCCGCCGCGGCATTGCCGACCTCGTGGACCGGTGCTGTCGCCACGCCCACGCCCTGGCGACGCGCATCGGCGCGCTCCCGGGGGCCGAGCTGCTGTGGGAACCGATCATCAACCAGGGCCTCGTGCGCTTCCCGGCCCCGGGCCCCACGGCCACCGCCGTGGATCACGACCGCCGGACGGACCACGTCATCACGGCCGTGACCGCCTCCGGCGAGGCGTTCTTCAGCGGCACTACGTGGCGCGGGATGCGGTGCATGCGCATCTCGGTGAGCGGCTGGATGACGACGGAGCGGGACGTGGAGCGGGCGGTCGAGGCCGTGCGACGCGTCCTCACCGCGGGGTCACCGGAATGAGCGAGGTGCGGGCCACCGCGCGTCGCCCGCACCTCCTCTCTACCCCACTGCCCCTCTTCTCTGCCGTGCTTACCGCACCGCAAAGCAGTAGAAGAGTCCATTGCCTCCGGTGCCCTGGAGGTTGGCCTGGCTGCACCCGCGCGAGGGGTGCGCGGCGTTCCACGAGGTCGGGTTCGCGCCGCCGCCGGTGCGGTCGTGGTGGCCCACCATGGCGCTGCCCTCGGCGTTGCTCGTCCAATTCCCGCAGTTGGTGTAGCCCTCGGCCTGGTGCGCGCTGCCGTCCGCGGTCGAGCCGGTCAGGATGTCGTGCATGTTGGGGGTATCGCCCCGGCCATTGACCATCTCACCTTTCTCGTTCCGCTGCGTTTCCTTGGTGAGGTTGTTCTCCCCGTGCAACTGGGCCGGGTCGTCGGCGATCTTGACACCCTTCGCGTTGTACCAGGGACCCGTCCCGATGCGGTCCCGGGCGTTCACGGCGGGCGCATCCGCCGCGGGGATCGTGCTGAGGTAGGCCCGCCACTCGTGGTCGCCCGCGCCGGCCGCCTCCGCCAGCATGTGGCAATGCCGGTCCGCGCCGGCCAGCCCACCCAGGTTGGCGCCGTCCCCCGGCCCGACACTCGTAATGAAGAAGCTCATGCGAGGCTGCTGCCGGAGGGCGGGGCCGGCGCCCACGAGCAGGAATCCGGCGAGCACGGCTGCGATCTTCGTCATGGCGTCACTCCCGAGCTGGACGGTCAGTGGATGGTCCCGGCGGTGGCGTGCCGGCCGCCGGCCGGGAACTGCGAGTCGGAACGCCGCGGGACGGCGGTCCGCCGCCGGCTACCCGCCGCTGAAGAACCGATTCGTGGCGTTGAGGACCGCCACCGCCGCCGCGCGGCCGCGGTCCGCTTCCGCCTCGGTGAGCCCGAACAGCCGGCGGCGCTGCCCCTGGACGTAGGCCCGCAGGGACACCGCCACGGCGGGGTTCCCGTCAATCTCGAAGACCACGACCTCCCGGAGGGTGAAGGCCGCGTCGTCCAGGCCGTGGGCCTGCCGCAAGGCCGCGACGGTAGCGTCGGCCGCGCACCAGAGGTCGCCATCGGGGCCGGCGTCACGCTCCGCGCTGGCCGAAACCGTTCCCTTGTCGCCGTCCGCCAGATCCACCCGGGCGCGAACCCGGTCGCCCAATCGCTCGATGTCGCAGGCCAGGAAGCGGGCTCGACGAAGCGGTCGTTCCAGCATGGGATACTCCCGTCGCAACGAGTGTACGGTGTCGCCACTATAGCGGGCGCGGCCCGCTCCCGCCAGCGTTCCCGCGGTCCCCGACTAGCCAGGAGGTTCTTCGTAGCCCATCTTGGTTGCCGCGAACCCAGCTAACGTCCTACGTGCAGCGTGCAGTGTACAGCGTACCGGCACGCCGGGCGGGACGCTGCTGCACGCTACACGCTACACGGCAAGCAACCGAGCACCCGAGCGCCATGCCCGAGATCACGAGCCGCCTCTCCACCGCCCTGGCCGACCGCTATCGCCTCGAACGTCACCTCGGCGAGGGTGGGATGGCGACGGTGTATCTGGCCCAGGACCTGAAGCACGACCGGAAGGTCGCGGTCAAGGTGCTGCGGCCCGAGCTGGCGGCGGTCCTCGGCGCCGAGCGGTTCGTCCAGGAGATCAAGACCACGGCGGCGCTCCAGCATCCCCACATCCTGCCCCTGTTCGACTCCGGCACGGCCGACGGATTTCTGTTCTACGTCATGCCGTTCATTGACGGCGAGACGCTGCGTGACAAGCTGAGCCGGGAGCGTCAGTTCGGTATCGAGGAAGCCGTGCGCATCACCCGCGACGTGGCGGACGCGCTGGACTACGCGCACCGGCACGGGGTCATCCACCGCGACATCAAGCCCGAGAACATCCTGATCCACGACGGCCGCCCCATGGTGGCGGACTTCGGGATCGCGCTGGCGGTGAGCGCCGCGGCCGGCGGTCGCATGACGGAGACGGGCCTGAGCCTGGGCACGCCCCACTACATGAGTCCGGAGCAGGCGACCGCAGACAAGAACGTGACGAACCGGTCGGACGTCTACTCGCTGGGCTGCATGCTGTACGAGATGCTGACCGGGGACCCGCCGCACACCGGATCGTCCGCCCAGGCGATCATCATGAAGATCGTGACCGACGACGCCCGACCGGTGACCGACCTCCGGAAGTCGGTGCCGGCTCACGTCGCGGCCGCGACGGCCAAGGCCCTGGAGAAACTGGCGGCGGACCGGTTCGAGACCGCCAAGGCCTTCGCCGATGCACTGGCGAATCCGGCCTTCGCCTTGACCGCCGCGACCGCCGTGTCCGCCGGGACCGCCGCGTCCGCCGCGCGCACCTCCGCTCGCCCGTGGGTCATGCCCGCCCTGTCCGTCGCGACCGCCGTGACCGCCGCGTTTGCGGGCTGGGGCTGGCTCCGTCCCACGCCGCCGGCGCCGGTGATCCGCTACCCCACGTCGCTGTCGCCCGGCGATACGCGCGATGGCGGCGGGCTCGCCACCCAGGCGGCCATCTCGCCGGATGGCGCCTACCTCGTGTTCCGGCAGCCCGCCTCCGGGCCCGGCCAGCTCCACCTCAAGCGCCGCGAGGACCTGACGTCGCAGCCCCTCGCCGGCACCGACCGGGCCACGGGCCCGTTCTTCTCCCCCGACGGGCGGTGGATCGGGTTCTTCGCGGGCGGCGAGCTCCGGAAGATGCCCAGCACGGGCGGCGGCTCCCTCAAGCTCGCCGACTCGGTCAACATGCTGTTCGTCCAGGGGACGTGGCTGGACGACGGCACGATCGTCTACTCGGACATCCCCGAGTTGCGGCGTGTCCCGTCGTCCGGCGGCGCCTCGCAGTTGATCGTCGCGGGAGCGCGGCTGGGTGGGCGCGTGGGCGTACTCCCGAGTCCGTTGCCCGGTGCCCGCGGCGCGCTGTTCAGCGCGTGCGCGCCACCGTCGTGCGCCGAGAGCAGCGTCCACGTGTGGGACGCGCGGCGGGACACCACCCGGCTCCTGTTCGAGGACGCCTTCGGCGCGTGGCATATCGCCACCGGACACATTCTGTACCTCACGCGCGGGGGCACCCTGCTGGCGGCACCGTGGGACAACGACGCGCTCGAGCCCACCGGGCCCGCGGTGCCGGTGCTCGACGGGATCCAGGCGCCCGGCTTCCTGCTGTCCCGCGAGGGCACCGCGTTCTACCTGCTCGGGCCGCCGCTCTACGAGTCGGGCCCCGTGGCCAACGCGGAGCTGGTCTGGGTGGACCGAAGCGGCCGCGTGGACCAGGTAGATCCCGCGTGGCGGTTCAACACGGGGGGCAACAACTGGGGCCTCGCGCTGTCGCCCGACGGGCGCCGGCTGGCCATCCGCCTGCTCACCGACCTGGGCCAGAACATCTGGATCAAGCAGCTTCCGACCGGACCCCTGTCCCGGCTCACGTTCCATGAGGGCGAGGACCGCTCCCCGATGTGGACGCCGGACGGCCGCGGCGTGACGTTCATCTCCACCCGTCCCGTGGCCGGAGACACCACGGTGCGGGGACCCTACCGCGTCTGGGCTCGCGCGGCGGACGGCACGGGCGAAGCCACCCTCGTCTGGAAGGACAACAACCCGACCGAGGCGTTCTGGACGCCGGACCACCAGTGGCTGATCCTGCGGACCGCGGGCCCGGCCGGTGTGCTCGGCGACCGCGACATCGTCGCGGTACGGCGGGGGGAGGACAGTGTCGCCCGCCGCCTCGTCGCCGCCCCCTACGACGAGCTGGGGCCCGCCGTCTCCCCCGACGCCCGGTGGATCGCGTACGTCTCCAACGAGACCGGCAGCAACGAGGTGTTCATCCGGCCGTTCCCCGACGTGCAGAGCGGAAAGTGGCAGGTCTCGACCGGCGGCAGCACCGCGCCCGTGTGGGCCCACAACGGGCGCGAACTGTTCTACCTGACCGGCGGCAACATGAACGTGGTCGAGATCCACCCCGGCCCGCCGTTCACCGTGAGCGAGCCGCGCGTCCTGTTCGCACGGCCGGAGCGGGTGCGCGGTGGCTCGGCGTTCGGGCACAACTTCGACGTCACGCCCGACGACCAGCGATTCGTGATGGTCCGGAACCTCCCGGGCGGGGGCTCAGACTCAACCGCCGGCCCCGTGCTCGTCACGGTGCAGAACTTCCTGGGGGAGCTCAGGAGCAAGATGAAATGACGGTGGGACAGAATCCACGAGCGAGGTGGAGATGACAAGAACAGCCGTGCAGCGTG
>DASWHL010000119.1:0-10193 GCA_036398175.1 Gemmatimonadales bacterium
CGCCGCGATCGCGTCGCGATGGGCCGCCGCGGCCGCCTCGATCTCCGGATCACCGGAAACACTTAAAATAACACGGGTGGTGTACTGGTACCCAGCCTCCTTGCGGAATCGCTGGACCCGGTTGACCAGCTCGCGGGCCAGACCCTCCCGCCGCAGCTCGTCGGTGACGGTCGGGTCGAGCGCCACGACGAACGCCCCCTCGCTCTGCACGAGCCAGTCGGTGGCCACCTCGCGCTCAATCACGACGTCCTCGGACCGGAAGCGGAACGGCCCCCCGTCCGCCTCCACGGTCACCTCGCCGCCCGTCTCCAGGGTGCGCAACGCCGCGGCGTCCAGCCCCTCGGCCGCGCGGGCCGCGCGCGGCGTGGCCTTCCCGTACACCTTGCCCAGGGCCCGGAAGTTGGGCTTCCCGCGGAGCCGGACCAGCTCGTGGTCGTCGGCGAACGTGATGGTGCGCACGTTCACTTCGTCCGCCAGCAACGCGAGGAGCGCCGTCAGCGCGTGGTCCCGGGCGGCCGCGGGCACGGCCACGCGCATCCGCGCGAGCGGCTGACGGACGCGGAGGCCGGCCTGATCGCGGGCCGCCCGGGCCAGCGTCGCGAGCCGACGCACCGCGTCCATGGCGCCGGCCAGCCCCGGGTCGCCGGGCGGGCGCGGCTCCGGCATCCGGGCCAGGTGGACCGACGTACCGGTCAGCCGGCGGTGGATGGCGTCGCTCACGAACGGCGCCGCGGGCGCGAGCAGGCGACAGAGCGTCACGAGCGCCTCGTGCAGGGTGGCCAGAGCGGCGGGATCCGCCGTGGCGTCCGGCGCCCAGAACCGGCCCCGGTTGACCCGCACGTACCAGTTCGAGAGGTCCTGGTCCGCGAAGTCGAGCAGGGCGCGCACCCCGGCCGTCACGTCGTAGGCGTCCCACGCCGCGCACACGTCGCGCACGAGCGTATCGAGCCGATCCAGCAGCCAGCGATCCACGAGCGGCCGGTCGGCGCGGGGCGGAGCCGCCGCGGGTTCCCAGTCCTCCGCGTAGAGGGCGAAGAACCCGTAGGTGTTCCGTAGCCGGGTGAGCGAACCGGTCGCGACCTCCACGATCACCGCCGGATCGAAGCGCTTGGGCAGCCACACCTGGCTCGACGCGAGCAGGTACAGCCGCACCGCGTCCGCCCCGAACTGCTCCACGGCCTTCCACGGATCCACGACGTTGCCGACCCGCTTGGACATCTTCCGGCCATCGGCGTCGAGGACGAGTCCGTTCACGATCACGTTGCGGTAGGCCGGGCCGTCGAACAGGCCTGCCGCGATGGCGAGCAGCGAGTAGAACCAGCCGCGCGTCTGGTCGAGCCCCTCGCAGATGAAGTCCGCCGGGAAGTGCCGCCGGAACTCCGCTTCGTGCGCGAACGGATAATGCCACTGGGCCACGGGCATCGCGCCGGAGTCGAACCACGCGTCAATCACCTCGGGGACGCGCCGCATGCGGCCGCCACACTCGCGGCACGGGAAGTCGAGCGCATCCACGGCGGGCTTGTGGGGATCGAAGTCGTCGCCGAGCGGCCGCCCCAGCCGCTCGGCCAGCTCGGCGTACGAGCCGAGCACCGCGAGGTGCGTCTCGTCCCGCTCGCAGCGCCACACCGGTAGCGGCGTCCCCCAATAGCGGTCCCGCGAGAGCGCCCAGTCAATGTTGTTCTCGAGCCATTCGCCGAACCGCCCGGTTCCCACCTCCGCGGGATGCCAGCCCACCGCGCCGTTGATGGCCAGCATCCGGTCCCGATACGCCGTGGTCCGGATGAACCAGGAGCGCCGCGCGTAGTAGATGAGCGGCGAATCGCACCGCCAGCAGAACGGGTAGGTGTGCTGGTATCCCTCCGGCTCGTACCGCCCGAAGAGCCGGCCGGCCGCGCCCAGCCGGGCCGCGATCACGGGGTTCGCCTCGAACACCGTCCGACCGTTGATGGCGTCCCACGCGGTGCCGGCGAACCGGCCAGCGGCGTCCACCGGGTTCACGAACTCGAGTCCCTCGCGCTGCGCCACCGCGTGGTCGTCGGCCCCGAAGGCGGGCGCGAGGTGCACGAGGCCGGTGCCTTCCTCGCTGGTCACGAATTCGCCCGCCACCACCCGGAACGCGCGGGCCGGGTCCACCCGGACGGCGTCAAGCAGCTGGTGATACGCGCGCCCCACCAGCTCGCGCCCCGGGAAGGCGCCGAGCTCCGCGAACTCCCCGAGCCGCCTGCCGTGGGTGGCCCCGGGGACGACCTTCGACTCGGCAATCCCCCGCTCCACGATCACGCGGGTGCCGTCCACGTCCAGCTCCACGTACTGGAGGTCCGGATGGACGGCCACGGCGACGTTCGACGGCAGCGTCCAGGGCGTGGTCGTCCAGACCAGCAGGTGCCGCGGCCGGCCGTCGGTGGCGGGCTCGGTGAGGCGGAACAGCACGTAGATGGACGGGCTGTGATGCGTCGCGTAGCCCAGCGCCAGCTCGTGGCTCGACAGCACCGTGCCACAGCGCGGGCAGTAGGGCAGCACCTTGTGACCCTCGACCAGCAGCCCGTGCTGGTGGAGTTGGGCCAGCAGCCACCACACCGACTCGACGTAGTCGTTGGTGTACGTGACGTACGCGCGGTCGTACTCCAGCCAGTAGCCGATCCGGGACGACAGCGCCTCGAACTCCCCCTTGTAGGTGAACACGCTCTCCCGGCATCGCCGGTTGAACTCGGCCACGCCGAAGCGCTCGATGTCCGCCTTGCCGGAGAGGCCGAGCGCCTTCTCCACCTCGATCTCCACCGCCAGCCCGTGCGTGTCCCAGCCCGCGATCCGCGTCACCTGACGGCCGCGCATGGCCTGGTAGCGGCAGACCAGGTCCTTGATCGTGCGGGCGAACACGTGATGGATCCCGGGGCGGCCATTGGCGGTGGGCGGCCCTTCGTAGAACACGAACGGCTCCCCGTCCCGCGTGGCCTCCAGCGTGCGCCGAAAGACGTCCTCCCGCTCCCACGCGGCCAGCACGTCGCGCTCGAGCGCGTCGGCCGACGGGTACTCCAGCGGCTGATACGCCATCAAGCCACCCACATCGGCCGGGGGCGCGGCGTCATGCGGACCCGGGTGCGCTGCCGTCGCGCTCGTGGGTTTCCAGCGCGTCCACCTCCGCGAGGGCGCGCTCCAGGAGCTGCCGGTAGGCCGCGAGATAGGCGCTGAAATGCCGATGCGCCGCGTCCGCGTCGCGCCGGACATCCCGCTCGGCCTCCCGCGAGTCCGCGATCAGCCGCTCGCCCTCCACCCGGGCCTCCCGCAGAATCAGCTCGGCCTCCTGCCGCGCGAGCCGCTCCGTGTCGGCCCGCGCCTGCTGCGCCCCCACGAGGGCGTCGTTGAGCGCTTTCTCCCGCTCCCGATAGGCCTTCAGCTGTTCCCGGAGCCCGTGGACCCGTTCCTCGAGGCCCTGCCGTTCCTTGAGCAGGCGCTCGAGCTCCGTCGCCACGCGGCCGCGGAAGTCGTCCACCGCGGCCCGATCGTACCCGAACGCCGTGCGGCCGAACTCCTGCGCGCGCACGTCAATGGGCGTCAGTCGAAACTCGTCGTTCATGCGCTCCGCTCCCCGAAGAGCACCGTTCCCAACCGCAGCATCGTGGCTCCCTCCGCGACGGCCGCCGCGTAGTCGGCGCTCATCCCCATGGACAGGTCGGCCAGCGGCCACGCCGCGCTCGCCAGGCCATCCCGCAGGCGTCGCAGCCCGGCGAACGTGCGCCGCTGCACCGCCACGTCGTCCGTGAAGGGCGCCATGGTCATCAGCCCGCGCACCGCGAGTCCGGGCAGCGCCACGCACCGCTCGATCAGCGCGCCGGCCTCGGACGGCGCGCAGCCCGCTTTCTGCGGCTCCTCCGCCACGTTCACCTGCACCAGCACGGGCACCACCACGCCGGCCCGCGCCGCCGCGCCGCTCAGGGCCTCCGCCAGCCGCGGCGCGTCCAGCGAATGCACCAGCGCAAACCGGGTCGGCACGAACTTCGCCTTGTTCGTCTGCAGGTGGCCGATCAGGTGCCAGCGCACGGGCTCGGCAACCGCCTCGACCTTGGCCAGCGCCTCCTGGACCCGATTCTCTCCCACGTCCCCGAGCCCGGCCCGCCAGGCGGCGCCCACGGCGGCCGCCGGGTGCCCCTTGGTGACGGCCACGATGGTCACCTCGTGACGCAGCCCTTCGGCGGCCTGCACGCGGGCCACCTGCTCGCGCACCCGCGCGACGTTGCCGGCGAGGGCCTCGAAGGTCATAGCCGTTGATTTTACCGCGACGTAGCTGGCCCTACAAGCCGCGCTACGACCCCGAATCCGCGACCGCGGTGTCGCCCAGGAACAGCGGCGCCGAGGACAGAGCATCGAGGACGGCCTTGAGGTCGGCGTTGGGCGCGAGATGATATCCCTTGCGCAACGCCTCCACGGCGCGATCCCGGTATCCGAACACCTCGAGCCCCTGCCCGAGCGCCAGGAACGGCAGGCTCAGATTCGTGGCGATGTTGCGGGTCGTCGGATCGAGGGCCAGCGTGTCCACGTCGAACAGCCCGGCGTAGCGGTAGACATGATGCACCAGCGAGTCCGTCCGGGGGACGTTGACGGGAATACCCAGCACGCTGCCGGGCACGAGCGCTGCGGAGTCGGGCGCCGCCGTCAGGTGGACGCGGATCATGAGACCCTCGCTCACCATGTAGGGATGCAGCCCCAGCCAGTTGGCGCTGCCCGCGGTGACCGAGTAGTAGACGGGACGCCGATGCAGGTTCTCCTGCATCAGCCGCATCATCAGGATGTCCTTCACCCAGAGCGGCGTGTTCCGCGGGAACGTGCGCGAGGCGCGGCCGGCACGGAACGTCAACTCCCGTTCGAGCAGCTGCGGGATGAGGGCGCCGATCTGCGCGTCGGTCATGGTGTGCAGCGGTGGGGGCGGCTCCGCGGGCGCCAGGTGGGCAAACCAGGGCGCCAGGGCCGGATCGAACGGCCGCACGGGGTTGTCGCGGAGCTGGCGCAGGTACCAGTCCGTGTTGCCGAGCGACAGGTTCACCACCGCCACGTCCTGCCGGATTCCTTCGACCTCCTGCGCCCACCACAGGGGGAAGGTGTCGTTGTCGCCGTTGGTGAACATGATGCCGTACGGCTCGACCGACTGGAGCATGTCGTACGCGAAGTCGCGGGCGAGCGTGGCGGTGGGGCCGTGTCGCCGGCTCGCGGCCGTGAAGTTGAGCGCGAGCGGCAGGAGCGCCAGCGCCAGCACCGCCACCGACCCGCCGCGGGCCGCCGCGGTGGCCGCGCCGAGGCGTGCGCGGAGCGCCCGGGCCAGCGTCGCGAGCCCGATCCCCGCGAAGAGCCCCCACGCCTGGAACGACACCGTGAAGAAGTAGTCCCGTTCCCGCACCTCGTGCTGCTCGCCCTGGGGGAACAGGTCCCACCCGAGGGAATAGCCGGGCTTGAAATTCATGTACCCCATCAACGCCGGCCCCGTCGTGAGGAAGAGCAGGAGCAGCAGCCAGAACACGGACCGGTCCCGGCGGTACAGCTCGCCCAGGCCGACGACGCCACAGGTCGTGAACGCCAGCGTGAAGGGCAGCCGGGCGCCCGCGAACACGGCCTTTGTGGCCGCCAGGCCGTTGGCCCACTGCCAGTCGAAGTACTGCAGGTAGTTCTGCACCTGCAGGCCGATGATCGTCAGGTTGCGGCCCGGGTTGTCGGGCCCCGACGGGAAGACCGGATTGTCCAAAGGCGACCGCGGCGGATACTGCTCCCGCTGGATGACCGAGAGCAGGGCCTCCCACGTGGACGGATCCGCTTCGTTGATGAACGGATCGAGTCCCGCCCGGATATAGAGGAACAGGTAGGTCGAGGCCCCGACCGCCGCGATGGCCACGACCGTGAGCGCGAAGCCCAGCGATCCCACGCTGGCGGCGTAGACCGCGGCGGCCAGAAACGCGAGGCCGCCGAGCACGAGCAGCGACGTGCTGCCGAGCCCCGCCCCGATCAGCAGCGCCCAGACTCCCAGCAGGACGGCCCATTGCGCCCACTCGGCGCGGCGGTCGGCCTCCGCGGGCAACGGCTCGGTCTTGAGCACGTGCCAGACGAACACGATCAGCGCCGGACCCACCAGCAGCGTCAGCAGGTGGTTGCCGAGGGAGACGGCCCCGATGTACACGATGAGCAGCAGGATGTGCGACGCCCGCATCGTGCCGCGATGGCTCCGCCAGAGCCACGCCAGCCAGCACACGGCGGCGATGCTGAACGCCGCCACCATGTAGACCTCGGTCTCGTTCGAGTTCTGCCAGACCGTGAACGCGAACGCGGAGGCCAGGGCCGCGGCGATGGCGCCGCCCCACACGAACAGGCCGTCCCCGGCCGCCGTAGGGTCGTCGCTGCGCCACCCGCGCAGCGCCTGCACCACGACCAGGAACAGACAGGCCGCCGCCCCGGCGCTGAAGACGGCGGTCATGAAGTTCGTGCGCCAGGCGAACTCGCCGAACGGTACGAGCTGCCCGAACACGTTGCCCAGGAGCACGAAGAGCGGCGTCCCGGGGGGATGGGGGATCCCGAGGAGCCGCGCGGCCGCGATGAACTCGCCCGCGTCCCAGAAGGTCACGGTGGGCGCGAGCGTGTAGAGGTAGCCGGCGAGCACGACGACGAAGACGAGACTCGCCGCGCGGTACGGGGGCCGCTCGGCGGTCACCCGTTCGGGGGTCGTTGCTGGCATGGGCGTGGACGTGGCGGGTTCAGGCGGCTGAAGGCTCGCCAGACGCGGCGCGGAACGCAAGCGCCCCGCTGCGACGGCTGGTGAGCGCGTCGCGGACCTGCTCGGGCGTGACCCCCTGCTTGAGCAGCCCGCCCTGGGCCACCGAGATGCGCGAGGTCTCCTCGGACACCACGATGACCACGGCGTCGGATTCCTCCGACAGACCGAGCGCCGCGCGGTGCCGCGTGCCGAGCGACTTGTCCGTCACGGGAAACTGGGTCAGCGGCAGGACGCACCCCGCGCCGATGATCTCGTCCCCCCGGACGATCACGGCGCCGTCGTGGAGCGGCGAATAGGGGGTGAAGATCGTGCTCAACAGCTCCCCGGACACGCTCGCGCGCATGCGGGTGCCGGTTTCGATGTAATCGTCCAGCGACACTTCGCCCTCGATGGCGATGATGGCCCCGGTGCCGGCCCGCGCCAGCCGCTCCGCGGCGCCCGCGATCTCCCCGGCCGTGGAGACCGTCGTGTTGTAGACCAGGAGATTGAACGCGCGCGTGCGCCCCAGGCGCGCGAGCGCGTGCCGCAGCTCCGGCTGGAACACCACGATCGCGGCGAACGCGCCATACGTGAACAGCATGCCGAGCAGGGTCGCGACCATCGTGAACTTGAGGAGCAGCGCGAAGAAGTACACGCCGCCCAGGATCACGAGCCCGATCAGGATCTGGAGCGCGCGCGTCCCGGCGAGAAACAGCAGGGCGCGGTAGATCAGGTAGGCGACGATCAGGATTTCCACGACGTCGCGGAACCCCGGGACCAGGAACCGCAGCTGATCGAGCGGCATCACGCCGTCCGTGCCGCGTGGGCCACACGCAGCGCGTCGCGCGTCTCGCGGACCGCATGGACGCGGAAGACGTGGGCGCCGCGCTCGCTCGCCAGCACGCAGGCCGCGGCCGTCGCCGCATCGCGGGCCGCGGCCTCACGACCGGTCACGGCCCCGAGAAACCGCTTCCGCGAGGGCCCAACCACGAGCGGGCGCCCCAGGGCGCGCAACGCGGCCAGGCGGTCGAGCAGGCGCAGGTTGTGCTCCGGCCGCTTGGCAAAGCCGAAGCCCGGATCCACGGCAATGCGCGCCGGGGCCACGCCCCGCCCTTCGGCTGTTCGCACCATCCCGTCCAGCTCCTCCGCGATCTCGGTCATGAGCGCGCCATAGGTCGCATGGGCGTACGTGGCCAGATCCGCCAGGTCGCCCCGGGAATGCATGACCACGAGGCCCGCGCCGGCCGCGGCGCACGCGTCGGCAACGGCCGGGTCGTGGCGGAGGCCGGTCACGTCATTGATGATCCACGCCCCGGCCCCCAGCGCGCGACGCGCCGTCTCCGCCTTCACCGTGTCCACGCTGATGGGGACCATCGGGAACCGGCGGACCAGACCCTCCAGAACCGGTCCCAGCCGGCGCCACTCTTCCTCGGCGGGCACGGGCGTGGGACGCCCGGGACGCGTGGACTCGGCCCCGACGTCCAGGAGATCGGCACCGTCGGCCAGCATTTCCTCGGCGTGCGCCAGCGCCGCGTCCGGATCGAGCCACCGGCCGCCGTCGCTGAACGAATCGGGCGTGACGTTCAGGATGCCCATGACCACCGGCCGATCCAGCGCGATGGTCCCGCGGGCCGTGGGCCACGACCACGGAGGCGCGGGGCCGGCCGCCTCCACCGGGTCCCCGGAGCCGCCGCGGCACGCCGGCGCCGCCGCGAGCGCGGCGGGGCGCGGCGCGAGCGGCGTGGGTGTCACGCGCCCGCGGGCTCCGGCGGCGGGCTCCCCAGCACGGGCTTCCGCTCCCCCGCCGGCGCCGCCTCGACACCGGGCCGCACCGGGGATGGGAGGACGGGCGGCACCGGCGCCTTGGGCGGCAGTTCCTTGCCCTTGGCCAGCAGCTCGATTTCCTCCCGGTCGAGCGTCTCCCGGTCGAGCAGCGCCTGCGCCATCGTGTGCAGCAGGGGCATGTCGCCCTCGAGGATCTCCCGTGCCCGGGTGAGCGCGGCGTCGAGCACCCGCTTGATCTCGCCGTCCACGATCTCCGCGGTCTTTTCGGACACCTCGTGGCGCTGGGAAATCTCGCGCCCCAGGAAGATCTGCTGCTCGCGGTCGCCCACCGCGATCGGGCCGATGACGTCGCTCATGCCGAACTGGGTCACCATGCGGCGCGCCAGCTCGGTGGCATGCTGGATGTCCTGCGCCGCCCCGGTCGTCACCTTCGCGGGTCCGAAGATCAGCTCCTCGGCAACCCGACCGCCGTAGCCCATGGCCAGGCGGCCGACGATGTACTCCTTGGTGTAGTTGTGCCGATCCTCTTCCGGCAGCGAGAACGTGATCCCGAGCGCCCGCCCGCGGGGCACGATGGTCACCTTGTGGACGGGATCCTGACCGGGGACACGGAGGCTCACGATGGCATGGCCGGCCTCGTGGTAGGCCGTGAGCTTCTTCTCCTCGTCCGAGAGCACCATGCTCTTGCGCTCGACGCCCAGCATCACCTTGTCCTTGGCGTCCTCGAGGTCCGGCATCTCCACCTGCTGCTTGGCGCGCCGCGCCGCGAGCAGGGCGGCCTCGTTCACGATGTTGGCGAGGTCGGCGCCCGCGAGCCCCGGCGTGGCCTTGGCGACGACGTCGAGCCGGACGTCGCGCGCGAGCGGCTTGTCGCGGGCGTGCACCTTGAGAATGGCCTCGCGGCCGCGCACGTCCGGCATGTCCACCACCACCTGCCGGTCGAAGCGGCCGGGCCGGAGCAGCGCCGGGTCCAGCACGTCCGGGCGGTTGGTGGCGGCGATCAGGATCACGCCCTCGTTGGACTCGAAGCCGTCCATCTCGACGAGCAGCTGGTTCAGCGTCTGCTCCCGCTCGTCGTGGCCGCCGCCGAGCCCCGCGCCCCGGTGCCGGCCCACGGCGTCAATCTCGTCAATGAAGATGATGCAGGGCGCGTGGGCCTTGCCCTGCTCGAAGAGGTCCCGCACCCGCGAGGCCCCGACGCCCACGAACATCTCCACGAAGTCCGAGCCGGACATCGAGAAGAACGGCCGCGCCGCCTCGCCCGCCACGGCCCGCGCGAGCAGGGTCTTGCCCGTGCCCGGCGGTCCGACCAGCAGGACCCCCTTGGGCAGGCGCCCGCCCAGCCGCTGGAACTTCTGCGGATCGCGCAGGAACTCGATGATCTCTTCCAGCTCGACCTTGGCCTCGTCGCAGCCGGCGACGTCGGCGAACGTGACCTTCGGCGTGTCGCCGGTCAGCAGCTTGGCCTTGGACTTGCCGAACGAGAACGCCCGGTTCCCCCCCGCCTGCACCTGCCGGAAGAAGAACAGCCACAGGCCGATCAGGATGAGCCACGGCAGCAGGTTGATGAACACGGTCCCGAACGGGGTCCGGGGCTCGCGCGCCTGGATGGGGATGCCCTGCGCTTCGATGCGCTCGAGCAGCATTTCGGAGTTCTGGACCGGGAGCAGCACGCGGA
>DASWHL010000120.1:0-11541 GCA_036398175.1 Gemmatimonadales bacterium
CCGCGGCGGCGCTCGCCGCCGCGGCGTACGTGTACCTGGTCCGGGAACGGCTCGGGCTCGTGGGGGCGGGCCTCGCGGCGCTGCGGGCCGCGGCGTTCGTGACGCTGCTCGCTTTGCTGGCGAACGCCGGCCTCCGGCGCAGCGGGCGGGCGGGGCCCACCACGGTGGCACTCGACGCGTCGCTGAGCATGCAGCTGCTCGAAGGCGCTTGGGCCGGCGCGCTCGACACGGCCGTTGCGATGGCGGGACGGGACGGCCACGTCGTGCGGTTCGGAACCGGCACCGAACCGTTCGATTCTGCGCCGCCGGAAGACGGTCGCTCACGGGTGGGCGATGCGCTCCGCCTGGCCGCGGCCCGCGGCGGTCCGGCCATCGTGGTGACGGACGGCGAGCTGGAAGACCTGGCCACCGTGCCGGCGGCGTTGCGCGAGCGGCTGCGGCTGGTGCTGCTGCCGCGTGCCGAGCGCCCCGGGCTGGCGGTAACCGAGGCCGCGGCACCGGAACGCGTCCTGGCGGGAGACTCGCTCACGGTTACCGTGGAACTCACCACCTGGGGCGGGCTCGGCGATTCCGCGGGCACGCTCACCATCCGTCGGGCCGGGACGACCCTGCTCCAGCGGGCGGTTTCGCTCCCGCCCTCGCCGGGGCGGGGCCGGCGCACGGTGACGCTGCCGCCCCGCGTCCTGGGATCGGGTGTGCATGTGCTCGAGATCGACGTGCGCGCGGCCGGCGATCCGGAACGGCGGGATGACACGCGCCTCCGGGTCGTCACGGTTGCCGCGCTCCCCGCGGCGGTGCTCGTCGCGCGGCCGCTGGATTGGGAGGCGCGCTTCCTGGCGCGCGAGCTGGCCGATCTCGCTCCCGGTGGCGTGGAGGCGTTCGGCGACCTCGGGGGCGGGCGCTGGGTGGATCTCCGGACGCAGGCACGAGTCGGTGCCGCGCGGGTCGAGTCCGCCATTCGGGGAGCGGCGGTGGTCCTCGTCCGCGGCGCGGTGCCCGGCGCCGACCGCGCCCGCCGCGTGTGGCGATGGTCGGGTGGCGGGAGCGGCGGGATGGCCGGCGACTGGTACGTGGCCGCCAACCTCCCGACGTCGCCGCTCGTGCCGCGCCTTGCGGGCCTCGCGTGGGATTCGCTTCCGCCGCTCCGCGGCATGCAGCCGCACGAAACGACGGGATGGCAGGCCGCGCTCACCGCCCGATTGGGGCGCCGCGGCGCGCAACGGGTCGTGGTGGCGGCGCGGGATTCGGCCGGGCGGCGCGAGCTGATCACGACGGCCGCGGGGTTGTGGCGCTGGGCGTTCCGCGGCGGGCACGACCGCGAGGCCTATCGGACCCTGCTGGCAGCGGGCGTCGAGTGGCTCCTGGCGGGCGACCAGCCCGGCACCGTGCCCGTACTCCTCGGCGAGCCGGTGGTGGCCCGGGGGATTCCGGTCACGTTCCGGTGGGCCGGCGCGGGCCCCCCGCCGGACAGTGCTACGCTCGAAGTGACCGGCCCGGACTCGACCGCCCGGCACCGGATCGGATTCGGGGCTGATCGCACCGCGGCACTCCCGCTCGCGCCGGGAGTGTACCGCTGGCGCCTGCGCGGCCCGGTGGCGGCCGAGGGGACGGTTGCCGTCGAGGAGTATTCGCCCGAGTTCGTGCCGCGGGCGCGCGTCGCGCCGGACCCGCGGCCGCCGGCGCTCCGGACGGCGCGGGTGGGGCTGCGCGAACTTTGGTGGGTGTTCGGGATCGCGATGCTCGCCTTCGTGGCGGAATGGGCGTGGCGCCTGCGGCGGGGGCTGCCATGAAGCGTGGTCTCTGGCAGCGGCTCAGGGCCGTGGCCCTGACGGACGTGGGCGTGCTCGTGCGGGGGCTCGACCGCGCCGCCCTGGAGCGCGTGGAGCGCGTGCTGCTCGAGGCGGATTTCGGCGCGGGCGCGTTCGCGCTCGTCGAGCAGCTCGAAGAGGCCATGCGCCGCGGGACGCTCCGGACCGAGGGCGCCCTCCGGACGTGGCTCGTCGAGGCCATCGCGGCCCAGGTCCGGGATGCCGGGTCCGCGGATGCGTTGCGCGTGGACGTGAACGGGGACGGCCCCGCCGTGATCCTCGTGCTGGGGGTGAACGGGGTGGGGAAGACCACGCAGACGGCCAAGCTCGCCTGGCGCCTCCAGCGGGCCGGCCATCGTGTGCTGCTCGCGGCCGCTGACACGTATCGCGCGGGCGCTGTCGAGCAACTCGCCATCTGGGCCGACCGGCTGGGCGTGCCGTGCGTCACGGGGCAGCAGGGCGGCGACCCGGCGGCCGTGGCCTTTGCCGCCATCGAGGCGGCCGCGGCGCGCGGCGCCGACGTGGTGCTGGTGGACACCGCCGGACGGCTGCACACGCAGGCCAACCTCATGGACGAGCTGCGCAAGGTGGTGCGGGTCGTGGCGCGGAAGCGCCCCGGCGCGCCGCACGAGGCGCTGCTCGTGCTCGACGGCACGGTCGGGCAGAACGCGCTCCAGCAGGGCCGCGCGTTCGCGGACGCGGTGCCGCTCACGGGCGTGATCGTGACCAAGCTGGACGGGACGGCCAAGGGGGGCGCCGCGGTCGCCGTTCGCCGCGAGCTGGGGGTACCGATCCGGTTCATCGGCGTGGGCGAGGGACTGGACGACCTCGAGCCGTTCGATCCCGTGCGCTACGCCGAACGCCTCCTCGCGGACTGATGCCGCTCGAGCTCGCCACCGCGGTGCAGTTCCTGCGCGGCGTGGGGCCGCGCCGGGCCGAGGCCTTTGCGCGCCTCGGCGTCCGGACGGTCGAGGACCTGCTGTATCACACGCCGCACCGCTACCTGGACGCCACGTCCGTCACCCCCATCGCGCGGGTGGTCGTAGGCGAGGAGGTGACCGTGGTCGGCCGGGTCGTGTCCAAGGGCGTGCTCCCGACCCGCGGCCGTCTCCGGATTTTCCGGGCCATCCTGCGCGACGACACCGGCGTGATCGAGTGCGCGTGGCCCGGCCAGGCGTTCCTCGACCGCACCATCGTCCCCGGCCAGCTGCTGCTCGTGACCGGCCCCGTGAAGTACTACCACGGGCGGCAGATCGTGCCGAGGGAGCAGATCGTGCTGGAAGACTCGACGGGCGCGACGGGCACGACGGGCGCGACGGGCACGGACGAGGCGACGGGGATCGCGTCGGGGCTGGTGATTCCGGTGTATCCGGCAACCGAAGGTCTCAGCCACCGGCTCGTGCGGCGGATCGTGCACGACAACCTGGATAACATGCTGGCGACGGTCGAGGATGTGGTGCCGCCGGCAACGCGCGCGGCGGCTGGTGTCCTCCCCTTGCGTGAAGCCTTGCAGCGCCTGCACCGCCCGGCTCCCGTCGCTCCCGTCGCTCCCGTCGCTCCCGTCGCTCCCGTCGCTCCGTGGGAGGACGGCCGCCGCCGCCTGGCGTTTGACGAGCTTCTGGATCTCCAGCTCGTCGTGGCCCGGGCGCGGCACCTGGCCACCCATGCTCCCCGTGCGGCACGATTCGAGAGCCGGAAGGAGCTGACCTCGGCACTCAAGGACGCGCTCCCGTTCGAGCTCACCGCCGGCCAGAAGCAGGCGGTCCGGGAGATCCTCGCGGACATGACGTCGCCCCGCCGGATGCATCGCCTGCTCATGGGAGACGTGGGTGCGGGGAAGACCGTCGTGGCGGTGTTCGCGATGCTGCTCGCCCTCGAGAACGAGTACCAGGCCGCGCTGATGGCGCCGACGGAGCTGCTGGCGGAACAGCACGCGGCGACCCTCTCGGACCTGCTGGCCCCGCTGGGGCTCGTGCCCGAGATGCTGATCGGCCGGCTGTCGAATGGGGAAAAGAAACGCGTCCGCGAGCGCATCGCGTCCGGGGAGGCGACGCTCGTGGTCGGAACCCACGCGCTGATCCAGGAGGCCACGGCGTTTCGGCGGCTCGGGCTCGTGGTGATTGACGAGCAGCACCGCTTCGGCGTCGAGCAGCGGGCGGCGCTCATCGAAAAGGGCGAGGCGCCGGAAGTCCTGCTCCTGTCGGCGACTCCCATTCCGCGAACCCTGGCCCTCACGCTCTACGGCGACCTCGACATCTCGGAATTGCGCGAGAAACCGCCGGGTCGGACACCCGTCAAGACCGGCGTGCGGTCGAGCCGCGGCCGCGCCAGGGTCTACGAGTTTCTCCGGGCGGCGTGCGCGGCCGGCCGCCAGGCCTACGTCGTGTACCCCGTGATTGACGAGTCGGAGCAGCTCGACCTCAAGGCCGCGACGAAGATGGCCGGGGAACTGACCAAGACGCTGGCGCCGGCCACGGTAGGGCTGGTGCACGGCCGGATGCCCGCGGAGGAGCGCGACGGCGTGATGCGCCGCTTCCGCGACCGCGAGGTTCAGGTGCTCGTCGCCACGACCGTGATCGAGGTGGGGATTGACGTGCCGAACGCCACGGTGATGGTGGTCGAGCATCCCGAGCGGTTCGGGCTCGCGCAGCTCCACCAGCTGCGCGGCCGCGTGGGACGCGGGGCGGACGAGAGCCACTGCGTGCTGCTCACCGATGCGCCGGGGGCGGCCGCGCGCCTGCGGGCCTTTGCCCGGGAAACCGACGGGTTCGCGATTGCCGAGCTGGATCTCCGGGAGCGGGGCATGGGGGAGCTGGCGGGGGCGCGACAGTCGGGCGGGCTGACCCTCCGGTACACCCGCCTCGATCAGGACGGAGAGCTCGTGCGCGTGGCGCGGCAGCAGGCCCGCGCCCTGCTCGACCGGGACCCGACGCTCACTCGGCCCGAACACCTGGGGCTCCGGCGCCGGATCGAGCGGCGGTACGAGCGGGGGCTCGAGCTGTTCCGGGTGGGTTGACCAGCCGCGCCCCAAGGGCGTGCGCCGCGGGGCCGGGGGATTGCCCTGTCGTGTCGCACACAAGAGCTTATGGCATGCCCCGGACCGGCTTTCCCCGGTTGCGCGACGCCCTGCGTCTCGAACATGTCGTCCACCTCCCGCCGCTCCCCGGACGCTTCTGGGTCTATACCGTGGGCGCCTACCTGTTTCCGGTCGTGGCGGCCCTGGCCCTCCCGCGCGACGTCGGCCTGTACGACGAACTGGTGTGGCTCGTCACGCTGGTCCCGGCCTTCCTGCTGTCACTCCACTACGGGCTGCGCGGCGCGCTGGTGGGGTTGCTCACCGCCACGGTCCTGTTCCTGGGAGTGGCGACCCTGATGGCCATCGCAATGCAACCGTACGACGTCCGGATCACCGGCCCCATCTACGTCGCGTTCGGCGCCATCGCCATCAGCGTGGGCTGGCTCTCCCAGGAGCTGCACGATCGGTATCAGAAGGCGCTGGAGCAGGCGCGGCTCGCGGTGGTGGGACAGCTGGCGCTGACGGTTCGCCACCAGCTCAACAACGCGCTCGGGACGATCGTGGGCGAGAGCGAGATGCTGGTGCACATGGAGCAAGATCTGACCGAGGAGCAGCGGGAGTCGGCGCGGGCCATTCACGACGCGGCGCTCCGGATCAGCGCCGACGTCCGGAAGCTCACGAACCTCGAGTCGGCGCCCATTACGGAGTACCTCAACGGCGTGGAGATGCTGGACCTGCCGGGGGCCCGGGAGCGCCCCGGCGCGTTCTGAGCGCAGATCCCAGCGATGTGACGGGGGGGGTGGAGCGGGGGGTAGGTCGGGTAGCGGGAGGCCGCATCCGATCGGGGAGGGAATATGTCGCATTGGCGAGCGTTTCTGGCTCTGGCTCCGCTTGCGTCACTGGCCGCGTGCGAGATCTTCACGGAGCCGCTCGGGGGGCTCGAGGTCAGCCTGACCGCGCCCGTTGACACCACGGTGCCGGGCGAGCCCGTGACGGTCACGATCCTGGTCCGCAATCCGAGCGTCTTCCCCATCCAGTTCCACGGCAACAGCTCCTGCACGTTCGGGATTGAGGTCCTGCACCCGGACGGGTCGGTGACCGGGCGGGAGGACCGGGCGTGCTGGTCGGATCTCCGGATCTGGAGCCTCCGTCCCGGCGACTCCGTCGTGGTTGAGCGCCGCTGGTCCGGCCGGGAGGGCCCGGCCGGGACGTATCGGCTGCGCCCGTTCGTGAATGCCCACGAGGGCCTGCGCCGGGGGCCGGCGGTCCGGATCGAGGTGCCGCCGTCCGCCCGCGTGCGGCTGGTTCACACGCATCCGGCCCTCCCGGCGCTCGATCTGGTGGTCGCGGGCCGCCGTGCGGTGGTCGGCGCACTGCCCGGACTCCCATCTGAGATCGGGGTCGTTCGGGCCGGGCCACAAGCCGTTGAGGTCAGGGAGACCGGCGCCGCCACGCCCATTGCCAGGGGTGAATTCGAGTTCCTCGAAGGAAGCCGGCACACGTTCGCGGTCCGCGAGGGCCCTGGTGGGCCGGAGCCGTGGCCCATCCCCGATGCCGACACCGTCGTCAGCCCGAATCTGGGCCGCCTGCGGTTGATTCACCTCGCCGTGATGGCGCCGGACATTGCCGTGTCCCTGACGACGCCCGCCGGACAGGAGTCCGTCGAGGTCGCGTTCCCGTTTCCCTACGGGGTCGTGTTCCCCTACCTGACGAGCGACCCTGGATGGTGGACCCTGGTGGTGACCACCGCGGATCGGGCCGATACGCTGGCCCGGTCGCGCGTGCTCCTGGGGGGAGGACAGGTGCGGACCCTGCTGCTCCTCGACGAAAGCGCGGGGGGGATCCTCGGCCTGCTGCTCGAGCCGTAGCCCGGACGGGACCTACGGCGACGGCACGGTGATCCGGTAGCGCACGACACGCTGCACGTCCAGCTCGTCGCGCGTCACGTTCCAGATAAAGTCTCCCGTGGGGTCCTACGTTCCCTGGAGGCCGGCCGCGCGCATCACCCGTTCCCGGTCGTGGCGGGAGTTGATGGTCTCGGCGACCGACGCATACGCCGCGCGGACACGGGCGGTCATCCGTCCCATTGCCGCCACCGCGGTCAGGACTTCGGCCTTCGAGTGGCTGGAGCCAATCGCGCGGGCCGCGTCGAGCACGGCGAGGATCGTGGCCTCGTCCGGCCGATCCGCCAGCGCCGCCTTTAGCACCTGCTGACGGCTGTGGTCGGAGTCCATGTCCCGCACCGCTGCGAAGAACGCGTCACGGGTGAGGTCGTCGAGCGGAGCCTGCCCGGCCACGCCCATGAGGACCTGGCTTCGCGTGTGGTCGCTGCCGATGCGGGAGACGACGCCCAGGACGCGCGCGCGGTCCGCCGCGGACAACGGGTCCCGCTGCAGGATCTGCGTCAGGACACGGCCGCGCTCGTGGTCGGATTCCATGCTCCCCACGGCATTCAGGTAGGAGGCCGGCAGGGGCCGGTCGGCCGGATACCGCGCCGCCACCGCGAGCAGGACCCGGGCGCGGGTGTGGTCCGACTCGATCCGCCCCGCGGAGGCGAGCATGGCGTCCAGCGTGCCGGCGTCGGCGGTGCCGGAGGTGACCAACGCCTCGAGCGCCCGCCCGTGCTCGTGATCGGAGTCGAGTCCGTCCGTCGCCCGCACGTAGGCCCGCTGCACCTCGGCGTTCATGGGCCCGCGCGCGGCCACAGTGGCCAGGACGCGGCCCAGCTCGTGGTCTGACTCGATGCGTTGCGCGGCGTCGGCGAGCAGTCGCGCGAGCTGGCCGGAGCTGAGCGTCCCCCGCTCGAACAGGACCCGGTAGTAGCGCCCCGCCACGTGATCGCTCTGGAGCTGTGCGATTTCCGCGATCAGCCCGTCTTCCCCCTGTGTGGTGAGGATCCGGATCGCGCGCGCCTCGGCGTTGATCCCGGCGCGGCGGACCAGCACGAGGATCGCGTCGCCCAGCCAGGCGCGGGCGTCGTCCCCGTACGGCTGCTCGCCGCCGTCCACGAACCACCGCCGCTCGAGCCGCCCCCGCGCCTCGGCAATCTCCACGCGGCGTCGCGTCCGGCCGTGGCGCTCCTCGATCTCGAAGTACCCGTTGTCGGCAATCCGCGTGAGGTCGCGGTCGTCGTCGGAGAACACCAGCTCGCCCTCGGCGCGCACGGTCATAGTGCAGTCGTCGCGCGAGATCTGGATCATCATCCGTTCGTCGTTGATGCTGGTGGATGACGAACTCCGGCCGCTCCGGGCCGACCAGTCGCAGAGCGTGGCCCGCGACTGGAGGGACAGGGCGACCGGTGGGGTGGTGCCCGGCACGGTTGATTCGACGTTTGCCGTGGCGAGAACGACCAGCGTCCGGGATGGCGCCGCGCCTCTTTCCCGCTCCGCATCGGGCGCGTACCGGTCAGCCCGGCCCGCGAGCCCCGCGATGGGGAGCAGCAGGACGACGGCCGCGGTCGTTGCGCTCAAGGCCTGGCGCGGCGGGAGCGCGCGGCGGGGCCGAGCCGCATCGAGCACGGCGAGGAGCCGGCCGGCCAGGTGAGACCGGCGTGCCATCGCGACGCCGGCGAGCGCGGTCGCCGGGCTCGCGCGGAATGCTCTCGCGATCTCCAGCAGATCTCCCGCGTACGTCGAGGCCACGGTGCCGTGGGCCAGCACCAGGTCGTCGCAGGCCAGCTCGCGCTCCTCGCGCAGCCGCCGGGCGGCCACCCAGGCCAGGGGATTCCACCAGTACAGGGCCACCACGAGGCGGGCGCCGAGTTGCGTTGCCCAGTCCCACCGCTTCACGTGGGCCAGCTCGTGCACCAGTACCGCCTTCCGCCGCGCCGCCGGCCAGGCCACGAACCCCGCGGGGACCAGGACGCGCGGGCGCACGCCACCCCATGTCATGGGCATGATCTCGTCGTCCGCCTGGAGCACGCGCACCCGCCGGCGGATGCCGAGTTGCTCGGCCAGCTGCCGGGTTTCCCGCAGGACCCCGACGTGGGCCATCGGTCGCGCGCGCCGTGTCATGCCTGCGGTGCGCCAGAGAGAGAGGGCCAGCAGGGCCGCAATCAACCCCGCGCCGAGTCCCCAGATGCGGGTGATCGAGCTTGCGGCCGATGCGGCATTGATCGAGGCCGACGTGGCCGAGGCGTCCGCAGGGGCAGCGACGGGTGGAACGGTCTGGGTTTGCACCGCCGCGGCGACCGGCGAGGCGGGCGGGAAGTCGGCGGCGAAATCCGGTGCCGCACCGAGCGGCTGGATTGCTGGCACCCTCACTTCCCAGCGAGGCGCGACCGCCGTCAGCAGCGGGAGCACCAGGGCCGCGCCGAGCGCCAGGGCCCAGACGAAATGCCGGACGGCGGCGCTGGACCGGCGGAGCAGGGGCGTGAGCGCCAGGGCCAGCAGGAACAGTGGGGTGGCCTTGAGTCCCCAGACGAGCACCACGGGCAGGTCGGTCATGTCAGCGTCCCTCCTTGCGCACGCTCGACGAGGGCCTCGAGCTGCGCCAGCTCGTCGTCGGTCAGGTCGTCGCGCGACAGGTCGAGCAGAGCGGCGGCGGCGGCGCCCGCCGAACCGTCGAAGAACGTGCGCACCAGCTGGCGCAACGCGGAGTCGCGTGCCCGTTCCCGGGGCACGGTCGGGTGATAGACGTACCGGGGGCCGTCCTGCCGGTGGCGCACGTGGCCCTTGGTTTCAAGGATGCGCAAGAGCGCCCGGACGGCGGAGTAGCCGGGCGGATCGGCGATCTGCTCGAGCACGTCCTGCGCCGTGGCCTCCCCGAGCAGGTAGATGGCGTCCATGATCTGCCGTTCACGGCGGGACAGGGCTGAGCGGTCGGTGGCCATGCGCACCTCCTCCGTACGGGGGGACCCGGGCGGGAAGAGTCACGCCTCCCGAGGTCGCCTGCTAAAAAACCTGCACTTGCTGCTAAGAAAGTAGCACCGGGAGCGCATGTGTCAATGCCGAGCCCGCCCTTCAGGGCGGGACCACCAAGGGGGGAGGGCTTGACGCATAAAACATCGTTGATACTTTATCAGCCATGCCGACCACCGTCCCGCCCCGCGACCAGGCTGCCGCCGGTTTCCGAGCCCTCGGCGACCCCACGCGAATGCGCATCCTCGACCTCCTCGCGGGGGGCGAGCGCTGCGTCTGCGAGCTCACCGACGCCATGGATCTCCCCCAGCCACTGCTGTCGCACCACCTGAAGACGCTGCGGGAGGCGGGGTTCCTGCACGCCCGCAAGGAAGGGCGCTGGACCTACTATCGGCTGAATCCGGAACGGCTGGAATCGTGTGTCTGTGCGCTGGACGAAGCGCTGGCGAAGTACGACACGGCCGCGGAGGAGGGGAAGCCGGGGTGTGCGTGTCGCTAGGGGAAGCGGCGGGACCTGCGGGATGAACCTTGGAACAGGACGGCGAGCCGATGACGAAGGCGGGAGAAGACCTCAAGGCTGTGGTGCGGGAGAAGTATGCGCTCACCGCGCTCGGCGTGACCGATGGGAGCGGATGTGGGTGCGGATGCGGCACGTCGGGCGGCGCCGACCCGATCACGGCCAACCTCTACTCGCACGCGGAGACGGCCGTGCTGCCGGAGACCGCCGTACGCGCCTCGCTGGGCTGCGGGAACCCCACGGCGCTCGCGGAGCTGAAGCCGGGTGAAATCGTGCTGGACCTGGGTTCGGGCGGCGGGATTGACGTCCTGCTCTCGGCGAGGCGCGTGGGCCCGACGGGGAAGGCATACGGTCTGGACATGACCGACGCGATGCTGGACCTGGCGCGGGAGAACCAGCGCAAGGCGGAGGTCACCAATGCCGAGTTCCTGAAGGGTGACATCGAGAGCATCCCGCTCCCGGATGCGTCGGTGGACGTGATCATCTCCAACTGCGTCATCAACCTGGCCGCGGACAAGGGGAAGGTCCTGCGCGAGGCATACCGGGTGCTGAAGCCGGGCGGGCGGTTTGCCGTCTCCGACGTGGTGGTGAAGGGCGACGTGCCGGCCGACGTCCGCCGCAGTGTCGAGCTGTGGATTGGCTGCATCGCGGGCGCGCTGGAAGAGCGGGAGTACGCCGCCCAGCTGTCGGCGGCCGGGTTTCAGGACGTGAGCCTCGAGCCGACGCGGGTCTACCGGGCCGAGGTAGACGGCAAGTTCTACAGCGCCTTCGTGCGGGCCACCAAGCCGGCCGCCTGATGCGCCTGGTCCTGCTGTCCGACATCCACGCCAACCTCCCGGCGCTCGAGGCGGTTCTCGCCGACGTCGAGCGCCGGGAGCCGGACGCTCCCCTCTACCACTTGGGCGACCTCGTGGGCTACGCGCCGTGGCCCGACGAGGTCGTGTCGTTGCTGGTGGAGCGGGGCATTGCCGGCGTCGCCGGCAACTACGATTCCACGGTCGCCACCCACTACAAGCACTGCGGCTGCAAGTACGAAGACCCCAAGCAGGAAGCGCTGTCGCACCTGAGCTACCGGTGGACCCTGGCGCACACCAGCGACGCGACCAAACGGCGCTTGGGCGCGCTGCCCTTCCGCCTCGACGTGCGCCCCCTGGGCGGGCACGTGGCCGGGCCCACCCTCATCCTGGTGCATGGCAACCCCACGCTCAACACCTTCTACTGGACCCAGGACCGGGGCGACGACTTCAATCTCAAGATGGCCCGCCAGACCGGAGCCCGGGGCGGCGACCTGGTAGCGTTCGGCCACACTCACCTGCCGTGGTACCGGGTGGTGGACGGCAC